>CAJFTO010000020.1 GCA_904419955.1 Candidatus Roslinia caecavium | reverse complement strand
AGGCGCGGCGAGGGATACGATAAGTCCGTTGCTCGGTCAGGCGCCCGACCCCGAATTTGTTAAACAGGTGAGCGATATTGTTCTGTCCTACGACGGCGTTATTGGGATTCACGATATGATAGTCCATAATTACGGACCGGGGAGGATCCTCATATCTCTTCACGCCGAGGTGCCCGCGGACGGGGATATCCTTGAGATACACGACATGATAGATACGATCGAACACAGGCTCCGCGACGATCTGCACTGCAGCGCCGTTATCCACATGGATCCTATATGCTTAGACGATGAGGAGACCGCGCAGCTAAGGAAAAAGGTAGCCGGGTATCTTAAGGATATCGACGCTTCTATCACTATGCACGATTTTAGGATAGTAAAGGGGCCGACTCACACGAACGTGATATTTGATATCGTCGTTCCCTATGATTTTCCGGTCCCGGACGATCAGGTAGTAAAGACGCTGAGCGAACGTATCCAAAGCGAGAACCCCAACCATTTCGCTGTGATTGAGGTTGATAAACAATTCGTTAAATAGCCGTTTTCAGACGCGCCGAACGACCGGCAGTGTTGTAAATGCGGCTAAAACCGCCTCCTCTGCGACAGCGGAGGAGGTTTGATTTGCTTTCTTTGCCGAATGCTTCGCCTTGTAAAATATTTATTTTGATAAATTTTAATAAAATTTAAATTTTCTATTGACATTTACAAATGTTTGTGGTATTATAAACCTACGCTAAAATTTATGCGGGAGTGGCTCAGTGGTAGAGCGTCACCTTGCCAAGGTGAACGTCGCGAGTTCGAATCTCGTCTTCCGCTCCATATTAAAGGATACGACATTAAAGGGTTGTATCCTTTATTTTTATTTATTGCGTAAATTAGTTTTTAAGGCGGACAGCCGTCTTTGATGTGAAAAAAGTCTCTCTATAATTATAATAGAAATTTATTATACTGGAAATCGGGAGATATAACTCGATAAACGACCGCGCTTCTCATCCCTGATCCGAACCGGCGGGCAAGACGGACGGCGGAGCGGGGTTATTTGGAGGTTAATATGAACTATAAGAAATTTGGGCTTAGGATATATTTGTATCATTTTATATGCGTGATCGCGGCGTTCGCGATTACGTTGCCGCTGTGGAGATTGTCGTCGTCGAATCCGTATATCACGACGACTATAACTTCGATAATTTATGCGTACGTGATATATTCGGTCGCCTGGAGCATAGGCGAAAAGGATGCCAGAAACCTGCCGGGATACGAAGTGGATTACATGAAGCCTGTAAAAGCGTCGGTTATTTCGGCTATCCTGCCGTGTCTGCTGTACGCGCTCAGGGCGATCGATTTCAGCCCGGTAGAAGTAAGGCTCGAGATCTTCATATATAACGGAAACGTCGTGTCTTCGCTTATGGATCTTATATATAAGATCTATTATTTCCCGTTCGAGATGTTTATGGGCGCCGGTAATTTATTCTTGTATTTGTTATGTATTTTCCCGACCGCAATCTTTACGATACTGGGTTATTTCGCGGGAACGAAAAGCTTTAGAGCGCTCGCGCCTTTATATAACATGATCGTATATAAAAATTCAAAGCGCTTTAATAATAAGCAGAACGGCGAGCGGAAAAAGAAATAAATTGACTAAAAGGCTTACGAACATTTAAATAAAGTTTATCAAAAGCGGCTGAGAAAAACTTGGCCGCTTTTGTCATACGGGCTAAAGGCCTCAAAAAACGCCGCTGCGTTTCGCGCATATTAAAACGCCTCCCGCGGCGGGTTTCCGCGGGAGGCGTTTTTCGTTATAAACATCTAACGATTCAAAAGAATAGTTTAGATTGAATATTAAATTCCGGATAAAACTTATTCTTCCTCGAAAGCGTCTTTGCCGAGACCGCAGGTCGGGCATACCCAATCCTCGGGCACGTCTTCCCAGGGAGTTCCCGGAGCGACGCCGTTATCAGGATCGCCTATTTCGGGATCGTAAACGTATCCGCACGGGCAAACATATTTTTTCATAACGCTGTACTCCTTTTTAAATTAGATTTTTTATATAATATTTCTGTAAAAATTAACCGAAATATCTCTTTAAGAGGCCTTCGAAACCGCAGCCGTGTCTTGCTTCGTCCTTAGCCATCTCGTGAACGGTGTCGTGGATCGCGTCGTAGCCCAGCTCCTTAGCAAGCTTAGCTATCTCGAGCTTACCTTCGGTAGCGCCGGCTTCAGCTTCCATTCTGAGCTGAAGATTTTTCTTCGTATCGGGATAAACAACCTCGCCCAAAAGCTCCGCAAATTTAGCGGCGTGCTCGGCTTCCTCGTACGCAGCCTGCTGATAGAAAGCGCCGATCTCGGGATAACCCTCGCGGATAGCCTGTCTTGACATAGCGAGATACATACCTACCTCTGTGCATTCGCCTATGAAGTTAGCTCTGAGACCCTCTAAAACTCTTTCGTCAACGTCTTTAGCTACGCCAATAACGTGCTCGCAAGCCCAGCCCATGCCTTCTTTCTTCTCAGAAAAAGCGGACGCCGGAGCTTTACACTGAGGACATTTCTCAGGCGGATTCTCGCCTTCAAATACATAACCGCATACGCCGCATACCCATTTTTTCATAATAATTACCTCCAAAAATTTAAATATTTAATATTCACCGTTTCATATGAAGTATGAAACAATGACTATTTTTTCTTTTGTTTTCATATAATAATTATTAATCGTTTTTACTCGTTTGATTCACAGTCCTTACAATCATCGCAGAGTCCGTAGAAAATTATCCTCTGACCGCGTATTACTCCGTTAAAATCGGAGGTTATATATTCCTTGATTTTGTTTTCGTCAAACGCAAGGTCGATATCGATTATACTTCCGCAATTATCGCATACGAAATGCGAGTGCGGCTTCGTATTAAAGTCAAAATGGTCGTTTCCGTCGCCGACGCTGATCTTGTTTACCATTCCTTCATTTACAAACAGGGACAAATTCCTATAAACAGTTCCAAGACTTAAATTAGGTATGTCCTCTCTTGCCTTTGTATAAATCCATTCAGCGGTAGGGTGACTTTTTGTATTTCTCAATACGTCTAATATAGCTTCTTTTTGCTTGCTCCTATTCATCTTTACCACCATTATATGTTTTAATACTAACGATATTAATAAAAGAAAAATTAATAATCATTACTGTTTTATAATAACTCAACCTAAAGCCTTTGTCAAGGGGTTTTATAAAAAAAATATAAAAATTTTTAATATTGCGGCAATTAGTTTTGCGTAAAAATATAGATCAAGGCGGCGCGGTAGGAAGAGGAGACGACAAAGAAAGAGACGCGGTTGCGGGCGCGTCTCAAAAATGTTTAAATTTGTAATAGGTTTTCTCTCGCATCGTGAACGATCCGGTTTATTATATGAGCCGAAGCCGCCGCGCGGATCGCAAGACGACGTTTTAAATTCATGATAAATGGGCCGCGCGTTATAGTTCTATCAGTTCTTTGCCGAGCTTAGTAAAGTTTTGGATACCGTTTTCCTTGACGCAAACCAAGTCCTCTATCCTAACGCCGCCGAAACCTAAAATATATATTCCCGGCTCGCAGGATACGACCATGTTTTCCCGAAGGGTAATATCCGACCTCGGCGACAGATTCGGAAGTTCGTGTATCAAAAGTCCAACGCCGTGTCCGAGTGAATGACCGAAATACTCGCCGTATCCGGCGTCGTCTATCACGGCTCTCGCCTTCGCGTCCGCTTCGCTCCCGGATATCCCGGCTTTTATAGCGTCGAGACCGGTCTGTTGAGCGGTTTTTACTATATTATATATCTCCTTCTGGCGTTCGCTCGCCTTCCCTACTACGATGGTACGCGTCATATCCGAGCAGTACCCTTTATATACGCAGCCGAAGTCCATGGTCACAAAATCCCCGGTTTCGATCGGCTTATCCGACGGCGTTCCGTGAGGCAGCGCGGACTTTTCGCCGGATACGACTATCGTATCAAACGACGTTTTTTCAGCGCCATTCTTTTTCATAAAATATTCAAGCTCCGCCGCAACGGCGTTTTCGCTTACGCCTGGTCTTATAAAGCCAAGTATATGCTCGAACGCTTCTACGCCTATCTGTTCGGCCTTGGCGATCCTTTCCAGCTCGTCCGGAGTCTTTATCATTCTGAGTTTTTCAAATTCCCTCGAATAAGGGATAAACTCAACGCCCTTTAGATAAGAGCTGTACCTTTTATAGGCGCTGAAGCTCATATATTCGTCCTCGAACGCAAGCGTGTCGAATCCGGAGAGTTTTTCCTTGATAACGTCCAAAAGTCCGACCTTGCCGAACTCTATCACCTCAAATTCCGCGCACTCGCCGAGAGCTATTCCGGTGTAGCGGGAATCTACTATCACATACCGTCCGTTTTGGGTGATAAGGACCGCGCCTTCGCCGCCTGTGAAGCCGCTGAAGTATCTCATTCCGTGCGGAGAGGTCAAAAGACACGCGCCGTATTTGTCTAATGTTTGGGCTAGTTTCTTATACATATTCTCACCTGCTTCTTAAGTGTATATTATTCGATCGATACGCGCCGAGTTCTATACCGGTTCTATCCGAGATATGAGCGATATATATCCCGCATTTTTATCGCGTCCTCGGCCTGCGTCCCGGCGGACTCGCATATCATTATCGGATGAAATCCGCGCTCGGCTATTATCTCGGCTATCGGCTCAAAATCGGGTTCATATTCGGTCTCGGCCATCGTATGATGCTTCTTTTCGCCGCTGTTGGTATATTCTATCCTTGAATAATGCGAGTGGAACATAGACGCCCGCTCGATCCCGAGCTTATTCTCCATCAGATCGAAAATATATTCAAGCTGTTCCTTGGTTCTAAATTTGCCGAGCGACTGCGCGTTTATATGCCCGAAGTCGAGAGTGGGGATAAGCCGTTCGTCTATCGAGCAAAGCTCCATAACTTCTTCAATGTTTCCAAGCTGATTGACCTTGCCCATAGTCTCCGGACAGATACGTATATGTCCGAAGCCGTTCTCATCGGCGGCTTTTATCGCTTCGCTCAAAGTATTTTTTGCGAGTTCTAACGCCTCTCTTCGCGTTATCTTGCCGCAGGAGCCCGAGTGGACTACGATGCGTCCGGCTCCCATACGATCGGCGGCGCGCAGGGTCTGTAATATATAATCGACGCTCCGCCTGCGTTTCTCTTCTTCCACAGAGGAAAGGCTGATATAATACGGAGCGTGGACGGACAGAGTTACGTCGTATTTTTTCGCCTCGGCGCCCAGATCTCCGGCCGCGTCGTCAGATATCCTCACGCCGTGACCGCACTGATATTCGTAAGCGGTAAGCCCCTTTTGATTAAGCCACTTAGGCGCCTCGAGCGCGCTGCGCAGCCCGTCCTCGTAAAAGCTTTCCGAATTTCCCGCGGGTCCGAATTTTATTTCCATATTTCTTACTCCTCGTTTTATGTTACTATTTTATCCCGATCGTGCGTTATCGATCGAACCGTTTATATGTTTAGCTTTTGTCTAAAGATTTGATTTAAGCGTCGACGCGACGTATTTTTGCATGAGAACGCCGAGACGATCAATCTTTTTTATCGCCCGACAAATAAGCCTCGTTATCGATATCGACGTCTTTTAATATCATCTTCTCAATATTGCGCTTAAATGAAACAAACCAATGCTCCCTGTCCGAGATCGCCTTAACGAAAACCGTGAGCATTCCCATGCGGTTGCCGCCGTAGATATCGGTTATAAGCTGATCTCCAACCATGGCCGTTCGCTCAGACTCGACGCCCATCTTTTTACATGCCGCGAGGAGATATTTTTTTCTCGGCTTGAGCGCTTTGTAATAATACGGCGAGCCGAGGGACGCGGCGAACTCGCTCACCCTTTTTTCATTGTTGTTGGAGACGAGACAAAACTTAAATCCGCGCGCCTTGAGCGTCTTAAACCAGTCCGATGTATGCTTTGGCGCGACGAGATCGTCGTATGTGACAAGAGTGTTGTCTATATCAAAAATAAACCCCTTAACGCCCAAATTACCGAGCTTTTTTAGGTCGATATCGTATATTGAATCGATAAATATATCGGGGATAAATTTTTTGAATATTTTCTGTTTAAGCATATCCTGTTTCCGTCCTCAAATTTTAGTATATGCGGTATCGCGCCCGCCGCCTTATTACGCCCCAAAAGCAGTGCTTTGCAACGCGTAAGATCGCTCGAGTACCTCATTGCATAAACGCGTATATACCGCTTCCCGGCTGAATATAGGGCAAAATAGATCGAGCCGCATACAATATCCGCTTATATAAAAAGGCGAGGTCAAGCCCCGCCCGTTATATTATCTATACTTACGCTTTCTTGCAGCTTCAGACTTCTTTTTACGTCTCACGCTTGGTTTCTCGTAATGTTCTCTCTTCCTAACCTCAGATAAAACACCGGCTTTGGCGCAAGAACGTTTAAAACGACGAAGCGCGCTGTCTAAAGACTCGTTATCCTTAACTCTTATTTCTGCCATAATTACTTCCCTCCCTCCGTGCGTTATACAACACTTAGATGTCAAAGTAAAAAATCCTACTCGCATAATTATACAGATTTTTGACATGTATGTCAATAGCAAATTGTCCTTATTAAAAAGATTTTCAAAAATATTTTTAAATTCCCGGAATAATCAAAATCTTCGCCTTTTTTTGATGAAAAAGGGAACAAATTTGGCCGACTGACAGTCAAATTAATCAAAGGTAAAAATTTCCGCTTATGATTGACTGTTTTAAATGAATATATCATGATTTTAAACAGTAATTGACATTATTTATAGCATATGTTAGTATAAAATCGGATGGGACGGATGACTAAACTGTAATTTTTTTGGTTAATTACCAAACGGCCGTCGGACGAGGTCAAGCGTCGGCGGCGCGCGGCGAGGTTAATAAAATATTTTTAAAATGGGAGAGGGTTTTTATGAAAAAAGTATTGTTACAGATCATAATTTTAGTTTTAACTTTCAACTCCGTAAACATTTTTAGTCCGGTTTATGCCGAGGACGGTTCCGGTTATGTCGTTCCGCTTGATGAAAGAGACGGATGGGTAGCCATGACCGACGATACCTACGGACAGTTTGAGTTCAGTAAGCTCCAGCAATATCCCCAGCCGTTTGTGAACGAAGCGGGTAGAACTCTATTTCCGCTGACGTATTTCGACGAGATTTTCAGAGACGGTTTAAGCTATGATATGACAGGCGACGCGATCGCAATAACAAAAAACGTTCTTGGAACGATTACCGTGATCGAGCTGAATATTAACAGCAACATTTTGGTCAAAAACGGGGAAGAGATCGTAATGGACGCAGCGCCTGTCCGAAGCGGAGACGTCGTTTACATTCCACTGCGAGCGGTCGGCGAAGCGCTGGGGTACAGCGTGACTTGGAGGAATATAACGAGCGAAAGCTGGCCCGGCGGCGCCGTTAACTTTGAACAATTTACGTCTTGCTATATTTATATTTGGAATGAAAATAAAGATTCGTCGCCCGACGGCTTAAGATATTCATATTTTATCGGCGACGAGATCGCAGATATATCAGAGATAAAGGCGAACGCGTACGAGAGTATCGACGAGGCGCTTTCGGCGATAGAGAGCCTGCCGCAGGGAGCCAAGGTCTTGACTACCGCGCTTTACGGCGTTAACGGATATAAGATACAAAGAGAAACGGTCGATTCAATAAATAAAAGTATTATGGATATGGGATATAGGGTCGCGTATACGTCTCGGGCGCTTGACGAAGTTCCGTCCGTTATAAACGGGCTTGAGGGTTATACTAACGAGTGGTATTCAGAAGAGTTGTTTTCATTAGACGAGGAAGCCATATACAATTCGGAAAAGGAGATATATCGCTTTTCGTGTTTTCCGGCATTTTGGGGAGCGGAGACGGTCAGGATAGAGATCAAGGACGACGGCTCGGCCGATATTTATTACAAAGTTGGAAGCGGCGAGGTAAGCGAATACGATGGAGGGCTTTTAACGTCGGAGAAAGCTGAAATGGATATTAATGAAACAAACGAATTTTTAGACTTGATCAAAGGCTCCGGGTATTGGGGATTGCCAAAGGAAATAGACCGCATGGGTCTCGACGGATATACGATAGTCGTTGAAGGCGTAAAAGACGGAAAGTATCATATTGTAAACAGATGGGTTCCGACAGAGGACGATCCAGTCTATGATTTACAAGAGTATTTTGACGCGTTGATCGAGCGAAAATTTGGCGAATAACATTGTCTTTATATAAAATAAATTTGCAATGAAGGAGTTATATGAAATGAGATCGAAATTAACGTTGTGTATCATCTTGATCGTCATGACGGTCGCGGCTTCAGCGTACTGCGCCGCGTCTGAATTGGAAAATCCGGAAGCGCTTAATAGCTTGGGCTTTCAAAGTAGATATGTAGATATTGATTTAGACGAGTTTTTAGCGGATAAGGTCGAAAGTCTATGACGAAAATGGAGTATTTATAAGCTTGAGCGCCGGTTCAGATCTTGACGTTTACGACGAGGCTAAAATCATAGACGGAAACTATCTCATAGGGTACGACGGCGAATTATATGAGGAGCCGGCGCTATTTTATAACGGTATAGCCGCAGTTTGCGTTGATGGGAAATATGGATATATTGATGAAAACTATTCTTGGATCGTGCAGCCGGTATACGATTTTGCTTCCGACTTCAAAAACGGTTATGGAGTAGCTTATAAGGATGGCTATTCGTATATCTTTTCGGAATCCGGTGAATGCGTTTATCGTTTTAACGGGCGAGTATACGGTTCAATATTTGAAAACGGCTATTCTTTGATTTATAAGGACGGGCGGGATTACATACTGGATACAGACTTTAACGAAACGAGAATCGAACCGCTCGACTATCCAACGGACGGCGTTTATGAGCTAATATCTGAAAACGGTACGATCGTTTTCTATAAGGAATGGGAAAGATCAGAAGATGGGATAAGGAACGTATATAAACAAGAATATTGTATAATAGGTCGCGACGGGAAAATAAAATACAGATATGTTTGCGATGCGACGGATGTAGAGCGCGATATAGAACAACACTGGCCGTCGTGGCTTAGCGTTTTAAGTTCGGGCGTAGTGGTAATAGGCGATATGGCGGCCGATAAGATAACGGTCGTAGATCCCGACGGCGCGGTCTTGGCTGAGCGCGACGGGCTTGACTGTTTTAACTGGAATATGGAGAGTATCGGCTCGTATGTACTTTTTGGAGATAAAATATATGACGAATCGTTAAACAATGTTTTCACACTAATATTGGAAAACGGCGAATTTATTCCGTCTTCCGATTATATGATCAGTTATTTGGGCGACGCTGAATTCATTGAATCGAACGGCGAAGTCGCCGCGTATATGATAGGAACAGACCAACGGATCGACGAGGCGTCCAACGTTCTGTTTTACGGTTTGGACGGCATGCTGGTCTTATATAGATCCGGCGTAGTTTTAAACGATACGCCAAACCTGGTAGACGCTTCCAGAATTCCCGATCACGTCGATAACAGCGCTATCTCGGCGTATCTCAATGGTAACCGGCTGGCGTTTGATAAGCCGCCTATCACCGAAAACGACAGGACTCTCGTACCAATGCGGGCGATATTTGAGGAGCTGGAAGCCGAAGTCACATGGGATAACGATACCAACACTGCGACCGCGGTCAAAGACGGGACTACTATTTCAATAACGATCGACAGCGACGTTATGTACAAAAACGGAGAGGCGGTACAGCTCGACGCTCCGGCGAGGCTGATAGACGACGGTTATACGTTTGTGCCGCTGAGAGCCGTGTCCGAAGCTTTGGACTGCGACGTACAGTGGAACGAGGAGCTTAAACGGGTCAATATAACAAGCGATTAAAATTTAGCGTTTGCCTTCCGGTTTCGTGGACTATAGCAATAGCGCTAAGAATTAAATATGCGGTTTCGTCGCGCCTGAAAACTGTTTTCGCGTCAACGTGATTTAAGTTTTTTGGGCGTGGCGTTGTATTTTTTCTTAAAATAATAATAAAACGTGCTGAGCGATTCAAAGCCGGATTCATAACATATGTCCGATATACTCATATCAGTCGTTTCGCATAGATGCATAGCGTAATTAAGGCGCAGCATATTGAGATATGCGGGGAAAGACACGCCGATCGCCTTTGAGAAGATCCGCGACACTTGGATACGGCTTATACCCGCAAAATCGGCTATGTCCGACAGCTGGATATGCTCGCGGTAGTTGTCGGTTATAAATCTAACGCATTTTAATACGCTGCCGTCGTCCTCGGCGTATCGGCTTTTTTCGAGCTCGATCATGTCGAAGACGCAGCATAGCAGGATCTGCATATAGCCTTTTGCGATCCGCAGTTCCTTCGGCGTGCGAAAGGCGTGGATACAGCTTTCTTTAAATTCAGGATCCGCGTCGTCTACATATGAATAAAGATTCTTGATGCTTTTTTCAAAATGCTTCGACATTTTCTCGCTTTCGACAAACGGATAGACCGGCTGATATTTATGAAAAGTATCGTAAAAATCCTCCAATAGATCAGTCGGAAGAGTTATGAGCCGCGTTTTCGACGGGTTCGGCGAACTGTAAAAATGTACCCTTTGGGGGAAAATTACCGCAAGCTCGTTTTTATGAAGGAGCTTTGATACGCCGTTTATTGACACTTCTATTTCGCCGTTCATAACGTGCAGTAATTCCGCCTGTTCGTGAAAGTGCGGCGGATATTCCAGCCGCTCTACATAGGAACAGTACACCTGATCTTGCTTGGTATCGTCATAGAAAGGAGGTATGTATTGGTTCCGACTCATAATAATCTCCATTCAGCCGCCCTGCGTCGGCGTTTATTATGATAATGAAATCTCTCTTATCCGCAGGGAAGGAATGATAAGAGAGTATTCGCCCACGCGCGTCTTAGAACGCGCTATGTGAAGAAAATCTCGCGCGGGCGCTTTAATTCTGCCGGATGCTAACGTGAAGAGAACTTTCACATTATGCTCTCCCTTGTTTGAATTTTATATATCAAGTCTTTAGGTTATTATCATTATAGCGCTTGTATACGGCATATACAAGACTAATATTTAATATTGATGTTAATATTTCGGAATTTTTATTCTAGAACTAAGAAGAATTTTAGGCAAAACGCTGATATAATATAAGTAAATTCAGTGGAAAATTAAAATATTTAAATAAAATCAGGAGGAGGTAAGCGTTATGAGACGAAATTTTTTAAAAGTTATAGGAGTTGGTATTATTATGGCGTTAACTGCGCAGTTGATCCCGATCGTACAGGTCGGAGCGGTAGAGACGGATTCGGTAGAAGAGTGCAGAGAAACGATCGATATGGGGGAGACTCCGTGGAAGTTTATGGGATCGGATGTAGATCCCGAAACGGCTAAACAGATCGATTACGACGACAGCTCGTGGCAGAACGTCGGTATTCCGCACTGCTTTAACGATATGGATACGTTTACGAACACAAAAAACGTTTCTTTTTATAAAGGGACGGTTTGGTATCGCAAAACATTTACAATGGACGCATCGTATGAAGGTAAAAAGGCGTTCCTTGAATTTGAAGGAGTGAATCTTGGCGCCGCGGTATACGTAAACGGCGTGTTTAAGCCGGGAAATACAGAGGTCGAGCAGCCCGACGAGGTCACGCACGTCGGCGGATTTTTGCCTTTTACGCTTGATATAACCGACGATCTCAATTACGGAGGGGAAAACGTGATCGCGGTTCGAGTGTCGAACGCCAACGGTTCGTTCTTCACCTGGCCGGGGTTCGGAGTTAAAAACGATTTCGGGATGGATTACGGCGGCATAGTTTGTCCAGTATATATGCATATAACGAACCCGGTTCATATACCTTCGGACGTATATTCGCCGATAGAAAAATGGGGCGCGTACATAGCGACGCTCTCCGCGGACGAGGAACAAGCGGAAGTCGCCGTGCAGACAAACGTTGAAAACGAGAGCGGAGAGTCGCAGAGAGTTACTCTGACGACGCAGATCGTGGACGCCGACGGAGCGGTAGTATGGGAGAAAAGCGAAGACGCGGATATTGACCCCGGGGAAATACGGATGTTCGACCAGCGCGCCATAGTAGAAGATCCCACGCTTTGGTATCCAAACGCAAGTATTTACGGGACTCCATACCTGTACAAGGTATACAGTATTGTAAAGACCGGCGGAGTTACGGTAGACGTATATGAGAATACGCTTGGTATCCGCACGATCGATTGGGATACGGATTACTGCTATATCAACGGTAAAAAGCATCTTTTAAACGGTTTCGGAAACCGCAATACCTATCCGGCGCTCGGTTCGGCAGTCCCCGCCGAGTTGCTATGGAGAGACGTAGAACTGATAGCGCAGGCCGGCGGAAACGCGCTTAGGGTCGGACATGTTCCGGCGACAGAGGAGACGGTAGCCGCCTGCGATCAATACGGGGTGCTGATTATACAGAACAGCGGCGACGACGAGTGGTCGATACACGACGAACCGGCAAACACATATAAACGCGAATACGATCGCGATATGATTATCCGCGACAGAAACCATCCGTCGATAGCCGTATGGGAAGCGAATAACGGCGTGGCGACGAGCGGAGTGAACGAGTCGCCCGAATCGACATGGAACTCGGTAAACGAGTACGACTATCTGGCGCCGCGAATCGTTCACAGCCGCGATAAAACAGATTTTAATCCTCCGGACGGGAAAATGCTTATCGGATATACTAACTGGTTCTGGAAGCAGCCTAATTATCCTTCTATGAATATGGAGGCTTACGGAGCGAAATTCAGCGATTCCGAATTGGATAATTGTATCGCTCGTTTCGATTATGAGAATGAAAAACAATTTTCCGAATGGTACGTAAACGAGTATAACAAAGAGATAAGCGAGAAGGCGTGCGGATTTATAGATTGGATGCTTGTCGAGACATGGGGCGAGGGATACACGAAGTATCTCGACGGGAAGCGAAATCAAAAATCGCTCGGCTCGTCCGCGATGGACGGGAACCGTATCCCGAAGCTTAAGTATAATATATGGAAAAACGCGGTCTGGACGCCGTATGAGATAAGACCCGGAGTTACGCTGCAAAGTCATTGGAACTATAATACGGGCAGCATACAGACCGTGGACGCGTGGAGCAACTGCCCCAAGGTAGAACTTTTTGTGGACGGCGTAAGCCAGGGCGTTAGAACGCCTAACGCGAATAAACGCTGTACTTGGAATTATATCAGATGGCAGAAAGGCGAGATCAAGGCGGTAGGTCTCGACGAAAACGGAAACGCCGTTTGCGAGGATATAAGGGTGAGCTCCGGGGAGCCTCATCATATCGAACTCATCGTTCAGCCGATGCTTACAAAACCCGACGGGGAGACTTTTGAGCTTAAGGCCAACGGTTCGGACGCGGCGATCATAGTTGCGAAAGTAGTTGACGAGGACGGAAACTGGTGTCCGCTCGCCGACGACAATATCCGCTTTTCCGTTTTGGGTCCCGCAAGCTATCGGGGATCGTACAACTTCTTTGTAGACGAAAGCAAACCCGAGTCTTGGCATTCGCCCGGAGATTATGAGCTGCAGGCCGAGGGCGGCATAATCAAGGTCGCCGTGCGAACCGGATTCGACGCCGGAACCGTAACTGTAAAAGCTGAAGCGGACGGCCTGGCTCCTGGAGAGACGACTTTTACAACAACGGCCGTTGATAATCCGCTCGAGGTAGAGATACCTGACTTTAATATAACCGGTTATTCGACGTCGGGTCAGGAGATCGCGTCGCTGCCGGTCGGCGAAAACGAAATATGGGCGACGTATCAGAGCAATACCGATCAGACTAAGGATACCGTTTTTATAACGGCGCTGAAAAAGAACGGTATGGTCGTAGCTGCTTATTCCGAAGAAAAAACGTTCGCGCCTTATGAAGAATATAGATTCGAGCAGACGATCGACGTTCCGGAAATTTCGGACGAAGACGACGTCTCGGTCGAGTTCTACCTCTGGGAGGGAACAGATACCCTGCGTCCAGAAACGGGAGTTATTAAGCAAAAGATAAATAATACGAATCCGGTTATTACAATAAACGACACGATTGTTGGAGAAGGCGTTAATCAAATACAATACTTTGGAGATTGGGGTTACAGTAATAATGAAATGTGCTATTTCAGCGACAATCATTGGACTAACGATTCTACCAGATATTGCGTCCTGACGTTCGAAGGTATCCAGGCGACCTATTATGGAGTTCCGTACAAAGACAACGGAATAGCGGCGATCTCGGTCGACGGAGGCGAGGAGACCATGGTAGACCTTTATTCGCCATCGACCACGCCGAGCGCGCCCATGTATACCACGCCGATATTGCCGTACGGAATACATACGCTTAAGGTGCGGGTTACGGGCGATAAGAATTCTAGTTCCGAATATAATTGGGTAAATATCGATAGATTCGATATAAGGACGAGATAGAGATTTTAGTATCAAAAAACGGATACCGATGTTTTTGCGGAGTTATATCGGCTCGATAAATCGGCAGTATACGGAGTTGGATATCTCATTAGAGATAAATTTAAATCTGAAAATATATTGGGGGCGAAACAAAAGTTCGCCCCCGAGTTTTTATTAAGTTGTACTAAAACGCGCAGTTTACATTTTATGCTTAATAATCCGGTATATCGGTTAAAAAACGGCGTTAAAATAGCGGAAAAATATTTTTTCAATTTGTTTTATCTATCGATATATATCTGCGCTTCATAAGACCATTGTAAAATACCCGACACAATAACAAGTTGTACTGTGAACGTCGGCTCCGCGCCGTATTTAGTTTTAGCTATGCGCGTCAGCTCGCGCAGCGTTTGTTCTCTGTTTTCCTCAGCGCAGTTAGCGCATAGGTATTTCCCTTTTGGCAATATCTTTAATCCGTCTATATCCGCGTAACGAATACAGGTAGCGAAGAGCTGTTCAATTCCGTTTTCGGCGTATATACCGGCCAGATCCTCGAATGAAAATTTATCTCTTAAGTCGGGCGTAATTTTATCATAGAAATGACCGAGATAATTCCAAAGATTATCGAGCGTCGGCTCCGCTAACGTATCCGACAGCAAAATGACCCGCTCCGGCAGATCTTTGAGAATAACGCCGCTGAAATTTTGCCGTTCCTGCAACTTTTTCTCATAGTCAGTTTTTGCAAGTTCTATTTTTGATTTACTGTATTGCAGGGCCGCAATTTTTTCATCGGCTTTTTTCTCAGCCTGGGTCAAGAAGTCCACAATTTTTTCAAGATCGTCATATTCTAAAACCTTTTTTATCTCCTTTAAAGACAGATCCATAAGCTGCAGAGCGCGGACCGTATTCAGACGAACAACGTCCTGCTCGGTATAATAGCGGTAATTCGTCCATTCGTCTTTTTTGCTGGGCTTCACTAATCCGATACGGTCGTAATGTCTCAGCGTCTCGCTCGTTGTATGGACCGCTTTTGCGGCTTCCCCAATCGAAAAATATTTTTTCATTTTCATTTTCTCCTATTGACTTTTGTGTTACACAAAGGTTTATAATGCATTGTAGCACAAGATATTGAGAAAAGCAATAGACATATCGATGTTGTTTAGGGGGGAACGAATATGATAGAGCTCGAAAAAGTAACAAAGCGGTACGGGCAAGCGGCCGTACTGAAAGATATTACCTTAACGATTGACGAACCGGGAATCTATTGTTTGCTTGGCAGAAACGGAGCCGGTAAAACGACTCTTCTAAAATCGATCGCCGGGTATCAGAATATTACGGACGGCGTTATTAAGGTGGACGGTAAAAGGATAACGACGTCTACTTTGGATACGGGCGTTAGCTATATCGAAAACTTTGCGAAGCATTTTAATCTTCCGGTGCGGAAGCTGCTGCGGATCGCTTCCGAAGTAAATCAGAGCTACGATCACGAATTCGCTGCGGAGATGACGGAGCGTTTTGAGCTGGACGGAAAAAAGAAGTTTAATCATCTTTCTCTTGGTATGAAAACTATGGTATCGACGATCGTTTGTTTGGCAAGTAACAGAAAGTTCGTCCTTTTAGACGAACCCGTACTCGGCTTCGACGCAATTATGCGCGTGGAGTTTTACGATATGCTGGCGGAGAGCTTTAAGAAACACCCGCGGATAATTATCGTATCTACGCACATCATTGAAGAGATCGCAAAGACGATCCAAAAGCTGATAATTATCGACAAAGGAAGCGTCCGTTTTTTCGATACCTTGCAAGCGGTCGAAACGAAGGCGTTTAGCGTCAGCGGACTCCAAAAAGACGTGGAGGCCGCGACCCGAGATCTCAATATCATCGGCCAAGATACCGTCGGAGGTCTTGCGACGAGGTATATCTTCGACGACCCGCCAAAGCGGACGGATTCACTGGAGATCCATCCGCTGTCTTTGCAGGATTTCTTTATACAAACGGTCGGGCGTAAAGGAGGGATAATAAGATGACGGCTATTTTTGCGATAGTAAAACGCTTGCTTGCAAGCGATAAGATCAGTTTTATTATTACGGCGTTTGTTACGCTTTTAGCTACGTCCTCCGGAGAGGTCGTCTTAAGTAACGGGAATTACACCTGGCTGCTTGCCATCTTGTCTCCCTTCTTTTTTGTATTTTACGATTTCAAAAAACTGACGTACCTGGGGGCGAGCAAGAAGGATTACTTTATCGGCTGTCTGATCGGATATGCGTTTTTGGCGTTTTGTATTTCCATCGTCAACACAGCGATACGTCTGTTGATAGATCCCGTATATTCGGCGCATACTGTTATAAATATGGTGGACGTGTGCAAATGGACCGAAAACGGGATCGTCGTTTCGGGATTACAGCAAATGTGCTTTTTAATGCTTGTTATGGTTTTTCTTCACACGCTGCTTTCCATGCAGGCGCATTGGTATGGGTGGCTGACCGACGCGGTATTGGTCGCGATAATTTGCATTTTTACGCCGATAGCGCCGCTGAGAGCCGTTTGGGCCGGATTTTTTCAGGTCGTAATGATCAACGCCAACGCAGTCTTGCAGGTTGGCGTCTGCCTGGCGCTTAGCGCCGCGTTGTCGCTCATAGGACTTGCGGTCTTAAAAAGAAAAACTTTATAGATATAATGAGTTATAGACGTAAAACAATCTACCGAATATGGAGGAATCAAAATGAAAAAAATTATTTTACTCGCATTGTGTCTTGTCTTGAGTTGTTTTATTTGGGCGGGCTGTTCGAGCAGCGGCGAATCGTTCGAGGAAAAAAGCTATACGCCTGATACGAATATTAAAGAAATCAATCTTGACGTGCAGGATAGAGAAATCGAGACGTCGATATCAGAGGACGATCAGATCCACATCAGCTATTTTGAAAGCGCTAAAGAAACTTATGAGATCGCGGTTTCGGATGAAAACGTATTGACAATGACAAGCGTAAGCGACAAAGATTTGACGGATTATATCGGCGGAAAGCCGTCCGCTGAAAATCGAAAAATATTTTTGCAGATACCGGACGCGCTTTTAGAATCTCTTACGCTGTCCACGACAAACGAAGATATAACGCTTCCTGAGCTTACGGTAACGGAAAGTATAAGCGCATCATCTAACGGAGGGGATATTGTTTTCGGAAATTTAAACGTGGGAAAAGCCGTGAACTTAACCGTCAAGAACGGGGATATTTCCGGTACGATCGTAGGTAGCTACGACGATTTTGCGATTCGAACGGAGATCAAAAAAGGAGAGAGCTCCTTGCCGGAGAATAAAGACGGCGGAGCAAAAACGCTGGATGTGTCCGCTAACAACGGAGACGTCAATATCGAGTTTTCGCCCGAATAACATTATTTCTAAAACGCGTCGTTCATCGGTTGAAACGTTTGCAGACGCCGAGCGAAATAACGCGGAAGTTGCGGCGACGTAAAATTGAATCGATAAAATTCATAGGGATCAAGTCTATTTTCGGCTCGATCCCTTAATTAAACAGTTAAAAAGTATTTCTGTTTCGGCGTTTGTTCCGACTTTAAACGGAGCGCCGCGGCGTTTTTTTCCGGTTAAGCTTAGGTCGGGTCAGCTCAAAGCTGTCCGCAATCATATCCCACGCCATATCGAGGTCGTCGGCTGAATTTACGATCAGGCTGTTCCAATGCGTCTTGTTCATATGATAGGCGGGAATAATAAAATCATACGTACTGCGGAGAAAATCCGCCTTCATGGGCTCGCACTTAACGTTTACATACAGCTCGCCGCAATGATAAAAGATAAACGCGAACGTCTTTTTATTCTCGACATGGCGCATAAGCGTCCAGTTGGGGTCGTCGAACGGGTAATCTTCGTAGACTCCGCCGAGCGTCATACAAAAGTCTATTATATCCTTGCGCGTCGGCATATAAGCCGTCTCCTTTCTATTTTTTGCGGCCGCGCGGAGCGGTTAATTGATAGTGATATACCTTATTGAATTGGCAGTATGTTCCAAAGTGATATATTTCCCCAACAGCTCATCCAAAATAATATTGCCGTCATATCCATGCAAATCATTACAATCAATCGTTACATTATCGCCGGATTGCCCTATTGTTTGCAATATGGTATCCGTAGGGTTTTTTATTGTAAATACTTGGGCGACTTCATATCTTTGTCCATTGTCAAGTTTGAGAGCAAGAACATCGGTTCCCCAAAGCGATATATATACAGCGACGTCTGTTACATAGCCGGAAACAGTATTCAGTTCGACGTTGGGTTTATTTGTATTGTCAAAGTTATATACTACAACTATATATCTAATATCGTTACCGTCAGAGAAGCTGTATGCCGCCGCAGATCCGGAATAATCGATTAAGTTGTTTCCACGACCTGCCCAACAGTTCATGTTAGCGGAATCATAGAATACAGCGTCGCCGAATTTATAAGTATCATCGCCGTCTCCAATATTGAAAATTATGTCGTTATCATCAATTGTATACGATCCTTCTTGAATACTGAAAATGCCGGTAGTATCATTATAAGAAGCGCTTTCGCTATTGCCTATAAACGTAAATTCCGAATTATCAGCCGGCAGCGTTATACTGTAAATATAATTCCCTATCGCGTCAAACTGAATCGCTTGACCGATGGTTAGAGAAACTACTTCCATAGCCGCCATAACATCAATATCATTAGTATTGAACGTAATACTGTCCCGTTTCGACTGAATACCAATAGTGTTTAACATTTTTTCTGTTGGGTTGTTAATTATCACAGAATTAGCAAAACTATATAGTACAACGTCATTATTTGAATCCATAATAAAAGCTTTAGTTACTAAGTTTCCGAATTCACTAACTGCAATTGTATTATTTAAAGTATAACCATATTTTGTTGTATATAGATTTTCTGATGTAAATCCATCATTCATCATAATTACGACGCTAACGCGCTCGCAAGGCGGTTGTTGCGTATACCTGTCAAAAACAAACGCCTTTACTGTATATGATTCGTTAATGGAAATATTTTCAAACTTGCCGGTGTCATCTAAGATTCTAACATCAACCAAAACGTCGTTTGAATCATAAAGTCCAACATATAGTATTCCAATATAATCAGTATTGTGCGTTAATTCGCTGTATTTATCCGTGTATTCAATCTGATACGATATACTAGACTCACCGGACTGGTAAGCGGTAAGCGAGATCATATCGTTTGAATCCGTATAGATCTCCGGACTTTCGGCCGAAACGCCGATACAGCCCAAAATGCATAGCAGAAACGATAAAGTCAAAATGGGTTTAATGAATTTTTTGAAATAGTCTTTCATAACAATCGCCTCCATAGATTTTAAATCTTAAAGATAAGAAAATAATAGATTTTATACATATATTATACAATATAGTCCTGTTTTTGTCAATGGATTTACACAAATCATTGTTAAAAATCATATTTTATCATAAAAAATTATATATTCGCCTCTTTTATAAAATCCAATCGAAAAAAATTAATTATTTTTTGCGGTAAATTTAAATTTTTTGTAAATATTCTCTAAACTCTGGAATTTGATCAATATTTGTGTTATAATATAACTCAATATGCGGACGAGGCGTTAAAGAAATAAAGACGTATTTCTTATATGTCGGTCCGTAATATTGACGTTACTAAAGGGAGATCGGAGATTTCTGTTTTTTAAAATTATTTTGAAAAAGGAGAGAACTGATTTGGTAAGAAAAAGGATAGGCTTAAAATTTACAAGCATGTTTATCATACTTGCGTTTGTCGTCGCTCTGTTTTGCGCCGCGGGCGGTTTAAAGGCTTCGGCGATTTCGGTTCCGAGTACTCTTAAAATCGGGCTGTATTACGGTTCGAACGCTCGGCAAAGTTTGAGCGTAACGTCAGAGCGCGGATTTTACTTGGGTTATTATGAAGACAGGACTTTTGTCGAGCGCATAATAACCGACGCGCTTACGGTTACCGTCAGCATAGACGGGGGCGGAACTATGAGTATAGTAAACTCGGGTACGGGCGAGACGCTTTACACTCAGGAGTCGGGCGTCGATAACGTAGGACTCAGGCCGATATATACAAATTTCTGGGAAGAGCGTCTGTATATAGACGATTCGGGCTATAGAGGTAGCCTTAAATTCCTTCCGGACGGCGGCGCTATGACGGTTATCAACATGGTAGATATGGATCAATATTTATACGGCGTAGTATCCAGAGAGATGAGCTCGACCTGGCCGGCGGAAGCGCTTAAGGCGCAGACGGTATGCGCGCGTAACTATGCGGCTAATAATATAGACAAGCACTCAAACTACGGGTTCGACCTGTGTTCCGGTACCGATTGTCAGGCGTACAGCGGCATGAGCCGCGAAGAGCAGTCGATCTACGACGCGGTGGACGCAACCGCCGGACAGGTTCTTACATATAACGGCGAGCTTGCCGAGCTGTATTACTCGTCGTCTATGGGACCCATGACCGAGGACGTCCAAAATGTGTGGGGCAGTTCGATACCTTACCTTGTGAGCGTAGATAACTCGTACGAGGATACGGCGAATATTCCCAACGGCGTTTGGTCCGGAACTCTTACGGTCGACGAGGCGTCCACGATTATGAGAAATAAGGGGTACGACGTCGGCGATGTGACAAAGATCGAGGCGATCGAATATTCGCCCGCGGGACGCGTGACAAAGCTCAGGGTCACCGGCACGACCGCCGTAAAGACGTTCGAACGTGAAGAGTGCAGAACGATCTTCAATACGGTCACAAAGAGTCAAATGTACGAAGTGATCGGCGACGGTGAAGAGAACGCGATGACGGTCGTATATGCGACGGACGGAGAGTCTTTGGCGAGACAAAGACTCAGTTCTATAGAGATATTAAGTTCGATAGGCAGAAGCAATTTTTCTTCGACCGGACTTAATGTGACGAACGGCGATACCACGAAAACGTATACGGAAAACACGGGGGAGAGCGAACCCAATACATACTTCACGTTCACCGGAACAGGCTGGGGACACGGCGTCGGCATGAGTCAATACGGCGCGAAGGGCTTAGCCGAGGCGGGGTACGATTATCAGACGATACTTTTGCATTACTTCCCGGGAACTGAGTTTTCAGTAATAGAATAACATTATATATTATTCGCCGTCAAATCGCGGCGAACTTTTATCAGAATTAGTAGGAGCGAAAATATGACGACAAAGGATTTTTATTACGAGTTGCCTCAGGAGCTGATAGCGCAAACGCCGCTGAAGGACAGAACGGCGTCGAGGTTGCTTGTTCTCGACAGAAAAAGCGGAGAGATAGAACACAGGCGCTTTAGGGATATAACCGAATATTTAAGGCCGGGCGACTGTCTTGTTATGAACAACACAAGAGTGATACCCGCGCGTCTGTACGGCGTAAAGGAGGATACGGGCGGCAAGATCGAGTTTTTGCTTTTAAAACGAATTGATTTGGATACCTGGGAGATCATTCTAAAGCCGGGCAAGCGCGGAAGAAAGGGCGCGAGATTCGTGTTTGGCGACGGCGCGCTCAGAGCTGAAATAACCGACGTTAAGCCCGACGGTAACAGGATAGTCCGTTTTGAATACGAAGGCGTATGGGAAGAACTGTTGGATAAGCTCGGCGAAATGCCGCTGCCGCCTTATATAAAAGAAAAACTGACCGATAAGGAGAGGTACCAGACGGTCTACTCAAAGATAGAGGGATCCGCCGCCGCGCCGACTGCGGGACTGCATTTTACCGAGGAACTTTTAGAAAAGATAAAGGATATGGGCGTGAATACCGCGTATCTGACCCTGCACGTAGGGCTCGGCACGTTCCGTCCAGTCTCGGTCGAGAATGTAGAGGAACATGTGATGCACAGCGAGTACTATGAGATAAACGAAGAGACCGCCGAGCTGATAAACCGAACCCGCGAAAACGGGGGCAGAATAGTCGCGGTCGGAACAACGTCGGTCAGAACGTTAGAGACGGCCGCGGACGGCGCCGGACGGCTTAAGGCCGAGAGCGGGAACACGGATATATTTATATATCCGGGATATAAGTTCAAAGCGGTGGACGCGCTTATAACAAACTTCCATTTACCCGAATCTACGCTGCTGATGCTTATTTCCGCCTTTGCTGGAAAGGATAAGGTTTTTAAGGCGTACGAGGAGGCCGTTAAAGAGAAATACAGATTTTTCAGTTTCGGCGACGCTATGTTTATATCGTAAGCGCGGCGCGCTGATTTGCTGATTTAAAGAATTAATTAATATTAATTACAGGAGAGAATAAATGTTTAATCTTAAGCTAAAAGAGGGAAGGGCGAGAAGAGGCGAGTTTAAAACCGTTCACGGCGTTATCCAGACTCCGGTTTTTATGAACGTCGGAACCGCCGCGGCGATAAAAGGCGCGCTCGATACGTTCGATCTAAAGAATGTCGGTTGTCAGGTCCAGCTTTCAAATACTTATCATTTACATCTAAGACCGGGCGACGACGTAGTCCATGATATGGGCGGGCTTCATAATTTTATGAATTGGGACAGACCTATTCTGACCGACAGCGGAGGCTTTCAGGTATTTTCGCTCGTTAAGCTCAGAAATATAAAGGAAGAAGGGGTATATTTTTCGTCTCATATAGACGGTCGCAAAATCTTCATGGGACCGGAGGAGAGTATGCGAATACAGTCGAATCTCGGTTCGACCATCGCAATGGCTTTCGACGAGTGTATTGAGAATCCATGCGAGAAGGATTATGCGAAGAATTCTATCGACAGAACGGTGCGCTGGCTGGTAAGATGCAAGAGAGAGCTCGAGCGTCTGAACGCCGAGGAACGTACCATAAATAAGGAACAGGCGCTTTTTGGAATAAATCAGGGCGGCACGTATTTGGATCTTCGAATCGATCATATGAAGCGGATAGCGGAGCTGGATCTAAACGGTTACGCTATCGGCGGCCTCGCCGTGGGAGAGACCACGGAGGAGATGTACGAAGTCATAGAACATGTAGAGCCTCATATGCCGGAGGATAAGCCGAGATACCTAATGGGGGTCGGGACTCCGGTGAATATTTTAGAGGCGGTGGACAGAGGAGTGGACTTCTTCGACTGCGTAATGCCGAGCCGAAACGCCCGTCACGGCACTATGTTCACCTCCTTGGGAATACTGAATATCAGAAACGCCAAGTACGAACGCGACGATACGCCTCTCGATCCAAACT
Organism: Candidatus Roslinia caecavium; assembly: GCA_904419955.1. GTDB lineage: Bacteria > Bacillota > Clostridia > Monoglobales > Monoglobaceae > Roslinia > Roslinia caecavium. The sequence goes on along the minus strand of CAJFTO010000020.1, from coordinate 25,448 downwards.
GCGGCTGTCATACCTGCAAAAACTTCTCAAAGGCGTATTTAAGACACCTGTTTAAAGCGAATGAAATGCTCGCTATGAGACTCGCGGTCATTCACAACTTATACTTCTATAACAATATGATGCATGAAATCCGCGATAGCTTGGAAAACGGTACGTTTAAAGAATATAAAAATTCCAAGATCGGAGTCTTGGACGTTAGGATATAAAAGTTTTGAGTATATTCGCAGATAATGGGACGGAGGTGATCCGTTCCATTTTTAGCGCCTGATTTAGTCTCGTTAAAGCCGTTTTGATACGCGTCCTTAATAATATATTTTTCCCATGCACGAGTAAATATTACGAAATTGTTAACAATATTATGAAAATGTTAAGAATATTAATTATAGATTAACGTTAGCACTCACCTCTTGACAGCGCTAACAAAAAGTGTTATTGTATATACAGAACATAAGGAAAGGAAAAATGAGAGAGTCGAAAGAGTCCTCAGATTCCTGTCATCCCGAGTTCATGAAAAATAAAAAGGTATTGCATAGTTATTTTTTATGAAAGGAGCGATGAATTATGTTAATGCCTAGGATTTTTGGTAAAGATATATTTGACGACTTTGGAGGTTTTCCGTTCTCGAGCTTTAGAACAAATGAGATAATGAAGACCGATATTAAGGACGCTGGAGACAACTATGAGCTTATCATGGATATGCCCGGAATGAACAAGGACAACATAAAGGTCTCGTTGGACGACGGATATTTGACGATAAGCGCGTCGTCGAATTACAGCGACGACGATCAGAACGATAAGTATATTCGCCGCGAACGTCATTACGGTTCATGCAGCAGGAGCTTTTATGTTGGCGACGCCGTAACCGAAGATGAGATCAAGGCAAGTTTTGAAAATGGAGCTTTAAAGCTTGATATTCCTAAGAAGGAGAACAAACCGGCGGTAGATGGTAAGAAATATATCCAGATCGAAGGATAAAGTTTATTATCGCATATTGAACGACTTTGAGAAAATAATTTTTAATATGCAGTAAGGCGAGCGGAACGTTGTTTTTGCTCGTCTATTTATTTTACGAAAAAACTGCGCGGGGAGAATGGATAAAAAACTTTGAATTTGTTTTATTTTAGCGGACGCGGCGCGCTCGCGCGTTAAATTATGGTTTAAAAAATTTATGTTTTGGATATAACGAGCGAATTACGCGACGGATTTTTGTGGAAATTTAGGCGCGACAGAACGATAGTGGTATTTTTTTGTTGACAGAGATAAAATATAGTGTTAATTTATTTATATCAAATAAACGACTAATTTCGGCGCAGAAAAAAGAGTTGATAGTAAAAATTTAAAAAATTTTTGAAATGCATGAAAGGATTTCCCTTTGTCGATCGTATTATAAGTGAAGACGTTCAAAACGTCGATAAAAAACGACGAATTTTAAAAGGAGGAAAAAATCATGAAGAAATTATTATCTAGAACTCTTATTGTAGCTACGGCGATCCTGGTTTTGGCAACCGCAACCGTATCGGCTCACGGCGGCCATAGGCGCAATTACGTCGACGTAAACGGCGACGGCGTATGCGATAATTACAGCGGGTATTGCGGCGGACGTCACGGAAGGTATTATGTAGACGCGGACGGCGACGGCGTATGCGATAACTACGGCGTTGGATGCGGCTGGTATCAATACTGATAAAACATCTCGCGACTTACGATTAGATATTTCCGGATATTTAGTTTACCAGGCTAAACTCCGGCCAAGCGCCGGAGAAAATAAATTAGATTGATCGTACAGATAGGTGGAGGAAAGGTTATGCGGAGCGAACAGGAGGCAAACAGAGCGGTTGAATTATACGCCGACACAGTGCGGCGGCTGTGTATGATATACCTGAAAAATTATGCCGACACGGAAGATGTGTTTCAAAATGTATTTATGAAATATCTTCTAAGCTCCGCCGACTTTGAAAGCGGGGAACACGAAAAGGCGTGGATAATACGCGTTACGGTCAACGAATGTAAGGATACGCTTAAGAATTTTTTCAGAAGCAAAACTGCGTCGCTTGAAGAAATAAAGGAATTAACGGCTGAAATTCCGACAGAGAGCAGAGATATACTCGAGACGGTCATGCGGCTTCCGCAGAAATATAAGGATGTGATATATCTGTACTACTACGAGGGCTATTCGGCGCCAGAGATCGGGAAGATACTTCATAAGCGCGTTAACACGGTGTATACGCAGCTCGCGCGGGCAAAGTCCGTTTTAAGAGAAAGGCTGGGTGATGATTTTGAATAGGATACATAACGCTTTGAGCGGGATCCATGCCGAAGAGGATCTTAAACTCAAAACTAAAGAGGTTCTGTTTGAAAAGATCGCGCGGTCCGAGTCGAGTAAAACGCGTAAATTCTCCGCGGCAAGATTTGCGATTGCGGCAGTTTGCTTGGCGATCTTAGTAGTAGCGGGCGGAGGTTACCGACTTTACAGCGTTCCGGTCTATGCGATAAGCATAGACGTAAATCCGTCGCTCGAGCTGGGCGTTAACAGATTTGACAGAGTCGTAAGAGTTACAGGATATAACGACGACGGAAATGAGTTGGCACGGAATATTGACGTTAAAAATATGAATTATACCGACGCGATAAACGCGCTTCTGTCCAGCGAAACGCTTGAGGAGTACTCCCAAAACGGCGCGGACGTAGTTGTGGCGGTTTCAGGCGGCAGCGAACAAAAGAACTCGGAAATGGTAACCGCCGTGGAGGGCTGTCATCATGGAAATATGCGGCTGTATTGTTACGGAAGCGACAGCGAAATGGTGGAGGAAGCGCATGAAAACGGTTTGTCGCTGGGTAAATACAGAGCGTATTTGGAACTCAAACAGTACGATCCCGATATAACGGTAGAGGATATTCGAGATATGCCGATGTATGAGATACGGAATATGATCAGAGAGCTTTCGGGCGGCCAGTATGTTCAATCAGACGAAGCGACTGAAACCGGCTGCGGACAAGGTCAAGTCGGAGCCGGTTATGGATATGGACATGGATACGGATACGGCGGCGGTAATGGAAGCGGCAACGGCAACGGAGCCGGAAGCGGTAACGGTAACGGCAACGGACAGCATCACCGTCAAGGAATGGGTTACTACGACTGAGCCGAGATCTGAGGATTGTACGCAGAGCTGTAACTTTCGTTTTAGGGTAATCTGGCGGAGATTTACGCTGGAATACGAGCTTGCGCTTATCTATTGATCTGACGGATCGGTGAAGCTGAGGTGTAATTCGGGCAAATAAGTCTGACTGAAATGCAGTAAAAATCAATTCAAATCAAATCAAACAGAATAAATCAACACGCCGGACAATTTCCGGCGTGTTTTGCGATCGTTAGAATCTCTTTATTTTTTTAGTTGTGCTCTTCTCAAATTCCGTATCGCGGATCTTAAGAGAGTTGATGCGCTTATATAAAGGCATATCTTTATTAAAATCGTCGATGATATCCTGGAGCGCTTTGTTTATATCTTTTATCCTATGTTTTTTAGCGTATTCAAAATCTGGGAATATCTCGGCTTCTATAGTCTGATCGTTATCCCTTACAAGAACCTCCATGACGAGATCGTTTTTACCGATAGCGTTTTCGAGTTCCTCGGGCGATATGTTCTCGCCGTTTGAGAGAATGATGAGATTCTTTTTACGTCCGGTTATATACAGGAATCCCTCGTCGTCCAACATTCCGAGATCTCCGGTATGGAGCCAGCCGTCCTCGTCGAGAGCCTCGGCGGTCTCGTCGGGCATCTTGTAGTAGCCCATCATCACGCTCGAACCTTTGACGCAGATCTCCTCGTCTACGAATTTGACTTCGCAGTTGGAGAGAGGTTTGCCGACCGAACCAGATTTTGACGCGATCTGGTTGTTAGTGCTGATGACAGGAGAGCACTCGGTCATTCCGTAGCCCTGGAGTATAGTAATTCCGTATTCCGCGAAATAGTCCACAAGGTCGGGATTGAGGTACGCTCCGCCGCTGAATATAAGTTCGAGATTACCGCCGAACGCCGCTTTGGCGATCATCTTTTTTGGGATAGGAGCCTTAGTGTCTCTGAGCTGATGGTATATGGTCTCTATAACGAGAGGAACGAGCAGCATTACCTGCGGCTTGAACTTTTTCATGTTTCTTGCAAAATGCATCAGCGAGTCGTTTAGGCAGATACAGCTTCCGAGCGATAAGCTCTTTAGTATATCGGCAGTCAGACAATACGAGTGGTGTATAGGGAGTACGGACATAGAAACCGTACCCGGTTCTATAATAACGACGATAGATTCGACGTTGGAAGCGAGGTTCCTGTTAGTCAGCATAACGCCCTTGCTCTTGCCGGTCGTTCCGGATGTGTACATAAGCGTGCACATCTTGTCTGGGTCGATGTCTGCGTCGTATTCGCCGCGGTTTTCCTCCATCAGTTTAGGCAGAGAATATTCGCCGTCTATCGTGACTTCGTCCTGCATGCAGATAACGTGAGTTATCTCGGGGCAATTTTCTTTTACTCCTTCAGCAACGCCCTTTTGAGCTTTGTCGTATATCAAAGCCGCAACGTCGGCGCGGTTGAGAAGTTCGTGAAGTTCGCCCGCCGGCAGAGATGCGTCGAGCGGAACAGCTACGCTGCCGCTGTCTACTATCCCAAGATAGCTTATGATCCAGGGATAACTGCTCGTACCTATTATCGCTATATGCTTTCCAATCAAGCCGAATTTATCGAGAATACGGCTTACTGTTTCGCTGTCTGATTTTAAGTCGTCGTACTTTTTCTCTATTATATCCTTGCCGTCTAAGTATTTTATAGCCGTCATGCCGGAAAAAGATTCGGCGCTGTGCGTGATTATATCTTTAATTGTATTGAAAGCCACTAAACTAACCTCCTGTTTTATAAATGACTGATTTCATCCTGATGTTGCATAATCGGCGGCGGATCCTATTTTGAAAGACTTTCTATATATTTAACCGCTTCGCCTACGGTCTTGATCTTCAGTATCTCATCCTCTTCAACTTCGACGTCGTACTCCTCCTCAAGATCGCCGAGAAGCGACATGAACTCAAACGAGTTAAGTCCTAAATCCTCTATAAATCTTGACTCCTCGGTTATCTCCTCTACCGGAACGTCTACATACTCTCCTAATTTTGCCTTGAATTCTTCAAACATTTTGTGCGCCTCCTAAATTTGCATATATTCTTTTATTAAAATTTCTTTTTTATATATCGCCCCGCGATTAAAACCCTTTACGGATGGCCGCCGGACCTCGCTTTGGCCGTTTATACTATATCGATGATCTCTCCGACCGTAAGCTCAGGGTGTTCGACGCCTTGGAATATTATTCTCATTAAATAATAATATACCTTTTCTACGTCCTCGTATGACAACTCCGCCTGCTGGTACTTGAAGAAGAACTGCAGTCCGGTGTCCGCGTTGTGCATAACGGTAAGGTAAAGTTTCTGTACCGCGGTGCCGTTGCTGAGCCATCTCGATTTATAAGGAATGCCTCTTAAGTTCGGATTTTGCAGTCTCATCGGCAGAGGCTGATACGTTAGAAGCATGCCCTCGTAGGTCGTGTGATCCGGCTGGTTGAACTTCTCTTTGAACTTTTTAGCCAGACGCGCCTGGTCGTAATTTGAGTGACGGTATACCTTATTTTGTAATTCCTGGATTATATATATTCCGTCCAAAAATTCTGTGTCGGGTTCTATAATGGTGCGGCAAGGATACCATTCGGTTCTGCTACCGCCGCTGAAACGTTCCAGCTTTGTGGAACGCCTCGATACAAAGTTTCTGATGCTTATGTCGGTTTGTCCGTTATTTGCTTTTGAGAGATAGGTTCTAAGTCCCATGAGCAAAAGATTGGTCATAGACACGTTGTTGTTCAAGCAGTATTCCAGAAGTCTGTGAGTCGGCTGCGGCTCAAGATTGAATATTGCGAAACCGACGCGCGTGTCCTTTATCTCTCTGTCAACGTATCTCTGGTTTGGGTTGTTATGCTTTTTACGGCTTTCCTCGAGCTTCCATGTTCCGGTCACGTCGGAGTAAAGCGGCTCGCCGAGGCTCAAGACCTCGTCCCAGAATTCGCTGTCGCGCTGAAGCCGTTTTTCGTTGCGCTCTTTCTCCAGATCTTTTTCAAGCGCCTCGATGTACGAAGGAAGCGGCTGCGGATACGGCGAATTAAACACATAATGGCAGTAAAGTTCCATGATATCGTTTATCATGACGACGACTCCGCTCGAATCCACAAGCCTGTGGTCTATTGATAGATATATCCCCTGATACCCGTCGGGCATCTTTACCATCTTCATCAGGACCATTGGCGCGTTCGGCTCTGAAAACGGCTTGAAAGACCATTCGTTCAATATTTTTTCGATCTCGGCTTCGGATTTTCCGCTCAGATCGACAAGTTCTATATCTCTCGGATCGTGCGGAGCTATATACTGCATAACGTCGCCGTTCTTATCGGGCGCCGTGAAGCGGATCCTAAGACATTCATAGCGTTTAAATTCTTCCTGGATACATTTTTTCAGCAGGCCAAAGTCAATATTGGCTTTTAAGGTGGAGCATACGCAAATGTTGATTACCTGCGACGTTCCAAATTCTTTCGCAAGATCGTGTTGCGTGGCCTGGGCCGCCGAAAGCGGATAATACTTGATACTCAATCCTGACCCCTCCTTTAGGGTGATATCTAAACTTTTAATGAATAAAGTTTTAGTATAAAATTAATATTATGCTTCTCTGTGAAAATCTTTTATAAATTTTCTTTATTGTTTTAATAGCGTCTGCAGCGTTATTTTGCAGCTTTGCTCAAACTGCGTCTGCGGTTTCTATTTAACAAATATGCAAAACCTTCATTAAAATGTAAATCTTGCCGTCTGTATTAAGTATATCACATTATAATTTGTTTGGAAAGATTATTTATATATATTTTTCAAAAAAAATAATAGACATTTTTATCTAAAATGAATAGTTTTAGTATCTTTATAGAAAGACGTCTATTATTTTTCGACAATATTAGCGGTAAATAATATATTAAACGTAAATAATAGAGTAATTAACATATGAATAATAATATTCAAAAGTCTATTTTTAACCGTTGATGCTAATCGCATAGCGGGTAGGCATATTTTATAGAAGCCTCGCGGCGGAGTGGAGCTTGGCAAGTAAAAATAAAAAGTCCGTATCGGCATATCGCGCGATACGGATAAAACAGAGGTTGATAAAATTTAAGCAATCGTCTCGCAAGAGAATCTTTATGCGGTTGAGCGCAGTCGGAAAAAATTTTGAGAAACTCTTTTTGAAGAGAAAAGTTTTAATTAAGCGAGTATACGCCGATATTTAGGTACAATGCGAATAAACACCACAGAAGATACGGTATAAGCAGATAAGCCGCAGTCTTTTTAACTTGATAAAAGTAGTACATCGTAAGTATAAGCTCTATTATTATAAGTATCAGCCATAATATGCTGAAACCGTAAAGGCCAAAGTTAAAAAAGAATATCGTCCAGAAGAAGTTGAGAGCTATGCCTATGCCGTAGAGCCGCAGCGCAACGCGCTTGTTTTGCGAGTCCGTATCCGTATCCCAGACTAAATACATGGCGGTTCCCATCAGTATGAACAGAATGGTCCATACTATGGGGAACAACAGACCGGGCGGCGATAGAGGAGGTTGGTTTAGGGTGGCGTATGTTTCCATGGCGCCGTTCGTCAGCCACATTGACAGCAGACCCATACCTATCGGGATTATTAAACTTACGATCAATTTCTTAAAATTAATTCCTATGAACAAAAAATCACCCCCGGCGTTTATATAATAATTATATAATCCGATGAGGATGATTATTCATAGCTATGCGATTTTTTAAAGAACTATCTCGTCTAAAACGTCTACTACATTTTCATAAATAAGACCCATGAATTCGTCCGAGTCCTTGATCTCCCAAGAACCGTTGTCGAGGCTCAGCGTTACGTCTACAGTATTTTCGACCGTTGGAATTGTTCCGGAATTTATTATGTTTATCATCTGTTCCGACATGAGGTTCTCGTAGTCTTCTTTTGTCATTGTAGCGAGCTGAGCCTGATATTCCGGCGAAGCCACCAGCGTCGTTATGCTCGATATATATTCCTGCATAACGAGAGATGAATTGATCGTGTTTAGCGTGACGTTGAATCTGACGTCCGAATCGTCGGTCACGGTAGTTGAGTTAACCGTATAGGTCATGTTTTTCAAAGCGCCGAAGATAGCGGCGGTCAAATTGGCGTTGGCTATTTCGTTTAAGTTCTCTGCGATATCGCCGGATTTATCCGCTTGCTTTATCTGCTCGACGTCTCCGGTCTGAAACGCCTGCATTAAACTTTCAAACTCAGCCGTCGCTTCGGCCGTAAGTTCCTCGTTCGATCTGCCGCAGCCGGTTACTGCCGCGCAGATCAAAACCGCGCTGAGCGCTGCGGCGAGCGCTTTGATAACTTTAAATTTTCGCATGATGCGCCTCCTGATAAATTTAATGTAAGTTGTTGAATAATATTTTACAGCGCCGGGATAATTATGTCAACATTAAATTACAGTTCGGCCTTGCTCATGGCGATGGAACCGATAATTGTCAGAGCCGCTATCCAAAGCAGGGATACAACTATAAACGGAGCGTATCCGCTTTCGAGAAGTTTTTGCGGCGCGTTCGACTCCATGCCGTACGCCATCAGCGAATACGGATAGATATGTCCGAAGCCCTTCGCTAAAGCGACCAGACCGGATATGCCGCCTACGAGAGAGATGCCCACCGGCAAAGCGAAGCTCTTGATAAGCAGGGAAATAAGGAGCTGAAGCGACAGCATGACCGCGCCGCCCAATATCCCGCCGAGCGTCCAGTTTATAAGTTCAAGCGGGAATTCTCTCGGCAGACCTATGATATACCCCGAGGCGACGTAGAGAACTGCTATCCAGACCTCGCTGAGAATGAGCATGACCGAGGCGCTCGCAAGCTTTGAGACGTATATTTCCCATATACGCACGGGCGCGGAAAGCAGTTTATTCCAGTTGCGGTTGCCGTGCTCCAAGCGCATTAAGTACGAACAATATATCCCGAGCGTTACCGGGAGGAAAAAGTAGCATGTAAAGAGCGTGTGCTGCGTCCATAGATCGTACCACCCGTCCTGCAGCAGTTCTAAGTTATTCATATAGTTTAATGTACCTAAAACGGCGGGAACGATAGGGATAAACAAAAACGCAAGCCATATCGGGGACCGCTTGAGTTTTTTCAGTTCCGTGTAGATCAGTTTGATTAGCATTATTATACCTCCTTGCTGATAAACAGCTTTTTGCCTATAATATAGATAACGACTATAAATATTATAAGGGTAATGAAACCCGACCAGCTTACGCCCATCATATAGAAGTCGTTTATTCGAGTCTCCCTGCTCCAGTTATTGCCTATAAACATCATTTCTCCGTAATAGCCCCAAAGAATTATTTTCCTGAGCCATGGAAGCTGAGGCAGAAACATTGAGAACAGACCCGCGAATGTTCCCAACACGCCTATTACAAAGGGTATGGCCTGATTTTTAATGGTGATGGACAATATATGCTGAACGAGGTAGACAGCTCCGGTTATCGCTATGGTAAACAAAATTTGCATCCCGTAGTATGATAGCGGAAAAGTTCTGCCGAAACCGCAGACCGCGCCGTATACTATCATTGCGGCGAATTGTATCAATATCGATAGCGTTATAAACATCATCCCGAATAAGAGTTTCGCGTCGAAAAGCGCGCCTCTGTCGTATATGCAGCTAAGCTGTTTAAACATTAGCCCTTTGTGCTCGATATCGCAGAGCCTCGACGCGACCGTACAGCATAGAAACGGGTGAATTATCGCGTTGACTATCGGGGTCTGATAGAGAAGCATCAGCCAGCCCTGAGCGATAACGTCGTCGCTGAGATCGCCGTAGGTGAACCAGATTATCTCGATCGCGGTTATCGCAAGGACGGTGAGCAGTATATATCTGCGTTTTGTTTTTAAAAATTCAGTCTTAAGCGCCTTTATCATAAACTAACATCCTTTCCGGTCAGCTCGAGGAATATATCTTCGAGGTTCTCCGATTTGTGCATCTCGTGCAGGACAGCGAGAGAATTTTGAAACTTTAGCTTGCCGTTTGCGATTATCCCGACGTCGTCGGCCATTTGGTCGATTTCGGACAGCAGATGACTTGAAACGACGACCGTCATGCCATACTCTTTGGGCAGAGAACGAATGAGTTCGCGCATCTCCTGGATCCCCGCCGGGTCGAGCCCGTTCGTCGGCTCGTCGAGGATGAGAAGTTTCGGAAACGCCAGCATGGCGGACGCGAGACCGAGCCGTTGTTTCATGCCGAGAGAAAACGCCGACACTTTTTTATTATGTTGATTGTCAAGTCTTACGATCGATAGAACTTTTTCTATATTGCTCTTAGGCGCGTCCAGCAGTATGCGGAGTATTTCGAGATTCTCTTTTGCGGTAAGATGTCCGTAATACGACGGAGTTTCTATGAGCGAGCCGATATTTTTAAGGATAGAGATCCTGTTTTTAGAGTTAAATCTCTTCCCGAATATATCTATCTCGCCTTTCGACGGCTTTACGAGTCCCAGGAGCATTTTTAAAGTAGTGGACTTTCCCGCGCCGTTTGGTCCCAGAAAGCCGTATATTCTCTCTTGGGCGACGTTTAGATCGAGGTTGTTTACGACGGTCGTATCTCCGTAGGTTTTGGTAAGACCATAGGTCTTTACGATTTCATTCATAATAGATTACTCTCCTTTATAATAGATTTGATCGTTTCTGCAGACCAATATATCACGCCGCCCTTACATTAATCTTAACGAATACTTTCCAAAATCTTAAATTGACACGGAAAGGCGAGAAAGCTATAATGGACGAAGCGGCGCGCGAGTAATTGATTTATAAAAATTTGAAAAAATTTGTATTTAGCTGTTGACAAAGCGATTTCGTTGTGTTATTGTATTACGGTAACCGCGCAGACAAGGTTTAATAAGACGCGAGCAGCGCACCTTAATGGCGAGTCTTGGGTAATAGGAGGTATACGAATAATGTACGCAGTTATTGAGACCGGCGGTAAGCAGTATAAGGTTGAGCAAGGCGATACTATCTTTATCGAGAAGCTCGACGTAGAGGCCGGCGAAACAGTTACATTCGATAAGGTTCTTGCCGTAGGCGGCGACGATCTTAAAATAGGCGCGCCTTATGTGGACGGCGCTTCGGTTACCGCGACGGTAGCTAAGAACGGCAAGTCAAAGAAGATCATTGTTTATAAGTACAAGCCTAAAAAGGGCTATCACAAGAAACAGGGTCACAGACAGCCTTATACTAAGGTTGAGATCAGCGCGATCAACGCGTAATTTCAGAATTTTTGAACATAGATATAAAGGGGTGAATTTATAATGGCTCATAAGAAAGGTATGGGTAGTACCAAAAACGGAAGAGACTCCGAGTCCAAACGTCTTGGAACTAAGAAAGGCGACGGTCAGCCCGTTTTGGCAGGTAATATCCTTGTCAGACAGAGAGGTACAAAAATTTATCCGGGAACTAACGTTGCTAAAGGTAAGGACGATACTCTTTTCGCTTTGATCGACGGCAGAGTTAAGTTTGAACGTAAAGGCAAGAAAAAGAAGCAGGTTTCGGTTTACGAGATCGCTCAGTAATTTGTTTTTATATAAAAGATAAGATTGTACTGTTGGGGCGGACTTGACTTAGTCCGTCCTTTTATTTTTAAGATTAGAGCGGCTTTTTTACCGGGGACTCGTCGGTTATGAAATTGCGGTCGGCGACGGTCAGGGGTTAATAGAGACGGCCGCGCGTAAGCGTCAAAAGAGCGTATCGAACACTAATATAACGGTTATTATATGAACGGATATACAAAGCGATCATGCGATATAGGAGGATACTATGTTTTCGGATAGCGCAAAAATATTTATCAAGGCCGGCGACGGCGGAAACGGAGCGGTCGCGTTCCACAGAGAGAAATATGTGGCGGCCGGAGGTCCGGACGGCGGCGACGGCGGAAAGGGCGGCGACGTGATATTCGTCGCGGATAAAAACATCGGAACCCTGCTAGATTTCAGGTATAAGCGAAAATATGTCGCCGAGAACGGCGGAAACGGCCAAGGCGATAACAGAAGCGGAAAAAACGGAGAGGATCTCGAGGTCAGAGTACCAATGGGAACGCTTGTCAGAGACGAAGAGACCAACCTCGTTATCTGCGATCTTAAGGAGGACGGCGAACGCTTCGTCGTCGCCAAAGGCGGAATAGGCGGTTGGGGCAACGCCCATTTTGCGAGCGCGACCCGTCAGGCTCCGAAGTTCGCCAAGCCCGGACTTCCCGGCGACGAGAGAATGGTGACGCTCGAGCTGAAGCTGATCGCCGACGTGGGTCTGCTCGGTTTTCCGAACGTGGGAAAATCTACGTTCTTGTCGATAGTGTCTGAAGCGAGACCTAAGATAGCTAATTACCATTTCACGACCCTTACCCCTAACCTCGGCGTTGTAAATATGGGAGACGGTTCGTTTGTAATAGCGGATATCCCGGGTATCATAGAGGGCGCTCACGAGGGAGTAGGACTGGGACATGAATTTTTAAGGCATGTCGAGCGCACCAAAATGCTGCTCCATATAGTAGACGTGTCCGGTATAGAAGGCCGAGACCCGCTGAACGATTTCGATACCATAAATAAAGAGCTTGAGCTTTACAGCCCCAAACTGGCGAAAAAAGTGCAAGTCGTGCTCGCCAATAAGTCCGATCTGCCGGGTTTCGAGGAGAACTACGAGATCTTTAAAGCCGCGCTTGAGGAGAGGGGCTTTAAGGTGTTCCCTATCTCGGCGGCTACAAAGAAAGGGATCAGAGAGGTACTCAACTACACCTATGAAAACCTTTCCAAGATACCGGCGGAGACTTACGAAGAAGAATACGAGATGTTCGATCTTGAGAAAGGCCGCAAGGAGGAACCGCTTAAGGTTTACGTCGAGGACGGCGTTTATTACGTCGAGGGCTTTAAGGCCAAAAAGATAGTCGGCTCCACAAATTTAGAGGATTACGAATCGCTTCAGTATTTCCAGCGGGCTCTAATTAAGAGCGGGATAATCGATATGCTTAAGGAAGCCGGGGTCAAAGACGGCGACCCGGTCAACATTTACGGCGCGGAATTTGATTATGTTGAATAGACTGGTATATGTGTTTTCGGCAAACTTCGATATACAGGCGATGGCAAAGGGCTGCGTTCAGACCGCACCCTTTATTTTTGCCGCGCTGATACTTATAGCCGTATATGCAAAAAGGGTCGGCGCGCGCTTTAACGCCCGTAAATTCATTTTGTTATTTCTGCTTTCGATGTATACTGTCGCAGTGTTTACGGCTACGGATATTCCGGATATAAGAGAGCTTGTCTTCGATCCGTATGAATACCGCCCTAACGAACTATATTTGGATCCGCTGAGAATGTTCAAGCACGATAGATCCAGCTACCTATTGAATATCGTTCTGTTCATACCGTACGGCATACTCTTGCCCGCGTTCGGGAATAAATTCAGAAATCCGTTAAGGCTCGGCTCGACCGCGGCGCTTATTTCATTGACTATAGAGCTTTGCCAGCTAAAAAACAGAAGAACCACCGATGTGTGCGATCTTATGACCAACGTCTTGGGCGCGATTTTGGGGCTTATATTATTTTGGATCTTGAAATCGATATTCTCAAGGCGCGGGAGCAAAAGCGTGGAAAACAGGGACTCTTTTATATTGAGACATTCGATAGAGATAATCCTTATCCTAACCTTTTTGATTTATATATCCCTGCCGCTCATATACTAACGAGCGGCGGGGCGTCAAATATTTCAGGACGTCTATTAATAATTTTGTGAAAATTTACGACGTTTTTTTGATGAAAAACCTTGACAAATATTTTATTTTGAGGTACAATTCTACCGTTGTAAAGCTTGAAAACTTTACAATTTAATCGATAGAGACATTGAAGCGGACGGGGATATGATGTCAAATGGAGAAAAATGTTGAAGTAGGCTTGCTGTTCAGTTTTTATAAGAACATGCTTACCGATAAACAGATCGAGAGTATAGATCTATATTATAACGAGGATCTATCGCTGTCTGAGATAAGCGAGCATTTGGGAATAACGCGGCAAGGCGTTCGCGACAATATCAAGAGGGCGGAACATACGCTCTATGATACGGAATCTAAACTAAGGCTCGTAGAAAGATTTTTGGATATTAAAAAGCGGCTCGCCAAGATAGACGTTATAATCAAGGATATCGAGTCCTCGCCGGATATTAGATATCTGTCAGATAATATCAAGCATAAGATCAACGACATCTTAATTGAGATCGGAGAGATCAACGACGAGCAGATTCAGTAGTTGAAGCCGTCGGTTTTCAGCTTTCATATTGAGAAAAAAGGGTTTAAATGCGGTATTGCGCCAAGGCGCAGAAATGAGGAGAGAAATAAATGGCGTTTGAAAGTTTATCTGAAAAGCTTCAAAATACATTTAAAAAGCTGCGCGGCAAGGGCAAGGTCTCCGAAAAGGATCTGAAAGTCGCGATGCGCGAAGTTAAGCTGGCGCTTCTCGAGGCCGACGTTAATTTTAAGGTCGTAAAGGAGTTCGTAAATCAAGTCTCCGAACGCGCCAACGGTTCGGAGGTCATGGAGTCGCTCACTCCGGCGCAGCAAGTAATCAAGATAGTAAACGAAGAACTTATAAATTTGATGGGCGGTAAGGCTGAGAAACTGAATTTTTCGTCAAAACCGCCGACGGTCATTATGATGGCCGGACTTCAGGGCGCGGGTAAAACGACTACCGCGGCGAAGTTGGGCGGACAGCTTAAGAAACAGGGGAAGCGTCCGCTTCTGTGCGCGTGCGACGTATACAGACCCGCCGCGGTCAAGCAGTTGCAAGTTGTCGGCGGACAGCTTGACATTCCGGTGTACGCGGAAGAGGGAAATACCGACGCGGTCGCGATAGCGGAGCATGCGCTTGAGCATGCGGTCAAGTATTCGAACGACGTTCTTATAATCGATACGGCGGGACGACTGCATATAGACGAGGAGCTTATGGATGAGCTCAAGCGGATATGCGAGGTAGTTCCTCCGACCGAGATACTTCTCGTCGTGGACGCGATGACCGGTCAGGACGCGGTCAACGTTGCGGATACGTTCAATAAGGAGCTCGAGATAACCGGCGTGGTTTTGACCAAGCTCGACGGCGATACAAGAGGCGGCGCGGCGCTCTCGGTAAGAGCGGTGACGCATAAGCCGATCAAGTACTGCGGTATGGGCGAGAAGCTGACCGATCTGGAAATTTTCCATCCGGACAGGATGGCGTCGAGGATCCTTGGAATGGGCGATATGCTCAGTCTTATCGAGAAGGCGGAGCAGGCGCTCGACATGAAGAAGGCCGAGGAGCTAGAGAAGAAGCTCAGAACTCAGAGATTCACATATACGGATTTTCTGGATCAGATGGATCAGATGAAGAATATGGGTCCGATTCAGAACGTATTGGGCATGATCCCCGGAATTAACGCCAAGGCCCTCGAAAACGCGAACGTCGACGAGAAGAAGATGGCGCATATCGAGGCTATAATAAAATCCATGACGGAAAAGGAGAGGAATTTAGAAGATAAGCTCACCCCGTCGAGGAAGGAACGTATATCCAAGGGTAGCGGAACGTCGATCTCGGAAGTTAATTCGCTTATAAAACAGTTTGAGAATATGCAGAAAATGATGAAGCAGCTCGCCGGCGGAAACATGCAGAAGAAGATGAAACGCGGCGGCGGTTTCGGCGGTATGTTCGGAAGAAAAAGCGGACTCCCGTTTTAACCGAAGCGTCCGAATATTTTCGGCGTTGGATACGGAATATGACAAATGAAAAATTATTAAATTAATAGTTATAATATGGAGGAAAAATATAATGGCAGTAAAAATTCGTTTAAAGAGAATGGGAGCAAAGAAGGCTCCGTATTATCGCGTAGTAGTAGCGGACTCGAGATTTCCGAGAGACGGCAGATTCATCGAGCAGGTGGGAACCTACAATCCTATGGTAGAGCCCGCGGCTGTTGAGTTCGACGCGGAAAAGATCAAGAAATGGATCGGAAACGGCGCTCAGCCTACGGATACTGTTAAGAGGCTCTTGAAGGAAAAGGGTATCGTTTAATTTTATACGTTCGCAAAGTTTGACGCGGACGTTTGACTGGAGGAGCATTAATGAAAGAGTTATTGGAGTTTATTGCAAAGTCATTAGTTAAAAATCCTGATGCGGTTGAAGTAAACGTCGTGGAAAAAGAAAACCTGACCGTGTTTCAGCTGCATGTGGCGGATGAAGATATGGGCAAGATAATCGGAAAGCAGGGCAGGATCGCCAGAGCTATAAGAACGGTTATGAAAGCCTCTGCAAGCCGCAGCAATAAAAAAGTTGTAGTTGATATTATCTAATGTTAATGCTTAAATAGGGATACGGGTTTCCGTATCCCTTGTGTATTATCGGCGTAAATCAAGCTGCGCGTTATAATAAAGCGGATATGGATTCATATTGAAAACCTTACTCAGCCGCGCGCTAAAATGATTTAGGCGGATTGAATTGCAAGAAGACCCATGATAATACAGGAGGTTTTATGAGAAACGAATTTCTTGAACTCGGAAAGATCGTAAATACTCACGGGATCAGAGGCGAAGTAAAAATACAGCCGTGGTGCGACGATCCGGCCATATTCGACGAGCTTGAATATATCTATATAGGCAATGAAAAATATTATATCGAGAAATCCAGATTCCACAAAAACTGCGAGATCGTCAAGCTCGAGGGGATCGACGATATAAACCGGGCTGAACTCTTCAGAAATAAAATAGTTACTATCGAACGCGAAGCGCTCGGCGAGCTTCCGGAAGGGACATATTATATGGTGGACATACTCGGACTGCCGGTCAAAACCTCGGACGAGACCGTCCTTGGCGTAATAGACGATATAATCAAGACCGGGAGCAACGACGTCTACGTTTTGAGGGAGACTTTTAACGGGAAGCAGATACTGATCCCCGTGATAGACAGCGTGGTAAAAAAGGTGGATATCGACGAGGGATACGTGCTGGTAGAATTAATGAAAGGTCTTATCGATTAGTGTCGCGCCGCGCACGGCGAAAGAGGGGTTAGGATGAGGTTTGATATTTTGACGCTGTTTCCGGAGATGTTCGAGGCGACGCTGGATAACAGCATAATAGGCAGAGCTAAGAATAAAGGGCTTGTGGAGATAAATTATATACAGATCAGGAATTTTTCCAAGAACAAACACAGAAAGGTGGACGACTATCCATACGGCGGCGGACAGGGGATGGTGATGCAGGCGCAGCCCATCTTCGACGCATATATGAGCGTAGCGGACGGTCTCGGCTATAAGCCGTATACCATATATATGTCTCCGCAGGGAAAGCAGTTCAGACAGTCGACGGCTAAGAGGTTTGCCAAGAAGGAGCATATCGTGATCCTGTGCGGACATTACGAAGGAGTAGACCAGAGAGTCATTGACGAGATAATAGACGACGAGATCTCGCTCGGCGATTTTGTATTGACCGGCGGCGAGACGGCGGCCATAGCGGTAGTGGACGCGACCGCGAGGCTGATACCCGGCGTTTTGAAATCTGAAGAGGCGTTCTCGGACGAGTCGCACTATAACGGTCTGCTTGAATACCCTCAATATACCCGCCCTGAGGTCTGGCATGACAGGCGCGTTCCCGACGTGTTGCTTAGTGGACATCATAAGAATATATTGGCATGGAAAAGAAAGACTTCTATTATAAATACGTTTAACAAACGCCGCGGTATGCTTGCAAAAGCCAAATTGAGCGCCGAGGAGAGAGAGTTTGTCGAGCGGCTGAAACAAGAAAAATCCGGCTCGGATAGGACTTAGTTTATATTAAAATTCAATATTTTGTTTTAAAAGCGGATACGGGAAAGTTATTGCGAATAAAATGTCCGCTTTTTTCTTTTGTCTCAGTTAATTTCCGAAGTTTTGCTTTTAAGATCAGAAAATCCCAAAACTAAATATAGTCGTATTTGGGAATAAATTATAAAATTTCTCAAAAATATCTTGACTGCGCTGTGCAGTTTTGTTATAATTTGATTATACTTAGAAAAGATTATCGATATTATTCATAAAATAGTACTGGAAAGTTTTGATTTTGTTGGGTGAATTGGGGCGATTTTGATGTGCAAGCGCGGTGAGTTAAAATTCTGTGTTTAAAGACACGTTAATGAATATACAGTTTTATTTGAATGTTTTTTGACGTGTCATTTCTGCTTTCTAAATTTATATTACAATTATTTAAGGGGGAAAATAATATGAAAGTTATCAAGGGAACAAGCGTAGCTTTGGTTATGATATTTTTGTTTAATATGATCGGATTTCAGACGTCGTTCGCCGAGAACGCGAGCGAGACGGATACAATGCCGCAGGAACAAGCTGAGACGCAGAGTGTGGAACAAATTGAAGATATACAGCAATCCGAGTATACTGCTCAGCCGTTACCGACTATTGATGCGTTACAAGAAAACAGATCGGAGGACGATACTACTGTAGTAGAAGCGGAAGAATCTCCTGCTCCAAGCGCAGAGAGTCTGTTAGAAAATGAAGAAGGAATAGATATTAAAGAAGATAACTCAATATATTTGGAAAGCGATGAAACTATTATCGAAGAAGGAGAAATGCGAAATGTCCAAATTTATGTTACAACTCCTACGGGAGAAAAAATTCCCGGAGCAAAAATTAGTATTGGTAACAATGAAGCTATCACTAATGAAGACGGATTAGTAGTTTTCGATAATATCAATTGCGGCATTGATGTTATTAGCGGTATAGCGCCAGGTTATTCATCAAAAAAGACTGCCATTAGTGTGCCAAATGATAATTTTGATACATATGAATTCAATTTAATATTAAATCCAAGTGAAAATCTTGTTGAACCTATGTCACTTTCTACAGAAAGTGATGAATTATCAGATGAAGCCCATAAATATCTTGATAGTTTTAATTATAACGAAGACGGTTTAATAAAAGTTAAATCGCCTTATTTAGATAACGATTCAATTGATGAAAGTTCGCCGGTAGCGATATGTAATAATAATGTGTATTGTTTTGATGAGGATAATACATACATTTATTCTCTTTCAACATCTGAATGGTCAACGGCAGAGCCATTACCAGAATGGAGAACTTATGCTGGAATAGCTGTATCTGATAATAAAATATATATAATAGGTGGAGTTATTGGGTATACAGGCGATGGCGTCATGAGCAACAGCGTGCATGTATTTGATACAACAACATGTTCATGGACTAAATTGGCATCAATGCCGTCTTCGGGCGCTTATTTTAATGCTCATGTTATAAACGGAAAAATTTATGCTGCTGGCGGCGTTACATCAGGCAATCCGCTTTCAACAACTCCGCATGCGTCATCCGGCCAAATATTTTATGCATATGATATTGCAAGTAATTCTTGGCAATGGTTAAATAGTCAAGATAATAATATATCTGGAGCTGTTTCAGCTGCATATGGTACAAAAATATACTTAGTGGGAACTTCCGGCTATATTGCATCTAACTCATCTAGTATCTTAAGGATATATGACACTTTAACAAACACATGGTATATAGGTCAGGAGAGACCATGTCAAAATTTGGATGATACAGGGAGCATGGGCGGCATCTTTGTTAATGTTTCAGGATGCTTATATTATCAGGGAGGTTCATCGTGGTTTTTGGGAGATGATGAAGATCATCCATTTACTACAGAAGATACCCCATTATTATATATTCCTGATACAGATGAATGGGTCTATGTAAATGAAAATATTTATGGAAACTTCAAACTCGATCTAAGTAAATATCATCCTGTATGCTCTGGCAATAACTCTCTATATTTTGTAAAAAATTATATACAGGATAATAATAAGTCATCATACATTGAAACAGTAAAACTATTTAATTTTGATACATATGTAGATAATAATAATAAAAATGTTTCTGTTGGAGAAAGTCATATTGTATGTTTAAAAGACGGTATAGTATATACATATGGCGACAACACATATGGTCAGTTGGGAACTGGGGATAACTTTTCATATTATGAGTTTATTGCTTCAGAAGCTCCTTGGGGAGATAAAAGGATAGTTAAAGTTGAAACGAGAGGAAATACAACATTTGCTTTGACAGAAGATAATGTATTATATGGATGGGGAAGAAATGATAAAGCTCAACTTGGCAACGGTAATTTAAATGATCAAAACACTCCTATTCAAATTATGAGCGATGTAAACGACGTTTCTGCAGGATATGAACATACTATTGTTTTAAAAACAAACGGCGATGTTTATGGATGGGGCGATAACTCATATTGTCAGATAGGAGATTCTGTTGATACAGTTATTACATCTCCATATAAAATTGCATCCTATTCATCATTGATTGAAGCAGGAGATTACCATACTTTTTTCAATGACGGAGGAAAAACTCTTCACGGAATTGGTAAAAATGATCATAATCAGATTGGTTATCCATCAGAAATAGATAAACCGATTCAAGTTTCTTGTGGAGCAAATCATACGGTCGCATTAGATTGCAATGGTAAAATGTATGTATGGGGCAGCAATGAATTTGGCCAACTTGGAAGTACCGTTACTGCTAATAGCGTAGCTCATCCGTATAACACTAATTTAACGGCAAGTAATGTTGCCGCTGGAGCTAATAGCACGGCATTTGTCAGTTCTGGTCTTTATATGGTTGGAGATAATAATTTTACAAATACTGACTACCAAAAAATTTCTGGCATAAACAATATTACTGATGTTTCAATAGGTAAAAAGTATAGCGTAGCATTTGATTCAAATGGAAATTTATGGCGATTTGGCCGTATGACAACAAATGAATTTTCGAATCAGAGTTACTCGACAACTCCTATTAAAGTAGATTATAATTATAAAATAACGCAAATTGATTCGTATAGAAAACAAACGTTAGCTATTGATGAAATTGGTCGAGTTATTGCTTGGGGAGAAGGATATTATGCAGACGGAACTGATGTAATGACTGTCAAATCATATCCAGCAGTAATTAACGGTATAAACAACCCTATTCAAGTAAGCAGAGGAAAAAATCATAATCTTGTATTAGACTATAATGGAGATGTGTATGGTTGGGGCAGCAATTCGAATTTCCCTATGGGTGATCTTGATGGAAAAGTGCGAACAGTTACTAAGCTAAATAACATTTCTGATGTCAAACAGATTGCTGCAGGAACTGAGTATAGTCTATTTTTGAAAAACGACGGTACTCTCTGGGGTGTTGGTAAAAATGATGTTGGACAGCTTGCTCAAAACGACATGGATAAAACGAATACGCCTGTTCAAATTACAACAAAAAATGATTTTATTAGCGTAAGCGCAGGGGAAGATTTTGCTATTGCGTTAGCTAAAGACGGAGTGTATACGTGGGGAGATAATTCGTATGGACAACTTGGAAATGGAACTAATAATAGTAGCGTTACGCCGATTAAATTAGATATTGCGCTTGAAGATGGAGAAAGTATAATTGATATAAAAACCGGTTTAGGGTATTGTCTTGCGTTAACAAGTATAGGGAACGTATATTCTTGGGGGAAAAATTCGATATGTCAGCTTGGCATAGGAAACAAGACAAACAGTAACGTGCCGGTAAAAATACCTTCTTTGCAGAATATAAAATATATAGAAGCCGGATATAATCAAAGTTTTTCTATAAGTCATACCGACTCGGTCAGCGGTTGGGGCAGCGGTAAAACAGGACAGCTTGCGTTATCAAGCTTAGGAAGTACAAGCGAGCCAACGGAAATATCTTCATTAACTCAAATGGAAATTATGCACATTTCAGGAGCAAATGGATATACCGTAATGGTTGATAAAGAGGGAAATCTTTATACCGTAGGTTCAAATGAATCCGGAGGATTAGGAGCTTATTCCGATTCCGCTGAATTTATGGACACAAATTTAGTATATGATACAAGTTGGCTTGTAGACTATATGAAACAGTATTCTAATGTTTCTGGAGATGTCCCGTTGCCAACATCGGGCCCCGAGGGTTCAGAAATAAAATGGACTTCAAAGGATAAATACTTTCTTGAAGATTCAGGCAAGGTATATCGTCCGAAATCATACGAAGGAGACGCAGATGTAATCTTAACTGCTGAATTAATATATAATATACCAAATGTTGGAGAATATACAGATGTCGATTTGGGCAGTATTAGTTCTATTATTAAAAGTATTGATTTTAATGTGCATATCCAGTGTGATAAAAACGATAGCGAGATTCCTGATTTACCGGATCGCGTATACGCTAATTCAAGAGATATAGAGATTATATCTAATGATAGATATTATGAAGAGCCTGAGGATATTGACGATTCTGACGATTCGGTTGAGCTTGCGTCCGATCCGGAATTTGATCAGTTTGGAAGAGGATTTTATATAAATAACGAGCCAGTGAAACGAGGATCAAAAAATTATATTTCGGTTCCAAGTAATAAAAAACTGACAGCAGTCGTTACCAACAACACGTCTGAAAGCATAGCGTATCCTTATATTATAAGTGATACGCAAGATCAATATGACGGTTGGGGACATAGTTATGGGATATATATGGATTATGAAAAAAATTATATCTCTAATATAGTTAACAGATCCTATAATAATGGAATTTTTAACGTATTGACTGATACTTTAGATGGCAATAATCCGGATGCAAATATGACCTGCTTTACATCTGACCCTGATATATACGAACCAAATCAGCTTGAATTTGAGGTCGGAGCAATATATACAACCAACGACGATTATATCAATACCAATGATTTAGAAAAAAGTCAAAGGTTTGAAAGTTTTGCAAGCAAGATTGGAACGCATACTATTTCTACGGAGGGAATTGGCAATTTGAGTATCGACAGCGATGTTGACTTAGACGTTTATCCTATAAGGGATGTAAAGGTAGGCGATAAAATAACGGTCTGTGTTGAACTGGACTGCTCAAAAGAAGAAAGCGACGATTTTCTGTTAAGTATAACCAACAATATACATGATACAAGTATATTCAGGGAACCCAATGGAAAAACGTCTATAGAATATAACGTAATGTTATATAAATGCAAAAGTTTTGAGTATACAAGCGAGAATGATAATAAACAGGTAGTTTTTGCTACTTGGGTTGCAAATCGCGACGGCGACGCATATATTAATTTTGGTAAAGAAATTGAGCAGCTCAATTTAAACGCACGCCCAATTAATTATAAAATGACTGTTACCAAAATCTCTAATAGTGAATGTAGGACAAACGACTATAACGAATTATCATATTATACTGATACTATATATGGATGGTGTACTAATGATTTCATATTTTTGGATGACAAAGTAGATATAACTATTCCTATGCAGGGAAACTCAAATTCAGGAGCTATTGATAATCAGCTCGATATAGATTGGGTTAGTTATCAGCCGGAGGAAAGCGGCGTAAAAAGAATTTCTTTGGAAGGAAACCCTTACGTTGCGTTGTATGCGGACAACGAGGTCCTGACGTATGGCAAAGGCCTTATTTGGAATATGGACGCTTCTAAAAAATACTATATCGGCGTTTATTGTCCAGACGGATATTACGACCGTTTGAAAAGCAATCCTAAATATACGGTTACGGTTTCCGAAGCAATGCCGGACGAATTGCCTGAGGATATCAGAGACAAGGCTACGTCGTTGTCTGTCAACAAAACTGTTGATGGTAAAATCAACAATGGCGAGATCGTATATTACAGATTTACTCCAAGCTCGACGGGCAGCTATAAAATATATTCGCCTGATAACGATAAGCTAATGGGTAATTTATATGCGCCTGTCGGCAATTACGTAAACATATTTGAAATGATCAACTCAACCGTTGAAATGTCTGAAGAATATGACTTCAAATTAGCATATACGTTGCGGGCTAATAAAACATACTATATCGCTGTGACAGGTAAAGAAGATCCAAATATGGACTATAGTATAAGAGTCGAAAAATACGAGCTTCCATCCGATCCTCTGTTTACGCGGCAGTGGGGGCTTATGAACACCGCCGGAACCGGCCCGGATATCAATATTTTGCCGGCATGGGAGATTTCGAAAGGTGAAGGCGTAAACGTGGGAGTCATTGACAGCGGTTTTGATATGACGCACGAGGATTTATCAGCCAATATAGATTTTAGCAATAGTAAGATCTTTACTAATGATGATGCTCAAAATAAGGGACATGGAACACATGTAGCGGGTATCATAGCGGCTCCGCAAAATGGTATCGGCGTTATAGGTGTGGCACCGGAAGCAAAGTTAACATTATTTACGATTGGCACTGATTCTCATAAAATAGATAGCGAAAAAGCTGTAACAGCAATTAACGAGGTAAATAATCTAGGTTTAAAACTTGTAAATTGTAGTTTTGACATTAAAGAAGATAAAGCAAAAGATATGCGAAACGCTATAACGAATGCTAATAAAACGCTATTTGTTTTTTCGGCAGGAAATAATGGGGCAGACTTGTCAAATTATAATAGCTATCCTTCTGTTTTGGATCTGGATAATATGATAGTTGTAGCAAATGCAACAAGCAATGGAATTAAAGATATTGATTCAAATTATGGAGGTCCAACTGATATCGCGGCGCCAGGTAATACTATTTGGAGCACATTTCCCACCGGTAACCAATATGGTGATATGACGGGAACATCAATGGCAGCTCCTATGGTTACGGGTATAGCCGCGCTGATTATGTCAAAGTATCCAAATGAATCTATTGCCGAAGTTAAAGAAAGGATTTTAAACTCCAATATAAGAAAGCTGGATAATTGGACTGATAAAGTTCAAAGCGGCGGTATAGTAGACGCATATACGGCGTTAACGGTCAAACCGCGGACACCGGAAGCAAACGCAGCGGAATTGTCGGAGAGCGAAACGCCTGAAGAGGTTAAGGCGAGGATTTCACGAATAAAAGCCGAAACTCCGGACGAGCAGAAAACTACTAAAATATGCGTAAATCCCAAAGACGGTGTAAGCTATGACGATATTGTGAATATGCTTGCCGGATTTGAGTTTGAATTCAGCTCAAAAATAGAGTTAACCGGTTCGTATTATCTTAATTTCAGCAGTATAGACGAAGCGGACGAAGCTATAGACTTGTTAAATTCATCGGATAATATAAATTATGCCGAACCAAACTATCTTATAACGATTGATTAATGTTAGGAGGAAAAACAATGAAAAAAATAATATCGTTGCTGATAATATTAACAACCCTGACAAGCGGATGCATATACGCGTCCGCTTCGGAGGATATTTTGGATACACAGCAGGAG
>CAJFTO010000019.1 GCA_904419955.1 Candidatus Roslinia caecavium | reverse complement strand
AGATTTGATTTTAGTAGACGAAGTATCCATGCTGGATATTTATCTTGCTGAGCATCTGTTTTGTGCGGTTAAGAACAATTGTCAAATTGTATTGATCGGTGATGCGGATCAGCTGCCGTCTGTAGGTCCCGGAGCTGTTCTGAGTGAAATGATCGCAAGCGAGTGCATCCCCGTGGTCAGACTCGATAAAGTATTTCGTCAGAGCGCCGGAAGCCGGATTGCAACCAACGCAAAACTTATTCGGCATGGAAATCTGAGTTTGGAGTATGGTCCCGATTTTCAGTTTATGGATTCCGCATCTACAACGGAATCTGCTGAGAAAGTGGCAGAAATCTATATGCAGGAGATAGCTAAATATGGCGTGGACAATGTCGCTCTGCTCTCTCCGTTCAGACAGAGGACAGAAACGGGAGTCAACGCATTAAATGAACTGATTCGCGATCTGGTAAATCCCCCTGATAATGAAAAGGCAGAAGTGAAATTCGGGAAACGCATCTTCCGATGCGGAGATAAAGTCATGCAAATTAAAAACCATGATGATGTGAACAATGGTGATATCGGATATATCACGAAAATCATAAATATGGATTCCGAAACCATTCTTTATATCAATTTTGGTGACGGAAAGCTGAAGGAATATGATGCAGGCGATCTTGACATGCTGGATCTGGGATATGCTTCTACCATTCATAAATCCCAGGGAGCAGAATATCAGTCTGTCATCATCAATCTTCAGTGTGCACATGCCATCATGCTTACAAGACCGCTTATCTATACAGCGATAACCCGCGGAAAAAAGCGAGTTATCATCGTAGGAGAACGCCGGGCGCTTTGTATGGCTATCAAAAAAACCGATACAGAAAAAAGAGGCACTTGTCTCGCAAAAAGATTAAAAGAATATTATTAATGTGAAAGGAGCAAAAAATGGCTACAGTATTAGAATCATGCAAAACCAAAAGAGATACTTATGTTTCGCAAATTACCGAGGGATGCTTGCCGCTGGACGAATTATTGTTTGTACAGGAATTAAACTACAGGATCTCTGTACTTGAGACTTTTCAGAATTTCTGCAAAACGGCTCCAGTTACCACAGATACCAGAGTAATGTCGTTTCATTACCAGCTTGTGGATGCTTACACACGTTTCCTAATGAATGAGCGTAAGTTTGGACTAAAAACAGATGAGAACGGTCAGAAAAAGAGGGAAACAGCTTTTTCTGCATTAGAACGTGTCATTCAAGACACCCGCAAACGGTTTTCAAGCTTTGTTCCAGGAACGCAGGATCAGTACAAAAAAAGTATCATTCAGCTTGTGAATACGATTCTGCCTGTATGGCTACAGTATCGCAACACATATATTGAGATAAATGTTTAAGGAGGGTTCAATACAATGAGTCAAAATAACTCGAATGAAAAACTGCCGGCAATGACAGTTATTGAAACAATTAATGAGGTGCAGGGGTTTGATCCTGCACCGTTCGCTGTAGAATACACAGATCTGAATTCTAACGAGACGCGTAAAAGGCTTCCCGTTATGATTCAAATGGCATGGTTTCGCTTAAAGTATCCGGAAGGAAAAATTGCTGTTCAGGTCACTCCATCTAAAGATTGCTTTGTTGCGACCGCGAGAATTTATCCGAATTACAAAGATCCTATTGAATGCTATCTTGCTGAAGCAACCGCTTCAAGAGGGTATTGCGCTGATAAACCTTCTGTGTCGCCGCGTGAATGGGCGCAGACAGCCGCAGTCGGCATTGCGCTTCGGAACGCAGGATTTGGGCTCCAGTTTTCTATGGCCGGTGAAGAGTTTGCTGATATTGCTCCCGATGAATTGGGAGCATTTGAGTCGAATAAATTACCTATATCGGAAACGCAAGAAGCGCAAGAAGACAAATCAAATACTATCGCAACAGACGAAACAGAAACAAAGGATATACCGCCGGCAGAACTGACACCGGAAGAAAAACTGGATCAGGCGTTGCAGACTATGTGCCCTATATCCAAGTACAAAGGTAAAACCTTGGGAGATGTTTTATCGTTGGATCCTGGTGCCTTAAAATGGCTGGCAAATAAATTTACCAGTGATGAACATATCAAAGAAGCAGCACAAATGATCTGTGAATATGCCGTACAGCGGACCACAGCCTGAGATAGAAAAACAATATGGGGATGACTTCTGTCATCCCCGGAAAGGAGGGCTGTATGGATATTTTTCACATGACGGATATTATCTCACTGCTTGGGTTACCATTCCCAGCGCATGGACGCAGTTCTTATTATGTACAATGTCCATGCTGTGATGATAATGCACGCCAAAGACATTTGAATATCAACTTAAAAAAAGAGGTTTTCCGCTGCCCAAAGTGCGGAATCTCCGGTGGGATGTTTGATTTGTATTCGTTATATACCGGAATCCCTCGTGACAAAGTACGCAAAGAACTGGTAAATAGAATAGGCGTTCCCGATAGGGCTGCTGAAAAACATCAAAAATACTTGGCAACTAAGCCAAATATAGAAGAATGTCCAATCACTGATGTTGAAACCCGTCATGCGACGTACAGTGCGCTTTTGTCGAAGCTTTCGCTTTCTCCGGATCATCGCCAAAATCTACATAACCGTGGACTCACAGATGAAGATATTGAACGGTTTGGGTATAAAACGACACCGATTTTGGGTACAACGGCCATCGCACGTCAGCTTCAAACTGAAGGCTTTTATTTGGCAGGTGTACCAGGGTTTTACCGGACAGATGACGATACATGGAGTTTTATCAACGAAAAGCGCGGAATTTTGATACCGGTTCGGGACATATACGGTCATATTCAAGGCCTGCAAATCAGGAGAGACGATTGCAATAAACGAAAATTTCGCTGGGTATCCAGTACCGAAAAAAAAGATGGATGCCGAGCTGAAGGCTGGACACACTTTGTAGGTTCGATGCGTCCCCTAATTATACTGACGGAGGGACCGATGAAATCAGATGTTATTCATGTTTTAACCGGACTGACCGTGCTGGCAGTACCGGGCGTAAATGCCTTAACACAGTTAAGACTAACGCTTGAAGAACTACGCAAAAATGGTCTCGAAGAAATTAAAACGGCCTTTGATATGGATTTTTTGACCAACTGGCATGTTCAGAATGGCTATTCCAACCTGCTGTCATTGCTCAATGATATGGGGTTTAAATTTGGAACATACATATGGGATCCAAAATATAAAGGACTCGACGATTACGTTTATGCCTTGATTTCGGGACGAAGAACGAATGATGATGGCATTGTTCTGTAGTCACAAATAAAATATAGATGCCAAAACATAATAGTGACCAAAAGAGCAGAGCATGTTTTGCTTTGCTCTTTTTTCACGCACGTATTTTCGGATAAATACGTATTTCAGTTGCAAATAGGTATAAATTTTAGTGTAATTAAAGATAGGGATGTAATCCCTGAAATAAATTTATGGAGGTTATCTTATGTTAATAGCAATTGATCATGGAAATTATGCGATAAAAACGCCAAACTACTCTTTTGTATCTGGGTTGTCGGAGCATACTGTCAAACCGCCGCTGACGGATGAAATATTAGAGTATGATGGCAGGTATTGGACTTTAAGCGGCAAAAGACTGAGTTATATGCGGGATAAAACACAGGATGAAAGGTATTTTGTACTTTCCTTGTTTGCGATAGCAAAAGAATTACAGTCGTATGGCAATTATGCTCCGATAGAGCAAATTGATTTGGCAGTTGGTTTGCCGCCTGAACATTACGGTGTGTTAAAAGATAAATTCGCTCATTACTTTAAACGCGACGGAGTTATCAAGTTTGTTTATCAAGACAGGCCATATAATATTATAATTAACCGTGTAATGGTATTCCCACAGGCTTATGCAGCAGTTGTGCCTCAAAGTAGCCTGGTCGTAAATACGCTGAGAATATTTATAATAGATATCGGAGGATATACGACAGACGTACTGCTTCTTAGGAACGGCAAGCCTGATTTACAATTTTGCCGCAGTCTGGAAACCGGAATTATCACGATGAATAATGAGATTGTCAGAAAGGTCGGGACACTCCATGATATGCGTATCGAGGATGAGCATATCAGCGCTGTTCTTAGCGGACAAGAAACGATTTTACCAGGAGATGTAAAAGAGACGATTACAAATGCAACAAAACTGCACGCAAAGAATATTTTGGATCAGTTACGAGAGTTGCAAGTCGATTTGCGTTCTAATCCGGCTGTGTTTATCGGTGGTGGAAGTATACTCTTACATACATTTTTAGAGCAGTCTCCGCAAGTTGCAAAAGCAAGTTTTGTTGAGTCCCCTAATGCGAATGCAATTGGCTATGAGATGCTTGCAAGAAAGCAGCTTACGCTTCATAGTGTGAAGTGACAGGCGGTGGTTTTATGAAAAAAGACGGGAAGTATCGTTTTTCACTGCAATTTAACTCGGACACGGAAGAACAACTACAGGCAGGTGAACTGCTGGAGAGGATGGGAAACAAGAAAAGTCATCTTGTAATTGCAGCGTTAAATGAATATATAGAATTCCATCCCGAATTGAAAAACCAAAACTGTAAAGTAGAAATTAAACTTACATCTGCCTATGATCAAGCTAAAATTGAACAGATGATACAGAATGTTGTAGAGCAAAGACTGGCCGGTATGCAGATATCCGGTATCCAGGATAATAGCAAAAACGACCAACAAGAAGCTTTAGAAGAGGACATCGCAAAGATGCTGGACAATCTTGATATGTTCCAATAAACTACTAATTAGTCTGCCCGCACTTATGAGCAGACTAATTTTATTCGTTGTTTTATTTTTTTGGTATTATTTTCTCAAATCACACTTATGGTGCGTGTATCGGATAGCTGCATTCTTCAAATTTAATAGGATACATTGTAAAATTAATTAAGAGGAGAAGATGTACCGTGAACTACATAGCTTTGGGAAAAAATATCAAGAAATATCGGCACATTGCAGGATTGAGACAAGAAGATCTCGCAGAATTATGTGATTGCAGCACCAGTCATATCGGTCAGATTGAACATGCAAGAACGGTTCCAAGTTTAGATATGACAATGCGTATTGCGAATGCCCTATCTGTTACAATAGATCAATTGGCTGCGGAAAGTTATACCCATCCTGAACAGATTTATTTAAAAGAGATTGCTGAACGTATTGAAAAATATTCAACTGCGAAAAAGATTACAATATGCGAGTCCCTATCGAGTTATCTTGATTCTCTTGAGAAATTTGAGAAACTAAAGTAGGAGTGTTTACCAATGATAAGGAGATACTGCTAACCAGGAACTATTTCAACGAATAAGTCAAACAACCGGATATACATCGGTTAAGATTTTTGTCTTAACCGAGTTGTGTTGCGCATTGCGGCTACACCATGCAATAGTATGGTGCGGCCGTTTTTTTATACAATTTTTCAAAGGGGGTGAGTCCAATGTTCTGATTGCTTTGCTTTGGTTATATCAGGTAATTAGAATTTTATCACAGCATGCTATCATAGCATGTTGTGTTCTTGCTTTGGTGGCATGCCTAAAGGAGGTATGAAGGTGAACCACCAGCAAGAACACAATGATAGATTGCGTGGGGAATTCACAGTTTGGCTTGAAGTCCTGATACGCAATGCAAGAACGGATTATATCCGTAAGGTGAACAGACGTGTTCCCACAATTGCGCTCGAAGATATTCCAGAACATTTATTATTGGCTCAAGGCAAATATAGTGCTTTGGAATTAAACTCCAATAAACACGAAGGTTTTGATTTTGAGGAAGAGCGATTGGCGACGGCTTTTTCCAAGTTGCCGCTTATGCGTCAGAAAATATTGACGTTGTTATTTGTTGAGGAAAAAAAGCCCCATGAGATTGCGAAGCAGCTGCATTGCTCTGTTCAGCATGTTTATAATCAGCGATCACTGGCAATAAAGAAATTGCGCGACTTACTATGTAAAGGCGGTGATCTGTTTGACTGAACAGGATTTTTATCATCTGCTGCAAGGTGCAGTTGCAGGCAGTCATCGGCACTTGGAACTCTTATTAGAGCTGTATATGCCACTTATCAATAAGTATAGCTACATTGATAATGTATTGGATGAGGATTTGAGACAATACATAATGATGCACATTGCATTAAACATCTCAAAATTCACCATAGAATAAGCCGGATGGCCTCAGAAAAAATTCTGGGGTCATTTGTTTATATGCAATTAGATTTACGCCATTTTACTCGTGTTTATAGATATAGACATTCCCGCGCTCTTTGAAAATTGAATAGCGCATCTAACCGGTACGTTCCCTGCCGGTGAGCGGCTATCCGTCTGCTTAGCCAACAGAACCAGGAGCACTTATATATGGGCAGCTCCCATATAACGCGATGACAAGGCAGGGTATAATGATACTTCCGTAAAACGCGGCTCGGCCACAGAGAAGGCGGAGAGATGAGATTTCTATGGACCTGTTCGCTGCAGGCGCCGGGAAGGTGAGGTTTATAGATTGATTGAAAGGAGAAGAATTATGCAAAAAGATATTATGAGATATAGCATGCAACTTGCAATGCTGAAACAACTTCTAAATAAAAAATTGATAACAGATAAGGAGTATAATGCAGTGAAGTTTAAATTAATGCAAGATTATAAAATTCCGTCTAATTTAATCACACCCCCTTGAAATTGTGCAACCTTTGTGTTATAATATACACTATGATATAGACACAAAGAAGGTGAATGTTATGAAAGAAGTAGAAGTAATAAAAGCTAAAAATACTTTATCGAGTCGTTCTTTTCGTCAAACGCTCGAACGTTTACGTGTTGCTGCTTATTGCAGAGTTAGCACCGATAGCGAAGATCAGAAAAACAGTTATAACTCGCAGATGCAGCATTATACTGAATATATTAATAGTAAAGCTGAATGGACACTTGCTGGGATTTACGCTGATGAAGCCATTACAGGAACACAAACCAAAAAAAGAGAAAACTTTCAAAGGTTAATTAACGATTGTTTAAACGGCGAAATTGATATGATCATCACAAAATCAATTTCACGTTTTGCCAGAAATACATTAGATACTCTGAATTATGTTAGAATGCTTAAAGAGAAAAATGTTGCTGTATTTTTCGAGGAGGAAAACATAAATACTTTGACAATGGATGGAGAACTTTTGCTGACAATTTTAAGTTCTGTTGCACAGCAAGAAGTTGAAAACATATCTGCCAATGTAAAAAAGGGTCTAAAAATGAAAATGCAGCGTGGAGAATTGGTCGGTTTTCAAGGTTGTTTGGGATATGATTATCATCCTGAAACAAAATCTATAACAATTAATCAGGAAGAGGCTAAGGTGGTCCGTTATATCTTTGAAAGGTATAATGAAGGAATGGGATGTTTTGTTATTGCGCAAGAATTAGAAAAAATGGGCTACAAAACAAAACGTGGAAATACAACATGGGCAGAATCAACCGTGATGGGAATATTAAAAAATGAAAAATATAAAGGAGATATCCGGCAGGGGAAAACATTTACAGTAGATCCGATATCAAAAAGACGCTTAGATAATTTGGGTGAGGAAGATCAGTATTATATTCGCGATCATCACGAACCAATTATCAGCGAAGAAATGTTTGAAAGTGTTCAACAAATTATTAACCGTAGAAGTAGAAATAGAAAAACGAGCAATGATAAAAGAGAAACCTTTACAAGAAAATATACGTTTAGCTGCATGCTGGAGTGTGGATTTTGCCATGGACATTTAACTCGAAGGAGCTGGCATTCAGGTAGTTTATATCATAAAACAATATGGCAATGTGTTACTGCAACAAAGAAGGGAAAAAAGTTCTGCAAAGAATCAAAGGGAATTCCTGAAGTGATGATCGAACAGGCGTTTCTTGAAAGCTATAAACTTTTATGTTATAATAATAAAGATATTGTTGAGGAAATGCTTCAAAGAATAGAAAGTGCTTTATGCTCTTGTGATTCTGCCAAAGAAATAAACCGGATTGAAAAAGCAATAGCGTCAGTAAACAAGAAAAAGAAAAAACTTCTGGATATGCGACTTGAAGAATTAATCGACCAAGAGGCATACGAAGAAAAAAATAGCGAACTGGCAGAACGATTAACATATCTTAATGATGAATTAATGGAATACAATAATGACGAAGCAAGAGTAAAAAATATAAAGAAGCGCCTTGCAGATTTTCGGAAGGTACTGGAGAACAATGAAACATTAACTGAATTTGATAGAACCGTATTTGAAAGTATAATAGACAGAGTAATTGTAGGTGGTTATGATGACGAGGGTAACGCAGATCCTTCAATGCTTACATTTATCTATAAAACAGGGTTTACTAATAATGTAGATGGAAGCAAATACAAGCCTCCGAGAAAGAACAGCAAAGGCAAAAAAGATGTAGATAATGCTTCTGAAGATAAATTGTGTTCCTTTTCCACCAACGATAACAATAAATTGTGTTCATATAATAGTGATGACACATGTGGAGACGGTTGTGGTGGCTTGTCGAAATAGAAAAAATAAGGAGAAAACAAAATGGCGAAGAAAATAAAGTCTATCGAGCCCAATATTGCTGATTTGGCAAATGGTTGGCTTAAGTCATATCAATTAGATTATAAATTAGAGCAAGAGACATTAAACACAGAAATAGATCAAGCTCTTAATGATTATTATTCGAAAAATGGTGGCGTTGGCGGAAATCGACCCGATGTCAAGCTACTATTGGAAGATAAAAACTTAAATAAATATCCAGTTTTGATTGAATATAAAGGATATAAGGATAAACTGATTAAGCTTGATAAGGACGGTAAAGTCGCAAACCGTACGATTAAAAATCAGACGGATTTTAAAAATATAAATGCTTATGCTGTGAATGGCGCTGTTCACTATGCAAACGCATTACTGCATTATACAAGCTATACCGACATTATTGCTATAGGTATGACTGGATTTAAAAATGATACAGATGATATTGAATATGAGATCGGCGTATATTATGTATCAAAGAGCAATTTTGGTATTGGTCAAAAGATTGATGATTATACGGATCTTTCTTTCCTTAGAAAAGAAAATTTTGATGAATTTATAGAGAAAGTAAAAAATCTACAACTCTCACAGGAGAAAATTGATAAATTAAGAGAGCAGAGAGAACGTGAAATCGACGCAAGTCTTACTAAACTCAATAATGATATTTTTCAGAATGAAAAAGGTCTCAGTGAAAGCGATCGAGTGTATCTTGTTGCGGCTTCTATTATCGCAACACTTGGCATCCCCGGTAAAGTGGCGGCGCTTGAGAAAGCAGATTTGAAATCATCTTCTGAAAATGGAAATCGCGACGGTGATATTATACTCCGCAAAATTAAAGCATTTTTAGATGAAAAGGATTTACCGCAGGCAAAGCGTGACTTAATTGTAAGAACGTTGCAGAATACGCTTACGACTGATAATATTAATAAAAATGAAAACGGCGAGAGCCAATTAAAAAGAGTTTTTATAAAAATTGTTGACGATTTAGGTATTTACTATAAAATTGGGCTTACAACTGATTTTACAGGAAAACTCTTTAATGAAATGTATAAATGGCTTGGTTTTTCGCAAGATAAAATGAATGACGTTGTACTTACTCCTTCGTATGTGGCCACTTTGCTTGTAAAACTTGCAAGGGTAAATAAGGATTCATATGTATGGGATTTTGCGACCGGATCGGCAGGCCTATTAGTTGCCGCGATGAATGAGATGCTTAGAGACGCTAAAAAAACAATAAAATCTCCGGATAAATTAGCGGTTAAATCAGTCGAAATTAAAACCAATCAGCTGCTCGGACTTGAAATTTTATCAAGCGTTTATATGCTTGCTATTCTTAATATGATCCTAATGGGCGACGGTTGCTCCAATATTTTAAACAGGGATTCGCTGAAGGATTTTGATGGTAATTATGGCTTTGGCAAGACGGATGAAAAATTTCCGGCCAACGCATTTGTGCTTAATCCTCCGTATTCCGCTCCCGGAAACGGTATGGTGTTTGTCGAAAAAGCTCTGTCGATGATGAAAGGGGGCTATGCCGCTATCATTATTCAGAACTCCGCAGGCAGCGGCAAGGCAGCGGAGTATAACAAGAAAATTTTGAAACACAGCACATTGCTTGCCAGCATTAAAATGCCGATAGATTTATTTATCGGTAAATCAAGCGTTCAGACAAATATATATGTTTTTCGTGTAGGCGAGGCGCATCGCAAAGACGATACCGTAAAATTCATTGATTTTTCTAACGATGGATATACGAGAACAAACCGCAAAAAAGCAAGCTGTAATTTGCGGGATACCGACCGCGCCAAAGAGCGATATGCCGAGTTGGTTGATTTAGTCCGTTTCGGCAAATCAAAGCTGAATATCTTTACTGAGAAGGAATATTATGAGGGACATATCGACCCCGAAAACGGCTCTGATTGGAATCAGACGGCGCCTATCGATACAAAGCCGACGTTAGAGGATTTCAAGAAAACAGTTAGCGACTATTTGGCTTGGGAAGTGTCTAATCTTCTTAAGAATCAAGACGCGGGGGACGACCGCTTGGGAAAATAGACGCCTCACTTAACGAAAAGCTCAAAAATGTTGAGTGGGGCGAATATAAATTATGTGATTTATTCACAAGTGAAAATGGTGATGTTGATATACAAAGATCACATTTAAATAATAAGGGTGAGTATGTAATAACAGCCGGATTAACTAATAATGGAATATTGGGGAAAACTGACATTGAAGCTAAAATATTTGATAAAGGCACTATAACGATGGATATGTTTGGTTTTGCATTTTACCGTCAATTTAAATATAAAATGGTAACACATGCAAGAGTGTTTTCGTTGAAACCCAAATTTAATATTTCTAAAAGGCAGGGATTATTCCTTGTTAATTCATTTTGTTTTATGAATAAAAAATTTGGGTATGAAAATATGTGTTCATGGGAAAAAATTAAATTTGAGCAAATCCAGCTTCCAGTAAAAAATAATGAAATCGATTTTGATTTTATGGAGTCATTTATAGAGGAACTGGAAGCGAAGTATGTGGCGGATCTGGAAGCGAAGCGGATAGCGGAGCTATCCGCTTACCTAACAGTAAGCGGACTGGATGATTACGAATTATCCGATGATGAAGAAAATGCACTCAGAAACTATCCATCGCTCAAATGGGATTCATATAATCTCGAAAATCTCTTTGGCAAATCGACACGAGGCAAGCGTTTAAAAGGAGATGACCGTATAGCAGGAACACTTCCGTTTGTTACTGCAGGCGAAGCCTCGGAGGGTATTTCCGCATATATCAGTAACAATGTTGAGATTTTCGATAAAAACACGACGACGATTGATATGTTTGGCTCTGCAAAGTATCGGAATTATAGGTACGGTGCAGACGATCACGTGGCGGTTGTGCATACCGAATCAGTTCCGATGAAAGCAGCAATTTTTTTGACTTCTGCCATTCATAAAGCGGCGCACACCGGAAAGTTTAATTACGGTCACAATTTCTACGCCAAAGATGCTGACGCTCTTAATATTATGCTTCCGACAAAGGAGGGAAAGCCTGATTATAGTACAATGGAAACGCTGATTTCCGCTGTGCAGAAGCTTGTCATTAAGGGTGTTGTTCGTTATACAGATAGAAAAATTCAGGCAACAAAAGATGTTGTTGGCAAACGCGATTGATATGCCGTAAAAGCGAATAACCTGCATTTTTACAGTTTGAGTAATCACAGCGAGAAATATATAGGTGTTTCCAAAGAGGGCGTCCCTCTTTGGCCCTGGGTATGAGGAATATTTACGGCAGGAAATAATATAAATTATACATATGAAACTGTCGGTTACATTGAAGGCGTCAAGGTTTTGGAAAAGCTCAATAAAAAGGCGAGTACGGGATTACCGGAAGAATCGCATAAAAAGCACATCGTATATTCTGTTGAATAAGGATGGTAATTTTAAAATGTATCGTGAGTATGATGAAAAACATTATCTAAGGTTTGAGGTTGCGTATCATCCCGAAAAAACATCTCCCCACCCCCCCGCATTCGCCCGGCGCCAAACCCAACCCTAACGGAGGACAACCATGGAACTTAAACAACTCGAATATTTTCTTAAAATAGCCGATACCGGAAGTATCAACGAGGCGGCGAGGCGGCTTAATATGTCTCAGCCGCCGCTGAGTTATCAGCTTCGGCAGCTCGAGGAGGAGCTGAGCGTCCGTCTGTTCGAGCGGACGAGCCAAGGGGTTACGCTCACCGAGGCCGGCAAGCTGTTGTACGACCGCTCGGAAAACCTTTTGAATTACGCGCGTTCCGCGGCTTTGGAGGTCTCTAAGGTCGGTAAGAGGCGGACTTTGCGCATAGGTATCACCTCGACCACGGTCGGGGTGATGACTCCATACTTCGCAAAATTCGCGCAGAAAAATCCCGACGTCAACTTTGAGATCCGCGACGGGTTCACGTTTTCTCTGTATAACGACCTGTTCGACGGCCTGATCGACATCTCTGTGGCGCGCACCCCTCTGCGGCTCGAAGACGTGGGATATATCGTCCTGCGCTCCGAACCGATGATCGCCGTATATTCGCCCAAACTGCAGATGGAAGAGGGGGAAAAAATAGACCTCTCGGCTCTAAAAGATCGCCCTTTGGTCCTCTACCGCAGATACGAGGGATTGATCTCGGACGCGTTCTATTCGCGGAATATATCGCCCGATATTTTCTGCACCTGCGACGACGCCCGCGACGCTCTGCTTTGGGCGAAAGAAGGCCTCGCCGCGGCTATCTTTCCGCAGTCGATGCAGGATCTCTGCTCCGGGCTTTGCGTGAGAACGCTTGAGGAAAAAGAGCTTGAGACCGAGATCGTCCTTATCTGGAGAAAAGATAAAAAACTCCCCTCGATAGTACGGGACTTTTTGGACGACTGTTTCCCCAATATAAGCGTATAAAATTTTTAACCTTTCGCACGGCCAGCGCGCAGGGGAAGCTATAGTTTTTGTAATATAATTTTTATATTGCTGAGCCTTAAAAACAATATTATTCATATTGCAAAAAATGAGGTATACTGTTATCATTGGAAACATAAGGGGTGAAAAATTTGAAAAGACTTTTTATCTATCTGAGAGATTATAAAAAGGAAACCGTGTTGTCGCCGCTGTTTAAGCTGCTCGAGGTCGTGTTCGATCTTCTGGTTCCGATAGTGGTGGCTAAGATGATCGACGTCGGCGTTGCGAACAACGATTATCCCTACATCGTTTGGTGTACGGTCATCCTGTTGGTCATGGCGTTTTTGGGGCTTGCAAGCAGTTTCACCGCCCAGTTTTTTGCGGCGAAGGCGAGCGTGGGTTTTGCCGCGCGGCTCAGGCAGGCGTTGTTCGACCATATTCAGGGGCTTTCGTTTACCGAGCTGGACTCGCTTGGAACGGATACTTTGATAACTAGGATCAACAACGACGTAAATCAGGTGCAGAACGGACTTAATATGGGGCTTAGGCTGGTATTGCGCAGCCCGTTTATCGTGTTTGGCGCGATGATCATGGCGTTTACCGTCAACGTTCGCTGCGCGTTGATATTCGCCGTTACGATCCCGGTGTTATTCGTCGTCGTATTTGCGATAATGAAAATAAGTATCCCGCTGTTTGGAAAGGCGCAGGCGGGACTCGATAGGGTTACGGGGCTGACGAGGGAGAATCTGACCGGCGTTCGTGTGATCCGGGCGTTTTGCCGCGAAGAGCGCTCGGTCGAAGAGTTTGACGACGCAAACCGCGAGTTGACGGCGCTCAACGAGTTTGTCGGCAGGATATCCGCTTTGCTCAATCCGCTTACCTACGCGCTTATTAACATCGCGGCCGTAATTCTTATACAGCAATCGGCCGTGCAGGTAAATATCGGCGGTATGCAGCAGGGCGAGGTCGTGGCGCTGTATAACTATATGCTGCAGATAATCGTCGAGCTCATCAAATTGGCGTCTTTGATCATCACTCTTAATAAGTCCATGGCCTGCGCCCAGCGCGTCGCCGGAGTACTCGACGTGGAGTCGAGCATGAGCTATCCGGACTCGAAAAAGACGGCGGGGCAGGGCGGCGAAACGGAACGCGAAGCTTCTGAAAGCCGCGGCGGCGAAGTAGCAGTCAGGTTCAGCAACGTGGAATTTTCATATAAGGGCGCGGGGGCGCCGAGCCTTTCAGG
The DNA here is from genome assembly GCA_904419955.1 of Candidatus Roslinia caecavium. Lineage (GTDB taxonomy): Bacteria > Bacillota > Clostridia > Monoglobales > Monoglobaceae > Roslinia > Roslinia caecavium. The sequence goes on along the minus strand of CAJFTO010000019.1, from coordinate 35,615 downwards.
TATATCGTTTACGGCTAAAAAAGGTCAAACGGTCGGTATCATAGGCGGAACGGGCGCGGGCAAGACGACGCTGGTAAGTCTTTTGACCAGGTTCTACGACGTGGGATCCGGCTCCGTGCTGATCGACGGCAGGGACGTCAAAAGCTATTCAAAAGAAGAATTATGTAAAAAAGTCGGGATCGTACAGCAAAAGTCTACGCTGTTTAAAGGGAGCATACGCGATAACCTGAAATGGGGCGACCAAGACGCGGACGACGCGGCGCTTTGGGAGGCGCTAAGCGTCGCTCAGGCTAAAGACGTTGTGGAGAACAAGCCCGGGAAGCTCGATTTTAAGCTGGAGCAGAACGGGAAGAACCTCTCGGGCGGTCAGAAGCAGCGTCTTTCGATAGCGCGCACCTTGGTCGCCAAGCCGGAGATATTGATCCTGGACGACAGTTCGAGCGCGCTGGACTACGCTACAGACGCCGCTCTGCGTAAGGCTATCCACGATCTGGGAGAGAAGAATATAACTACGTTTATCGTATCCCAAAGGATCGCCGGTATCAGACGCGCGGATCTCATACTCGCGCTCGACAACGGAAGGCTGGAGGGCGCCGGGACCCACGACGAATTGATGAACGATTGCGAGACCTACCGAGAGATCTATTTCTCTCAATACCCGGACGAACGCGACGCTTTCGAGCGGGCGGTTCGATAAAAAGGAGGGATTTAGGTGAATATCAAGAATAAAAGATTAAACGCGATGGGCAAGAGCAAGGATACGTTTATTAAGCTTATGCGCTTTATCGCAAGATACAGGATATTTTTAGCCGTCAGCATTATTCTCGCGGCCGCGTCGGTAGTTCTGCAGCTGTACGTGCCAATTCTCTTCGGAGACGCTATCGATCAGATCGTCGCGGAGGGGCGGGTAAACTTTGGCGCTATGTGGTATTACTTGAAACAGATCGTAGCGTTCGCGGCGCTTTCCGCGGCGGCTTCCTGGATAATGAACCTTATCAACAATCGTATGGCCTATAGGATAGTTCAAGATATCCGTTCGAGATCGATCAGGCATATACAGCGGCTTCCGCTGTCCTATCTGGACGGGCATAGCTCGGGCGATATTCTAAGCCGTATCGTCGCGGACGCGGATATCTTGTCGGACGGCTTACTGCTGGGCTTTACGCAGCTTTTTTCCGGCGTTATGACGATAGCGGTCACGCTTATCTTCATGTTTTCCACGAACGTCTGGATCGCGCTTATAGTGGTGGCGCTCACGCCGCTGAGCTTTCTGGTCGCGAAATTCATAGCGTCCCGCTCGTATCGGATGTTTCAGAAACAGAGCAAGGCGAGAGGTCAGCAGACCGCTCTGGTCGAGGAGATGATCGGCGGACAGAAGATCGTCAAGTCGTTCGGCTACGAGAGCAAGGCGTCCGAGAACTTCGCGAAGGTCAATCAAAAGCTCAAGAACTACAGCCAAAAGGCGATCTTCTACAGCAGTCTTACGAATCCTTCGACCCGGTTTGTAAATAATATCATCTACGCTATCGTTGCGTTGGTAGGAACGATCTTTATCCCGGGCGGAGCGCTGACGGTCGGCGGGCTTACGGTGTTGCTCTCTTACGCAAACCAGTATATGAAGCCGTTTAACGACATAAGCTCGGTAGTTACCGAGATGCAGAACGCGCTCGCCTGCGCGTCCAGGATATTCGAGTTTCTTGAAGAAGACGAGGAGAGTAAAGACGCGGAAGGTATGCTCGAGGACGTAAAAGGCGAGGTGGATATAAGCGGAATGAGTTTCAGCTACGATAAGAGCAAGCGTCTTATCGAGGACTTTAACCTGCATGTATCGCCCGGAATGAGGGTGGCTATCGTCGGACCGACCGGGTGCGGCAAGACGACGTTTATCAATCTGCTGATGCGTTTTTACGACGTGGATAAGGGCGAGATCAGGGTGGATTCGGTTCCTGTCAAAGAGCTTTCGAGACACTCTCTGCGCGGAGCTTTCGGAATGGTACTGCAGGATACCTGGATCAAGAACGGAACGGTCAGGGATAATATCTGTTTCGGAAAGCCGGACGCGACGGAGGAGGAGATTATCCGGGCGGCGAAAGAGGCGCACAGCTGGTCGTTTATCGAAAGATTACCGAACGGTCTCGACACCGTTTTGAGCGAGGACAGCATAAGTCAGGGACAAAAACAGCTTTTGTGTATCACAAGGGTAATGCTCTGCCTGCCGCCTATGCTGATACTGGACGAGGCGACCTCGAACATCGATACCCGCACAGAGATGCGGATACAGAGGGCGTTCGATAAGCTGATGCAGGGTAGGACGAGCTTTATAGTCGCGCACAGGCTATCGACGATACAGGGCGCGTCGCTGATCCTGGTGATGCGCGACGGTAAGATAGTCGAACAGGGCCGGCATGAGGAATTGCTCAAAAAAGGCGGATTCTACAGCAAGCTGTATAACAGTCAGTTCCAGAACGAATAGAGAATCTAATAGACGAACAATAAAAAATCAGGGCGCTTTTGCGGGACTCTTGAGCTTATTTAAGGGTAAGACTTCGGCCTCGCGGGGGCGCCTTTATTTATTGCAGGCGTTTCGTTGACACGGACGGAATGGAATTGTATAATAAACGTATCGAAAATTATATAATAGCGGAGATATTGAATATGGATAAGTTTGACGTTTTAAAAAAATATTTTGGGCATACCTCGTTCAGAAACGGGCAGGAAGAGATAATAGACGCGATCTTGTCCGGCAGGGACGCGCTCGGCATAATGCCGACCGGAGCTGGGAAATCGATATGCTATCAGGTCCCGGCCATGTTGACGGACGGGATAACTATCGTTATATCTCCGCTGATCTCGCTGATGCAGGATCAGGTCGGCGCGCTCAGGGAGAGCGGTATAAACGCGGCGTGTATAAACAGCTCGCAGTCCGCGTATATGAGAGGCGCCGCCTTGGACGAGTTGAGGAGAGGACGCTGTAAAATAGTCTACGTCGCGCCGGAGAGACTGCCGACGGACGAGTTTATAGAGTTCGCCCGCTCGGCGCCGATATCCATGGTCACGGTGGACGAGGCGCACTGTATTTCTAAGTGGGGGATCAACTTCAGACCGAGCTATCTGAAAATAGCCGAGTTCATAGACCGTCTCGCCCACAGGCCGGTGATAAGCGCGTTTACGGCTACGGCCACGTCGCGGGTCAAACAGGATATAGCGGAATTATTGAAACTGGACGATCCATTTACGCTTACGACCGGATTCAACAGGAAAAATCTTTTTTTCGGGGTTGAGCGGCCGAAAAGTAAGTTCAAAACTCTGCTCGAGTATCTCAGGCGCTACGAGGGCAGGAGCGGGATAGTATATTGTTCTACGAGGAAGACGGTCGATAATCTGGAATACGAACTCAATTCGCTGGATCTCGGTGCGACGAAGTACCACGCGGGACTTACGGACGAGGAGCGCGCCGCGAACCAAAGGGATTTTATGTACGACGAAAAGACGGTAATGGTCGCGACCAACGCGTTTGGGATGGGGATAGATAAGTCCAACGTCTCGTTCGTGATCCACTATAATATGCCCAAAAACATAGAGAGCTACTATCAAGAGGCCGGACGCGCGGGGAGAGACGGCGGCGAGGCGGAATGCATACTTTTCTACAGCCCCGCAGATATTCGCCTGAACGAGTTTATGATAAAGAACACGGAGAGAAACGAAGAACTCGACGAAAGAGAGGCGGAGCGGGCGGTAGAGAACGACCTCAGAAACTTAAAGTCGATGAAAAAATACTGCACGACGGACGGGTGTCTCAGAAAGATCATGCTTGAATACTTCGGAGAGAAGGCTCCGGACTATTGCGGAAAGTGCTCTAACTGCAACGAGAATTTTATCGACGAGAACATAACCGTCGAAGCGCAGAAGATCGTCTCCTGCGCGTACAGGTTGTACAGAAAAGATATAAATCTCGGAAGACGGGCTATAGCGAAGATACTTGCGGGCAAGACGGACGACGCGATCTCGCGCTTTGGTCTCGAGAGTATGCCGACGTTCGGAATAATGAGCGGCGAGCCTCAAGTTCGTATATTGGAGCTTATAGATTATTTGATCGATAACGGGTACCTGTATATCAATAATATAGGCGAATATCCCTGCGTGGCGCCGACAGAGAAGTCGAAAGAGATAGTGTTCGACAAAAGAGAAGTCGTGCGAAAGGTTCCGCAGAGCAAAACGAAAATGCAGTATACCCACGCGCCGGACGAGGAAATAGACAAGGAGCTTTACGGCAGACTGAAAGCGCACAGGAGAAAGCTGTCCTTGCTTGCGGGAGTTCCCGCATACGTTATATTCACCGACGCGACGCTTAAGGAGATCTGTCTGAAAAAGCCCGCGACCCGCGCGGAATTTTTAAACATACGCGGCGTGGGCGAAGCCAAAGCCGAAAAATACGCGGACGGGTTTATAAAGATAATCAATACATATTCCGAAGAAAACGTAGGAGTTAGAGAGTAGGCGTTAGGCAACGTAGAGATTAGGGATTAGAGAATAGGAATTAGGGATGAAACGAGAATCTTTATCGCTTGACGGCCGTATAGTCGGAATGGAATACTTTGTTTTTCTATTATGCTGCAGAAGCCGTTTAAACGGTACGGTAACCGTCTGCGCTCCTATTCGCCATTAGCTAATCGCTACGTTGTCTCCACATGTCTCTCTTTTAGTTGTATAATATAAGTATGAGAAGACGAAAGAGCCGCAGGGACTTGACTATATCAAGCGATAAGACGCATTTGGGATCCGGCGAAAGTTACAAGCGGGTATTTCACATTCGGATATGGATTTGTGTTGTACGATCTCGGGTCGTGCAAACCTTAACGTATGGAAAACGCCGCTTGCCTTACCTGATCCGGCGCTAAAGGCGTCTAAGTATATCGCAAACAAGTCTCAGCCTAAAGCCTGCGGGAGTCGCTTACGCAAAAGCTCTCGATCGAACATATGCCGGGAAATAACGGCGGCGCTCGGATCTATATTTTCACTGTTTTGCTCAGAGTTAACTAAATATGGACGTCGATATAGGTGTAAATAATACATACAATACAAAAATAGATGGTAATAATAACACCTATTCTGACATCAATTTGGACAACTATATTGACAGCTATATGGACAGTTATTTTGACGACATATATAAATATAAACTAAAACAAAATATAAACAAAACAGTAAGAAAGAAAGTAAAAAGAAAGATAGAGCTACGGCGATATTCTTAGCGAGTTTGTTTATGACGAAAGACAAGCGTACCTGGAGTTTATCGAGACGCGCAGCTTTATCGAGAAGTTCGTTACACAACTTTCGAGACTTTTATAAGTTAAGTAAACGCTCTTAAGATAAAGAGCGCGGAGCGTAGGTTAAGCTTTTTGGCAGCGCGGCGTTTCGCGGTCGGCAAAAATTAGACGGCGACCCTTCAAAAGGCGGCGGGAAGACTTAGTTTTGGGAGCTAAAACAGTCAAAACTTGACTTTTTACTTAAGCGAATGATATAATACCCAGTAAAATAAGGCGAAAACGGGAGCTTGGTCTATGAAGAATTACATGCTGACTATCAGCTATGACGGGAGCCGCTATAACGGCTGGCAGAGACAGAAGTCGAGCGACAATACTATTCAGGGAAAAATTGAAAACGTACTGTCTCTTATGTCTTCCCACAGTGTGGAGATAAACGGCTCGGGAAGGACGGACGCGGGCGTTCACGCGCTGGGTCAGACCGCGAATTTTAAGCTTGATATCGAGATGGACAAATCGGAGATACTCGATTATCTGAATAAATATCTCCCCGACGACGTCGCGGTATTACGGATAGACGAAGTCCCGGAGCGGTTTCACAGCCGGCTTTGCGCAAAGTCGAAAACGTATATGTACAGGATCCAAAACAGCCTGATCTCTAACGTGTTTGAGAGAAAGTATATGTATAAGTATCCGGACAAGATCGATATTGATAAAATGCGGCTCGCCGCGGACGCTATGCTCGGGAAACACGATTTTTTGGGATTTTCTTCGCTGAAGAAGCCGAAGAAGTCCACCGTCAGGACGGTCTTTGGGATCGACGTCGAGCGCCTTGGCGACGAGATACGGATATGTTACAGGGCGGACGGGTTCTTGTATAATATGGTCAGGATAATGACCGGAACTTTGATAGAGGCGGGGATCGGTATAAAGTCTCGGGAGGATATAGACCGAGTATTTGAGACCGGGAACCGCGAGTACGCCGGGTTTACGGCTCCGGCAAGGGGGCTTACTCTGGTCGGGGTAGAATATTCGGGCGAGTATGAGAAATACGGTTCCTTAGCGGACGCCGAAGGTAGATAAACTGCCGGTTACAGTAATTTAAATTACGACTGAGCTAAAATACGTCAAATCATAAAATACGTTTAGAAGAAAATATGATCAAACGGGGGCGGTCATGAGAATATGATTAGACTTTCAAAACTTATTTATTCGAATAAAATTTTTGCCGCGCTTATATTGTTGGTCCAGCTTGCGATTTTTGCGGCCGCGATTATTTGGCTATCGGAATACAGCGGTTATATCTACGCCGCGGCGATCGTACTGAGCGCTATTTTGATACTTTACGAGATCCAGCGCGACGAGGAGCCTGGGTTTAAGATAACCTGGATAATGCTCATGGCGATAATCCCGATCTTCGGCGTTCTCTTATATTTATACCTGCATTTTAACTTTGTTTCGCGGCGGATAAGAAGAGCGGCGGAGCGGGTCAAGAACGAGACCAGCGGCTATCTTGCGCAGGACAGAGCGGTGGAGAACAAGTTCGCGGGCGAACTGCCGGAGTCGGTCGGGGTCGCTAAGTATCTTTATAACTTGTGCGGTTATCCTGTATATTCGGGCGGCAAAGTTAAATACTTTCCGCTCGGCGACGACATGTTCCCGGAGTTTAAGAGACGGCTCGAGCAGGCCGAAAAATTTATATTTTTAGAGTTCTTTATAATCAATAAAAACGGGAAAATGTGGCCGGAGGTATTGGAGATATTAAAAAGAAAGGCGGCGCAGGGCGTCGAGGTCAGGGTGATGTACGACGGCATGGGCTGTATGACGACTTTGCCGAGCGGTTATCCCGAAAGGCTTAAGAAGTTTGGGATAGACTGCCGGATATTTTCGCCGATAACGCCGTTCTTCTCTACATACCAGAATAACCGGGATCACAGAAAGATCGCGGTTATAGACGGGCATACCGCGTTCACAGGAGGCGTAAATCTCGCCGACGAATACATCAACGTTATCTCCCGATTCGGGCATTGGAAGGACAATGCGATCATGGTGAACGGCGAGGCGGTAAAGCCGTTTACTGCAATGTTTTTGGAGATGTGGAATATAGCGCGGCCCGAGATAAAGCAGACCGACTATTCGTATTACTTAAACGGTTCGTACGGCGGCGGTCTGAGCGGCGGCGGTGAAAATATCGACGGCGGCGGATATATAATCCCGTTTTCCGACAGCCCCTTGTCAAAGCACAGGGTCGGAGAGAGAATGTATATCGATATACTCAATACCGCGAAGAAATACGTTCATATAATGACTCCGTATCTGGTCGTGAGCTATGAGATGTTAGAAGCGCTCAAGTTCGCGGCGCGGCGCGGCGTAGACGTAAAGATCATACTACCGCATATCCCGGACAAGCCGTACGCCTTTTGGCTGGCGGGAACCTATTACACGGAGCTTATAAACGCGGGGGTGAAGATATACGAGTATCTGCCGGGCTTCGTTCATTCCAAAATGTCTGTATCCGACGATTTTAAAGCGGTGATAGGCACGATCAATCACGACTACAGGAGTTTGTATCTGCACTATGAGTGCGCGGCCTATCTTCTGAAATCGCCTTCCATCAAGGACATGGAAAAAGACTTTCAAGAGACGCTGGAAAAATGCCTTGAGATAACCGTGGAGATATATAAAAAGAGAAGCGGTATTAAAAAGCTCGCCGGTCTTGCGATCCGGACGATCTCGCCGCTGCTGTGATACAAACATAGAGGACGGAGGGAGACGGACTGTCCGCCGTCCTTATTTATTGCCCGGGAAAATCCCGCCCGGAGCGCATATGCGACTCAGATCCGCCGGATCGCCGTAGTAAGCCCTATCGAGCGCCTCGGGCGTCCGCGAATTCTCTTATCAGACGCGACGACCACCTAAGCAGAGTCTCGGAGATACGATCGAATTCTTCGCCCGTATATTCGGGAGCGATCTGACCCGAGCGCTTGGCTATGAACTTTTCGTCTCCGGACAGTCTTTCCGAAAGCTCCGATCTCGTCTTGATATACTCCGCATTTTTGCGGTAATATTCCGCCTTGAGAACGAATACCGCCGACTTCAAAAGCCCGTTTAGAACAGCGAAAGATTTGTCGTGCAGAATATTGTGACAGCATGCGTGGTAAATATTGCAGGCGCCGATAGAGACCGCTCGGCGTATATCGTCCTTGCCTACGGTTTTTACAATGTCCTTAAGACTTCCGTATATCGGTATTGTGTCGAAGCAGAACTGGAATAAGTCGGATCTTTCCCAGCATAAAAGCTCGTCGATACCGGATATGAAACCGCATAGGTTTTTCCGTTCCTCGATATCTTTCACGGCGTCTTCGTATTCTTTCAGGTCGTCGAACTCGAGCCTGTCCAGGATCAAAACGACGTCGATATCGCTGTTTTCTTTGGCTTCGCCCCTGGCGTAGCTGCCCTGCAGACCCATAAAGACGATCCTATCCCCGAACCGCTTCGTCATTTTCGCGGCGTAATCTTTAGTCCATGATTTGATATTAACCATAATAATCTCCATTCCGCCGCCCTGCGTCGGCATAAATAGTAATGAAAGTTCTCTTATCCGCAGGGCAAGGAATGATAAGAGATTATTTGCCCATGCGCGTCTTAGAGCGCTATATGCGAGGAAAATTTCGCGCGGGCGCTCTAATCCTGCCGGAGGCTAACGTGAAAGAAGCTTTTACGTTAATCTCCTCCGTTTTTTGTTATTATAATTGCCGCCGTAACTGAGAGTAAAGCAATAATATCACACATCGGCCGTAAATTCAACCGCGTTTTAGAAGTTCGCGTATTTGATTTAAGGCGCGTCTCGTGTTATAATTAGAAAAATCAAAGTTTGGAGGAAGAATTAAATGGATCTGATTCTTGCGGAGCAAAAAGATATAGATACGATAGAAAAAATAGTTTTCGACACCGTTATGGAGATATATCCGAAGTTTTATCCCAAGGGCGCGGTCGATTATTTTATAAAACACCACGACAGGAGCAGGATAGAGGCGGATGTAGCGCTGCGCTGCGTGTACTATGCGGTCGCTGACGGTTTGGCGGTGGGGACGATAACGGTTAAAGATAACGAGATAAACAGATTTTTCGTGCTCCCCCAATTTCAGGGGAACGGATACGGCGCCGAACTGCTTAAGTTCGCCGAGGATAAGATCTTTAAGACTTACGATACGATAACGCTCGATTCGTCTCTCTCAGGTAAGCTGTTCTACCTAAAGTACGGGTTTGAGGAGTATAAATTCTGTCCGATGCCGACCGAGAGCGGGGATTATTTATGCTATGATACGATGATAAAGAAGTCCGATCCCGATTAGAACCGCAAGATAATTTTGTGGAATAATTTGCTTGAATATGGGAAAAATACTAACGATCTTATTTTAGTTAGGAGGAGCTTTAATGTTCAAGCATGAGAAAATGTATTTACAGCCGGTCGAGGTCGAGAGGCCGAATCCGCAGTACGCGGCGCTTCTTCAGGAGCAGCTCGGCGGAGGGAACGGCGAGCTCAAGGCGGCGATGCAGTACATGGCGCAGAGCTTTAGGGTAAAGGATCCCGAGATCAAGGATCTGTTCATGGACATAGCCGCGGAGGAACTGAGCCATATGGAGATGATAGCGCAGACGATAAATCTGCTGAACGGACACGACGTGGACGCCGGGAGCGTGACTGCGGGAGAGATTGAGACGCACGTGCTTTTGGGTTTGAATCCCGGACTTATTAACGCGTCGGGATATTCGTGGACGGGCGATTATGTGACGGTAACGGGCGATCTGTGCGCCGACCTGCTCTCGAATATCGCGTCCGAGCAGAGGGCGAAGGTGGTCTATGAATATTTATACAGACAGATAGACGATAAGAAGGTCAAGGAAACGATAGATTTCCTGCTAAACCGCGAAGAGGCGCATAACGCGATGTTTAGAGAGGCGTTTAACAAGGTGCAGGAGACCGGTTCAAACCGCGATTTTGGAACGACGAAGGCGGCGAAGATGTATTTCAGCCTTTCGGAGCCGTCTCCGTCGGATACGCCGTTTCCGAATACGGAGGTAAAACATCCGTCTTTTAATCAATAAAATAATATCAGGCCCGCCGGTTATTGTTTAGCCGGCGGGCCGTTTTCGTTGCATGGTGTAAATTATTGCGAGCCGTCTTACTATTCGGCGGTATCGTTTAGGTCGAGTCAGAGCTGTTTGATATAGTACAAGGCGTTTAAGACCACCCAGTTTTGAGGGAAATCGCGCATGGAGTTCCAGTAGCCTATCCCGACAAGTCCGCTTCTGTACGCGAGGTCGAGTTTGGCCTTTATGCTTCTCGCGTCCTCGAACCAGACCTCGTGCAGCGTTCCGCTCTCGTCGGTGTATCTGAACCACGGCGATTCGGCCGTACGGTCGTATTGTATTATCGCGTTATATTTTTGGGCGAGCGAGATAGCCTCTACCGGAGATATAGAAGGCGCCCCGTTTTGCGAAGCCATGACTTCTTCTTTATTATAGGGAAGAGTCCAGTCGTAACCGTAGGTCGGGATCCCCAGATACAGTTTCGACGCCGATACGCGGGTCAGCGCGTAATCTACGACCTGCTTGACCTTGTTGAGAGGGGCGACGGCCATAGGCGGTCCGTAGGTGTATCCCCATTCGTAGGTCATCAGCAGGACGCGGTCGACCGACGCGCCTATCGCGCCGTAGTCGTGGCCTTCGTATAATATTCCCGCCTGAGCGTCGCTCACCTTTGGAGCGAGCGCTGAGAACAGAGGGAGTCCTTCGGCGCCGAGGACGGAATGTAGATTCTGGAGGAATCTTACATAGTCGAATCTGTCCTCGGGATAGATGAACTCAAAGTCCACGTCCAGACCCGAATATCCCTTGAGGTCTATATTGTTCATTATCTCCGAGATCAGTCTCTCCTGCACGGCGGCGTTGGTCAGGACTAAATTAGCTCTTTCGTTGCTGAAATTCCCGTACTCGGTCAGCGACGACAGATGCATGAGCGGAGCGACGCCGTAGAGCTTGGACAGCGATATAAGCGCCGCGTCGTCGAGATCCACAAGCGAGCCGTCCGGTTTTATTCCGTAGGTGAACGGCGTGAAGTAGGTCAGATACGGCAGCTGGCTCATAAGCAGGCTTTGTTCTATATTGGGATACGCGTAGCTGTTGGTTTCAAATTCGTAAGTTTTATCGTTGTCGTCGGCGTATTCTATGATCAAGTTTGTTCCCGGAACAAGATCCGTTTGCCCCTTTAATATAAAGTTGTTCTTAAGCAGCGTTCTTATATCGATAGAAAATCTTTGCGAGATCGACGACAGAGTATCGCCCTCTCTCACAGTATAGCTCCTTAGCGGAAGCCTGATAACCAACGCCTGACCCGGAACGAGAGCCGGGTTGTTTTGAAGTCCGTTGTCAGCCAGCATATTGTCTAAGAATACGCCGTAATTTTGCGAGACGGAAAAAGCGGTTTCCCCTTCGCTGACCACATGAATGAACATATTGACCTAACCTCCGTTCTGGCGCTTAGCCTTAAGCCGATCAGAAATGATCTTCAGCTATTTTAAACACGCATATTATTTATATATATTTATATTTACTTATAAAACGCGGTTTTTATTCGTATAAATAATATTTCGCGGCGTTTTTATCAGCCGGAACCCGGTTAGGCCGGATAGACGCGGTATGCGTACGGTCAAATATAATATTTAAGTTCGAGCGTGTGGTCTTTTATCGCGTTCGTCGTGGATTTATAATCGCTCGGACTCTTTCCGGTTATTTTTCTAAACGTCTTATAAAACGCTGTGTAGTCGCAGAAACCGCACAGTTCGGCCGTGACAGAGCCTGAAAAACCGCTGCTTAGCAACGAGATAGCGAACCGGATCTTTTCCTTAGTTATATATTGGTAAACGGTCATGCCGGTCTCGGCTTTGAATAATTTGCTCAAATAGGAGCGGCTTATCCCAAACCTTGCGGTAAGATCGTCTATCGATTTCACGTGCGGAGTTTTTTCTTCGATATATTTGCATATTCTCTGCACGCGGTCGTCCATCTGAGTAGTCGCGTCGCCGTACGTTTTAATGTAGAGTTTGTTTATAAATATCAGAGCCTTTATCAGGACCGAGAGGCAGAGGTGATCCGCGCCGAACGGATTCGAAGAGTTATACTCGGAGATCTCTTCCGACCACTCGGTGAATTGTTCCACTTGCTCCGGATTTAGATGGATAAGGTTGTTTTCGCCTATTCGATGCTCGAAAGCCGTCAGCAGATCGCACGTTTCCTGATTGATCGCTTGTATGATTGAAGGATCGAAGAACATGATTATGCGTCTGAAATTCATGTCCTTGGTGTTGGGCATCTTGTGAAGTTCCTTGGAATTTATCAGCAGCATGTCTCCGGGAACAAGAGTGTACATCTTGTCCTCGATATAATAGTTGATACTCTTTTCGAGCTGAAGATATATATCATATACTTTATGCTTGTGAAAATCGCTGTTCTCGGTGTTTAGACCCGATTCTATCGCGCTCCTGATCCTTATGGTAACGTTGTTCTCGCCCATGTTATTCATATTATAGCCGTTGTTATAAGCGCTCATATTGATCACCTTAAAAATTGATATTTTTATAATTATACACCATAAAAAAAGCAAATTCAACCTAAAAATGATAGGAAAATACAAACAAATTGACAGGATTAGCAATGTTACAGCGCCTCAGAAAGCGCTATTTTAATATTATAGAAAAATGCAAACACACATATTGCAAAAGAAGGAGTGATTTTAATGAAAAGGAAAGTTTGCGCGGCGTTTTTGACGCTGTTCATACTCGTTTCAACTATGTCCGGAGCCGGAATTTACGTATTTGCGGCGGAAGACGGCGAAAGCGCCGCGACGGATGCGGTAGAAACGACCGGAAACCAAGATCTGTACGGCGAGTCAGGGGAGGAACTGCAGGACGACACGTATCAGTATTTCGTGGAAAACGACGACTATGCCGCGTTCATGTGGGTCCCGGAGAGCGCGGAGCATCTCAACGGATTGATGGTGGCGAAGTCGAATCTGATAGAGGGCAGACTGTTCGAATCGGTCGCTGTAAGAGAAGTCCTCGCTAAGTATAATATAGGCGTCGTGTATCTCCACGCGCGTTCGACTACGGATAAGCCGTCTAACTCGAATATAATCGGAGATTTTGTATACATAGGCGACGAGGCGCTTGAAAAATATAAATCGGCGAACAGCTATACGTATTCGGGACCGGCTAACGCGGGTTCTATTTTAGACGAGGCGCTCGCTCGTCTTGCGGCGGTATCAGGGTTCGACGAGCTGACTTACGCGCCGCTTATCGGGGTCGGACACTCCGCGGGAATGGGGCTCGGCCGCGCGCTCGGATCGTGGGATCCTTCGAGAGCTATCGCCCAGATCTGTTTAAAGGGCGGAACGTCATTGATCATCCCCGGCGTTACGCGCGACGGCGTAGGCGATAATTACGAGGTTCAGCCGGGCGTTCCTACATACCTCGCGGCCGGACAGTTCACCGAACACGCAAGTTATGATAATCCTGCGGGAAAGGATAACTATATCGACGGCGAGATCGGAAATCTAAAGAATATTCGCGCTAAAGGCGCGGACAGACTTGTTACAATGTCGGTCGATTGGGAGAGCGGACATTACGACTGGAGCGAAAACTCGAACGAAGCGGTCGCGAATTATTTAGACAGCGTGATACCACTGAGATTGGGCGCTCAGGCGGAGAGCCGGGAGCAGATACCCGAGGATTATCAGCTTGTAGATCTGACCGATCAAGGCTACGTTTCGGACGTTAAAGTTTTGGGAACGAGAACTACGAATTATACAGAAGCGTCGTATAAACACGGAGCCGTAGGAGACGGAAGTATCTCCGAGGAAGAGCAGAAGAGTATGATATGGTTCCCGAGCGAGGAGAACTATGAGTTTATCCGCGACTTTACTGCGGCGCGCAAGGACGCGGAGGTTATAGACGAGCCTATCGAGAGCGGAGAGACAGGGGAAGAAGATAGCGAACCGAACGTATACGCGGAGAGCGATATGTGCTTTAACGCGACGGGCGGAGAACAGCAGTGGCCGCCGGGAAATTATTCGCACTTTGTGGGAGACGGCGCGTACATAGCGTTGTCGTTCGACATGAGCGGTGTGATAGCGAGCGGGCGGGACGTATCGAGCATCAATTTTGAAATGGTATCGTCGCCGGGCGGCTCGCATAACGGTAACGCGACTTACACAGTCTATCAAACAGCAGAGAGTCCGTTTGAAGGGTTTAACGCGTCGAACCTGCCGGAGGAGCCTTTGGCGGTGTTGGAGAGCGCTACGGTGAACGCCGGCGGAACGCTGACGATAGACGTAAGCGAGCTCAGTTATTCGGCGGAGTCGCCCATAGTGTGTCTGGTAGCGACATGCACGTCGAACAATGATTTTTATTCGGTAATAGGTTCCGGGAAAGGAACGGAAGCCGAGAACGCGGATCAGCAGCCTAAACTGATTGTGGAGTACGCGGACGATAGTGAAACAGATCCCGGTACCGGTCTGCCGCTGGTAAGTTACGCTTCATATGACAGAAGCTACAACACGACGAACGGAGATCTGTCTAGCTGGCAGGGAGCCGTAAGTCATTATGTGTCCAATGGTCAGAGTATAATAGTTGAATACGATCTGTCGGCTTTCAGCACTGAGGACGCAGATACGATAGCCTCGGTTGGTTTAACTATCCCCTGGAGAGCTAACAACGGAACCAGATCTTGTATTATTTCCGAAACGACCGCAAACCCGTGGTCGAACGGTTACGAGACCTTTACAGTTCCAACAGATTTGGAAACGATTGCAAGCGATATTCAGGCGCAGGCTATTAAAGATATAGACGTTACCTCGTATGTAAAATCTGCTATAGAGTCCGGCTCGTCGGCGATATGTTTTAACGTATCTTCTGCTGAAGACGGTTCCGGCGCGGATTTCTACTGCGTTGTAAATTATGAAAATTGCCAGGGGTATACGACCGACAAAGCCAATATGCCAAAGCTGAGTTTTTCGTATTCGGAGTCGTATACGCCGGATGAGGATAAGACCAAACATCAGTATCTGAAGATGGAGGATCCATCTAGCGGCGAGCCGAAAGATTTTACAAGGATAACCAGATACGACGCGGTAAATCCTAATAATAACAGCTATGCGGATAACTATAACGACGATCCAATGACTTTTTCAATGGTAGTAGATAAGATGGCGGTCGTTACAGAGGACCATATAAACGAAGGTCAAAACGTCGTTCCGTCGGATACGCCTGCGTATATAACTCCGGTCATGGCTCCAATCGAGTGGATCGGCGTCGAGGAAGTAGAGTTGACGCAGTCCGATATAGATAACGGCGTGGCGTCGAAGTGGAAAAACTATCTAAGATGGAAGAATAACAGGGTTTACTATCACATGGCGTCGCAGGATTCTTATCTTAATCTTAATACGTTCGACGTATACGATCAAAGCGGAGGGATGGAGTACGCGTACGCGACGAATACGTTCCAGATATATCCGTTGTCGGTAAGCGATACAGACGCGGCGGGTCAGGTCCTGACGGTTGGCGAGATCGGCGATATGAGCGCGTCCGATACTTCGGGGCAGACGTTCAGCGCGGCGTCGTCCGCGGGATTGCCGGTGGATATAATGGTGGACTACGGCCCCGTAAAAGTTACGGAGCTTGGAAACGGCGAGTATAATATTGAGCTCGATCAGGTTCCCGCCGGGGCGACATATCCGATAGAGTGCAAGATCGTCGCGACCCAGTTCGGCGTTAATAATAACGGAACAAAGATACGTACCGCGACGCCCGTCGAGAAGGTGTTCTATATCTATGAGGACGGCGCGGAAGCGGAGGCGATAGACTTAGATCAAGGGGTCGTAAACCAGACTCAGCTTAAATACAGCGGCGCTACGGGTTTATACGTAGAGGGCGCGGGGACCGTTACGCTGAAGATGAATACGGATACCAAGTTCGACGCGGAGCGCGCGGCTGAGATCTCGTCGGAACGCGCAAATTCCGAGGACGAGAACTACCGGAAGCATTATCAGTATCCGGAAGGTTATAACCCGTACGACTACTGGGAGGATTATCCCGGCGAGTGGACGGCTACGGTTACCGAAAGCGGATTCGTGCCGTTCGCGGCCTTTACTAACGCGGACAGACCGGGCGAGGTATTGAATCTCGACTATATAAACAGGATCGTTGTAAGCGACGGCATAACGGCGGTAACAGCGTCGAATAACGCGCCGGCGCCGAATAAGCTCAAAGCCAACAACTGGGGCGCTGACGGAATTAACTTGGTATGGGAAGAACCTATAGGCGATAAAGGCGGCGTCGCGGTCTACGCTAAAGAAAACGACGGCGAATACACCGAGGTACAGCCTGCGGAACTGGGCGATACTTACGCCCTTATAACGGGACTTAATTCCGGATCGAGCTACAGCTTCAGAGTCCGGTACGATGGCGGCGACGCGGCGGAGGTCGCGGACGTCGAGGTAGGCGGCAGAACGTATCTGATCGACGACTTTGAGTGCGGAAGCCTAAGTTCGGGTATGAATTGGATGTCGTACGCAGAGATGGGCAGTAAATACGCGTTCGGCAGTTATATGGGCGAGGCGTTGCTGTTGTCGGGCGACGAAGAGAATCATTATCTGGGTATACAAAACACATACAATCAGTACGTGCAGACAGCTAATATAAATATCCCAGGCGGGTTGACTAAGGATATGTTAAATCTTGTTCTGGATATTAAAGTCGATAAGTCGGAGGACAGGGATTCTAACAAGCAGCTCTACTTTGAATTTATTAATCCTGAAACAGGCGCCGCGTACGGTATAGAAAAGGGATCCGACTTTTCGCTTGAGGATAAGTCGTGGCACGAAGATTACACGATAGTATTGAGCGACATAAGCGGAATGGCGGAGCTGAGCGAGGACGAGCTCAGAGGTATAACCGTTTTGAAGATAGGTCGCAGGCTGGCGGGAAGCGGCAATAACAACCGCCGCGCTAAGATATACGTCGATAATATAGAGCTGTCGTCGCAGTCGGCTTATACTATAAGTAATTTAGACGCGGTATCCGGAAATGGGAAGTTATCCCTTTACTGGGATGAGCCTAACGTGTCCTACAGCGGCGCGCGGGTTTACGTGAACGGCGAACTAAAGGCGGATCTGCTGAGCGGCGTAAGAGGATATACCGTCGAGGACTTGATCGAAGGAGAGACGTATGACGTCAGAGTGGATATAGTAAATTCGGGCGAGGTCACCGAAGGCGAGACGTACAGGCTTACAGTCGGCGCCCTGGATACGTCCGCCGCGACCGCAAATACCGAGTTCGGAGACTTTGCGCTAAACGCTTCAAACAGTTCGGCGGCTAAAGCGATCGACGGCAGATATATTGCGCTGACCGGCGCGGACGTAATAACCTTAAACGTCGGCGGAGCGGATACGATCGACGCCGGAGACGTCTATATAGACCTTATCGAAAACGACGAAAGCGGCGAGAGCGGCGAGAGCGGCGAGAGATTCAGAGCGCCCATAGGTATGTACGTTAGCGCTGAAAGCAAGGAGCTTACTATCCCGATCGAAGCGTTCGAGTGCGTAAGTCAGAGGAACAACGGGAGTCTCGATTTGGCGGCGGTCAAATATATTTCGGTCGGAGCCGTTTTTGAAGAAGGCTCTGCGGATCAGATAAGTATCACCGATATGAGAGCGGAAGTATATACGGTAGCGCGGGATTCGGACATAACGATAGTATCGGCGGTCAATTCGGCCGAAACGGGAAAGAGCGACGTTACTATTGAAGTCGCGGCGGAGCTGGATACGGCTGACGCGGGACTGTACGTAGCGGCTTACGACGCTGCGGGAACTCTTGTGGACGCGGCTGTTTTAGATACGGCTCGGAGCGCTGCGGTCACGCTTGCGAGCGCGGACAGCTACAGGGCGTTTGTCTGGGATAAGACGACGCAGGCGCCGCTGACGAACGAGATAGGCGAATATCCAAGCGCCGAGCCGGAGCCGGAGGATTATACTATTACGGTCGTCAATCCCGATAATGGGACCGTGACGGCGCCGGCTTCAGCTAAAGCGGGAGAGGTCGTAACGGTTACGGTAGAAGGGATAACCGAAGACAACGTACAGTATAATGTGGAGAGCTTCAACCTAAAGGACGATATGGGCAACGAGATACCCGTTATCAACAACAAGTTTATAATGCCCGCGTCGAACGTTACTATGGAGCCGGTATTCGTAGGCTACGACGTTAGAGAGACGGTTCTTGAAATGCAGGACACGATAAGCATCCAGTCCGGCGGATATCAGAACAGTCCTAACTTGGTAATGATCGGCAGAAATAGGCTCGGATTTATCAAGTACGATATAAGCGGCCTGAGCGGAACGGTGAGCTCGGCGGTCATAAACGCGTATATGTGGCGCGGAAGCGGTTCGGCCGTAGCGGTATTCTCGATACCGAACAACAATTGGACCGGCTGGCTGACATACGACGGAGATACCGGCGCGCTCGCTAACCAGAACACAATGACGCTTGACGGAAGTACGAGACTTAATTCCGTAGGCGAAAACAGCGTGAATCTGTTCAGCGACGGAGGAAGAAGCGCGGTATTTACCGATTATACTCCTTCGTCGGATAACGATCCGGATCCTGGTCAGGAAACGCAGATAAGCGTTGCTCAGTCGGCGAGCAGGGGAATACTTAATCAATACTTCTTCGGCGACACGTTCTACGCGTCAAGCGGAAACGTTGAGATCGACGTCACCGATACCGTTAATCAAGCGGTTGCAAACGGCGAACAAGAAATAACGCTTATGCTGTATACTCCGTATGTATTTGGAGGTACTGTGGATATATACACGCCGCTGCAGGCTGAGGAGTATACGCTCAATATGGACGTTACGACGGTTGAGAAAAGATCGTGATATTAGTTAGACTTAATTCAAAAGGATAATATGAAAGCCCTCGCTTTTTCGGCGGGGGCTTTATCGATATAAATTTCAATATTTTATTTATCCGAACCGGCGGTTTGAGTAATCTCCGCCTCTAAAAGCGAAGCGCAGTGCGGGCATTTCGTAGCCTTGATATTGATTTTTTCGAAGCAGTACGGACATTCTTTTTCCGTGGGTTCTTCGTCCTCTTTCTTCTCGAACCTCTTGCCGAGCGCCAAGACCGAGTTAACGGCTTTTACAAGGCAGAAGATGACAAGAGCCATTATCAGGAACGAGATGACGCTGGTTATAAAAGCGCCGTATCTTATCTCGACGTCCAAGATGGTAAAAGTCATCTGCGAAAAATCAAGACCTCCGAAAAGTCCGAGCAGCGGCGAGATTATATCGTTTACAAGCGAGTTTACAATAGATTGGAAAGCTCCGCCTATGATAACGCCGACAGCCAGGTCGAGGACGTTGCCTCTGGTGATAAACGTTTTAAATTCCGACAAAAATTTCTTCATATGTATACTCCTCTATAGTTTTCTATAAATTATAATATATAACGACGCGTTTGTCAAATGTTCGGCGTTGTTTTTAGTGCAAGAGATTTTAGATCGATCGCATATTAGAAGTATGTAAAACATATAGGATTTACAGATATAACAAAAAAGACGCGCCGAACCGTGCGGCGCGCCCGTTTAAACTAATTATGTATAAACGATAACTTTAAAATTATGCAATTATTTTTTGTTACTCTTTTTCTCCGGGCTTAAATACATCCATATAAAAGCCGCGATCGCCGCGCCTACAAGCGGGCCGATAATAAATACCCATACCTGAGCCAAAGCTTCTCCGCCTTCCAAAAGAGCGGGGCCGAGGCTTCTCGCCGGGTTGACGCTCGTACCCGTGAGCGGGATACCTATGATATGAACAAAGGTCAGCGTAAGACCTATAACAAGACCCGAAACGCTTGAGAACGACGACTTGGAAGTCACGCCCAAGATAGCGATAAGGAAAATGCAGGTCAATACGATCTCAACGATAAGAGCTCCGCCCATATTAAGACCTACGTAAGATAAATCGCCGTAACCGTTCGTTCCAAGACCGGTTATAACGGGGTCGCACATGTTTCCTATCAACTTTAAGAGACAGGCCGCTACGATACCGCCTAAAATCTGGGCTATAACATAGCCTACAAAGTCTTTTCCGCTCATGCGCTTGCTGATAAGCATCGCGAGCGATACGGCCGGGTTGATGTGGCAGCCGGATATATTTCCGATGGAATACGCCATTGCCACGATCGACAGACCGAACGCGGCGGCTATGCCGAGTATGCCCAAAACTCCGTCGATTCCGCCCGATACCGCGGCCGCGCCGCAGCTTACAAACGTCAGTACAAACGTACCGATAAATTCCGCTACGTACTTTCTCATAACATACCTCCTAAAAAATATAATGATTAATATTATCGTTTACCCTACTATTATACTATAATTTTTTAAAAGGCAGGTTATACGCGTGTTAAAACTATATTACGTTTCCTTTTCAACGACGAAGAATACCCGTTCGGACTCGTCCTTAGGCGCTTCGAACTTGAGTTCGTCGTAGACTGCGTAGACGCCAAGACCCGATTTTTGCACGGCTCTCGATATCTCTTCTATCGAAAAGGCTCTTTCCTCCTGATACTCGTCGCTGCGCGAGTAGAGACCGGTCTCCTCGTCTTTGATAAATATATTGAGTTCAAAAGAGGACGTCCGCTCGCCTTTATCGTAGAAGCAGTTCCATACGCAGTACGCGCCGTCGTCGTCGTAGACGAATACGTTGTCGCCTAAAATATGCTCGAGCTTGTATTCGGTGTTTATATCGAATATCATTATACCGCCCGGATTCAGATAATTATGGACGAGCGCAAAGACATCTTCAAGTTCGTCCGGGCCGCTTAAATAGTTGATTCCGTCGAGCGCGCAGATTATGACGTCCACCGTGCCGTAGAGCTCGAACTCGGTCATATCCTGCTGAAGAAAGAGTATGTCGTGTTTCGTTTCGGTTTCGGCGGCTTTTTGACGGGCTATATTCAGCATTTCGGTAGATATATCCAGACCGATCATGTTGTAGCCGAGCTTGGCCATGGGGATCGTGATATTTCCCGTGCCGCAAGCCAAGTCGAGTATCAGCTCCGGCGACATGTTTCTTTTTTTGAATATATCAAGATAAAAGCCGACGAATTTGTCGTAGTCTATGTCCTGAAATTTATCGTATACTTTTGAAAACTCATCGTACATATTGTTTTTCACACCCTTTCCGCCCGCGCGTATTATAAAAAATGTATCTATCCTTGCCGCAAGGTACAAGATCGGTTGGCGCGCCGCGTTCGAGAATATTTCGTCGGTAATAGCGCTTGGCGAACGCTTAGATCCTCTGCGACGTTTTTTTATTATCGATATTTGTTCAAGTTTTTCCGATTTGCATACAGGCCGCGCCGTATGAGCAGGGCGCGGCCTTAAACGTTTAAGTTCAATTTACTTTTTCCAGATTGGCGTAGGCGGCCATAAGGCGTTTTTCGCCGACCGATTCGAAATTTATCAAAAGCAGACAGTCCGCGCCCATGTTCTGTGCGGAGACGACCGTGCCGACGCCGAACTTTCTGTGCGAGACGACGTCTCCGGGACTGAAGCTGGGGGCTTCGGTCTGGGCGATCTTAGGCGGCTCCTTATGAACCGACTGAGACATGAGCAGGTCGCTCGAAGCCTTGGCGTCGTACTTAGGTCTTACATAGATATCGTCAAAATCGAATACCGGTTTCGGCGGCTCGATCTTCTCTATAAGCTCTTCCGGGATCTCGCTTAAAAATCTCGACGGCTTGTTGTATTTGGTCTGGCCGAATATCGTTCTGCATTTGGCCGCGGTTATAAACAGTTTTTCTTTGGCTCGCGTTATGCCTACATAGCAGAGCCGGCGCTCCTCTTCAAGCTCCTCCTCGGAGCCGAACGCGCGTATGCTAGGGAATATGCTCTCCTCCATGCCTATCAAAAACACGTTTTTAAACTCAAGTCCCTTGGCGCTGTGCAGCGTCATCAGCGTGACGGTCTCCTGCGCGTCGTCGTAGTTGTCTATATCGGATATCAGAGATATATCCTCGAGCAGTTCGGCGAGAGTAATTTCCCCATTGGTCAAAACCGCTTCCTGAACCATAGATATAAACTCGTTGAGGTTTTCGAGCCTGGTCTTGCTCTCGATCGACGTTTCGTTTTCAAGAGCGGCGGTCATACCAGATTTTTTCATTACCATCCTGACGAAAAGCTCGAGCCCCATACCCTCGTCCAGCTCTTTTTTTAGTCCGGTTATAAGTTCGGCGAAAGCGATCAGTTTAGCGGCCGCCGCCGAGCTGAACTCGTCGTAGCTCGAAGCGTTTTGGCAGACTTCGAACACGGTCGTTCCAGTATCCGCCGCGATAGAGACGGCTCTTTCGAGAGTGACGTTACCTATCCCTCGTTTCGGCTCGTTTATGACCCTGCGCAGAGCCACGTTGTCGCCGTGGTTTTCGATAAGTCTTAAGTACGAAGTAAGATCCTTGATCTCTTTGCGGTCGTAGAACCTTAGTCCGCCGAGCACCTTATACGGTATCGCGCTGCGCAGGAGCGTATCCTCGATAACTCGCGACTGGGCGTTTAGCCTGTAGAGTATGACGGTGTCGTTTAGGTTCCCGCCAAGCTCCTTGATCTTTTCGGCGATGAATCTGCTCTCCGCGTGTTCGTTGTCGGCTATGTATACCGAGATCTTGGCGCCGTCGCCGTTCGACGTCCAGAGCTCTTTGCCCTTGCGCCCCGAATTATTTTTTATGACGCTGTTTGCGGCGTCCAATATATTCTGGGTAGAGCGGTAGTTCTCCTCCAGCTTGATCACCTTACAATTTTTGAACTCGTTTTCAAAGCCGAGTATATTCTGTATGTCCGCGCCCCTGAACTTGTATATGCTCTGATCGTCGTCGCCGACTACGCAGAGGTTCTTGTGCTTGGCGGCGAGCAGACTGACCAGCCGGTATTGCGCGTGGTTGGTATCCTGATACTCGTCGACCAATATGTATTTGAATCTATTTTGGTAGTAATCCAATATATCCTCGTTCTCTTCGAGAAGCTCCACCGTCTTACAGATCAGATCGTCGAAGTCGAGCGCGTTGTTCTCCATAAGCTTGCTTTGATACAGCTTGTATACCCGCGCTATTTCCGAAAGATAGAAATCGCTTTGCGTTTCTTTTTCATACTCATTCGGCTCGATCAACTTATCTTTTGCGCGGCTTATCTGGCTCAGGACCGCGCGGGGAGGATATTTTTTGTCGTCTATGTTAAGCTCTTTAAGACATTCCTTGACCACGGTCTGCTGATCCGCGGTATCGTATATCGTGAAGTTTCGGTCATAGCCTATTCGGTTTATATCCCGGCGCAGGAATTTGACGCACATCGAGTGGAACGTGCTTGCGAAAACGTTTTCTCCGTCCGCGCCCAAAAAGTCCGTAAGCCTCGATTTAAGTTCGCCCGCCGCCTTGTTGGTAAAGGTTATCGCGAGGATGTTGTACGGCTTTACGGGATCGACCTTTAAAAGCTCCTCAAGCTCCGGGGTCAGCTCGTCTATCTCGCCGTCTAAATACCATTTCAAAAACTCAAGCTGCTGGTCGGTCGGCTCGAACGCCGAATAGTCGGAGTTATACGCCCTTCCGTATTTTATAAGCTGCGCTATCTTATACACTATAACCGTGGTTTTTCCGCTCCCCGCGCCCGCGAGCACGAGCAAAGGCCCTTCTGTTGAAAAGACCGCCTCTTTTTGACGAGCGTTCAGCTTTTGATAATCCTTTTCTATGATCTTGTTTCTCAGTTCTGTAAATTCTATTGTTCTCACCTCTAAATTTTAATACTGCCTGTTTTTACTTAAAAGACTTTAATATGATCCCGCCGCCTAGAACCGTTTCGCCGCCGAGATCGTAAAGTACGACCGACTGCCCCGGAGTTACCGCTCTCTGCGGCTCCTCGAACGAGACCTTTAATATATCTCGCCCGTCTCTATCCTCGATCACGATCGAAGCGGGAGCGGGTTTGGCGCTATAGCGTATCTTAGCAAGTACCTTCTTTCCCTGCTCCGGTCTGTCGAACGGGATAAAATTGAGATTATCCGCGTAAAGTCCGCTTGAAAATTCGGAGCCCTTTTCGCCGAGGACCACCTCGTTGGTCTTGGCGTTGATCTCGGTCACAAACATCGGCTTGCCGAAAGCTATCCCCAAGCCTTTTCTCTGACCTATCGTATAATTCGTTATCCCCCGGTGAACGCCGAGCGGATTCCCGTCCGCGTCCACAAAATTCCCGGGCTTGGGCGAGATCCCGTTTCGGCGTATAAAGGATATGTAGTCGTTGTCCGGGATAAAGCAGATCTCCTGACTGTCCGGCTTGGACGCTGTAAACAGCCCCAATTCGGCGGCTATTTTGCGTATCTGTTCCTTGTTTTCAAATTCGCCGAGAGGCATTTTTATCCTTGCGAGCTGTTTCTGTCCGAGCGTGTAGAGGACGTAGGTCTGATCCTTGCCGAAGGCGTTCGAGGGCTTGAGTAAATATCTGTCGAGCTCCTTGGAATATTCGACCTTCGCGTAGTGTCCGGTCGCGATATATTCGGCGCCCAGGTCGTCCGCCGCTTTCAGCATAGCCCCGAATTTCAGATGCCTGTTGCATTCGATACACGGATTCGGGGTCCTTGCGTTTTGGTATTCGCTTAAAAAATAGTCGATAACATGTTCTTTAAATTCCTTTTTAAGATCCAGAACATGGAATTCGATACCCAGCTTTTCAGCGATCCTCGCCGCGTCTTTCTCCGCGTCGGACTCTCTGTTTATAAAATCACCGTCGCCGTCCCACAGCTTCATCGTAAGTCCGACGACTTCGTAGCCCTGATTTTTGAGCAGAGCGGCCGCGACGCTGCTGTCCACCCCGCCTGACATGCCTATAATTACTTTTTCTTTCATTCTATATCTCCTGATCTTACGGACGTATACCCGCGGGCGCTATTCTTGGAACTTTTTGGATTCCGCTACCGCCATACGGTCGCATTCCTCGTTTTCCGGATGTCCGTCGTGTCCTTTCACCCAAATAAGTTTAACGTCGTGTTTTGAAATAAGCTCCAATATCTTCTCCCACAGATCCGGGTTGAGAGCCTTTTCTTTTTTGTTACGCATCCAGCCGTTCGCCTTCCATCTGACCGCCCAGCCTTTGTCTATAGCGTCTATAAAATATTTTGAGTCGCTGTAGAGCGTCACAGCGCATCTTTGGTTCAGCGCTTCGAGTCCTTTTATCACAGCCGTAAGCTCCATTCGGTTATTGGTCGTAGACGCCTCGCCGCCGGATATTCTCTTCTCGTATCCGCCGTACCTCAATATGACGCCGTAGCCCCCCGGACCCGGATTCCCGCTGCACGCGCCGTCCGTGAATATCTCCACATGTTTAAGTTCAGACATATTGCGTTTCCTTATATGATCTTATAATTTTATTTAGGTTATTTTTAAGGAAAAACCTATAAACCTTAACTTGCCTACAGTATTGTATCACAACCGGCGGCTAAAATCCAGAGCTAAAATCAAATTACTGAAGTTTTAGGGGATAAAAAATAAGATCCGCCGTTTGGGCGGATCGTGAAAAGTAATCCTAAATGCGTACCTGCGTAACGCGCGGGCGTATCGGCGGCGCTTATAAAAGTCGTTTATTTAGATATATGTACAAAAATAGAGTATACCGGCGTTATCGGCATACTCTACTTGTTATGTAGAATTCGATTTATTAACAAGATGCGTTAAGCTTATACCTGTAATTTTTACCTTGTTGATAATTGTTAGATATTATCCACTTCATAACCAAAAAGAGCCATGTCTTGTAGCATATCTTTGCTTAATACAATTTATCTTCGACTGCAAGCGCTGATAAATCAACGCCTTGTCTAAGAGCTACACGACCGCAAACAGCTTCATTGTTTGTTCCTTCTATGCGGACTTTATATCTATATTTTGCATAGTCGCCGCCAAATCCTGAAATCATATCAATATTATTTATCTGATTATCAGTATTCGGTATTATACTTGCTATTACCAATGTTGATTTCCCGGTCTCATGATCAAAAGCATCGGTCTGAACAATATATACAGAACCGCAATTGTCGCACTGGTTATTAACCCAAACCTTTAAGAACTGCTCTGTAACGGGCTTTGTATCAGAATTGTATACCATAGTACCGGTGGCGTCTAAATTCGTATTAAACGTTCTGTTAGATAATACAATTGATGACGACATTTGTTCTATTCCATTATTAATTTTGACATTACTGTCTATAGTTGTGTTTTCTGCAAAGACGCTAACGTTCATAACCGAAACTGTTGCCATTGCAGCCAGACCCATTGCAGTTGATTTTATAAACTTTTTCATAAAAACTTTCCTCTCTTTCTTAGTCATACTGATTTTCTTCAAAACGAAACGAAGTCTTGTAAAACGATTGATAAATCAAGAGGTTTTTCAGATACTTATAATAAGAAAGATGCTATATCATTATCGCTTCTAAGCACTCAAGACTCATACAATCATGTGTTTGTTTCTAAGCGCATTATATAACACTATCAGAGCTTTGCAAAGGAGAGGTGCAAAATTTGTCGCTATACTGCAACATTTGCATCATTTACTCGTCTTTTTTTGTAAACTGATAAGAATAGTAGCAATAAAAATACGTTTATCAGCGTTATATTCCCACTGTAGTCTTCCGTTATGATCTTGTAAATTATCCAATGCATGTTTTACGCTAAGTAGACCTATACCATGAGTATCTCTATCGGCTTTTCTTGTTTTTAATTTTCCGTTTTCCACAATCGGCTCTTGGTTGGAGCTATTCTCAAGATTTATAACAAGGAATTTATCGTTCAATGTTTTGATTTGTAAAAATATCTTTTTAGCTTCTGAGACCATACAGCTTTCAATTGCGTTGTCTATGAGATTCCCAAAAATCGCAATTACGTCGCTTTCTTCAATAAACGATACGTCGACGCTCTGAGAGTAGATTTGAAAATCGATCTGTTTTTCATTACATTCTTTGACTTTTTGGGATAAAAGGATGTTCAAAGCTCTATTATTGGTATACTCAACAATTAGAAACTCTTTACTTTTGTCTTTTATCTTTTTTGTAAGAGCCTGCACGTCTTCTTGCCCGTCGGCGATCTTACTGTCAATATAATTGCAATATTTGTCAAAGTCATGGACTAAGATTTTCAATTCATTGTACTTTTCTTGAATTAACCGATAACTTTTTTCATTGATTTCTTTCTTATATTCAATTTGCTTTAATTTTTCGTTTTGTAAATTTTTATCAATTATTTTTTCGCATACAAAATATGCCACAAAGTTTGCTGCTACCAGCAATATGCTAAATATTACAAATAATATCTCCAATTCATTGCTTAATATGTTACTGATTTGATTAAATAAATATAAAAATAAACAGGTTGAAATCGGAAGAACAACCAAATATATCATTTCTCTGGTTTGGTATCTTTGATTCCTATTTACAGATAAATGTCTAAAAATTATCATAGCCGTAATATATAATAATTTTGAAGCAAATGTAAAAATTATATCTTTCGCAACTGTTATAGCTGTTGCAAATTCATTATTTATTTCTGTTTTAATCAGTAGAGAAGCAATCAGTTCACTGAACATCATTAGTCCTGTTATTATTGTAACCTTAAAGATCACATCTCCAATAGTATCTTTATAGCCCAACAGAATTATTAGAAAATTTATAACAACGAATCCAATAATGTTTAATGTTGGCAATTTCAAAATACATATAAAGTAGTAAACTATGTATCCCAAAACAGCTATACACGAACTCGTCGTTTTTGATTTTTTATATGGCAGAACAGAGTGGCAATAATACATCATTATTCCACATTCTATGATTATTGCAATCAATTTTGTTATATTATTTAAATTCATTATACTAATTTTGCCATTTCAAACATCTTATCGTTAAAAGTTTTGTACCGCCCTCGCGTCATGATAGCGGTATAAGATCTTTTTCCGTAGGACATTTTAACTTCCCTTTTGTCATAATCGTCGACAAAACGCATATTAACATAATAGCTTTGATGAGGTATGGCAAAATAATCCGCCTCGCTTTCTATTCTTTCTTTGATAATTGAAAATATTTCTTCGGCAATAAACGCAGGTCTTGTAGTCAAATAGATCTTTGTATGCCGACCCGTGTTTTCGATGAAGATTATCGACGCTATAGGTATCGTATAGCGCCTCTTTGTCTCCATATCCGTTACCGTTATAAATTTGGTTGCGTCGGATATTTTCTTTAGAGCGCTGTCGATCCCGGCGCTCAGTCGGTCTTTGTCCACCGGTTTTGACAAAAAACGGTGCGCACGTATGTCAGACGCTCTGTCAGAGTATATGGAATAATTTGTTATGAAGAATATTAAGGCGTCGTTTTTACATTCCAACAATTTCTCCGCCACATCGATTCCGTTTAGTTGGCGCAATTCTACATCAAGAAAAAGTATATCGTACATGACTTCAGATGCGAGCAATTCTTCCGCCGACGTATACGTATCGATTTGATATGCAACTTTTTTCTCGTCCAGCAGTTCCCGTATCAGGAGGCTTTCTTTTGTCAACGCGTCCGTTTCGTCGTCGCATATAGCTATTCTTAATTCCACAATATCGCCTCGCTTTCACGCTGCAGCTTAAAATATAAATCGTAAAAAGTTCCTGTTTGCTCCGCTAAAAAAGCGCGTAGAGATCCAATTTAAAATATATTAGACGTTCGCCTATTTTAAGCGGAGCTTTTACTATGTATCAGTATTGTTTTATCCCGGTATCGATGCAGTAATAATGAACCCCGTTGGCGATGGCCCTGCCGATGCCGTCGGATTCCGTTCTGAGTATATTAAGATCCGAGCTGTTGTCGAAAAAGCCTATCTCAAGGTAGGCTATAGTGATCGGACACTTACTGAACAGCACAAGGTGGGGAAGTCCGTGTATCACGCCGCCGCTGTACGTACCCATGCTCGTGGAGCCGACTATTTGGTCGTTGATGTATTTGCCCAGCGTGTTGCCGTTGTACGCGTAGTCCGGACTTATCCCGGCCTGGTCGTAAGCGCCCGAGAGCTGTATGTAGGCGGAGCCTCGCCCGCCGCCGGCGTTTGAGTGTATACAGATAAACAGATCCGCGTCCGGAGCGGCAGTCGTGTCGTTGTTCGGATAGCAGTATTCGAGTCGCTTGGTCATGGACGGATTCTGGCTGTTGTTCGTCCTCGTAAGGCGGACCTCGTAGCCGAGTTCCTCTAAGTATTTCGCGGCGCTAAGCGTGTTGTTCAGCGTGAGCTCGGGCTCTAAAGAGCGGTCGCCGTCGCCTATCGGGTACCAGCACTCGCCTCTGTGATTACAGCCGGAGCCTTCGCAGTCTATCCAGGTAGTTCCTGATTTCCAGTGTCGCCATTCGCCCCAGCCGCCTCTTGACGAGTTGTATACCCAGCCGTCGGCGGTTTTCTGTTCTGAGCTCATATTGCCGGAAAGTTCCCCGTGACCGGCGTCTAAGACGATTACCGGCACGCTTAGAGCGCTTATCTCAACCTCCGGATATCCGCCGTTTTCGTCCAACCGGTCCAAGTTCACCTCGGCGCGCCACATAGCCTGGTTCCAATTCACTGTTCCAAATTCTGAAAGAGATTTAAGCTCTATCATAGTATAGCCGTTTATGCTGTAGGCCTGAACCGGGTCGCCGTTTACATAGGTCCGTATGTCGGTATAGAGAGTGTCGGCGAATTTCCTGCCTATAGCGTTCGGGTACTTATAAACCCCGCTCATCCCTGTAATCGCGGCGCCGTCCGCCATGGTCACGCTCAGCGTTCTCGCGTCGCCGTTCCATGTAACGTCGAAGCCGTAATTTCTCAGATCCTCTGCGACTATTACGGTATAGCCGTCTACGTTGTACGACGGTATGGGGTAGCCGTTTATGTAAGCCGCGATATCGGTATATACCGCTTTGCCGATAACGTCGCCCACCTCGTAAGCGCTTACGCGTTCCGCGCCTGCGCAGGCTATTGCTATAACCAGGGATAGTGTCGCCAAAATGGCCGTTGCGAATTTTTTTATGTCAAAAACTTTGTTCATGCTTTCCTCCATTATACGGCGGGGGCGGACTGCGCGGTCTCGCCGGCGCCGCCGGATTCTTTAGCTGTGAAATAATCGTTTATACCTTCGGCTATCGCCTTTCCGATCGAGTCGGATTCGGTCTTTAAAATATTCAGGTCGGATTGGTTGTCGAAGAAACCGATCTCCAAATACGCGATAGTGACGGGTGATTTACAGAAAAGTATAGTGGTCGGAAAGCCGTCGTAGGCGCCGCTTCCCGAGATCCCCATGCTCGTGGACGAGACGATCCTGTCGTTTATATACTTTCCGAGCTCGTTGCCGTCGCTGACATAGGTATCCGAGATACCGGCCTGATCGTACAGACCCGACAGAGATATGTAACAGCTCCCGCGTCCTCCGCCCGCGTTGGAATGGATGCAAACAAACGCGTCGGCATCGGGATCCCGCGTCGTATCGAGGTCGGGGTAGCAGTACTTAAGCCTTTGGGTCATTGACGGATTTTCCGAGTTGGAGGTTCTTGTGAGGCGGACCTCGTAGCCCATCTCCTCAAGATATTTTTGGGCGCTCAGCGTATTGTTCAGATTGAGCTCCGGTTCGACGTCCCTGTCCCCGTTTTCGATCGGGTACCAGCAGCTCCCGCCGGACGGAACTCTGCCGCTGCAGCCCGAGCCTTCGCAGTCCACCCAAGTCGTTCCCGACTTCCAGTGCCGCCATTCGCCCCAGCCGCCTCGCGACGGATTATATATCCAGCCGTCCGCAAGTTTCTGCTCGTCGGACGCGCTCGACGAAGACAGGCCGTGTCCCGGGTCGAGCACGATTATCTTCTTGTCCGGTTCCTCGGTCGGCTCCGGAGTTTGGACGGCCGCCGCGCCGGACTGTTCTTGCTCCGAACCGGAGCTTTCGCCGCTTGTGATCGAGTCCCTGTTTATCCCCAATTTTTCAAGGGTTATCGTACCGTTCAGGCACAGGATGAAAACGGCGATCAAACCTATGAGTATTATCCCATATACAATTATTAATACTGTAAAATATTTCTTCATTTAACGTCTCCTTGCAAATCGATTTTTACCACGAAAGATATATTTGCTTGGAATATCCAACGGTACCGTTATAGCTTATTTTGTAGAACGTATTGTTCGGCGTGCCGAGGTATGTAACCTTAGCGCCGACCGGTATCTCCATTATGATATTGCTGTTTGAGGACTCGTCCGGAGTACTTCTGAGATATATTGCGTACTGAACGTTTACGACCGTCATCGTACTTCCCGAGCCGGAAGACGAGCCGCCGGACGAGTAGCTGTCCTCGAGGTAAATACGCTTCGAATAGCCTATTGTACCGTTATAATTTATTTTCGCAAAAGTACTGTTTGTATTCTCTATAAAGCCTACAGCGGTACCGACCGGTATCTCGCAGATGATATTGTTGTCGGTCTCGTTCGGAGTACTTCTTAAATAGATGCTGTACTGTACGTTGGCAACATATTTGGTCGATACTACTGTGTTGTTTGAACTCGGCGCATAGTCGGAAAGGTACTGAGTTTTACAGTAGCCGATCGTACCGTTATAGTTTATCTTAGAGAAGGTCGAATCCTCTATGCTTATAAACCCGACCGGAGTTCCCAGAGGTATCTCGCAGATTATATTTGAATCTATCTCCTGAGCCGAGCTTCTGAAATATATACTGTAGTTTACGTTGGCGACGTACATCGTCTTGGTAACCTCGTTCGTCGTTTGGGTATAGGATAAGTATTCCTGCTTGACGTAGCCTATGGTTCCGTTATAATTTATCTTTGCGAAAACGTTATCGTAGTTTTCTATAAATCCGACCGGCGTGCCGAGCGGCAGCTCTGAGATTATATTGGCGTCGTTTTCAAACGGTTCGCTCCTGAAGTATATGCTGTGCCTGACGTTCGATACGTACATCGTGCTTACGACGGTGGTGTTGGACGAGGGAACAAATCCGGACGACGGGACCTGAGCTGAAGCGGGGGTAGGAATAGGCGTAGCCGTAGGCGCCGCGGCCTGTTGACCGTCCATACCCGTAACGAATCCCGATTCGCTGGAGCCTGCATTTCCGCCGGACGAGCGGCCGGTAAGCGCGAATACGATAAGAGCCGTTAAGATGATTACGATCGTAACGACTATAATGCCTAAACAAATTATCAGCGTTTTGTTTGGCGTGTTTTTATGCGCCTGCGGATATTGAGATCCGTATTGGTCGTGTTGCGATTGCGACTGCGACTGAGTCGGTATGTCTACGGTGTTATTCAAATAGTCGTCAACATAGGGATTATTTTGATCGTTATTGTAGGGTTCGTTTGGATTATTCATAACTATCCGCTCCTTGATTAAATTAACTTATAAATCAATTATAGCATAAAACACGGTTAAGTCAATAATTAAGGAATATATGAAAAAATCCAAAAGGGAGAGAACTCCCCTTTGGAATAAAAGTCGAAAAGATTATAATTGCTCGGCCGCCTCGTTTACGCATCTGAGGGCGTTCAGGCTCCTCGGATATCCTATGTAGGGCAGGCACTGAGAGATAATCTGTATCAAAAAGTTCTTATCGTTTCCGATACGCATATTGGCCCCGGCGTGGCTGGTGAGCTGAGGTTCGCAGCCGCCCTGAGCCAATAGGAAACAGAATGTTATCATTTCGCGCTGTTTATAGTCGAGTCCGTTCCGGGTATAATAATCGCCGAAGCAGTTTTCGGCAAGCCAGAGATTGATGTGACGGCTTTCCTTGGGACCGGATTTATGAAAATCCTTCATTCCGTCGCCGAAAATATCGACTTGCGCCTGGTTCCCCGTCTGAAGGCGAGTCTCGTTATTCGCCGTCGCTTGTCCGGGCAGTGGAAGAGAGAGCCCGGCTTCTTTAATGACATCGTTTGTTATGCCGAAAAACGGAAGAACTCTTCCTATACCGAGATAGGCTACGGCTTGATACACGATCTCCTTGATCTCGATCGGGTCTACGGCTTTATTTAGCGCGCCGCTTAAAAAACATTTGTATTCTTCGGTTCCCTGACAGCCGATAAGCGCGGCGAGCGTCGCCATAGCTCTCGTTTTATCGTCTAAGCTTATAATGTTTTCGGCGTCGTTTTCGGTAAAGTTTTTGAAAATATTATAAAACTCCGGATCTGTATCCAAAAGGGTTTTCGGCATATTTTCAAATGCGTTTTCACTCATATTTATTTACCTCCTATCTTTGTCAGTAAAATCAATTAAGGAAAATTATGACAATTTTGAATACTCTTCGTCGCTTACCGCCTCGAGCCATTCGTTGGACGCGCCCTCGGCGGGTACCTCTACGGCTAAATGCGAGAACCAGCTGTCGGGAGCGGCGCCGTGCCAGTGCTTAACTTCGGGAGGTATATTAACTACGTCTCCGGGGTGAAGTTCCTGCGGCTCCTTGCCCCATTCCTGATAATATCCTCTGCCGCCGGTGACAAGCAGGATCTGACCGCCCTTGTGATGGATATGCCAGTTGTTGCGACAGCCCGGCTCGAACGTTACGTTTCCGATCGGAACGCGCTCAGTCGTGAGCATACTAAGATAACTTTGTCCTATAAAATATTTTGCAAAAGCTTCGTTCTTTTCTCCGAGCGGAAAAACGGCTCCTCCGCCTAAACTTTTTTCTCTATCCATGATTAACGCCTCCGTTTAAATAATAAATTAATGTAGATTAAGGATACGCTATATTAAAGCGTATAGTTGATCTAATAATAATTATACAACTTAAAGTCGACTCTAAGTCAAGAGCGATTCACAAAATTCCAAAAAAATCAGTATTTTTAATACCGGCTTATATAATCAGCTTTTGAGATTATGAAAACGGCGAACGTAAAAAGAAAAATAAGCGGATCCGCCGTAAATTATCAGGATTACGGCGGATCGAAAACGATTATTCAGACTACTTCTTAGTTAAATCATCGACGGCGGCGCGGGGTTTCTTGTTCGGCCTAAAATATAGTCGGTAGATACGTTGTAATAATCAGCAAGAATTATAAGTTTATCTATCGGCATAAGCAGTAAGCCGTATTCGTATCTTTGATAAGTGTAATTTGCGCACCCGAGTATTTTGGAAACGTCTGATTGCTTTAATCCGTGTTTTTGGCGCAATTCCTTGAGGATTTCATGGTGTTGTTTATTCATAATAATCTCCATTCCGCCGCCCTGCTTCGGCGCCAATAATAATGAAATTTCTCTTATCCGCAGGGCAAGAAATGATAAGAGATTATTACGCTCATGCGCGTCTTAGAGCATGCTATGCGAGGAAAATTTCGCGTGGGCGCTTTAGTCCTGCAGGAGGCTAACGTGAAAGTAACTTTCTCATTACTTACCCCTGAATATCTAATTCTTCATATAGCTAAGCATTGCGTTCACTACGGTAGTAATTTCAGACAAACGCTCCGGAGGCAAACCGTTCAGTTTTTCTGAAAGTTCGCCGACGACTATATTGTTCGAAGCGCTTACGCTGTCGGCTAATATGGCGTCCGCGCCGCAGTCGAGAGCGTTTATTATATCGATAAAAACAGGCAAACTCGGGATACGCAATCCGTTTTCCAACTGCCTGATATATGTGGTAGACAGATTCGTCTTTTCTGCAAGCTGCTCGCCGGTTAAGCGTTTTTCTTTTCGAGCAAGCTGGAGCCTGCGTCCGAATTTTTTTCGATCCATACAATCACCCTATATAATGAACTTGTGGAAAGTTCGCTACATATTTTCCTTTCTGATTATTTATAATCTTACATATAATATAGACGCTGCGGATAATTACAATTTCTTATAAGCGGAAAGCGTATTTGTATACGCATAGTTTAATAAATATAAAAATTTAATAAAATTAGCCAATAGCATATTTATATACAATCAGTTTAAAAATACTTGCAACAGATTTTAAAATAGTCGATACAAACATATATATGCCCCAATGCTT
Source organism: Candidatus Roslinia caecavium (assembly GCA_904419955.1). GTDB lineage: Bacteria > Bacillota > Clostridia > Monoglobales > Monoglobaceae > Roslinia > Roslinia caecavium. Next base: position 233 of record CAJFTO010000019.1, on the reverse strand, counting down.
TGTAGAATTATGAGTTAATACGCTAATAGTAAGTTCGAAGCATATATGTGTTGAACAAAACGTCGACGGTTGTCTAAAATGCAATAAAATTATTGTCAAATATAAAATGTTGCAGTCAAAATAACCAAAAAGAGAAAAAAGGCGAAAAAGGTGTTGACAAAGAGGGAGGAAAGGTAGTATAATAGCGGAGTTGTCGCTGAGACATTTGCGAAAAAGCGAGTCGGTTCCGGGAG
>CAJFTO010000018.1 GCA_904419955.1 Candidatus Roslinia caecavium | reverse complement strand
GTCCGGAACGGCCGTCGGTACCGCGCTCAAGTATACCGCTCCCGAGAACGGCGTGTTTACGTTATACGCATATTCCGTATCGAACACTAAGACGTTCTACGTTGTTCCGGAGGGCGCGGCGGATCCGACTACCGAGAATATATACGTACAGGAATGCGTAGGTTCAAGCGTACCTATCCAGTGTCAGGTCGAGCTTGAGGCCGGAAAGACTTACTACTTCTATCTTGACGGCTCAAAAGCGAGATTCTGCGCGGCTAAGTTTGAGAGATATACCGCGCCGCAGGAGCCGTATACGATAAGCGGGCTTTCGGCGACCGATACCGAGACGACCTTTACCGTAACCAAGAACATGGACGCGGCGGACGACGACGCGATCATAATAGCCTACTACGGCGAGAACGGAACGCTGACCGACGTCCGAACCAGAACCATATCTCACGAAACTGCGACCGGCTCCGAAGTCGTATACGTAATCGACAGAGGCGCCGCGGACAACGAGACCGTAAAAGTGTTTATCTGGGATTCGGAGGACAATATAAAACCGCTGATCGTACCGGCAACGTAGAGATAAAGGATTAGGGATTAGAGATTAATCATTAGGGATTATTAGAGGCTGAAAACGCTTCTATGGCGTTAAAAACGGCGACTGTAACGTTTAGGAAAACAGAGTGTTTCTTTTCGCAGACAATATTTATTTTAGGCTCTTGTTTGCGAATTTTCAGCCGTCGCAAAATCACCTCTTAACGCCTAACGATTTAAGTGTTATAATAGATATAACAAGGAAAAGACAAACAATTGTTTCCCCAATATGAACAAAGACTAAGATAGTCGTCCTATATCAGAGGGCGGCTATCTCTTTATCTACTTTAAAATATCCAGAATTACAATAATAATCAGCAATCCAATTATTAAATCTAAATCAATAAGTATGTCGTCCCCTTTATTCAGGCGTGGGAAACAACCGCCTGAGCGTAGCGATTAGAAGCCTAACATGTTTCCGTAAACAAAAAAACGGCCTATAAGCCGTTTAGGATTTCAAATTATTCCATTTTACAAACGTTAGAGTTCGGCGTTAAAGCGGCTCGTTTCACCGCCTAACTTCTAATACATAATCCCTAACATCTACGTTTGGAGCGTGGAATAAGCCGAGTTCTGTCATTAGGATGGTCATCTATCTTGGACGCGCGTCGCCGCGCGCCTCCAGCCGCCAATCTTGGGAGATGCCGGGCAAGCTTAGTCTCCCGGTCAGGCGTTGCTCCGGGTGGGGTTTACAGCGCCCCTATGTCTCCATAGAGGCGGGTGAGCTCTTACCTCGCCTTTTCACCCTTACCGCGGGCTAGATCCCGCGGCGGTATCTTTCTGTTGCACTTTCCTTAGAGTCGCCTCCACAAGCCGTTAGCTTGCACCCTGCCCTGCGGAGCTCGGACTTTCCTCACGCGCCCAAAACGGACGCGCGCAACCATCTACCACGCTCCATATTTTAGCTATTTTATATTTGCTTAGTCTCCGTATTCCGCCGCGGAATCCCACGCGTATATACGGCGAAATCTAATTTCTATTAGAGGATCGTCACCTTGATTACATTCTCGGCCTTTTCGAGCTCGCCGCCGAACGCCGGGTCTATCTTGGTCGCGATATCCAAGATCGTGTACGCGTAATCGCCCTTGCTCTTATTGAGCATATGCTCGATGTTCATGCCCTTTTTAGCGATCGCGTCGGTGATAGCGTTTATCATATTCGGAACGTTCTTATGCATTATCGTGATCCTGCTACCCGCGCCGAGAGCGCCCATGTCGCAGTTCGGGAAGTTAACGCTGTTCTTGATATTTCCGTTTTCCAGGAAATCGCTGATCTCCTCCGCCGCCATGACCGCGCAGTTCTCCTCGCTCTCGGGAGTCGAAGCGCCCAAGTGAGGCATGCAAATTACCTTGTCGTTCTTAAGCAGAGCCTCGCTCGCGAAATCGGTCACGTACGCGCTGAGGTCGCCGCTCTCGAGCGCCGCCTGAACGTCCGCCTCGTCTACCAGAGAATCCCTCGAGAAGTTGATCAGTCTCGCGCCCTTCTTCATCTTAGCGAAGGCTTCCGAATCGAACATACCCTTAGTCGACGGTGTAGCCGGAACGTGTATGGTCACGTAGTCCGCTTTGGTTAGCAACTCGTCGAGGCTGTTCGCTCTCTCTGCGAATCTCGTGAGGTTCCACGCCGCGTCGACCGACAGGAACGGATCGAAACCGACCACGTTCATACCGAGATGATGCGCCGCGTTCGCTACCTTAACGCCGATAGCGCCCAGACCGACGACGCCGAGCGTCTTGCCCTCTATCTCGGGACCGACGAAGTTCGACTTGCCTTTCTCGATCAGTGAACCAACGTTGTCGCCCTCGCCGATCAAAGTCTTAGCCCATTCTATGCCCTGAACTATCTTTCTTGAAGACAACAGCAGGGCGCAGATAACCAACTCCTTGACCGCGTTAGCGTTCGCGCCCGGGGTGTTGAACACTACGATACCCTTTTCGCTGCACTTCTCGATAGGTATGTTGTTTACTCCCGCGCCGGCTCTCGCTACCGCTCTCAGCGATTCGGGAAGTTCCATATCGTGCATCTTATAGCTTCTCAGTATTATACCGTCCGGGTTGGAACATTCGTCCGAAACGTTATATTTATTTCCTAATTTTCCAAGACCGACCTTGGAGATCTTATTGAGCGTCAATATATTATACATAAAAATTACCTTCTTTCATAAAGCCTGCCGGCCTGCATTAATTTTCTTTCTCGAACTTAGCCATGAAGTCCACTAAGGCCTTAACGCCCTCGTAAGGCATAGCGTTATAGATGCTCGCGCGCATACCGCCGACCGTTCTGTGACCTTTGAGGTTAACAAAACCCGCCGCCTTAGCTTCTTTTATAAACTTAGCGTTGAGATCGTCGGAGTCGGTCACGAACGGCACGTTCATCAGGGATCTGTCCTTGGGAACTACCGTGCCCTTAAACATCTTCGAGTTGTCGAGGAAGTCGTATAAAAGCTCCGCCTTCTTGACGTTCTTCTCATGCATCACCTTTACGCCGCCCATATCCTTTATCCACTCGTATACAAGGCCGCAGATATATATGCCGTACGTCGGCGGGGTGTTGTACATCGAGCCGTTCTCGGAATGAGTCTCATATTTCAGCATGGTCGGGGTTATGTCCATAGCGTCGCCTATGAGGTCGTCTCTCATTATAACGACAGTGACGCCCGCGGGCCCCATGTTCTTCTGAGCGCCCGCGTATATCAAACCGAATTTATTTATATCCACTTCCTCGGAGAGGATACTCGACGACATATCCGCAGCGACTACCGCGTCGCCGAAATCGGGCATTGTGTTATAGTGCGTGCCGTATATGGTGTTGTTGTATGTGATATGTACATAGTCGGCGCCGGGCGTGAGCATGCTCTTATCCACCTCGGGGATATAGCTGAACGTCTTATCCGCGCTTGAAGCTATCTCGTTAGCCGTAACAAAATGCTTAGCCTCGGCAAGCGCCTTCTTAGCCCATTGACCCGTGGTGATATAGTCGGCGGTCTTGGTCTTGTTTCCAAGATTCATAGGAACCATAGCGAACTGCGTAGACGCGCCGCCCTGAAGGAACATTACCTTATAGTTATCGGGAATATTCATGATCTCGCGGAGAGTCGCCTCGGCTCTGTCGATTATCTCTTTATACTCCGCGCTTCTGTGGCTCATCTCCATTACCGACTGGCCGCTGTCGCCGTACTCCAGCATCTCCTTCTGCGCTCTTTCGAGTACTTCTACCGGAAGCATCGACGGTCCGGCCGAAAAGTTGTACACTCTGCTCATTTCTAATACCTCCAAATGTTTTATACTTAAAATTTATAATAAGCTTTTCATGTTATAATAAGTCCATGAAGTCGTTTGCGTCCGGATCCGCGCCGCCGACAATAGCCGCAACCGCGTCCGCAGCCGATAGACTATCCGCCGCCCGGAAATAAGAAACGATTCTCCTTAAAAGTAATTACGCCTTTTCTTACATATTTAAACGGGGATGATTACTTAAAAACAGCCGTATTGAATAACAAAACTCCTTCATTTTAAATAAGATTTATTCAACATCTTATTCATTATATACCTTAAATCTAAAATCGTCAATATTTTATTAACAATTATATCGTTAAAAAATGCACAATCTTTGTGAAAAATATCAATCGCTCCGACTTTCGGAGAAATAAAACTCCCCGACGCGGTCCGCATCGCCAGTATGCGCGTCGGGTTCTGTTAATATTATTATACTCAAAAAAATAATAAATTATCAAGATGTTTAACCATATCAATTAATGACATTAATGAAAGGTTTGAGAAACAAGCGCGCGATCTTTGTGGAAAATATCAATTTCTTAGACGAAACGCGCCCGCGCGTCCGGTATCCGGCGACCGCGTACAGAATAAAAAGGAGGAGAGGACCTGCGCAGGCCCTCTCCAATGCAATATATTTGGGCAGTTAAAACTGTTTAGGCTTATTTATTCGTCGCGCGGTTGGATCGCGTCGTAGCCGGTCTCCTTGGTTCTGATCCTCATAGCGCTCTTAAGCTCGTATGAGAATATCTTACCGTCTCCCGGCGCGCCCGAATACGCGGCCTTTTGTATAGCGTCGATCGTCTTCTTTTCCCATTCCTCTGACGAGACGACTATCTCGAATTTTATTTTAGGAAGCATATTGATATCGACCTTCTGACCTCTTACATACTCGGTATAGCCTTTCTGCGTACCGCAGCCCATGACCTGGTATACGGTTATACCGTGCACGTTGATGTCTTGAAGCGCCTGCTTAACGTCTTCCATACTCTCTTCTCTAACTATTGCTTCTATTTTGATCATATGAAATCTAACCTCCCGTTCCTATTAATCCAAACCGTTGAACGACGGATACGCGCTCTCGTTGTGCTCCGAAGCGTCCAAGCCGATCTGTTCTTCTCTCGGCGTAACGCGGAGAGTTGTGAATATTCTCGTTATACCAACGCAGATCAAGGTTCCAACGACCGCTACCGCAATAGTGATGACGATACTCGCGAGCTGAGCCAGGAACAGATGAACGTCTCCAAAGAACAGTCCGTTCCACTCCGCGGCGCTGTTGATCGAGCTGAGACCGAACAAACCTGTAGCGATTCCGCCCCAGATACCGCCGATACCATGACATCCGAACGCGTCGAGAGCGTCGTCGTAACCGAGCTTCTTCTTAGCGAACGAGATCATGAAATAGCAGAGCGGGGATACAACTATACCGATTATAACGGCCGCCCAAACGGGTACGAAACCGGCGCCCGGCGTTATTGCGACCAGACCCGCTACCATACCGGTAGACGCGCCTATAAGGGTCGGCTTTCCCGTCTTTATAACGTCTATGAGCATCCAAGTTACTATAGCAGCCGCGCAAGACGCCGCCGTGGTCATGAACGCGTGAGCCGCAAGACCGTCCGCCGCAAGAGCGCTGCCCGCGTTAAATCCGAACCATCCGAACAGGAGAACGCACGCGCCGAACGCTACCATAGGAATGTTATGCGTTCTGTACGACTGGGTCTCGTAACCCTTTCTCTTGCCAAGGATTATACAAAGAACCAGAGCGCTCACGCCCGAACTGATATGTACGACGTTACCGCCGGCGAAGTCTACCGAGTGTAAGAACCCGGAGCCTAGGAATCCGTCAGTACCCCAGACCATGTGAGCCATCGGGTAGTATACTATAAACGACCAGAGTACCATAAAGATAAACTGCGCTTTAAACTTCATTCTGCCCGCCGTCGCACCGGTGATAAGCGCCGGGGTTATAACTGCGAACATCATTTGGAACGCCGCAAAGCATAGATTCGGAATTGTATCGGAATACGGTCCCGGTTCCATTCCAACGCCGTTTAAACCAAACCAGTCGAGGTTTCCTATAATACCTCCGACATTGCCGCTGAACGAAAGTGAATAACCAAACAAAACCCATAATACCATTGCCACGCCGATAAGGAATACCGAAGACATCATGGTATTAACAACATTTTTCCTTCTTACCAGGCCGCCGTAGAATAACGCTAAGCCCGGCGTCATAAAGAATACCAGAGCCGCGCAGATAAGCACGAAACCAGTGTTTCCCGAATCGATCATAACTAATCTCCTCCTAATAACATAAAATAATCTTAGTTTTTGCGCTGTGCGACGATAAGCTTATCAACGCTTCAGAAGGTATGCCCTTCTTCAGCGAATAAAAAAAGAGGTCCACGGCTTCTCTAGCCATGAACCTCTTTGTTCAACAACTGCATTATAGCGCTTATAATATTATATGTCAATACCAAAATTTGCGCTATTCTCAATCTTATATAATCTACACAAACTTTGCCGAAAATTACCTCATCTTTTTCGGTATTATGAAAAAATCCCGGCTATACGCGGTTTGTCCGTCCTAAGCCCGTCTTATTTCCAGTTCCTCGCCTTGGCTCTCTGCTGATTATTGAGAATCCTCTTTCTTATCCTCAAATTCTCAGGGGTCACCTCGAGTATCTCGTCGTCCGCTAAAAATTCGAGGCAGGCCTCGAGACTCATGTTGATCGGCGGCGTCAGCTTGAGCGCCTCGTCGCTTCCGGACGCTCGCGTATTAGTGAGCTGCTTCTTCTTGCAGACGTTTACGTTCAGATCCTCCGCCTTAGGCGACTGACCTACGACCATGCCCTCGTATACCTGAGTTCCGGGCGAGATAAACAACGCGCCCCTGTCCTGGACCTTAAACAGTCCGTAGCCCACGGCTTCTCCGGTCTCGAACGCCACCAGCGAGCCGGTATGTCTTCTCTGTATATCGCCTTTATACGGCTCGTAGTCGTAGAACACCGAGTTCAGCACGCCCTCGCCCCTTGTATCTGTCAAAAATTCGCTTCTGTAGCCGAGCATACCGCGCGCCGGTATCAAATATTCGAGCCGCATCCTGCTCCCCTGCGGAGCCATGCTGACAAGCTCTCCCTTTCTGGAACCCAACTTCTCCATGACCGAGCCCATCTGATCCTCGGGAACGTCTATCGTCACTTTCTCGATCGGCTCGTATCTCACGCCGTCTTTTTCCTTATACAACACCCTCGGCGTGCCTACCGAGAACTCGTAGCCCTCGCGGCGCATCGTCTCTATCAGGATCGATATATGCATCTCTCCTCTGCCGGCGACCCTGAAACTGTCCGTGTTATCGCCGTCCTCAACTCTGAGCGACACGTCTTTGAGCGTCTCGCGCATAAGCCTGTCCCTTATCTGTCGGGTCGTGACGAACTTGCCCTCGCGGCCGGCGAAAGGACTGTCGTTTACCGAAAAAGTCATCTCGATAGTAGGCTCCGAGATCTTAACGAACGGCAGCGGCTCCGGATTGTCCACCGCCGTGACCGTATCTCCTATGGTTATGTCCGGGATACCCGAAAAACAAACGATGTCGCCGACCATGGCGCCGTCCACCTGGGTTCTGCCCAGACCGTCTATCTGATAGATATTTACGACCTTAGCCTTATACGGCTCGTGCTTGTCGTGGTATTCGCAGACGCTCACCTCCTGCCCCTGCTTAACCATTCCCCGCTCTATGCGTCCTATGCCGATACGGCCGACGTAGTCGTTGTAGTCTATCGAGGATACCAGCATCTGGAACGGGCCTCTCTCGTCGCCCTCGGGCGCGGGGATATAGTTCTTTATCGTCTCAAACAAGACCGTCAGGTCCTTGCCCGGCTCGTACTGGGACAGCGAGGCGGTTCCCGCTCTGCCCGAACAGAAAATGATCGGACTTTCAAGCTGTTCGTCGTTCGCGTCGAGCTCTATAAGCAGGTCGAGTATCTCGTCCGGTATCTCATCCAATCTGGCGTCGGGACGGTCTATCTTATTTACGACTATTATGACCCTGTGATTCATCTCGAGCGCCTTCTGGAGCACGAACCTGGTCTGAGGCATCGGTCCCTCCGCGGCGTCCACAAGCAGGATTACGCCGTTGACCATTTTAAGGATACGCTCTACCTCGCCGCTGAAATCCGCGTGTCCCGGCGTGTCGATTATATTCATCTTAATGCCCTGATAATAGACCGAAGTATTTTTTGCAAGGATCGTAATTCCGCGCTCGCGCTCTAAGTCGTTGTTATCCATAACTCGTTCCTCAACGACCTGATTCTCCCTGTATATACCGCCCTGCTTGAGCATCTCGTCTACCAGCGTGGTCTTGCCGTGATCGACGTGGGCGATTATCGCAATGTTTCGCAAATCCTCTCTTACCATCCCTATATCATCCTTTCAATATGTTATCGCTTATAAAAATATGTTCGTATATTATTATATCCTAAAAGCCTGTCCCGTCCTGAGTAGTACAAACTTCCAAAAAAATAGACACGCGTTATCCGTGTCAGTGATATTGTAACACATATGTTCATGCTTGTAAACATAACCTTTAACTAAAAATCCGCCCCGTTTCGGCAGAATAATTATTCAATCGCATTACAATCGGTCGAGCGGAGACTAAACCCCTTAACGAATATCGCCTCTCTCGCGCCGCTTGGCAGGCTCGGTCGATACGCATCCCATAACTGACTTTCACCGTACTCCGTAGGGTTAAACGCCGACTCTCGGAGAGTCTAAGACAAAACGCCGCCGTCCGGGCGGCGCTCGCTCAGACGGCGGTAATTATATACGTCCAAAACAGACTCTATTAAACTTACGGTTCCTTCTTAAACTCCGCGTTTCCGCTTACCGGTCTCGACGCGTCGTCTTTAGTGTTCGACTCGTCAACTCCGGTCTCCGGGGCCGTTTCCTCGCCGCCGGTAGTATTCGCTTCGCCGCCGTCCTCCGTTTTTTCAACGTTGGCGTCGTTATCTACAAATATCATATCAAACTCGTCGGCCTCTATCTTCTCTTTCTCAAGCAGGAGGTTAGCTACGGTCTCGAGCTTATCCTTCTTCTCGGTCAGAATGCTCTCGCACCGCTTATAGCAATCGGTTATGATGTCGTGTATCTCCTCGTCGATCAAAGCCGCGGTCTCCTGGCTGTAGTCTATGGTGTGACCGTAGTCGCGCCCCAAGAACACCTCTTCATTCTGACCGCCGAAAGTCCTTGCGCCGAGCTTCTCGCTCATGCCGTACTTCATGACCATGGACTTGGCGATCTTTGTAGCGCGCTCTAAGTCGTTGGAGGCTCCCGTGCTTATATCGCCCAAAGCGAGCTGCTCTGCTACTCTTCCGCCGAGCAGGACTACGATCTCCTCTATCATCTCGGTCTTGGAGTTGTAGCTCGAATCCTCCTTAGGCAAAGACAGCGTATATCCGCCCGCGCGGCCTCTCGGTATAATAGACACCTGATGGACTCTGTCCTGAGTCGGCAGCATCTTGGATACGACCGCGTGACCCGCCTCGTGAAACGCGGTGAGCTTCTTCTCGCGGTCTGTGATCTTTTTGCTCTTTTTCTCAGGTCCGGCTACGACCTTCATGATCGACTCTTCAAGATCGCGCATCGATATCTCGGTCTTGTTCTGTCTCGCCGCTGCCAGAGCCGCCTCGTTAACAAGATTTTCAAGATCGGCGCCGGTAAATCCGATCGTGGTCTTAGCCAAAACGTCCAGTCTTACGTCGCGGCCGAGCGGCTTGCCTCTGGTGTGGACCTTGAGTATCGCCTCTCTTCCCGCTACGTCCGGCACGTCTACCACGACCTGCCTGTCGAATCTGCCCGGTCTTAAGAGCGCCGGATCGAGGATATCCGGTCTGTTAGTAGCCGCGATTATGATTATTCCCTCGTTCACGCCGAAGCCGTCCATCTCTACGAGCAACTGATTGAGCGTCTGCTCTCTCTCGTCGTGACCGCCGCCAAGGCCCGCGCCTCTGTGGCGTCCGACCGCGTCGATCTCGTCGATGAATATTATACACGGCGAATTTTTCTTAGCGTTATCGAATAAGTCTCTGACTCGCGACGCGCCGACTCCGACGAACATCTCCACGAAGTCCGAACCCGATATCGAGAAGAACGGAACGCCCGCCTCGCCCGCCACGGCTTTGGCGAGCAAAGTTTTACCCGTTCCCGGCGGACCTACGAGCAGCACGCCCTTAGGTATTCTCGCGCCGAGCTGACGGAATCTCTCTGGGGATTTCAGGAACTCTACGATCTCCTTGAGTTCCTCCTTCTCCTCGTCCGCTCCCGCCACGTCGTCAAACGTCTTTTTGTGCTTAGGATCGGTGGTGAGCTTAGCCTTGCTCTTGCCGAAGTTCATAACGCCTCGGCCGCCGCCTCCGCCGCCGCCTGCCTGCTGCATAAACACGAACCAAAATACCAGCAGAAGTATCACCAAGCCGACCGACGGCAACAGCGTGAGCCACCACGGCGGACTGTAGGGAAGCGGCGTCTCGACTTTGAGCGATCCGTCTCTTATCTGATCGTCCATCGTAGAGCCGACGTCCTCCTTGAGGGTCTCGTAGCTCGGCACCTCGACCGTTATCTCCGAATCGTCGTTTAACGTAGCGGTAGCGACGTCGTCTACTATACTAAGTTCTTTTACCTCATGATTTTGAATTTTTACTACAAGGTCAGAATAAATCTCTTTAGTCTCCTGGCTCGGTATATTTGTAAGCGCGAATACCACAATTATAACCGCGAACAGCAAAAAATAAAAACCAAACCCCTTTAAATATTTATTCACTCCTTCGCCTCCTATTCAGCTCTATCTATAAATTGAAATCATACGCAGTCTATTCTCAAAATGTTTGCGGCGCCCAAACAGCCGCATACGTTAATTTAAGTCTTAGCCATGTTTCGCCGCAAAACCGTCCCGCAGCCTAACTCGAACCCGACATATCGCGCTATCTCTTCCGCTATTATCAAAGCCGACTCTATCGGCGTACTGTCAAACTCGCCGCGTAATACGTTAGCTCGGTTCAACGGCTAAACTAAAAATAGATTATAGCATAATTCTTTTGTAAATACAAGATTTTTATGTAAATTTTCTATTAACATTCTTAATAAGATTTTAAAACAAAGCAGCGCAAAATGTACGTCTATATCCGAATACGCGAATCGTCGCCGCATCCGCCGAACCGAAACAAAGTTTCATTTGCAGAGCGTCATTCGCCGCGGCACGCGAAAGGTTCCGATTTCCCCTCTCCTCCGTCGTTTCCGCGCCCGGCGGATATATCTTGGCGGGTATATCTTACTGAATATTATTGACATAATTTTTATATAATGTATAATAAAAATATTCGAAGCGGGTCTAAGACCGGCTTGCTTTGGGTCGGTATCCGGATCCGCAGGATACCGAATCATACGAATAACAATAATATGCGGACAGAAAGGCTGAAAAAAACGATATGAAAACCAAACTTTTAAAAACCATGTCGCTGTTTCTGGCTCTCGTCGCGGCCTGCGTATTTACGGGCTGTTCTCAGACCGGGACCGCGGATTCCAACACCGTGCAATTCACTATGGAAGATGGAAAGACGTTCACGGTAGAAGTATATCCCGATCAAGCTCCCGAGACCTGCGCCAACTTCTTAAAGCTGGTCGACGAAGGCTTTTATAACGGGCTGACCTTCCACAGAGTCATAGACGATTTCGTAGCCCAGGGCGGCGACCCTAACGGCAACGGCACGGGCGGAAGCGACGAGACCATACCGGGCGAATTTTCGAGTAACGGGTTCACTCAAAACACGCTTACGCACGAGCGCGGTTCCGTAGCTATGGCGAGATCTAGCGACCCGGACTCGGCGAGCAGTCAGTTCTATATCTGCTACACGGACCTGCCTCAGCTCGACGGACAGTACGCCGTATTCGGCAAAGTGACCGAGGGAATGGAGACCGTCGACGGATTTTTGGAGATAGAGAGAAACAGCTCCGGATATCCTTCGACCCCGATCGTTATAAAAGAAGCTAAAAGGATCTAAACTTTCGTTAACAAAAATACGGCGCGTCCGGATACCTGCGAGGGAGAAAATGCAAATTTTAGAGAAAACAGAAAATAAGATAAAGCTAAACTGCAAAGCTAAGATAAACCTCGGCATAGACGTTATCGGCAAACGCGAGAACGGCTACCACGACGTGCGCATGGTCATGATGCAGGTCGATATGTCGGATATCGTAACCGTTAGCCTGCGCGATGACGGCGTAATAAATATATCGGGAGATTCCGATATGCCGCTCGGCGCGGATAATCTTGCGTACAGGACCGCGAGGGCGTTTTTGGACGAAGTCGGTAGTCCGTTCGGCGCGGACATCCGTATCGAAAAGCGCATACCTATGGGCGCCGGAATGGCCGGCGGCAGCGCCGACGCCGCGGGAGTTATCGACGGACTCAACGAACTTCTCGCCTCTCCGCTGAGCTTAGCCGACAAGATGGAACTTGGCTGCAGATACGGCGCCGACATACCGTTTTGCATACACGGCGGCTGCGTTCTGGCCGAGGGCATAGGCGAGATACTTACCCCTCTTCCCGATCCGCCCGAGTTCAAATACGAAATAATGAAGCCGAACGTATCCGTATCCACCAAATGGGTATACGAACGTCTCGACTATACCAAGAAGCCGGACGGACTGGATATCGACGGGATCGTGTCCGGGATCAGGAACGCAAACCTTGACGAAATGATCTCGCATATGGGCAACATTCTCGAAACCGTGACGATCCCGGCATACCCGATCGTAGCCGAATACAAGGCGCGGCTTATGGAAAAGGGCGCCAGGATCGCTATGATGAGCGGCAGCGGAACGAGCGTATTCGGAATATTTTAATTGAACCAAAAACATAACCGCCGCGAACGTTTTATACCGCGGCGGTTTTTCATATTCTGTTTTTATCGCCGCCCGAAATAGCCCGCCGGGCTTCGTTTATATGATATTATTTATACGCTTTAGTATAGATCTCAACACAATCCGAAAGAGTAAGCGAATATCTATCGCACATAAACAGCCCGCCCATCGTATCCATTGCGTTCTTCGCCATCTTCTCAAACTCGTCGGGCGTTATTCCGTAGTCCGACATATTCAGATCGCCGACGCCGCAATCGTTTTGAAGCTTGGTAAGCGCAGCAATAAAATCCTCTGGTTTTTCGGCCTCTTCCATGCCTAAAAACTTCGCGAGCTCTATAAATCTGTCGTCGCACTCATGCTTATCTATAAAGAATGAAAAATACGACTTACTCAGCATGATCAATCCGGCTCCGTGCGGAAGCTCCTGATGATATGCGCTCATAGCGTGTTCGAGCGAATGTTGACTCGACGTCGAGCCTACGCACATTTCTATTCCTGACAAATAATTGGCAAAAGCTACATGTTCTCTCGCCTCCATATCGTTTCCGTCTTTGACCGCTCTTGCGAGATATTTTCCTATATTCTTTATAGCGGTCGAACCGACCATGTCGCTCATTGGGTTCGCCGTTTTTGAAATATATCCCTCCACGCTGTGGAACAACGCGTCAAATCCCTGATAAGCGGTAAACTTAGGCGGAACGCTCTTCATCAGTTCTGGATCTATTATCGCAAGCTTTGGGAACAGTGACGGATGCACCAGCCCCGTCTTTTCGTTTGTATCCGCGTTCGTAATAACTCCGCCGCAGTCGGTCTCGGAACCGGTTCCCGCCGTGGTTGTGATCGCTATTATCGGAAGCGGAGCGTTTTTAATCCCCTTGCCTTTTCCCGTACCGGATCCGATATAATCCCAAAGATCCCCGTCGTTTACCGCGACGACCGCGATCCCCTTTGAAGCGTCCATCACGCTGCCTCCGCCGAGAGCCACGATAAAATCGCATCCGTTTTCACGAGCGATAGCTCCGCCTTCCATAACCGTATCTTTAAGCGGATTAGCCTGTATTTTATCAAATACCGCGTATTCTATCCCCGCCAGCTTAAGCTGCTCTTCGACCCGAGCCAGATACCCGTTCTTGCGGATAGATTTTCCGTTTGATATAACGATAAGTCCTTTTTTGCCGGGCATCTCCTGCTTGCTAAGTTCATTCAGCCGTCCGCTGCCGAACAGAGCCTGCGTGGGTACGAAATAATTGAATTTTTCCATAATAATATTCTCCTCCATTCTTCTTGGCTTGACTTTTTCTCTCTGATGCTTTACAATATATTTGTAAGTTCGATATTATTATAATAGTTAAAGTCAACTTTAAGTCAAGAACTTTTATAGAAAATGTTTATTTTTATTTGCTCAGAAACGGAGGTATACGGATATATGGTTTATACGGTCGGCGAAACCGCCAAAGTTTTGGGCGTCGCGCCTTCAACTATAAGGTACTACGATAAAGAAGGACTGCTCCCGTTCGTCGAGAGATCGGGCGGCGGGATACGAATGTTTCAGGAAAAAGATTTCGAATGGCTGTTTGTGATAGACTGCCTTAAAAAAACCGGTATGCCGATAAAGGATATAAAACGGTTTATCGATATGGCCTTAAAGGGCGACGAGACGATAGACGAACGTTTGGAGCTGTTTTTAAAGCGCCGCGAAAACGTTAAAGAGCAGATGCGTCAGCTTCAAAACACGCTCGACATACTCGACTACAAATGCTGGTATTACCAAACCGCCAAGGAAGCCGGAACGACCGACGTCATGCGCGATATGGACATTAGCGACGTCCCCGAGGAACTTCGCGCCGCGTGCGAGAGCCTCAAAAGAATGCATCGCGAAGATTGATTTGTTTATAAAAAGCGGATCCGAGTTTTAATCGAGATCCGCTTTATTTTTTTTAGTTTACAGCTCCGCCGCGACGAACGTCAAGTTTTGCGCGCCGGTCGAGTTATTTGATCAAAAAAGAGACGGCTAAATCAGCCGTCTCATATAATGAATTCTTGAATTACCACTCGCTAAACAGTGATCTTTGTACTTCTATAACTCAGATTATCCATTTCCGAAAACTATATTATCCGGAACGTCAAACGTATCGTTTATTGTCTCACAATACAACTCATTTTGTATTTATCTCACTCTCTACCTTACAATAAAGATACTCAATACGGAAACTTTAGAATGTATTATATGAACCTCTTTATCTTATATTCTTTATCCTCAATACAACATCCATATAATTCTGTCAAATATATATCATCGTTAGATATATATTCTATCCCGAGTTTCCTTTTAAAGGTAATCAATAACTCTGAATCTGAAATACATGGTATTTACTTACCATCTTCACTGCCAAAACCTTTGTAAATTCTATTAAACCGCTACTTCTATATATTATAGTTTCGCAGGATATTTATTACGATCCGCGCATAGCATACGTTTTTATATTTCCAACGCACCGCGGACTTATTTAGAATAAATCTTTAATTCGAGATTACGATAACCGCTGCATTTCGATCTCTTATCATCGATTCTTTGGATCATCGTCGTTATTTTAAACTTTACAAGCGACCCCTGTAAGTATTTAAAATCCTATCTCAAACCAAACCTCGTAATCAAACATCCCTGTTTTGGCATATT
Organism: Candidatus Roslinia caecavium; assembly: GCA_904419955.1. Taxonomy (GTDB): domain Bacteria; phylum Bacillota; class Clostridia; order Monoglobales; family Monoglobaceae; genus Roslinia; species Roslinia caecavium. The sequence continues at coordinate 36,992 of CAJFTO010000018.1, read as the reverse complement.
ACTTAATATACCTTAAACATGCTTATCATTTTGCCTTTCTCTTTAGCAAAACTCTCGAATCTACGTCCACTTCCGAAACCCGGCGCTTTTTAAAGCCAGTTTCTATAATTAAAAACATATTATATACGTTTTTAAACTTTCCAGTCTAACTGCTCTTTAGCCGTATATAACAGCGATACATTCTATAGCTTGGAGTTGTTCTCGTATAAGCTTATATACCGAATTGTAAGTTGTTCTCATGAATCCGGCTCACTTTGTAAATACAGCTTACGCCAAGTAGCTGAAGTTAAGGTGGAGCGGCGTTTCTGATTCATCATAAAACACTTCGACCACCTCCAGTTAAAATACTTTCCTCCGCCGATACGTTAAACCTGACCTTTTTAGTAAATCACGTCATAAAATAACGGCCTTTAAGGAAAACGTCTCAAAGTGTTTTATATTAGCTTACGACGAAAGATAAAGCGCATTTTACAAACAGCAATATCTTTTTGTTATAAGCCTTACAAAAAATACTTGTTAAGTAAAGAAATATAATTTTTATTATTATATCTGTGTTTACTTACCTTTCTTCTTTGTGATTACATTATAACAGCTTTCTTTTTAATTGTCAAGACTTTTTTGTAGATTTTTTATAAAAAATTTTGGAATTTTAAAAAACATCTATTTTCCCAAAACGCTCGGATTTCTATTCTATAAATCGTATTTTAAAAACCCTACACGCCTATGAACATTTAGCAATAAGTTATAGATATCGCAAAAATCGCCCTCTCTCCGCAAGCTTCTTGCGCTCCACGAGAAAACGCCGATAAGCGCTTAACTTTCGGCTTCGCCCCGGAAACGCAAGATCAATTTTCGTTATTGAAATTCAGTGATTTTTTATCAAATTTACGTTTGCGTATCAATTTCAATGATTTGTATACAAATATATTGACTTTTAAGCAAAAACTGTGTATAATTAAATCGTGAATTTATGCTTTACTATTCACTCTTAGTTTCTTGATACTTGTATGTTTTCAGATATATATTTTTCAATGTACTTGAATGGGTTAAATCGGCCTGACGGGTTTAAAATTTAAGAGTTTCAAGTATAAATAATTAGGATGGGAGGCGCTTGAATATAGGTACTTTAGGTGTTGTATTAATAGTGATAGCTATGCTGATAGTAGCGGCGGCCGCGTCGTTTCTTTCTTTCAGATACGGCTATTCATATAGGAAAAAGTTCGCCGAGCTCAAGATAGGCAGCGCGGAAGAAGAAGCTCAGCGTATCATAGACGAAGCGAACGACAAGGCGGAAAAAGATTCCGAGAACATAAAAAAAGAAAAACTTTTGGAAGCAAAAGAAGAAATACATAAATCAAGAAATGAACTGGAAAAAGAGATCAAGGACAGAAGGAACGAACTGCAGAGGCAGGAGAGAAGAGTACAGCAAAAAGAGGATACAATAGATAAAAAGAACTCATTGCTCGAGAGAAAAGAAGAGCAGATCCACAAAAAGCTGAACCAAGCCGAGGAGGAATTGGCCGAGGTCGAGCGCGTAAAAAAACTTCAGATCGCCCAGCTTGAGAAGATAAGCGGAATGACCGCGTCTCAGGCTAAGGATATGCTGCTCGACGAGGTAAGAAACGACGTCAAGCACGACGCGGCTCTGCTTATCAAGAGCGTCGAGGAACAGGCTAAGGAAGAGGCCGAACAGAAGGCCAAGAACATAATCACCGGAGCTATCCAGCGCTGCGCCGCGGATCACGTCACCGAGACAACCGTATCCGTCGTGCAAGTGCCTAACGACGAGATGAAAGGCCGCATAATAGGCCGCGAGGGCAGAAACATAAGAACGCTTGAAACGCTTACCGGCATCGACCTTATAATCGACGATACTCCGGAGGCCGTCGTTCTGTCGGGCTTCGATCCCGTAAAGCGCGAGATAGCGAGACGCTCTCTCGAAAAGCTGATCGCCGACGGAAGAATACATCCGGGCAGGATCGAAGAGATGTATGAAAAATCCAAGAAAGAAGTAAACCAGATAATCAAGCAGGAAGGCGAAAAGGCCGCGTTTGAGACTAACGTACACGGACTGCACCCCGAGATTATAAAGCTGCTGGGAAGACTTAAATACAGGACCAGCTACGGGCAGAACGTCCTTCAACATTCGATCGAGGTGTCTCATATAGCCGGCTTGATGGCGGCTGAGCTCGGCGCGGACGTGGCTCTTGCAAAGCGCGCCGGACTGCTTCACGATATCGGTAAGGCCGTAGACCACGAGGTCGAGGGTTCGCACGTGACTATCGGCGGCGATATAGCTAAGAAATATAAAGAAAACGGCAAGGTCGTTCACGCGATACTCGCGCACCACGGCGATATCGAACCTAACTCGATAGAAGCTTGCCTCGTTCAGGCGGCCGACGGAATTTCCGCGGCGAGACCGGGGGCGAGACGCGAGAACTTAGAGAGTTATATCAAGAGACTCGAACAGCTTGAGGAGATCTCCAATTCGTTCGAGGGCGTAGAACGTTCATACGCGATCCAGGCGGGACGCGAAGTAAGGATCATGGTCAAAGCGGACGTTGTAAACGACGACGAGACGGTATTGATGGCGAAAGAGATCGTTAAAAAGATCGAGAACAGCATGGAATATCCCGGTCAGATAAAAGTTAATGTAATACGCGAACTCAGAGCTATAGAATACGCGAAATAAACTTGCTATTACGACGCCGCGCATTTTATTGTGCGGCGTTTTTTGTTTATATTAATTTGTTCATATTTATTTATTATCTTAAAAATATCCACGCTTATCCCAAAAGGAGTGAAACAAAATGAAGAAAATAACGCTTGTAATACTTGCGGCCGGTATGGGCTCGAGGTTCGGAGGCTTAAAGCAAATGGAGGCGGTAGAACCGGGCGGTAGAGTCCTGCTTGATTTCTCGGTCGAGGACGCCGTGCGTTCGGGATTCAACAAAGTCGTTTTCATTATCAAACCGGAAATGTACAAGACGTTTTCCGAAACGATCGGAAAACGCGTTCCCGAAGGCGTCGAAGTTGAATACGTGTTCCAGACTATGGAGGGAATAGCCGGACTGCCGGCGGACAGAGTCAAGCCGCTCGGCACGGGTCAGGCTCTGCTCTGCTGCAGGAACGTAATAAACGAACCTTTCGCGATAATAAACGCCGACGACTACTATGGCAAAAACGCGTTCGGCGGCCTGCATGAGCATCTTTTAAACTGCGCCCCGAACGAATTCGCAATGGTCTGCTACGACCTTAAAAACACGCTTTCCGAAAACGGAACCGTAGCGCGAGGCATATGCGAGATCGAGGACGGTATGCTCAAGAGTATCGTCGAAAGAAAGAAAATCAAAGATATGAGCTTTACCGAGGACGACGGCGCGACATGGACGAAACTGCCCGAGGACACCGTTGTTTCGATGAATATCTGGGGATTCACGCCTATGATATTCGACGAGCTGGAGGTAGGATTTAAAAAGTTTTTGGATACCGGCGATCTGAGCAAGGGCGAATACCTGCTCCCCGAGGCGGTCGGAGACATGATAGCCGAGGAGAAAATAAGCGTTAAGGTTCTCCCAAATCACGACAAGTGGTACGGCATGACCTACCGCGAGGATATGCCGGAAGTAAAACGCGCGATACAAGATATGATAGACGGCGGAGATTACGAGCGCGCGGAATAGGAATATTTATAACCGGACGCAAGGACTTCGATCAAAGTTTACGGCTTAGCCATATCCGAAAATTTGACGCGCCGCGCGATCGGTCGTCTCGCATTATAAGACGATCCGGATCTATTAGTCTTCCGCGTTCCGTAAGTTAAATATGTATAAAATTCCACAAAAATCAACGCAGCCGGAATTTAACGATCCGGCTGCGTTTCATTTACGGGCTCATACCGCAACATTCTGATTAAACTTATTCCTCCGCTTCCCCGCGCGGCTTACGCAGGACCAGGACCCAGTCGTTTGCGTCCGAATACCGCTTTGGCGGAACAAACCTTACGACGCTTTTGGTCTCGATGTCTCCGGCGTAGCTATATATACCGGTTGAAGGATCGAACCAGTACGTCTCCAAACGATCGGGTTTTAGCCCGCTTACATCGAGCTCGAACGGTTTTCCCAAATACGTATACGCAAACATGAAATCTTCGCCGGCAAAAACCGATACGCGTTCGTATTTTTCCTTTTGTCCCGACGCGAGCGCCTCCTCCGCCGGCGCCCCGCTCTGATAGTCGACCGACTCCATAAGCCGTCTCAGATAACCCGTCTGCCCCGAGCCGGAATGGTGCAGAGATTCGCGCCAGCTTTCCTTAACTCCGTAATTTCCGTTATCAGAACCGCCCCGATAGAATTGCATTATCGCGTTATCGCCGTAAGTATGTCCCATCGCGCCCTGAAATACCGACCAATACGCGTAACGCCGCGCGTCGCAGGCCTGCCAGTACGGCTCGTTCGGGTCGTGGAGCCCCTGCGGTATCCATTCGTAAGACGGCTCCCCGTCGATCGTCGGCTTGAGCGGCGATAGGCTAAGATCTCCGTCTACATATCTCCAGTTATCTTCTCCGAAAAATGTTTCGCTCCGATTGTTATCGTCCCACTTCCCGAGATCGGCCTGGTCGTAACGGCGGTGTCCGGACTGGAACATATTAAAGTCCAGCCAATCTGCGCCGTGAAACCACATCGAGGACGAAGTGCGTCCAAACGGATGATAACCTATAAGCTTGTCGGGATTGCGCTCTTTCAAGATTCTCCCCGCCTTATTATATAATTCTTCATAGCCCGCCGCGCGTATGTCTCCGCCCAAAAGCCAAATTATATTGGGGTTATCTTTATACCTCTCGGACAGAAAGAGCATATATTCTTCAATATTATCCATGTTAAGTATACCGCTCTTTACCAAAGAACCCCAAGCCGGCAGAAGCGCCATATACATTCCGAGCTCTTCCGCCGTTCGTATTATCCTGTCGCAATGCTCCCAATACTCCGAGGTCCTGACGTCAAGCTCGTCTGCCGAGATCCCGGATCTAATACTCGCCTCTGGAACCGACGGGATCAAAACCGCCTGTATCACCGTAAATCCTTTATCCCGCCTGTTCTTCAGATATATACGGCTCTCCTCCAAGCCGCACTTTTGAAACAACAGCCAAGCGGTGTCGCCCAACCAGAAAAAAGGCTTATCGCCGTTTACAAGGTATCTCCCCGTTTTCCCAACTTTTAATTTTCCATATTCCCAAAACTTCATATTTAACCTCTATAACCTCAAAACGCGGCGCTTATGAGACAGCGCCGCCCGTAACCTCTATGTATGCAAAATGGAACTCTTTGTTTTCCTCTTTCTCCCGCTCCTCCTTTTTATCGGCACGTAAACCTCCGCGCTCCTAACAAAAAGAGAACTTCGGAGCAAAATTCATCTCTGTAGCGCTAAACGGCTTTTAAGCGGAAGGAAGATACGTCGTTTTCCAACCCCGCCAAAGCCGCCGTCCAAACACTGCCGCCGCAAACGCTCCCATTCGCTATTCGCTAACCGCCGATCCCTATATTGGCGTCGCCACGTATTTTTTCACCATCATTACCGGACGATAGCTTTGCTTCGCCTTTCTGAGCCCCTCGATACCCATGTCCTCCTCGCGGTTGACATATTTATACTCAGACCACTCGTGTTCGAGAAATTGCTGATTCATTATCGCAAACGACCCCTGATAGTCTGTATTTGCATGTTCGAGATGAATGACCGCCATATCCTTGCACAGCGGTTCGCCGAACGAAAACGCGACCATCTCCCCGCCTACGCGTATACATCCGCCTACAATATCCAGCTTCTCCCAATTGTTTATCAATTCATGCACGGCCTCAAGCTCCTCCTCGAAGCCCTTTTCATCGTATATCTCTTTATTTTTGCTCCATGCGTCGAAGAGTTCGAGACATTCTTCTTTGTTATCGGGCGTCATCCGCTGGTATTCCCAGTCGTAGGTCTTCTTGAATTTATTGACGTGATTCTTTTTGCCGTGGAATTTCTTTCCGCTCAGATTTATAAGCTGCTGAACGTCGTAGACGTAATCCTCATAGTTGACGTCCTCGGTGATCAGAAATCTGCCGGGAAAAGCCTGGATAAGCTTTTGCACGGTCTGTTCGTCGTACAACCTAAGCAGCGGCGACTGGTTCGTTTCCTCAAAATACCGCATGAGCCGCTCGATAACCGGCTTCACGTCCCGCTCCTTACCGTCTTCGCCTATAAATCCTATCGGGAACGTGGCGCTCCTCGGTCCTCCCGCGTGCTGTGGCATTATACAGAGCATATCGTCGATTATCGCGTATTTCATGTCGTAGCTCTTGCGCCACATATAGAAATTTGTAAACGTAAACTCCGAATTCTTGCTGCACTTACGTTTAAGATATTTATTAAACAGCTCCTTATCGTCAATCTTTATATCCTGTAATTCGAGCATTTTATCCTCCGTTATATTATTCGCTTGCGGCTATGCGCCGCCGAGCGTTCTTATTCCTTAATCGGCGCTATTATAGCGGGACCGCGATCAGATAAGGCTAAACCTTTTATGTAAATTCGGTTTTCCTATAAATTCACGCTTCCCGCCGATCGATCATTCTATATACGCCCTCACCCTAAACTTCACTCCGCAATCCTCCGCGATCTTACGGCAGTTCTCGATCTCCTCGTCCGGCATGGTCTTATCCACTACCGAGAAAACCACCTCGGGAACGTAACGCTTAGAAAGCTTAGCGAATTCCTGCAAAGCCTCGAACGCGACCTCCCCGAATCTGCTGCGGCAAAGGCTTTGATATTTCTCCGCGTTTTCCGCGTTAAGGCTTATCGAAACGCAGTCTATAACGCCCTCCATCTCGGGCGTGACGTCGCGGCCGCATATGAGATTAGCCTGTCCGTTGGTGTTTATCCTTATGCTGACGCCGGGATATTTCGATTTAAGCCATTTCGCAACCGCGATCAAATCGTCGAATCGCTCGGTCGGCTCGCCGAAGCCGCAGAATACTACGGCGTCGTATTTATCGAGATCCCGCTTCTCAAAGTCCGCCTTGATCTCGTCCAGCGTAGGCTCGCGCTCGAGCCAGAGGTCGTCCTCGCCGTTTACGTTGTCATGCTTTGTCCTCACGCAGAATGTGCACGCGTTTGAACATCGATTTGTCAGGTTGACGTATAGACTGTTGTGAAGTTCGTATGTTATTATCATTATATCATCTCCAAATCGCCGTTATTTATTAAACTGACATTATATTATACTATCACACTATGACTATTTGTCAATACTTCATTTTTTACGAAAATTATAATTTTATTAACTCTTATTGTTACAGACTGAAAAATATTATTTGGTTGTATAGGTCGGTGTGAAATAAAAAAGCGGAAGCCTCAAACACTTCCGCTGTAAATCTAAATTTTTTAAACAAGCTTGTCCGTATTGCGACCGACTTTTTATTCCGCCGTCTGGCGATTGTCTATAAGGGTTTTGACCCTTTGCATAAACAGCGCGACCTCGATACGGGTGGCGTGTCCCTGCGGGTTGATCGTTCCGTCGCCGTAACCGCCCATCAGGTTGTTTTCAACGCAGGCCGCGACGGCGTCTCTTGCGTAAAAGTCTATCTGCGTCCAGTCTGAGTAATTGTTGAGTGCCTTAGCGGTGTTTGGTATCGCCGTCAAGATCTGGTTATCGCGAAGAACGCGGTAGGTCATGGTCGCCATATCCTGACGCAGCACCTTGCCTTCGGGGTTAAACAAATTATTGCCGACTCCGTACGCTATGCCGAGCGCTTTCGCCATGCCTATCTCCTCGTAGTAGTACTTGTCCGGCGTCACGTCGCTGAAATTATCGGTAAAGCCGACGTCCGTGTTTCCAAGAACCCTAAACAACAACGCGGTGCAGTCAGCTCTGGTCACTTCCATATCCGGTCCGAATTCTGTGTCGCTTATGCCGCGGATTATCCCTTCGCTGGTAAGCTCGTTTATCGCGTCCATCGCCCACTCGTACTCGCCCATATCGGTAAACCGACTGGCGTCGGTCCCCGTCGTAGTTTGGTTCGGAGCCTGCGTCGGAGCCGGAGCCTCGGTCGGAGCTTGATTTTCCGTCGGTTCCTCAGTTATATCGGGGACCTGGGTCGGTTCGGCCGCCGGAGCCTGAGTAGGCTCCGGATCGGGTTCGCTTTCGGTCGCCGTATTACCGCTTCCTCCTAACGTAGGAGCCGCGGCCGGCGTCGAATTCAATTCCTTAATCATATTGACAAGATCGGAGTCGTCCCGGAACGAGCCGTAGGTGAACATACTGTAGCCGTCCGCGTAAGGACTGTTTCTTATCATTGAAACATGCGTCTTAAGTTCGTTTATCCCCTGAGCTCCTCTCCAGTGATCGTAGTCCCCGGCCGCCTTATACGCCGCTTCTCCTATATACAGCTTAACGTTTGTCGGAGCGCAGACGCTCGCCCACCATGTGAGGAGCGTGTCGTAATCGGCGCCGCTCTGACCTACGTACCAGTAGAGCTGAGGCATTATATAGTCTATCCATTCCTGCTCGACCCAATATTTGGTGTCGGCGTAGAGATTGTGATAAGAACTGTTGCCGTTGGTATTACTGCCGCCGGGCGTGTTGCTCGCGTTAGCCCAAATACCGCTCGGACTTACGCCGAACATACAGGTCGGATCGATCTCCTTGATAGCCTCCTGCGTGCAGCGGATGAGGGTGTTGACCATAGATCTGCGCCAGTCGGCCTTGTTCGGATATTGATCCTGATACTTGTAATACGCCGCCGAATCGTCGAAGCCGCCGTCGCTCGGATAGAAATAGTCGTCGAAATGGATACCGTCGACGTCGTAGTTCTCGACGATCTCGCGAACTCCGTTAACTATAAGATCGATTGAATCGGCCTCGCCCGGATTTAGATACATCTTCCCGGTGTTGTCGGTCATGACCAGGTCGGGTCTCAAAACCGCGGGGTTGTTCGCGGCGAGTCTATCGTTATCGCTCGCCGAGTTGGTAACTCGGTAGGGATTTATCCACGCGTGAAGCTGCATCCCGCGTTTGTGAGCCTCCTGACATATGTATGTCAATGGGTCGAAATCTACCGGCGCAACTCCCTGCGTTCCGGTGAGGTATCTCGACCAGGGGAATATGCTCGAGTTATAGAACGCGTCGCATGCCGGACGAACCTGAAAGAATATGGTGTTAAAGCCCATATCCGCGCAGTTGTCCAAGATCGTGTCGAGTTGGGTTCTCAAAACGTAACCGTCGGTCGTTCCGTAGCTCGGATAGTCTAAGTTCGCGACCGTCGAAACCCAAACGGCGCGCATCTCAGTAGCGCCGTCGTCGGCCTCGACCACTTCCGAATCTCCGATATAAAAGATATTGATCGATATTGCCGCACATACGATTATAACGAGAACCTTTAGAATGAAATCGTGCTTTGTAATACTTTTCATGTTTAGTATCTCCTTACTCTTTATTTCGTTAGCGCATTGCTTGTACATAATAATATATGTAGCCCGGATCCGTATTATAACGCGGCGGAAATCCCGGAAGTTTTTTATGCGCGTATTCCCGGACGCCGCTAAATACGTTTTTACAGAATTTCCCGCAAAAATTTCTGCTAACGCATTATATCACGACGGCGGCGATGTGTCAAACCGCCGCGTAAATACGGGCTGATTTTATGCAATAAAAAAGGCCGTTGGGGGACGGCCTAAGGGAGGGAGTTATGTTTAAACTTTGTAACAATTCCTTGTTACAGTTATTATTATATCATGTTTTTTTTAACATGGGTTAATAAACTGTGAAGAAATATTTAATTAATTGTGAACAAGCCTATTTTGTCTGAAAACAGCGTTTCTGCGGCGTCCGCGGCGTTAAATAAAAATATTGCAAGCTGATTTTCAGCCGATTTTAAACCCTAAATATGAATAAATTATTATGAAAAGTATTCCGCTTACGAATTCGCAAACGCAGGCGTCAAACATATCCTACGCCTTAATCTCTACAAAAAAAGGCCGTTGGGGGACGGCCTATAAGGGAGGGAGTTATGTTTAAACTTTGTAACAATTAATTCCTTGCTACGTTTATTATTATAGCGCCTTTTTAGAAATATGGGTGAATAAACTGTAAAGAGATATTTAATTAATTGTTAACAAGCCTACCGGAGCCAAAGACGATCCATTCACGATATTATCGGCTTCAAGTCAAGCGCCGCAAAGCAAATCTCGGCGATCGCAGCTCGAAAATATGAACGCAAAACTTAAACTTATAGGCGCCGGCGCGGGATCGAAAAGTTTCTTAATTTATTTAAAACGGATCTAACCGCGAAACGCGGTCGTTTTGTTTTCCGCTATACGCAGTTTAGGTTTGACATAAGCGACATTTTTTCATAATCGCGATCCCCGACTCTAACGCGTACAACGCTTTTGTCGCTTTAATATAAATCGGAGACTACAAAAATAAACATTTTAATTAAAATTTAATATAAAAAATACTTGAAATTTTTGTTATGGTGTGATATAATTAAGCCCGCTGGTTATCCGAGTTTTGTATCAGTAGCGCGATATAAGACCCGGATAACTATATTATGTATAGGTAAACTATGGCCGGACAGGCGTATTGGCGGTCTGTTTAGGCGCGCTTTAAGTTTAAGAGAGATTTTAGGAGGAAGCAAGTAATGTTGGAAACAATTTTGGTTATCATCCATGCGATAATAGCGGTCGTACTCACCGCTATCGTACTTATGCAGCATGGTAAGCAGCAAGGATTATCCGGCGCGATAGCCGGCGGCGCCGAGACGTTTTTTGGTAAGAACAAGGGCAGAACGATAGACGCGATGCTCAAAAAGGTCACCGCGGTCATGGCTATCCTGTTCGTCGTTTCTTCGGTAGTCCTTACCGCTGTTACGATGCATACGTATAACGCTGAGAACGCGGGTTCGACGACCGACGGAAGTCAGACTATGAACGTCACCATGGACGAGAACGGTAATCTCGTCGACGAAAACGGCAACATCGTTATGACCGCCGAGGATATGGCGGCTCAGGAAGCGGCGGCAGGTACGACTGAAGACGGTACGACCACCGACGGAACAACGACGGACGGCGCTACCGACGCAACGACTGCGGACGGCGCGGCAGCCGAGGATACGACCGGCGCTGAAGACGCGGCGGCGGAAGATACAACGGACGCGGCGGCTGCGGACGGAACTACTACCGACGAAGCTGCGGCTGACGACGGAACGACGGCCGAAGACGCTCCGGCTGACGAAGCGGCGGCTGAATAAAGCTGATAATATCGATAATTACGGCGGACGGGGGGCGTCCGCCTTTTTGTTTATATAGGTCTTCACGTAAAACGCTTAGCTTTAAAATAAAATCAATTTATAACGACGCCGAAAAAATACGGCGACGTAATTATTTTTTACCGAATTATCCAGACGCTTATACGCGATTAATAAAAACAACAAAAGGAGAGAAGAATATGAAAGATACGAAATTGTTTGTCGTCGTTCCTTGTTACAACGAGGAAGAGGTTCTCGGCGAGACCTCGTCGCGGCTCGATAAGCTGTTCGCTAAGATGGTCTCCGACGGACTTTTGAGTCCGGAAAGCAGGGTAGTGTTCGTCGACGACGGCAGTAAGGATAAAACTTGGAGCATAATCGATTCGCTCTGCAAGGAAAACGGCATATTCAGGGGGATAAAACTGGCTCATAACGCGGGACATCAAAACGCCGTGCTCGCCGGACTTATGACGGTAAAGGACGAATGCGACTGCGCGATCTCGATCGACGCCGATCTTCAGGACGACATAAACGCCATAGCCGAGATGGTGAAAAAATACGACGATGGCTGCGACGTGGTATACGGCGTGCGCAGCGACAGAAAGACCGACACATTCTTCAAGCGCACGACCGCGCAGGGGTTTTATAAGTTTATGTCGGCTATGGGCGTAGACGTCGTATACAACCACGCGGATTACAGGCTGATGAGCAAACGCGTTTTAGACGCGCTCGCCAATTTTAAAGAAGTAAACCTGTTTTTAAGAGGGATCGTTCCGCTTATCGGCTACAAGAGCGACTGCGTCTACTATGAGAGAGCCGAAAGATTCGCGGGAGAGAGCAAATATCCGCTCAAAAAGATGCTCGCGTTCGCGTTCGACGGGATCACTTCGTTCAGCGTCAAGCCGATAAAGATGCTTTGGTCGGTGGGTATAGTGGTTTGTCTCGCAGCGATCCTCGCGGCGATATACGTAATAATAAGCAAGTTCTTCGGTTATTCGACCGACGGTTGGGCGTCGCTGATGTGTTCTATCTGGTTCCTGGGCGGCGTGCAGTTGATATCAGTCGGCGTTATCGGCGAATATATAGGTAAGATATATAAAGAAGTCAAGGCGAGACCGAGATTTATCGTCGAGACATATTTAAAGAGAGATGAAGCGTAAAAAGCGTTTTAACTGAAACGCGGGCGTAATATCCGGATATGCGCTAAGACTGCGGCGTTTATTCCGCCCGGCGGCTCTTTTCAGTATAGGGGACGCCATAACAACGAACGCGTTAACAGAATTTTAAGGTAGAGTACATATATAAATAATATATGTAGTATATAATAATAAGACGAATATGTCCGGCCGAAAGCGCGGCAGATTTTTCTTAAACTTATCAGTCGCGATATATATGCGGGACTAAACTAAACAGATTACGGATTGTATGGATCAAGGAGTGAGATTTTTGGACAAGACAAAAAAGGGTTCCGGCAAAGGATTCCTAAAGGGAGCTTTAGTACTCGGTATAGCGAGTCTTATCGTTAAGCTGATAGGAGCGTTCTTTAAGATACCTCTTATCAATTTGATAGGCGACGACGGAATGGGGTATTTCAACGTAGCGTATCAGATCTATACGTTCATGTTTATAATAGCGACCGCCGGTTTTCCCGTCGCTATCTCGAAAATGGTGGCGGAGAGCATAGCCCGCGGAAACAAAAAAGACGCCGACCGCGTGTTTACGACCGCGTTCATGCTCTTATCGATCATAGGTTTTGTGGGAGCCGCGATATTGTTCTTATTTAACGAACAGCTCGCGCAGTTGGTAAACATACCGGACGCGGCGCCGGGTATAAAGGCGATCGCTCCGGCGGTATTCTTTATATCCATGGCCTCGGTCATAAGAGGTTATTTTCAAGGACAACAAAATATGTTCCCGACGGCAGGTTCTGAGGTCATAGAGGCTACGGCAAAAATGGCGGTCGGTCTCGTATTGGCGTACATAGTAGTTAATATGTCGATAAACCCGGATCTTGGTTCGGGGATAAACCTCGGCGCAAGCGAGGTCGCGTCTACGCATGAGAGAACGGTGTTCGCCTCAGTCGGAGCTATTTTCGGCGTAACGTCGGGTACGATACTTTCGTTTTTGCTTCTCGGTACGATATACGTATGCGTGTTCTTTTCCATGCGCCGTCTAAAGACCAAGGTCGGCCCCACGGTCGCCGCGCATGAAAAACTGCGTCCGAGGAAAAGTATATTAAAGGAATTGATTTTGATCGCTATTCCTATAACGATAGGCGCCTCGGTGTCGAGCCTGACGACGCTCATAGATATGGGTACGATAAGCAGGAGACTTGTCATCAATCCCGCGGTGTTCGACGAATACGGCTTCATGTTCCGAGAAGGCACGGAATTTTTCCAGAAATCGATCGAAGAAGGCTGGAGCGGAACCGAACTGTACACGCAGATGGCGTCCACGCTCTACGGCATGTATACCGGCAAAGCGCTCACTATGTTCAATCTCCCTCTGACGCTCGTCGTAGCCCTGGGCACGAGCGTCGTTCCCGCTATATCGTCGCTTATGGCCAAGGGTAATAAGCTCGGCGCTCGCGGGATAACCGAGAGTTCGATAAGGATAGCCGTCCTTTTCGCGGCGCCCTGCGCGATAGGTATGTCGGTTCTCTCAAGCGGCGTGCTCAATCTGCTCTTCGGAGACGATAATGCAAAAGTCGTGCTCAGCATACTGGCGATAGCTATAATACCCGTAGCTATAGTATCGGTCACCAACTCGATACTTCAAGCGTACGGAAAGGTCTACTATCCTGTCATAAATATGCTGATCGGCGGCGCGGTCAAGGTGCTCTTTAACTATTTCTGTATACCGTACTTAGGCATCGACGGCGCGCCGATAGGTACCGGCATATGCTATACCATAATAGCCGTCCTCAATATAATAGGCATAGTAAGGGTATCCGGCATGAGGTTCAGCTGGCTCGACTTCTTGATCAAGCCGATAGCCGCCGGCTGTATAATGGGCGTAGTCGTATACTTAACGACGTTGTTCATGCCCGCGAGCAGGCTTATGACCATAATTCAAATATGTATCGGCGGCGCGGTATATGCAGTGTCGATATTTATTGTAAGAGCGGTAAAACGCGAAGACGTTCTTAATCTGCCGAAAGGCGAAAAGATCGCCGAGCTTCTCACAAGATTCAAGCTGCTAAAATAGCGGCGGCGTTCGTCCAAAATACGGACGGATACAAAGAAGCGTTTAAACGGCCGAGCGGCGGGGAAAGCCGAACTTCCGCCGGGATTTAAAGGATTTGCGACGAACGCGGCGCTTGGCGGAATCAGTTCGGTCGGATCTAAAAGGTTACAAAAGATATTATTGTTGCAGAGGTTTTAAATATGGAATTTAAAATAAAAGATAAATCGGAGAAATACTCGTACCAAGATCTGGTAGCGCTGGTAGAGCGGCTGCGCGCTCCGGGCGGCTGTCCGTGGGACAGAGAGCAGACGCACGAAAGTATAAAGAAGAATCTCGTCGAGGAGGCCTACGAACTGGTCGAGGCTATAGACGGCGGCGCCCCCGAAAAGATAGCCGACGAGAGCGGCGATATGCTTTTGCAGGTCGTTTTTCACGCGGTCATAGCCAAAGATAACGGCGAATACGACATAGACGACGTAAGCGACGCGATCTGCAGAAAACTGGTGCACAGACATCCGCACGTGTTCGGGGACGTCGAAGCCGATACCGCCGGAGAGGTACTCAAAAACTGGGACGCGATAAAGCGCGCGGACAGAGATCAGGATACGGTCGCGGCGGAGATCAGAGGAGTATCCAAATTCCTGCCTGCGCTTATGAGATGCGAGAAGATACAAAAGAAGGCGGCTAAGGCGGGCTATGATTTCGGCGACGCGGAAATAACGCTGGATACTTCGGCCGCCAACGAAGAGGACTGCGGACGTCTGTTGTTCGAAGCGGTAAGGCTCTGCAGGGAAGGCGGGGTCGATCCCGAGCTTGCTCTCGCGGCCTATACCGAAAAATTTATCGACGAATTTGAAACGTTCGAAAACGGCAAGTAATATAAAGTAGACGGAGATAATATATGAGATTAGATAAATATTTAAAAGTTTCAAGAATAATAAAAAGGCGGACGGTGGCTAACGAAGCCTGCGACGCCGGCAGAGTATCGGTCAACGGCAGACCCGTAAAGGCTTCCTACGACGTTAAGCCGGACGACGAGATAGAGATAACCTTCGGCGCTAAAACGCTGAAAATAAAGGCTCTCGTCGTAAAGGACAATGTGAGAAAAGAGGACGCGGCGAGTATGTACGCCGTACTCGATTAAAAAATTGCATAGGCTGAACGCGGACGGTCGAACGATCCGGATCGTCCGTATTTATACCTAACGCTATGGAAAAGAACGCCGCGCGGCGAGGTAAAACAGAATGTATTCATATGATGTAATTAAGAGTTAGATCAAAAATAAAAATTAATATGAAAAATTTGAAAAAACTCTTGACAACGCGATAAATTTGTACTATAATAGGTTTGTTGCTGTTTAGGGCCTTTAGCTCAGTTGGTTAGAGCAACCGGCTCATAACCGGTAGGTCCGGGGTTCGAGTCCCTGAAGGCCCACCATTTTAACAAGACCGCCTCAAAAGGGCGGTTTTATTTTTTTAACTATTTTACTTAAAACTTCCGCTTACTCTTTTCTGATTTATAGGTCTCAAATTTATTTCATCCAAAAAAATAATCGCTAAACGCAAGATAAGCATAAACCTCCCGTCAATTTTACCTATTTATTGAAAAAATCCTCGGCTTATGATATAATGCAGTTTGGAAATACTTTTCAAAACATAAATAAAAAGAGTATACAGGAGGGAAAAATGCGAAAATATTTTAAATCAAGGATCGGCGTCTTTATTGTTTTAGCGCTGGTCGTCGCCGCGGCGGTCGCCGTATTTACCGGCTGCGAAACAATACTCCCTAACGCGAGCAGTCTTCCGCCGGATTCCGTGCGCGTCCACTTTTTAGACGTCGGACAGGCCGACTGCGAATTTATAGAACTTCCAAACGAACAGACCATGCTGATAGACGCCGGGGACAACGGTACTGAAAACGACGTTATCGGCTACATTAGCGCGCTGGGCTACGACGCTATCGATTACGTTGTCGCGACCCATCCGCACGCCGACCATATAGGCGGCATGGCGGAGGTATTGGATCGGTTTGAAATAGGAAAGATATACATGCCAAGGAAATCGCACACGTCCAAGACTTTTGAGGATATGCTTACAGTTATTCAAAACAAAAACATATCTCTAAACGCGGCCGAGACGGGCGTTAGTATCCTCTCGGACGGAGATCTGAACATATCTATTCTTTCGCCGTCGGACGTAAGCGGTTCCGACCTTAACAACGTATCCGCAGTCGTAAAGCTCGACTACGGCGAAGCGTCGTTTTTATTCATGGGCGACGCGGAGGCCGAGATAGAAAGCGGGCTTTTAAGTCAAGACATAGACTCGGATATATTAAAGGTAGGGCATCACGGCTCCAAGACCTCGTCGAGCGACGCGTTTATCGCCGCGGTCAGTCCGATACACGCGGTCATATCCTGCGGCGCGGATAACGAATACGGACATCCGTCGAAAAAGACGCTTGAAACGCTTGATAAGTACGGGGTTACCGTTCACCGTACCGATCTGGATGGGACTATAGTCGTAACCGGAAACAAGAGCGGCGATTATACTATAGACTAGATAGCGTATATATAAAAGCTCTTAAAAACTCTTATACGGCGGTAATATAAATACCGCTTATTAATTTAATTTACGGATAGAAGGGTTTTATATGTGGATAATAATGGCCGGGTTGTCGGCGTTTTTTGCGGGCGTTACGGCGATCTTGGCGAAATGCGGGATACGTAAGACGGATTCGGACGTCGCGACTGCGATCCGCACCGTCGTCGTTTTGATCTTTTCCTGGATCATGGTCGCCGTCGTCGGCTCGTTCGGCTCCATAACGTCTATTGCGCCGCGCTCGTTCGTTTTTTTGATCTTATCCGGCGCGGCGACCGGCGCGTCCTGGATCTGCTATTTTAAGGCCTTGTCGCTCGGCGACGTGAACAAAGTCGTACCGGTCGATAAATCAAGCGTTATCCTGACCGTTCTGTTCGCCGTGATCGTACTCGGCGAGACGAATAACCTCGCCGCAAAACTTATCGGCACGGTCTTGATAGCGACGGGAACGTTTTTAATGATCGAAAAAAAGGCCGAGAGCGGCGTAGCTACTACGGCCAAACAAAACCGACGCTGGATGATATACGCGGCGCTGTCGGCGATTTTCGCGGCTCTGACGTCCATACTCGCAAAGATCGGCATAGACGGCGTAGAATCGAATCTCGGAACGGCCGTGCGCACCTGCGTCGTTCTGATCATGGCGTGGGGGATCGTTCTTTTCAGAGGCAAGGGGGCTCAGGCGAAGAATATAGACCGAAGAGAGCTTCTGTTTATCATTCTTTCGGGTATAGCTACCGGCGCGTCCTGGCTCTGCTACTATTACGCGATCCAAAACGGCGTGGTCAGCGTCGTAGTTCCCATAGATAAACTGAGCGTGATCGTATCGATAGTATTCTCGTTCTTTGTATTTGGAGAAAGGCTGTCGAAGAAGGCTCTGCTCGGTCTGATCCTCATGATAGCCGGAACGCTGGTCATGGCGGTATTCGCATAGGCCGCCGGGATAACGTTGGTAGGCCATATTGTTTTAGAGCCGCGCCCGGGTCCGACGCAATCGTAATTCATTATTAGAAAAAATTAAAACGGGGATACTCGATACGAATATCCCCGACTTCATTTAAATTGTTTTAGATCGCCGACTCGCCGAGTTTGTGTTCGGCGTCGGCCATGGTTGAATTATAGTTTTCTATCTTGTGATCCAATCTTTTAAGAGTCTCCTGCATATCGGCTATGCGCCGAGCCAGAAGGTCTCTTTGCTCCTTAAGTATCGCTATACGGTCGGCTTGGGTCCTATCGCCCTCTTTGACCAGGGCGACGTATTTTGCAAGAACTTCCACCGGTATCCCCGCGTCTCTCATACATTTGGCGAATCCGACCCAACCGCACGCTTCCTCGTTGTAGTCGCGGATCCCGCTCTTTGTTCGCGGAACCGGAGGTATCAAACCGACTCGTTCGTAATATCTGAGCGTATCCGTCGAAAGTTCATACTTTTTGCTCACCTCGGCGATCGTCATATTAATTCACCTCTTCTTCGCCTATCATATCGCATTCATACAATATTAAGTAAAAAATAATACCCGGCAGCAGGTGTTAAGGGTTGGTTGGTTGCGTATAGACTGCCGGGTCTGGAGAGTTTTTTGTGTGTATAACCATGGATTTATACACATCTTATATATGTAAACACAGACGTCCTTTTTTTATTAAAGAACGTGCGACTGTGTACGCTTAAATACTGAGTTGGTCGATTAAAATCAATTTTTACTGTAAAAAATACCCCTGTCTTAGATCGATCATTTTTATAGTTTTCAAATCTGTTAAAACGAAGGTTTTTAACCTCCTGTTTCAATCCTCATCTTCAATAAAAGTATAACACTTAAAGTTAACTTTATGTCAATAGGTTATTTGAAAATTAAAAATTTGTTCACAATTTATATACATATTCGCAAAATATTTCTAATAATCGCTTAAAAATGGGTTCTTTTCTATTATTTTAAACACGGCGGGCGCGCGCAGACCGCAGCCTTGATCCCGCGCGGAGCCATTTCAAATCGAAGCATACCGCCGTTTGATTAGCGCCGTCTTCGGCCGCGTCCGGATCAGGCTATCAGATTTACTATAAATCCGCTCAGAAGCGCGAATAACATTACAAAAGCCAGATACAGCAGGAAATTCTTTATCCCGAGAACTATTTTCAGCGCGCCGAGGTTGGTTATCTTGGTAGCGGGACCGGTTATCATAAACGCCGACGCGGAGCCCATACTCATCCCGCTCGCCAACCACTGCTGCAGAAGCGGTATCGTGCCGCCGCCGCAGGCGTAGAGCGGAACTCCTATAGTCGCGGCCATCAGCAGACCGAAGCCTCGGTTATTCACAAACAGGCTCGCGAACGCGTCCGCCGGTACGTATCTTTGAAACAGCGCCGACAGCAGAACGCCGACTAAGAACCAGGGTCCGGTCGCTTTTATGTTTCTGCCGATGTTTTTGATAAGTCTGAGCAGAGGGTTGGGATCGACATCCCGGCTCGCTCGCTCCGAAAAGCCCTCGAAGTTAAAGAATCGTTTATCTTTGTAAAACGCTCTTATCAAAAGTCCGGCCGCTATCCCGCAAAGAAAACAGGAGATAAACCTTACGCAAAGCGCGAACGTTCCGAGCGCGGCGCTGTATATGAGAAGCTGCGGATTCAACAGGACCGAACTCATCATAAACGCCGCGAGATAGTCGTCGCGAATCCCTTTTTGGGAGAAGGACGCCGCTATGGGGATAGTCCCGTACATACAAAGCGGCGAGGCTATCCCTATAAGGCTCGCCGGAATGATCCCGAACGCGCCGAGCCCTTTATCCTGTATCCAGACCATAAGAGAGTTTATCTTTTGTTTGCCGAACACCGAAATGACCGAGCCTATCAGTATACCGAGCGCCCAGTATCCGACTATCTGCTGAAGCTGCACCTCAAAATAGTACCATATGTATATCAACTCGCGTTGGATCGTTTCCCAGATCATACCGTTTCCCCTCTTTAAAGTTTATCTTCGATATCCGTAATGGCTAAGTCGTTTTCCACCGCCAGCCTTTTAAGGTCGTCGTCTTCCGCCTTAAGCTTCGTTACGCCGTAACCGAACGATTTTTTTACTCTGACGTCTCCGTACTCCGTTTTTACTATCTCCTCGGAGCGGCTTAAAACGTATCTTCCGACCCTTAGCTCGCGTATCCCGAGCGTCGTAGTGTGTTTAAAAATCAACCTTACCATATCGTCTTTTGTCCGTTCGTCGCAAATCACGGTAAGCAGGATCCCCGGGCGGCCTTTCTTCATATATATCGGCGCGGTATAAGCGTCGAGCGCTCCGCCCGCCAATATCCGCTCCACAGCGAAACCCGCGCGTTCGCCTGTCATATCGTCTATATTACAGGAAAGCATTATAACATTATCCGTCTTATCCTCAGACTCGCCGAGCATAACTCTGACCGCCGACAGTATCTCCACGCCGCCTTCCGTATAAAAGCTGCGCTTCCCCATTCCGTAACCTATCTTGCTAACGCTCATAGCGCCTAAATCCGCGAATTCGTCGGTGAAATACTTGAGCAGAGCCGCCCCGGTCGGGGTGCAAAGCTCGCCCTCCACCGCGCCGCCGTAGGTCGGAACCCCGCGCAGGATATACGCCGTCGCGGGCGCTGGAACCGGGAGAAGTCCGTGCGCGCATCTTACGCGTCCGAAGCCTACGTGGATCTTAGACGTTACTATCCTGTCCGGCTTAAGCTCGTCTATTAGCATGCAGACGCCGGTTATGTCGGCTACCGCGTCCATCGCGCCCACCTCGTGGAAGTGTATTTGCTCGACGCTCCGCCCGTGCGCCCGGCTCTCCGCCTCGGCTATCAGGTTATATACCGCGAGAACGTCGGCTTTGATCTTGTCGGATATTCCGAGCCCGTTTATAACTCCGCGTATCTCGTCCATTCCCGTGTGGCTGTGACCGCCGTGCTCGTGGCCATGACCGTGTTCATGATCGCGTTCGTGGATATGGCTGTGATCGCGGTTATGCTCGTGATCGTTGTTGTGATCGTGGTTGCGGTTGCGGTTATGATCATGCTCATGGCTGAGCTCGTACATATGCTCGTCTTCCTCTACGCCGCCTATGAGCACGTCCACGCCCGTTCCCTGTATGCCGCATTTTAAAACATTGCGTCTTACGACCTTTACGTCGGGTATGCCTATATTGTTAAGTCTTTCGATAAACCCGTCCGGATCGGGACAAATCTCGAGCAGCGCGGACATAAGCATATCTCCCGCGGCGCCCATGTTACATTCAAAATATAAAGTTCTCATACGTTTTCCTCCTACAACGCGGCGTCAGCCGCCGTTATGTCTATATTCAGTATCCAAACCGGAGTAGCTCCGGCCTTAAAGCGCGCGGCGCGATAAAACA
The DNA here is from genome assembly GCA_904419955.1 of Candidatus Roslinia caecavium. Classification (GTDB taxonomy): domain Bacteria; phylum Bacillota; class Clostridia; order Monoglobales; family Monoglobaceae; genus Roslinia; species Roslinia caecavium. The sequence goes on along the minus strand of CAJFTO010000018.1, from coordinate 15,575 downwards.
TCCCGTATCGAGCTATATCGCGTCGCCCCTGCTCCTAAGCTTTTCAAAATTAACATATTATTTGTCGCCGAGACCCTCGGCGCAAAGCGCCGTATCGTACTCAAACGCTCGGCAGTTTAAAGTTTAATATTTCACAAAAAGCGGTTCCGCATAGCGGAGCCGCTTAAGTTAACCGCTTTAATAAACGCAAGCCGCCTTGAGCCGGACGACGGGATTTTTAACAGAAGAAAGGACGGCGTCGATCGACGATCGATATAATTATCTTTCCCGCGCTGATAAGCGCGTCTCAGAGGTTTTACGTCAATCCGCCGAGCAATAAAAAACTATAGGATTATCGCATGCAATGAAGCGGGTCTCCCGTCCGGCTCAAGGCGGCGCGAACGTATCCGATATGCGGTATTACGCCGCTTTATTTTTATATACGTCCGCGTCTTAAAAGCTGTTGCGCTTTTTAGACCCGCATTAGTTTATTATGTCGTGCGGGATATATTTAGTATTATACGGCTCAGCCGTCAATACTTACCAGATTATATTCGCGGCTGCCGAGACCTATCTCAGCCGCGTGTTCTAAGGTGTGGAGCCCGTTCCGGCTCTCTATTCTCTCTACGAGCGACGCGCCGTCGCCGTCCGCTTGAGCGTATACAAGATCGATACAAGCCTGATCGAGCGCCACCGGATCGGTCGACGCAAGTATACCTATATCGTGCATATCCGGCTCCGCGGGATTCCCGTCGCAGTCGCAGTCCACCGAAAGATTATTCATAACGTTTACGTATACGATCTTGCCGTCCATGTAATCGATAACGGCGCTCGTCGCCTCTGCCATCGATTCAAGGAATCTATCCTGATCGCCGCCCCAGGGGTTCTCCATCGACGTTCCTCCCGAATGTATCCAACTCTTGCCCTCTCTTGACGCGACGCCTATCGACATATTCTTTATCGCGCCGCCGAAACCCGCCATCGCGTGACCTTTAAAATGCGAAAGGGTTATCATCGAGTCGTAGTTTGCAAGATGCGTTCCGACGAAGTTCTCCGTGAGGACGGTTCCGCCGGTCACCGGGATAGACATATATCCCTCTTCATCCATTATATCCACGTTCGCGATCGCGGTAAAGCCGTGATCCTCGGCCACCTGTCTGTGCATAGCGGTCGAGGAACGCGAGCCGCCGTATGCTGTGTTGCACTCGACTATGGTCCCGTTTACGGACTGAACCAGATCCTTGATCAAATTCGGGTCAAGGTAATTGCTCGCCGGAGGTTCTCCCGTGGACAGCTTTATCGCAACGGCGCCCTCCGGAGTAAATCCGAGCATGTTATAGACGTTCACAAGCGACTCCGGCGTGATCTCTCCGGTCATATAGACCGTCGGCGCCTGCTCGGACGCCTGCGGAGTCACCGCCGTCATGTTCTCGCTTCCGGAACCGCCGTCGCCCGGGATCGTTATCGTCACAGTCCGAGCGCTCTCGTCCCAGTTTACCGAAAACTCAAAGCTCTCTGCTATATACCTTATCGGCAGCATCGTGCGGTCGTTTATCGTCGTCGGCGCTACGTCGAGAGTCGAAGCCGCGTCGTTTAGATACGCTGTAGCGCTGTCGATCACGAGCCTTATAACGTCTCCGTTATAGGTCAGCGTAACTTGCTGAGCCGCGTCGTCCCATTCCACTTCTCCGCCCGCCGCCTCGATTATCGCGCGTATCGGGACGAGCGTCCTGTCTCCCACTATCAGCGGAGTCGTTCCGCGTCCGGGGTCTATCTCGGCCTCTTCGCCGCCAACGGTCATTATCGGGTTGTCGATCTGAAGTACTATGACCGTTTCCTCAGCTGCGAAAGCGTCCTCCGTCCTGCTGTTGTAGACAGCTATCCCCGCGAACACGGCGCAGACCATAACTATCGCGACGACAAAGGCGACGCCTTTTTTTAAATTTACCGTCTTATGCATTTTTTAGCCTCCTTACGTTTTATTTTTGACTTATAAAAATTTATATCATTATCGACCGCGCATGCTTACGCCGGTCGATTGAATCCTATCTTTAGCATAAATTAAACGAAGCGTAAAATGACGCGTTTAACGCGGGATTCTCCCGCCGCGGCTCGTCGTCCGAACTATCGGCTCTCCCTTAACTAAATATTTCCGTTCGGCGCGGAGCAAATCAGCTCGTCTTTGCAAATAACTTAATAAGTTATTTCCGCCCGATCTTATTATCTTAATTCAAATATAGCGCATGAAGTTCACTTCATGTCAAGGGCTGATATAAAAGTTTAAAGTTTGTTCATATTTTCAAGATCGCGATCCTTAGCAAAATAAAACAGTCCCTTCGCCGCCTAAGCGAAAGGACTGCGATAAAATATAATTTTTCAGCTCCGATCACGGTCGGCGCCGCCGAATCCAAAGCCGTATCGGCGTTTAAAGCGCCGCTTTATTTTAATGCCGCGCGCAAGACCGGAATACTCGTATCCGAACGGCTATCATTCTAAGCTAAAGCTATACTCGCGCGGTGCCGCGGATATATCCTGCATATTATCTCTCCATAAGAACGCGCGCGCCGTATATTCTCCGGGAGAGTCGGGTATATCTAAGCTGAAGTTCTGCATAAAAAGTCCGTTCTCGTCAAAATCGACGTCGGTATATTGCTTAAAGTCTATAAGCGTTCCGTCTTTAAACAGCCCGATATATATACCGCCGCCGTCTATCGGCTCATTTTGGACTACCTCGATCTCGAACTCGTTAAGTCCGGGCGCGATCTCGTCGTTTACGCTCTTTAAAGAGGTCGTCTCCCAGGCTTGAATCGAGTATTTGCCGATCTCCAAATTATCCAGCCAGATACCGCCGTCGCGCGAGTACCAGTCCTGATTCAGCTCTATCCCGGTCACGCTCCCGATAGACGCTGGAGCCGCGTTGCCGAGAATTGTGGAGCCGCTCGCCGAGATCTCTGAGCCGTGCAGTGTCTTGACAAACTCGCCGTTTATCTTTACCGAGTACGTATTATTTTCAACGTCTACATACATCTCTACTCTGTAGCGCTTTCCGTATATCTCGTCCAGCGTCGAGCCTATATTATACTTCACATTCTCGTTTCCGGCGTCGTTTAAGCCTATGACGTCGAGACTGAAATCTCTGAGCCGTATCGTTGCGAAACGATTGCCGTCGCCCTCGCCGAGCAGGTTTATATAAGGCGTGGAATTAGGATCGAAATCGTCTTCCCTTGTAAACGTCGCGTCAAACCCTATATATACTTTGCCGCCGAGGTCTTCGGACGGATCCAGTCCTAAGGCGTCGAACTTAAGGCCGACCGACGCGTTTGCGTACCAGGTATCCTTGGCGATAAAGCCGAGACTGTTTCCGTCGCCTCCGTTTTCGGCTATTACAAACTCGGAGCGCGCGCCGTTTCCGGATTCGTTATGATACCAGCCGTTTTGCTGATTCTGTATCTCCGCGGCGGTAATCCCCGAATCGAAATCCTGCCTGTATAAGATCGAACTTACCCTAAAGGACTCGACGTCTTGGCGGGCGGCCAATTTATAGGCCTTGGCGCCCGATCCGTCCGCGCTCTTCGGCGCGGCCTCGAAAAGCAATACGTCGGTCGCGGCAAGATCGTCGGGTATCGCGATCTCGACCGCCTCGCCCGCTTTTATTTTACCGGAAGCGAACGGGGTTTTACCGTCTATGCTCTCGCTTGAATTTTTGAGCGCGTATACGCTATATTCGCTGTCGCCCTCGGGTATATCCGCCGCGTTCTTATATTCGTAGGAAAAGCTTACGACTCCGCCCGGCCTTACGTCTCCGTCGATCTTTAAATCATGGGCGAACGCCGCCGGCGTATTCGCTCCGGAGCTTGAGGCGGTCGTTTTGGTAAGGCTCCAGTTCGCGTCGTACAGCCAAGCTCCGCTTTCTACGTTATAGATCGCGTAGCACGCTTGGGCGTTCTCTACTGTGGATTCTATCCTCCATCTGTTTGAAGGAAGATCCTCCTGCGGCGAAGTTATTACCTCGCTGTCTCTATAGCCCAAAACCCGGCCCGTCTGAATATTCGTTATCATAAACTCGCCGTTTTCCAAGCTCTCGATCCGCCATTTCTGCTCCTCTCCGGCGCTTAGCGGGTTTATCAACGCTCGCCCCTTAGACGCGCTGTTCTCGTCGACGACTATTTCTATTATGCTATCGTTCAAATTTCTCTGGAGCGTGATAAAGTCGCCGCTGTCGTTTAATTTCCATTCGTAATGATCCTGTCTCGAATACTCGTAGGGACTGACGCCGGCCCCGTCGTACGGCCAACCCGCGTCCACCTGGAGATATTTCCCGGTCTTTTTGTTTTCTATCACAAAATATCCGTCCGTCCTGTACGACGGCATTATATTCCATTCCTGACTGCCGTCCCATCTCGCCTCCTGCTCTACCGAATAGCCGAGTTCGTTCGTTCCGAGCAGTAATCCGCTGTTCGCGTTGATTATATGACAATACGTGTCGTCTATCGTCTCCACATACCACTTCTGATTATATCCGCCCAGCTTCGCTGAGGATACCGCGGCGCCGTCTTCGTCGGTCAGGAGTCCGCCGTCCTGCAGGCCGCCTATTTCATATACTCCGTCTTCAAAATAGTCCTCGCCCGAATTCTTGACGATAAACGCGTCTATGATAACGTCTCCGCCCTTTGAGGTTATCTCGAGCGTGTGCTTGGTATTCGCGAGTCCGTCCGTATAATATACGCTTGTCATGACGTCTCTCGCGCCGTTCGACGGGGCGCCGAAGTTTATCTCGCCGACGTTTATCCCGTCTATTGCGACGTCGGCCGTTCCGCCTCCAACATATCTTTCGCCGACAAGCTCCACGCCCGTGCCTTCAAACTCGAATACCGCGCTGTCGCCGACCGCGTTAGTATAGTGGATATCGTCGTAATAATTATTGATATTATATTGATGTCTGTCCTTAAATACCTGCCATGAACCGGTATATGTAATCTGCGGGCTGTCGTCATTCTGAACCGGAGCGTAGAAACCGTGCGCTACGAAAGCGTCCAGCTCTAAATACTGCTCGTTTTCGTTTTCCGAAACGGTAACTCCGCTTATCGTATGACGGCCGTATTCAAGGCCGTTTATGGAAAATATAGGATATTGAACGTCTCTGTCGGTATCCGAAGTATTGGCCGAATATACGCCCTGCGACTCGCCGTCGATAAATATCTCAACTTTCTGACCGTATCCGTGTCTCTCGGTCAAAACGTCTATTCCGGTCCCGGTAAACTCAAGTTCAAACGAAGCTCCGGCGCCGTTCGCGAAATGGACGTCGTCAAGATAGTCGCCGAGTCCTCTCGAAGCGCTCGGCGTAAAGCCGTTCCATACGATCCTCGGATCGGTGTCGTTTATCATATATCCCTGCGTAAGGTCTTCGCCGCCGTTGGTCTTAAGTAGATATACGCCCCCGACTTCCGTTTCAAATACTATGCAGTTGTCCTCCAAAGAAGTCTCGACCGGGACCAGCTCCTCGCCGTTTTCAAGGAAGACCGAAACGTTCGTCCAATTCGCGCCGGCGTTTTTGTATATGCGGCAGGTATTTCCGGCCAGCGACTCTATCTTCGCCGTTTTCAGCTTATAATCCTCCCACGAGAAATCGACTTCAAACGCGCCTCTCGCCTTCATCCCGCTTATCGAGCCGTTATCCCACGCCTCGGGCAGAGCCGGAACGAACTCCAGTCTTTCGCTGTGGCTTTGCAGAAGCATTTCGTTGACTCCGGCCGCCATACCGAGAACGCCGTCTATAATATAAACGTCCGTCTCCGCTCCGCCGATGCCCTCGGGAGATATGCTCAAAAGGTTAGGCCAGGTAAACGATACCGCGAGCCGTTTTAAATAATCGAAAGCCTTTTCGCCGTCCTTGAATCTCGCGTACATTCCCTGCGCGTTGACGCAGGTCCATTCGGTATGCTCGAACGCGTCAAGCTCGAACTTCCTGTTCATCGAAAGAAGCGCCGCCCTCGCCAGATCGGGCGTTTTGTCGGGCGTTATCTGATCGTAAGGGAACACCCCGAGCAGATTTGAGGTCGTTCTGTGTTCGGACGCGCCGTCCGTATAATCGTTATACGGCCACTCGGCAAGTTGTCCGAACTTGCTTATCTTATACGGCGCGAGCCTGTCCATAGAGGATTTCACCCGGTCGTAGTATTCGTCGCGCGGCATGTCTAAAATATCATAACACCTTAATACCTGATAAAATATGTCGTATATTATAGTCCTGTCATACGCGGGCATGACTTCGAGGTCGCCGTTCTCGGGCGAGCTGCCCGGAATCGTGACTAAGTAGCCTCTGCCGTCGGCAGGATTTATGTCCTGGGAATATTCCACCAGATAATCGAGGAAAAAGTCGGCGGTCTCCTTGAGCATAGGCAGACCCTCGGTCTCCAAAAATTCGGTATCCCAAGTATAGTCGAAATAATTCATTATCTCCTGAGCCAGCCATGCGCCGCTCGTGGTACTGCCTTCCCACGCTCCGACCGTCCCTGTGTTTCCGGAATATCCCCACGGGTTTGTGACGATCCCCACAGTCCAGCCGTCTTTTCCGTATTGTATTCTCGCAGTCTCCTTACCGCTCGGTATCAGATACTCGTTCATGAATTTGAATATCGGGAGTTCGCCCTCCGAGAGGTTGGACGCGTTCGACATCCACTGATTCATCTGGATATTTATATCGAGATGGTAGTCGCAATTCCATATCATATTACACGACACGTTGTCGTTCCAGATACCCTGAAGATGCATTGGCAGCGGCGAATCCTCTCTCGACCCGGCAAGCGTTAAATACCTCGCGTACTGATACCACAGCTCGGTAAAGCCGGCGTCCAGTTCCGCCCCGTTCCTGATGTTCTCGACCCTCTCGTCGGTCGGGATGTTCTCCGCGTCCGCGCCGCCGAGGTCGATACTCATACGCTCGAATCTCGGCTTGACGTCGGATATATGTTCGTTTTTCAGAGTCTCGTAATCCTTAGCGAGCGCCGCTTCGAGCCGCTGCGAACACTCCTGCTTAACGTCCGGATTGTCGAAAGTGGTTCCGAGCGCAAGTATAAGCGTCGCTTCGTCCGCTCCGGTTATATGTATTCCGTATTCGTCGTATACCACGCTTCCGCCCTCGGTTACGGCTTTAAGTCGGGCGTGCGTCCGTATCTCCGATTTCGCCGCCGGGATACCGTCGAACGCAAGCGACTCGCCGTCTACGGTAACTACGCCGCTGCCGCCGGCCGGTTCCTCTAACGCGAAGTTGACGTCGAACGCGATCTTGCCGCCTTGATCGGCCGAGTACTTCATTACCATGACCTGAGCCGGATTGCTTACGAACGCCTCGCGGCTGTAATTCGTTCCGTCCACGCTATAGTTTACATAAGAGATCGATTCGTTCAGATCGAGCCTGCGTATATATCCGTCTACTTCGTCTCCGGCGTAAGCGTAGTTGAATTTCAGTTTGCCAAACGGACGGCTTGTTCCGAATCCGTCGTTCGTCTCGCCGCCCATCAGATTGAAATACTCGGCGATCAGCGTTCTATTCGGATTCTCTTTCTGAAACTCGTCTTGTATTATGCCGAGGTATTCGGGACCGTCCGGATTGTCAAGCCCTTTATCCGCGTGATCCTCGCCCGACCAGCAGGTTACCTCGTTTAGCGAGACCTCGTCTTCATATACGCCGCCCCAGATCATCGCGCCGATGCGACCGTTGCCGAGCGGAACCGATTCCGCCCATTTCTCGGCGAGCGTCCTGTACCATATCGTATTCGGATTTGACGGAGCCTCGGCGTCCGTTCCAAACGTTATCCTATCGTTATATCTATCCTTCGCTTTATACACGCCTATCCTGTCGAATCGGGTGTCCGTATAATTCGTTTCGTCGCTTGCGAGCTTGAGTTCGTTCGCGCCCCGATCCAGTCTTACCGTCGTCGTTATCGTCCCGAACGTACTCTCGCCCCAGGAATAGTTGGACGGACATTCAAAGCTGACCGGATTTTGAGTATCCCCGTTAACTATAAATTTAAAAGTATAGTTGTTGTAAGTAGCGTAATGCACCTGCACGTCGTAATCTCCCGCCTCGGGTACGTCCACCGTAAAGGTCAGAGAGTTTCCGACGCTTATCTGAGTTACGACCTTTCCTCCCGACGCAAGGGAATAAGAGCCCTCCCACAGATTGCCTTCGCGCGCGGCGTCCTCCGCCTCGTAATACGTTATCTCGGCGCCGCTCGGCGCATAAGCTTCTGCGAAAACCGCCGCCGAATTTATAACTGACAAACCTACGAACGCCATAATCAACCAAACCAGCCTTCCTGCAAATTTTCTTTTTCCGTTTAGATCTTCTTTTTTCATCCCGGCTTACCTCCCGCTGTTAATATATTTTTATAAAGTATTGCGGCAAACGCCCCGCTTTCGCCGAAAGAACGAAACCGGATTTTAGCGCCAATAAAAAACTCCTCGCGCCCGCCCATACTCAAATTATATCAACTCCCCGCTCTATACTCATTGACTTTTGCGACATTCTGTTGTATAATACGGACATCATGATCACATATAAATTAAACTCATTTTCAAACGCCGACTTTATGATCTCGGTCGACAAAGGCGTGCATACGGCCGATTTCCCGAGTCATTACCACGATTTCACCGAGCTCACCATAGTGACCTCCGGCTCCGCTACCCATGTCGTTGAAGGTCTTGAATATCCTATACGCAAGGGAAGCGTCATGTCGGTAAACCCATGCTTCGCACATGAATATAAAGACGTGGATAACCTTGAGCATTATAACTTTATGTTCGACGTCGGCTCGTTCGCCCTGCTTGAAAACGGACTCAAAAAGCTAAAGGGGTTCAGACTGTTCTTTGAGACGCTGCCGCAGATGCGGTACCGGCGCAAATTTATCGGTCAGATGGTCTTAGACGACGAACAATTTGAATTTACGTCCGCCGTATGCGAGCTGATATATAAAGAGTTCAAAAGCAAATCTCCGGAATATAAAATACTCGTTAAGACTTATTTCACAACCCTTCTGGCGTATATATCAAATATTTATGTCTCGGACGAAGAGAGCGTTCCGGAAGCGATAGAAAAGATCATTCAAAGCGTCGAATACATCGAGGAGAACTTCAATAAGAAGATCTCGATCGCGGAGCTTTCAGAGATCGCATGTCTTTCCGAGAGACATTATTCCAGACTTTTCAAAAAGGTATATGGGATTTCTCCGGCGCAGTATATCATAAACTGCCGCGTCGATCACGCCCGGCTCCTGATACGCTCGACGGACGCGACTCTTACCGAGATAGCGTACCTGTGCGGATTTTCCGATAACTCCGCTTTTTCCAAGACCTTCTTAAAGAAATACGGCGTGTCGCCGAGCCAATATAGGGAGGAAAAAGACTGAACGCCGCATGGATATATATATTTTGACGCGAGAATGGTTATGAAAATTGCGGATAACTACGCGCTCAGACAAAAAAAGAGCTTTGAACGTCCGCCTCAAGCGAACCGTTTCCGCAAAGCTCTCCTATATTTAATTAAATCGCGCTCTTTTGCCGCATTAGCGTTCTCTAAAGAAGCAGCGGCTGTAACTGCTTTCCCTCTAAAGCCGCCTCCACGGTCTGAGGTATCCGGGTAAAATCCGCAACCAGCGAGTTTTCCTTTTTTATGCAGTCGTCCTGTCCGAACGGAACCATATATATGTGCTTTCTGCCCAGCAGTACGCCGATATTTCTGGCGTTCGCGCCCAGACCGTCGTTTGACGACACCGCTATCGCCACCGGACGGTTGTTTCTCAAATGGGATTTCGCCGCCATCGTAACTGTCGTATCCGCTATCCCGTTCGCCAGCTTCGCCAGCGTATTTCCCGTGCAAGGAGCTATTACCAGAATGTCCAGCGCCTTTTTAGGCCCTATCGGCTCCGCCTCGGCGATCGTGGTTATCGGGCTCTTGCCGGTTATCGCCTCGATCTTGCTCTTGTATTCCGCGGCGCTCCCAAACCTCGTATCCGTCGCCGCCGCGTTTTCGGACATTATGGGAAAGACCTCCATTCCCCGCTCGATAAGCGTTTCGATCTGCGGCAGGACCTTTGAAAAGGTACAGTACGATCCGGTGAGCGCAAAGCCCAGTTTTATCTTACCGTCCATTCTCACACCCCCAACTCCTCGAGTATATTTAAGACGGCGTCCTTCATGATGTCTCCGGCTCCTTCCGGCGCGACCTTTCCGGGGAGCGAGAGCGCCCAAACGACTTTTTTGCCCAGCTCCTTAGCGGATTCAAAATCCACGCCGCCCGGCCTTGAGGCGAGGTCTATGATCAGGCAGTCGTCTCTGACCTTTGAAAGCGTTTTAAAATCCAGTATCGGCGCCGGAGCGGTATTGAATATGAGCCTGAATTTTCCGATATTCTCGCCAAGGTCTTTTATACGGATACCCCTAAGCGAATTGGCCTTGATCCACGCAAGATCGCCATACTTTCTCGCGGCGGCGCAGACGTCGGCGCCCATTCCCGCCAGCGATCTGCAAAGAACCTTGCCTATGCGTCCGTAGCCTATCACAAGACACGGAGCGCCGTGGATAGTAAACGGAGTCTCCGAAATAGCTATCTCTATCGCTCCTTCGGCGGTCGGGATCGCGTTCAATACGGCGAGCTCTTCCCTCTCCATATAATCTATCGCATGGACGTTATACAGCTCGGTTATCGTTTCAAGGCGCGCATCTATCCTGCCCGCAAGCAATATCTGCTCGTCGTTCATCTTTCTGACGACTTCGGACACGAATATAGGGGTATCCGAAAACGGCGCGTTTACGCATTCCCCGCCGTCGCTGTAGGGAACCGGAAAGACTACTATATCCGCTCCGGTCAAACAATCCTCCAGATCGCGCGCGAGGTATATATCCGAAGTCTCGCCGATCCGATCCCCGGAAAATCCGAAAACTTTTACTCTATATCCATCCTCCGCAAGAGAGGTCATAACGCGAAGCTGTCTCAGGTCTCCGCCTATAAATGAAAAAGTCAATAATTTGTTCAATTCAAACACCTCTGTACTACCAATCTATGAAAAAGTACGGATTTGGTGAACCGAATTATATCTCCAGCAAAGCGAAACGCCGCCGTTATTTAATAACGGTCGGACATAGAAAAAGGAGCGGTATAAATATCCGCTCCCGATTTCAATAACAACTTGATTTAAGCGCGTTTTATTCGGCCTATACCCCGTATACCGACACATCGACCTCGGCGGCGTTCCTGTTCTTGGGATATATCAGGGTCGTAAAGCCGTCCTTGGCGTCCGCGACCGCTCTTATTATGTTGGTCATCGGCGTTCCCTCGCAGGGGAAATTCTTCAGCGATCTACCCTTGTCTACCTTGATATCCGGCTCTCCTCCGCCCAGGAAATACACGTCCATATCCACGTCGTAGTAGCCCTTGCAGCGAACCGCGTTCCCGTCGATCTCGCATTCCTTCATCGCGGTCGGCAGGCTGAACCTTATCCGGCCGTCGAAATCCTCGACGGTGTCGCGTATCAGATATACGTCGTCTTTCTTATAATATTTTACGTTTCTCGTATGCGTCCCGCCTTCGATATTCTCAATCCTGACGGTCATCTCGTCCAGCTCGTCCGAAGTCTTGAACTCGGTTACCTCCGTAGTTCTCGGCGTGTCGTTCCAGCCCCGTACCGCGCTGTATTCGGTCTTCTCCAAATTGATCGAGAACGGATCCGGATTCGTCTTCTTGCCGCCGCGGCGCTCGAACATCAGACAGCCGTGCGCCGTGGAGCTGACGTACCAGTCCTTAGTACTGTCAAAATACCCCTCTATTCCCGGGTCGTTTACCACCAAGACGTTGTCCTTGTATATCACAAAAGATCCCTCGTCGTAGTGTCCGTGCCCTATCTTCTTATACGGCGCCATCATCGCAAACATGCTCTCCTTGCCGGCGACGCCGTAGTTATTGCGGAATACGTATATACCGGAGTCCTTAAATTCCCCGGTCGAGGTCAGCTTAGGTCTCTCGGCGCCGCTGGGAACATAAGAACTTCCGGGCCCTAAAAGGTTCTCGAACGCGATCGCCTCGCCCCAGTAATGTCCCATAGGCTTTCCGGCTTTCTCCCAGGTATAGTACATCATATCGCCGAGCTTCGGGTCGAACTCCGCGATATCCGCGCAGTATATGCCGAGCGGCGCGTAGCATTCGCCGCTGTCCAGATGGTGATCCCCAAACGGTATTGTGGATATTCTGTTATCGAACATTTCATATGCCGGCGTCTGCATATAGATGCTGTAGCGGAACATCTTACCTATGCATTCGTCTTTCATCCAATCCTCGCCGGTACAGTTTTTAACGACTTTCGCGACAACCGCGAACCGGGTCAGCGACGCGAAGTGATACCTTATAGATTCCGGCCAGGAACCGTCCGCGCCGACGTTTACTCTTAGCTGACTGCGCAGGAATTTGAGCGCGATCTCTCGCCAGCATGCGGCGAGCTCCATCTCCGGCATAGCGAATACCGTAAACAATACTCCGGCCGCCATATCCGTCTGCCAGTTGCCCGCATACGACTGCATATCGCTCTCGCTCAGCTCAGTCCTGTCGCGCAGGTCGAGCATGTACGGCAGGAAATATTCCAAAAGCTCCATCATTTTATGGCGTTCTCTGAGGCTGAACGCCTCGGCGCCTTTGATGAGATTATACGCGCTCATTATCGAGCAGAGCACTCTTCCGCCCTGCACCGCGCCGTACGCGTCCGAGCCCTCCGGTCTCTCGTCGAAAATCAGCCAATGCTCTATGCCCTGACAGAAATCGTTCAATATGTAGAGTATCTGCTGTTTCGCCTTAAGCGCGTATTTGCGCTCTTTGGTAAACATATACATTATCGCGTCGGCCTGACACGTCAATAGGAACTGTCCCGCGGCCGCCACGGCCTTTTTGTTGAAGAAATGCGTAAAGCCGCCTACGTTTTTCTTATCTTTATCTAAAAATTCTATCTCGAACCTCAGTCCCTGATAGCCTTTCCCGTCCAGTTTCGCGTCGAAGAACAAGGTGTTGTTGACTCCGCCGTCGATCGGGATATCCTCGTCGTATACCCACGCTCCGCTGTCCTCTACGGTCGGGTTTTCGATATATATCGATCTCTTTTGACTGCCGCAGAACGGGTATTTATCCTCCCAGCGCATGACCGGCTCGCCCTCGACGGCTACCGGCGTCCAGTGATACGGGAGCTCGTCGCCTTCTTCAAAGCCGCCGTTTTTGATGTCCCAATCCCGGCCTTCCGACGGGAATACGCTCAGGTTATCGATCCAGACGTGGCCTATGCCGCTCTCCTCGTTCTCGGACGGCGGCAGAACGAAACGGATGCGCGCGTACTCGGCCTTCTCCGGCGACATGAACGTGACCACTTTCTCGGTACTTCTCCACACGTAGAAATCCTTGTTGACTCTTTCGTAGTCGATATCCTTTACCATCATCAGTTTGGTAGCTTCGATCTGCTCCGGCGTAAACGTGTCGGAAAAGCCTTTTATCTTATCCAGCTCGCCTCTTAAAACGGGGTCGCTCTCGACCCTCTCTATAAATTGTTCCGTCTCGTCCTCGCTCATAAACAGGTTGAAATTTTTCTCATAATCGCTTCTGAGTTTCTTAGACAGCCGCGCGCTTCTTATAGCGTTCAAAAGCTTCACGGTCGCCTTGCCAAGTTCCTCGCCCTGTTTGTCTTTGGTGTTCTCGATCGCCTGTTTAACGTCCTCGACCCGCTTGGGATCGAGGCTCCCGACGCTTCCGTCGGTCGGGGTGGCGCATATCTTCTTGCACCGCTCCAGCGCGAGAGCGAGCGTCTCGTCAAGCCTGTTCATTATATGCGTGCCCTTGAACCATTTAAACGAGGTCTCGAGTCCGTACTCGTGCATATCGTAGCTGCCGACCATGGTGTAGCGCTTGGTCGCGAAACTGATCGGGTCGGTCTCGGCCGAACTTACGCACTCGCGCGAGCGGACAAACGGGATAGTTCCCTCTCCCTCGAGCGCCTTTACCGCCTCGTTTATCATATATTCGAGCGCCAAAATATTGCCCTCGGTATAAAATTCGCGGTTCTTTTCGATCTCCCTTTCAGCCGCTTCAACAAGCTTTTCCAAATACCTTCTGCTCTTCTTCATTATAACCCTCCGTAAGTTATGCGTGTGTAATTATTTATATTAAATTGATATATTTTTCTCATAAGACATGACTTTGCGGAAGACGAACGCCTTCCGCAGATATTTTAGCCGCGATCGCCCGGCTTATACGCCTAAGTCAAACCAAAACCCGATTTGCGGATTATGGGGTCGGCTTTTTACCTCTTTCAGGTTTGCCCTTGTCGAGCGTAAAATAGAATTCCGCGTACTCGCCCTCCACGCTTCTCACCTTGATCTCCTTATGGTGCGCGGCGAGCATCCCCTTAACTATATGCAGACCTATTCCCGTGCCTTCCTTGTTAACGCCTCTCGATTTGTCCACCTTATAGAGCCTTTCGAAGATCATCTTCTGCTCGTCCTCGGGAATACCCACGCCGTCGTTCTTCACGGAAACGAATATCTCGCCGCCCTTGGGCGCGGTCTTTATCGTTATATCCCCGCCGGGGTAGGTGAACTTTATCGCGTTGTCGATAAGATTTGTAAGCGCCATCTTGATCTTATCCTCGTCGGCTTTAACGTAACATTTATCGGTCTCGAACTCGAGATCGACGTTTATATTCTTTTCTTCGAGTTTGGGGCTGACGCCTATTATCAAAAGGCGCACCACCTCGTTTATATCGAAGCTTGAAATATTCAGTTCAAGCTTATCGGACTTTATTCTGGTCAAGTCCAAAAATGTATTGACAAGCCTCGAAAGTCTCGTCACCTCGTCGCGGACTATCTGAAGATAGTACTTCTGTTTTTCGGGCGGGATGGTGTCGTCTAAGATACCGTCCACGAATCCGCCTATAGTAGTCATCGGCGTCCTCAGCTCGTGAGATACGTCGGATATAAAGCTGTCGCGTATATTCTCCGACTTCTCCAACTCAGACGCCATATTGTTGAACGTATCCGCCAAGTCGGTTATCTCCTTGACGTTCTCGTCGCTGTCGGACAGCTCGACCCTCGATCCCAGCTTTCCGGAGGCGAATTCGTTCGCCGTCTTGCCGATACGGTTGATCGGGTTGGATAGCATCTTGGACAGCATATAAGACATCACAAACGACACTATTATAACAACAACGACCGAGAAAATCAATATCTTAAACAGCTCCATCAGCATTTTTTGCCGCTCCGGCACAGGCGTCGATATCAAGACCGAGCCGAGCACGGCGTCTCCTATCTCGCTGTTGGTTATAGGAACCTCTAAAGTGAACATCGTCTCGTTGAACAGACCGCCGAACGAACCGACCACCGAGGTCATTTTCCCGCCGAGCACGTCTTTTAGGTACTCGCTCGAAATAGAACTCTTGTTGGAACTGAGATACCCGCTGTCGCTTGTATTGACCAATATCTCTCCGTTTGCGTCCGTGACTATTATATGCGTATTACTGCTCTTTGAAAAACCGTTCATGACTGAATTCAGGTTTTCCATCGAGATGCCGTTG
>CAJFTO010000017.1 GCA_904419955.1 Candidatus Roslinia caecavium | reverse complement strand
ACAAACGGCGGATTCCCCATTATATAATTTATGCTGTACGAATTTTCATATCGGGGGGGGGTATTTTTATTTGAATCGTTTGTTAGTTCTTTCCAGTCTATTCTCAGCGCGTTGCCCTCGATAATATTCGCGTACGATCTAAGCGGCAGAAAATCAAGATTCATATGTAAAATTTTTATCGTATCCTTCATAGTCTGACTTTCGGCGATCCAAAGCGCCGTTTTGGCGACTGTCACCGCGAAGTCGTTTATCTCGATCCCGTAAAACTGTCCTATGGATACCTTGATTGGAGTCGTCTCCCCCATAGCCACTTGTTCTTTGTACAGTTCTTCTAAAGCTCTGTTTTCCAAGCGTCTGAGCGAAATATACGTCTCGGTCAAAAAGTTACCGCTTCCGCAGGCGGGATCCAAAAATTTCAGCCGCGATAGCTTTTCTATATAATCCTTGATCCTTTCCTTTTTCGTATTAAATACTTTCAATTCGATAATTTTATCAAGCTCCGCCTTCAGATCGTCCAAAAACAGAGGATCTATGACCTTGTGTATATTCTCGATCGAGGTGTAATGCATACCTCCGTTCCTTCTTGTTTCGGGGTTCAGCGTGCTCTCGAACACGGCGCCGAAGATGGTGGGCGATATTCCGCTCCAGTCGAAATCCTCGCTTGCTTTTTTAAGAAGCAGGTCTTTAAGTTCTTCAGTAAACGGGGGTATCTCTATATTCTCGTCCGCGAACAGACCTCCGTTGACGTAAGGAAAGGACGCTAAGATAGGGTCGTCCTTAGCTAAGTATTTATCCCTCTTATCTTCCGGGGTATCGAGAATTTTAAAAAGCTTTATCAGCGCTTCCCTGACGCCCCTTGCGGGCGTATCTTTTAGGTAATCGTGAAACAATAGATGTTTTCCGAAAATATCCGCGTCCTCGGCGTACAGGCAAAAAACCAGACGGACGCAAAGCGCGTTGAGACTTTTTAAAGATTCGTCGTCCGGATCTATATATTGTTCAAGTAATTTATCGTACAGGATCCCTACAATTTCCCCGGCTTGTATAGATACTTCTTTTTCCCGTTTTAAAAGCTCGCTTCCGGTTTCAACAATGAATTTAAATCTGTAATATTCTTTCGGCAGATCTTTAAGCAGGATGCTCTCAGGTTCTCCGGTAGGTTTCTCCATATCGTATATCAAAAACTCCTGAAAATTACAGGTCACGATCCAGCGAGGACGTTCGGAATATGGGAGTTCGGCGCTGTAGCGTTTTGCCTGTTGAAATGGAGTAAGCAGCGATCCGTCAGATTGTACGATAGCCTTCCGCAAATCCTTATTTTTACTTTTCTGTTCGATGAGAACGTGCGTGGACGGTATCTTTCCGTCGATAAAACTCGTGTGGTCGAGCATTACCTTATCCTCGAACGTAATAAATTTTTCCGGCTCGTCCACCCCGAGGATCCGCAGAAACGACAACCAAAACGCTTGGCTCTCGCCTTTCTCGTAGCCTTTGTCTTTCCAATACGCCGCAAATTCTTTAGCGGCCCTTTTTTGTTCGTTTTCTTTCATATCGTTTTTCTCCATAGCGGCTATATTATATTATTTCATTATAGCGCTTATTTCATAAAAATGATATACCTTTATACGTATTTTAATAAAAAAATCCCCGACCTGAGCCGGGGATAATAATATATAATTTTATACGGCCGTTAATTTGCGCTTTCGGTAAATTCTACCGGGTCGCAGTAGGGCGAATAATCATCGTTCCAGATAAACGCTTTTGTTCCGTTTGCGAGGCCGGTCAGGGTTATCTGTTTTTCAGCGCCAGCGGCTATCGTATCGGTTACGCTGTCGGCCGAGGCCAGCATATCGCTATCCGATCCGTACTGCGCCGTGAAAATGTTGACTTTCTTCTCCGAATCGGTCAGGTTCCTGAGCGTTATCACGGCCGCGCCGTCGGTTATCTCGCCGACCGAGACGACTTCTATCTCGTCCTCGACATACGGCCTTATCGACATATTCGCAAAGTACGGCTCTACGCTTCTTGCGACCAGTCTTATCTGTTTGAGCGACGCGTCTACTCCCGAGATCGCGGGCATGGACGTATTTACAAGTTCGGCGCCCTGAGCGTCCTTTACCTTTAACGTTATAAAGTCGCTCGCGGAGCTGTCTTTTGAGTAGTCTATACCTATCTCTATATTCACCCAGCCGGGCTGACCGGAACCGAAGTTATATATCCCGGTCGAGTTTCCGAGGTTAGGACCCGCGCAGAGAGAGCCGTTTGAGGAGTTTAGGACCTCCGCTATAATTCCGCCCAAAGCGTTAGAGCTGTCCTGATAATCTTCGGCGTTCTCGTTTTCAAGGTATATCCTAAACCCGTTCTTATCGTCCGGGTCTAAATACAGATCCGTACTGAAGATGACTTTTCCGGAGTTTATCTCATTGTCCAACGTCTTGTATACGTTTCTGCTTAAAATGTGAAGCGAGGTCTTGCCTTCATATTCTATCTGTTCTGCGTCGCCGTCGTTAGCGTCCGCGCTTACCTGACCGACTTTCCAGCCCGGATATACCGGGAACGGATATTTTATACCCGGCTCGGGAGTCGGTTTTACGACGGGCTCTTCTATATTCGCCTGGTCGTCGAGCGTGAGCGCGCTGTACTGCGCCATCGAGTAATAGCCTTTGGGCGACGCGTCGGACTGACCCTGATGAGCGTCTATAGCTACTCCAACATACAGAGTGTCGGCGAGTCCGCTCATCGTCATGGTATACGGCTGACGGATATTGTCGGTCCAATCCGTACCGCTGTCAGATACCGAGAATATAAGCTTGTCGCCGCTTCTCTGGATCCTTAAATAGTTTCCGGGTTCGCAGGAGCCGCCCGGGCTCGTGTCGTATTTGCTCTCGCCCATTACGTTGCCCGAGACTATGTTTCCGCTCGAGTCTTTCATAAATATGCCGATCTTATTATCGGTACCGTTACTGCTATCCGGATCGGTCGCTATATTAGAACCTTTCTTGGTACGCGCTACGATCCTTTGATTGCGCCCGTATTTGAGCCACCCGTCCACAAGCGCCGCCATTCTTGAATTTGCGTCCAATGTCTCTCTGACCATAAGCCCGAACGCCGGTCCGTTCTCGTTAGCCGGGATACTTTCGAGCTTGATAGATATATCGAAATCGCCGGAAATTTCCTTATACATAAAGTCGAACTTATCCGCCGTTCCGCCTATCTTACCGCTGCCGCCCATAGTGTATATTCCGGTCTCGGCGTCGTAGGAGGTATAGCCCTTGCCTGAGAATGTCGGCGAGCCAATCTGTCTCTGCGTCCAGCCCTCCGGAGCGGTAGAACCGTTTACGTATACGATCGAGGTCGTACTGCGCGTACTCTCGCCCTTGTCGTTATACGCGACGCAGGAGAGATAGTGAGTTCCTATATCGAGACTGAGGCTGTCGTCTATAGCCGCCGCGCCTTCGTACGTCTTTATCAGTTTCTCGTCGTCGTAGAGTTCCATCTTGGTCACCGAAGTATCGCCTACGGGCGCAGCGTTGGCTTTATAGCTAAGCGTCTGGTTATCTTTTATTACCGTCCAGTTGCCGTTGTTTACGGTCTGTCCGTTTACCGTGCTGTTTATCGAGGCTATGGCCGGGCTGAGTACGGTTATATCGGGATTGGTAGGCGCGCTCTGAGCGTCCGTCCAATCGTTTACGTAAGCCTCTATCCAGGTATAACCGGCGTTTTTGCCGTTTTCGATTATATCGCCTTCGCCGGCGTCTTGAGGCATTCCGTTGGCCGATTTCCAGTCCTCGGGAATGACGAACGCTTTGTGGGTCTCCTCAAAACCTATTATTCCGCCTACTTCTTCTTCGTTGTTGATTATCCTTCCGGTCTGGTTCTTAACGTCCGCCACTACTCTCGCGTCGGTAGCGTCGCGCTTCGGCAGCGTGGCTCCTACTGTGGTCAGAACGCTGTCCATGACGTCCGCGCCCGGCAGGATAGACGTGAGGTTCAGGTCTGAGTATATGTCGTCGCCAAGCGAGAACGGTTCGTTTACGCGCTGAGCCTCGGAGCCTTCGTTGGCGCCCGCGCTCGCCCAGTTATTATCAGTGACCGCAGAGCTTCCGTATACGTAGTTGTCGGTCATGTAGAACCGGCTCTTGTATACTGTTCCGTCTGAATCCTCGTAAGATTGATCTTTAAAATCGAATATCCTGTAGCGCTTGCCAGTTTGCGTGCTAGGACCGTACTTATAGTAGTTGTTCGAATAGTTGACGAGCGAAGGAGTCTTTATATCGCCGTGACGCGACGCCGCCTCTCCGCCGTAGGCAGAGTTGGTAACGCCCCAGTTGTAGACTATATTGTTTCTGAAGTCGGTCTTTTGGAGCGCCCTGTCGAGTCTCGGCGAGCGGCTGTCGTGATGCGCGAACAAGTTGCGGTAGTAAGTCGCGTTCGTGCCGCCTATGATACCGCCGTAGCCGTGCGCGCCCTTAAAGTGCCCGGACATTCTCATACTCTCGGAAGTTATTGTGTTCTGGACCGTGAGCCTGTGTCCGGCTTCGCCCTTTTCCTGGTCTCCGGCGTACAGAGTGAGCGCTTCGTCTACGCACCAGCTGGTCGAGCAGTGGTCGATTATGATGTCTGTGTTGTATTTTCCGCCGATACCGTCCACTTCCTGACCGTTCTTGTTGGTCGGACGTATGCGCAGATAGCGGATTATTACGTTCGACACGCCGTCGGCTATCTGTACGTCGCCGCCGGTTATCGTTATGCCGTCGCCGGGCGCCGTCTGACCGAGTATGGTTATATTGTCGTTCTCGATCCTGAGCGTAGACGGCAGGTCTATTACGCCGCCCACGTCGAATACGATCAGTCTGCCCTGACGGCTGACCGCGTCGGTAAGCGAGCCTTCGCCCTCGCTGTTTAGATTGGTCACATGGTACACCTCGAGCGTTGTCGGGTCGTTTGAATTCGGATCGTTATCCAGTACCCCTCTCGCGCCCTTGGTATATTTTCCGCCGCCTTCCGCGCCCGGAAACGCGAGCAGAGCCGTTTCGTCCGAACTGAGATCCGCCGTATTTTCATCGACGGTTTGATTTGCCGATACCGCGATAAAAAGCTGCGAAGAGATCGTTATGATTACGGCTAATGCAATCGATAAGATTTTTTTCATGATAAGCTCTCCCATTACAGAAATTTTGAATATAAATTAATGTCCATATATTTGCGCTGAAGAGTAATTTAAGTTACTTTGCACAATATATCTTAATTTTATAAGAATATTTTAGCATATAAGTATAATATTTTCAATATTTTAAAAGACAAACGCTACTGTTTATAAGCTGAAAATTACTGTAATTATGATATTATTAATTGCGTTTCAATAGAAAAACGCCGCCGTATAGAATAAAAATACGGCGCCCCGGTACGGAGCGCCGCCTTGCGCGGTTTATTTATTAAACGTTTTTGATATGCAGTTCTTTGTTTCCGCGCGCCGCCGGTTTATTCGTCGGCCGCGTCGGACTGATCCGCCTTAGCTGTTTTTTGCCATTCCTCGGCCGAATCGGACGCTATGAAATCGTGGGCGATAGCCGCTTCAATTATGTCGTAGTACGCCCAATGCGCGGTTGTTATATCCGGGAATATATCCATATCCGCAGCGTTTTCGTCGATGTATTCCTCGTCCGCCGATCGGCCTAAAACGTTGTTTACGACTCTTACGGCCTCCGCGCGGGTGATGTTATTATCCGGTCTGAAAGATCCGTCCTCATATCCGGTTATCCATTTTTCGTGCACCGCGTAGTTGATGTAGGCGTAAGCCCAGTGGTTCGCCGTTACGTCGCCGAATTCGTTAATAGTGTCTACTGCCGTATAGGCGTCGAATCTTGTGCATATTGTGACGAATTCGGCGCGGGTGATGTTGTCGTCCGGTTCGAACCTGTTCTCTCCGCGGCCTTCGAGTATATTGTACGATTGCAGATAGGTAACCGCGTCGTAATACCACTCGCCGTCCTGAACATCGACGAAAGATGTGACGAGGTCCGTCGGGATCCCTTCGTCGCCAGCCAATATTCTCGCGAACATCATCGCCGCTTCGGCGCGGGTGATATTGCCCTCGGGCATAAAGGTTCCGTCTTCATATCCTATGATATACGGGTCGTGGTTTCGTATCGTCGGTTCGGGGGTAGCGGTAGAAGAACCGCCGCCGCTTCCCCAGTTTCCGCCGCTCCAGCCGCCGCCTCCGGAAGAGCTCGAGGTGCGTTGAGCCGTAACTACGGTTTCCTCGGCTGACGCGGCTTTATAGTGTTCGTCGCCTTCAAACGCGTAGCTGAATACGTATTCGGCGTTCTGGTTTGGAGCTTCAAATACGGCGGTATATACGCCGTCCGCCTCCGTTAGAGCTATAGACTCGGATTCTTCGCCGTTTTTGGTAGTCTTAAGCTCGGTTATCGAGGCGTCGTCCGGCATGTTGGAAACCGTAACGGTAAGCGTTATATTGCCGCTGCCGCTGAGCGAGGTCGGGTTAGCCGTAATTTCTATAACGGGCTGGATCTTATCTATCGTAACCGTCTCGCTGTCCGTCATGCTCGCGCCTTGATAACCGTTTATTCCGGTCGCGGTCACGGCGTAGACTCCGGGCTCGATCATAGAATTTACCGCGTCTTCGAGAGAGTCATACTCCGTCGCCTCTCCGCCGTCTTTTGAAACGGTCAGCGCGTAGTCGGTATTTATGACTATCTCTCCGCCTTCGTAAGTTACGCTTATGCTTCCGGCGTTAGCCTTTCCATCGTATATCCAAGATGTTTTTTCAACCGTAAGGTCGAACGCTCCGTTTGTGCGTTCGGTCACTACCGCCGCGGTCTCTGCCGACGCTTCGTTATAGTATTCGTCGCCCTGAACCGATATGCTGAACAGATACTCGGCGTTCTCGTTTGGAGTATCGAGCTCGGCGATATATCCGGTATCTGTTTCGGTAAGAGCCAGAGGCTCCATAGCTTCGCCGTTCTTGATTACGCCAAGCTCTTCAAGCGCCGTTCCTTCCGGCAGGTTTTGAGCCGTTACGGTTATCGTTATCTTGCCGCCGCCGATAAGGCTTGAAGGCGTTGAAGTAATATCGATTACCGGCTGGATCTTTTCGATCGTTACGGTTTCGGTGTCAGTCGGGGCCGAAGCGTATCCGTTTATACCGATCGCGGTCGCGGTATACGTTCCGGGGTCGGTCATCGCCGCCCTCGCGTCGTCCAAATCCATATATTCGACAGCCTCGCCGCCGTTTTTGGAGATGGACAGTTTGTAATCTGAGCCTATCGCTATTTCCGAGCCGTTATACGTTACGGTTATATCTCCGGCGTTAAGCGCGGGATCGTATACCCAGCTCGTGTTTTGGATCGTCAGGTCAAATACGCTGGAGGACGCTATAATGTTAAACGTAACGTTATCTATTGAATCCTTGTAGTTGCCCAATCCGGTTATCTTAACGTTCGCTTCGCCTATATCGATATTGTTCGCATACTCCGCGGTATATTCCGAAGCGTTTAGAACGTAATCTCCGTCGGGATCGGTCACGGTAAGCCGCGGCGTAATCGCCTCGCCCGTGTGTATCTGATCCGGTATATCCGAGACTGAGAAGCCCGATACGGATTTAGGCTGAATGGAGAACGCCGCCGTTTTAACGCCCATAAAGTTGTTGCTGTCCGCGTTCGCCGTAAGTATCGCTTGAGCGGTTCCGGCGTTTACGTTGTTTTGGTAGCTTATCGAGTAGTCGCCGTCCGTAAGCGCCGCGCCGTTTGAACCGGTATATGAAGCGGTAACTTCTGGTTTCTGCTCGCTCCTGTTATAGATAACGTCGGATATTTCCGAGGTATCGACAGTGTTCATATCCCGTTTTTGTATCAGGAATATGAAGGTCCCGGAACCAGTATAGCCGCCCTTAGCCGCCGCCGTTACGATATACATACCCGCGTCGCCCAAAACGTCCATACTGAAAGCGGTTCCCGCGTCTGCGTCGTTCTCGCCGTCGTTCGAAATATACTCGTAGGTCAGGTCGTAGTCGGCTGTCTCCGTAAGAGCTACTCCGTCTTGAGTTTGAACGTTTATCGTTTCGTCTATAGCGTCGCCGTAGGTAGTAACGAGTCTGGACGAGCCGTCTATCGTAACCCTAAGCCCGTTCTCGCTCGCCGCCGGCAATAACGTATAGGCGAGGTTTATCTCTCCCAAATAATTGCCCTTCGCGGTTATTGCGATCGAGTACGAACCTACCTCGCTGAACGCGATCCTGTTTCCGTCTATGACCGCGCCGCTTGGGTTGGTAACTGAAACGTCGTAGTCCTTTCCGGCTTCGAGAATAACGTCTCCGAAATAAACCGTCGCGGTAGCGTTATTTGTGTCCTCGTCGCCGTATACGCCAAAGTAGCGGTCGAGGCTCGCCGCGAGCGAATTCATCGAATAAGCTGTTATATCGAAAGTTACGGCAGCTTCGCCGGTATAGTTGACCGAAGTATCCTTAGCCCTTACGGTTACCGTTCCGGCGTCTTCTCCCGCGTTTGTGTTCTCTCCGTATATTATCTCGTAATCGTCCGTCGTAAGAACCGCGCCGTTATATGCGACCACGACGTTCGGCTCTATCTTAGAACCCGTATAAGAGTAAGAATCGTTCACGCTTTCGCTGAACATATCGGCGGTTATCGGTTTCTTGGAAATATTTACTTCTTCGCTTCCGGTTGACGTCCGGTATCCGTCGGCGGTTATACGGTAGTATACGTCGTAGTCGCCGGCGTCCGTAAATAACGGAGCAGTTTCAAGCGGATATGTACCGTCGTCTACTGTATTGTACGCGACCGAGTATCCGCTTTCCGGAGTCGTTATATCGAGGGTTATGCCGTGCGGCCGCCCGTCGTATACTCCTTCATAGCCCGAAGAGTTATAATCTACGCCGGCCGTTCCTATGTTTAGCGTATAGGTGAAATCTTTATCCCTGTAGTTCGCATCTCCGGACGCTCTTGCGGTTATAACGGTCGTTCCGTTGTTTCGTATTGTGAGTTTGTGTTCGTTTATGTCGTCTACGCTTGCGACAAACGGGTTAGAGCTTATATATTCGATCTTTCCTTTGAAGTTTGCCGAAACGCTTAGTTTGTTTAACGTATCGCCGTCGTAGCTTAAGCCGCTTGCAAAGTTATACTCGATCGTATCTTCCGCGAATCCGCCTTCGATATCCGCCTGCTTGATCTCGGCGTCTACATATCCGGACGCGGTCGCGTAGCCGTTCAGTTCGGCTTTATAATAAACCCTGTATACGTCGGCGTCGGTCCCGCTCGGTATCTCGGAGGTATACGTTCCGTTTTCCTCAAGACTGTACGAGACTGCCGCGTCTCCGGGAGTTACCGTGACGTCCTCCGGATCGAACAATTTCTGTTCGGCGCCGGTATATTCGAGGTCGTTCGGCGTTATAACGACGTTTATGCCCTCGGCTCTGGTTATTTCAAACTCCGCGGTTCTCGTTCCCGTGTAGTTGCCCTGTCCTGTGATCGTTATATTCGCCGTTCCGTCGTTTACGTTGTTATCGTACTCTACTTTATAATCTCCGCCGCCGAGCGCGGTCCCGTTTTCTCTGAGCGTGACCGTCGGAGTCAGCGGATTTCCGGTATAGACTTGGTCGGGGATATCGTCTATTGTAAATTCGTCCTCGTCCTCGATCGACTTCGGCCGGATGGTAAACGCCGTTTGTCTTATCCCTGTGAAATTATTTGAGCTCTCGCTAGCGGAAATTATAGCCTGCGGCGGGTTCTGCGAAGTCTTATCAGCCGCGTTAACGTTATTCCTGTAATCTATCGTATAGTCGCCGTCCGTAAGCGCCGCGCCGTTTGCGCCGCTGTAAGAGACGGTAACTCCTGGCTTCTGCTCGCTTCCGTCGTATACGAGGTCGGATATATCTGTAACGGTAACTTCGGCGTCGTTTAGATCGCGTTTTTGTATCAGTACTACGAACGTTCCCGAACCGGCGTAGCTTCCTTTAGCGGTAGCGGTTATTACATATAACCCGCTTTCTCTCAGCAAGCTCATGTCCGTAAATATCGTTCCCGCAGGTATGTCGCCCGATCCGGTATTTGATTTGTATTCGTAGGTCAGATCGTAATGGTCTGAAGTAATATGGGCGTTATCGTCTGTAGTTACTTCGATCTCGCCGGTTATTTCATCGCCGTAGGTTGTAATCTTAGGCGACGGATCGCCGTTTAACGTAAGGCTCAGACCGTTGTCGCTTGAAGCCGGCAGGAGATAGAATACGAGCTCGGTCTCCGAGTTTGTATAGTTGCCCGCTCCGGTAACGATAATTGTATGCGCTCCGACCGAACCGAATGTAACCGTATTTCCGTCTATGCTGCAATTTTCATGTCCGGGCGCGCCCGCTTCCTTACACGACAAAGTGTAATCGGAGCCTAAGTTTAGGGTGTTTTCGCCGAATTTGACGGTCACGGTCGCGTTGTTGGTATTTTCGTCGCCGTATACGCCGTGGTATCTGTTCAGCGTCGCGGTCATGTAGTTGGCGTTTATCGGATTTATATCGAAGAATACCGTAGCTTCGCCGGTATAGTTCTTATTATCTCCTTCGACGGCCTTAACGGCGACCGAGCCCGCGTTTTGTCCGGCGTCGGTGTTGGTTCCGTATTCTACGGTATAGTCGGCGTCTTCGCCCATCGTCAGCGCCATTCCGTTATAGGTTACGGTAACCGGCGGTTCTATCGGAGAACCGATATAGGTGTAGGCCGCGCCTATGCTCGAGCTGAACATGTCGGCGTCGATCTCTTTTTTCGCTATGGTAACGGTTCCCGAACCAAACGTCTGGTTATAGCCGTTCGCGTTGATCGCAAACTCTACCGTATACGTTCCCGCATTGGTGAAGGTCGGCGTATCCGTAATGGTATACGCGCCCGAGCCGTCTTTGTAAAAGATACGGTATTCGCTCGGACCGGTAACGTCTATGCCGAGACTGTGAGACTGTCCGTCGTAGGTAACGTTTGGATCGGCCGCGGTATAGTTTATCGTCCCCGCGTCGGTCACATGCAGCGTATATGTTACGGTCGTCTGTTTATAGTTGTCGTCTTCCGGAAGAACGGCTGCGATCACGGCGTCTCCGGTTCCTCTTATGGAGAGCGTGTGCGAGAAATCTTCAGCCCACGCTACGCTCGGCATATTGCTTGAATAAGTAATATCGCCGGTTTTGGTATAGTCGTCGGGAACGTCTATAAGCGGATTGCCGCTTGCGGCGTCGCCGCCGTAGTAGGTAAGATTTTCCTCGTACGATATACTCTTGGTATTGTTGGTAAATCGCGCCGGGTTGTCGGCTTTAGCTATCGTTACATCCCTGTAGTTCTCGACTGAAGCGTATCCTGCAAGTTCCGCCCTATAATATACGCGGTAGTTTCCGGCCGCCGTGCCTTTGGGGATTTCGTCCAGCCATTCTCCGTCTTCGCCGAGTCTGTATTGAACTCGAACGCCTTCGGGGCTTACGTTTGAAGTCGTGACGAGCGCCTGTTCGCCTCCGGTATAGGTCAGAACGTTAGGATCGACCTGCAGGCTTATGCCTCCGCCTCCGGTCGCTATACGCAGGATATACCAGGTCTCGCCGCTCGCTTTGTAGTTGCTTGTTTCGGCAACCGAGACGTTTATTTGCACGCTTCCGGTTCCGGCCGTTATATTGAGCGTCGCGGACGCGTCGTCTCCGACGATTATGCCGCCGTCGTTTGTAACGAGAGATTCGTTGTTTGAGGTATACGACGCCGCGTCTTTTATAGCCGCTACGTCGCTTTGCACCGCTACCGCCTCGCCCGTTGAGGTATTGGTAAGAACAAGCTTGTTTTGATAGGTAGGCTGGTAGGCGATAGGTATGCCGTCGGGATCCTTATCGCCGTTTGTAAAGCGTATCTCAAGTCCGGCCTTGTTTATCGTGTACGTCGCCTTTGCGCCGTCTCCGCCGAACGGAGTTTCACCCGCGTAGGTCACGGCGTAGTTGCCTATGACGTCGCCGCCGTCTCTTGTGATATAAGCCCGGCCGCTTATCGCGTATGTTCCGGCGTTTGAGTTTTGATTCCCCGGAACGTTTTCAGCGTCTGTAGAAAGAGCTACGTTTAACCGATCTTCGGCATATACGGCGGTTTTTCCCGAGTCGCCCGTATAGGCCGCGCTGTAGTCGGTATTTAGTACCGGAGCGGCCACGCCCGAGTCTATAGCCTGTAAGTAGTCGCTTTCATGGTCGTTTATCGTTATGGTTATCGGTCTTTGGTTTATCGTATATGTTCCGTTTGAAAATTCTACGTCGTAATTGCCGTAAGCGACGGACGTATCTTCCGCGATCTCGGTAGAATCGCCGCCGACTGCGTAGATCTTATAGCTTACGTTATCTCCGCTTATAGGGCGCCCCGCGGCCGCGTTCGTACCGAGGTTTACGCCAAGATTTTCGGCGCTTTCGCCCTGAACGATACCGCTGTCCGGATCAGTCGAGGTATCGCTTATATCCGTCAGCGCGGCTCCTCTCAAATCCGGGTCGTCTCCGTATATGCCGCTTACGTCGCCGATCTGAATACTTACCGGACGGCGGGTTATGGTATACGCGTTTTCTCCGCCGGTGAACGTTACGGTATAGTTGGTATTGGTATATTCGCCCGAGATCGTATAACTTCCGGCGTTTATAGAACCGTTCGGGATATCTAACGAAATACCGAGATCGTCTTTAACGCCGCCCTGCGAGTAAACGGCGTCGGTTGTAGACCAATTTTCAGTCTCCGCGTCGCCGACGTCGGGTTTATTTCCATCGTATACCGAGGTCTGAGTATAGATCGTTACGGTTACCGGCGCCGTCGTTATAGCGCCGTTCTCGGTCAGCGTTACTGCGTTATTTACAGCCGCCTGAGCCGTATTGTCTTCCGCGCCCTGCGCCTTGAATACGTAGTTGGCGAGGTTTGTGTTTTCTCCGGCCGTCAGAGTGTACGTCGCGGTTACCGAGTCGGCTTCGGTTACGTTCGGGCTGTTATATTTCGCCGCTCCTTCGCCGAGCGCCGCATTTATCGTCTCGTCGGCTATAGCGCCCGAGCCGGTCGTAACTCCGGTCTGGACGGATATATTATTAACAGCCGCCGCGTCGGTCCCGTCGTACTGTTTTGTTACGGCGTCGTGAACTATCTCTACGGGCTTAGGCGTTATCGATACCGAGATCGAGCCGACGACCGGCTGATAGTTGACCGCCGTTACCTTATACCAGTATTCTCCGCCGTCGGATACGTCTTTGACGTTAGTTTCCGAGTTCCAGCGAGGATCCGAGCTTTCGGGCTGAACCTCGTCCGCGTCCGCTTTCTTGATATAGCCGATCTCATAACCGATAGGTTCTATACCGCCTAATCCGGTAACGCTCAGCGAACCGTAGGGCTCGTGTTCCGCGCCGTCGTATTCGCCCGTATAGCCGGTCATGTTGACTCTAAGCTCGCTTGAATCCGTTATATCGATCCGCGCCGTGTCGGCGTCGCCGTTATAGTTGCTATCTCCCGAGTACTCCGCTTTCACGTAGTAAACGCCGACTGCGGACGGGATACCGCCGTTTTCCGTTACCTGATTTGTACAGTCCGGATCGGCGTAGAAAGTATACGTCGTCTCTCCGGTCGGCTTATCGCCGCTTACGCCGCTTAAGACGGCTTTCTTATACTCGCTTTCTAAGATCGGAGCGCCCGTATATCCGAGGCTGTAAGACTCCTGACCAAACTCAAGAGTCGAGTCCGCTTTCGCTATATTAACGCTGGTTTCGGCTATCGTAAAGCTGTAGTTGTTCGCGTCGGTCCCGCCGATCACGACTGAGTCTAAGCTCGCGGTAACGGTTTTGCCGGCGCCCGCGTTAGCGTCCGTCATGGTTCCTTCGGCGCCCTCGGCGAGGGTGAACGTTACGTTATCGCCGTCGATAATATCGTCGCTCTGCGGAGTTCCGCCGAGGACGACCGAATCGTCCGCGTTATAAGCTCGATCCACGGCCGCGATACCCGCGATCTCAGCCGATTTTTTGGTAATAACGCCGTCGTTTGTTACCGCTTCGATCGTAGCGTCCGTTAAGACCTGACCGCCGAAGCTGTAATTGCCCGGGATAAAGTTTTCGCCCGTCGTCAGAGTATAGGTTATCGTGAATTGTTTGTTTTCTCCGGCGTTCTTGTCGGCGTATGCCGCGGCCGCGTCTATACCCGCGATCTCGCCCGTTACCGCGCCGCTGTCTGCCGCCTCGGTGACGCCGCCGACCGTCGCGGCATTGTTTCCGTCGTATTCCTTGGTCTTTACAGGCTCCGAGGTTATTGTAAGAGGTCTCGGCGATACGCTTACGTTGTCTACTCTTCCGACGACCGTCTCATAATTGTCTATTTCTATTCTGTAGAAATACGAACCGCTGTCGGATACGTTTTTAACTCCGGCCACCGAAGAGCTCCATCTGTCGCTATCCGCGGCGGGGGTTTCGGTCTCGCCGCCGTTCGCCTTGATCCAGGTTATAGTCGGCTGCGCGTTATCGGGTATGCCCGTGAAAGTAGCCGGATCGTGAGTTTCTCCGTCGTATGCTCCGCTGTAGGCCGTCGGCGCCGGACTGAATCTTTGCGCGGTTATGCTGAGTTTGGATACCGCGTGGGACGGATTATAGTACTCGTCGCCGGGGTAGTCGGCTCTTACATAGTAGTCGCCGATGTCCGTCGGAGTTTCGATTCTACCGGTCTCGCCGCCCGATTCTGCGTTTTCCTGAGAATCGTAGAACGTATACGTAACTTCTCCGGTCGGCTGATTTTTGCCGCTCACTCCGGTAACCGAAGCGTTAGCGTAGCCTGTTACCGGAGCGCCGGTGTACGCGATCTGCTGCTCCGCAAGCGTTACGTTGGGGTCCGCTTTGTTGATTATAAGGGTATAGGCCGCGTTTGCGGCTTCTACGTTGCCCGTCGCCTCGGCCGTTACGGTTATCGTTATACCTTCCGCGGCGGTCGGCTTTAGAATCGTAACGTTGCCGTTTCCGCTGTCGATCGTTATGTAGTCCGTTCCTTCGGTCGAATATGAAATACGCGCTCCCGCGTCTTTCTCGCCCTGTCCGGTTATACTGAAATCAGCGTCTCCGTAGGTCTTGGTAACGGTATTTGTTTCGCTGTTCCAATGCCCCGCGCCGCTTGTCGCTTCGTCGGGACTGAGAGTTATTCCCTGAGTCGTCTTATTTATGGTAAGCGTGCAGGTTACGTCTTCGGACGCGTAGTTTTTACTGTTTACACCGATCGTTATTGCATAAACGCCCGCGTTTACAAACTTGGTTTCTTCGGTTATCTGCGACGGATCGCTTTCGACTCCGTCCGGACTCGTATATACATAAGTTTTATAGTTATACGAGAATATACCGTCCGCGATGGGATCGGCCGAGCTTAGATCCTTACCTACCAGTCCGGAATAATCGGGGGCGATCGTATGAGCGTCGCCGTCGTATTCAACAGAGTCGGTTTTAGCCGTAAGCGTAAGCGGAGCCGGATTTATCCTCAATGTTCCGCGCGTCACGGTCGCGCCGCCTATAATCGAGTAGTTGTTTGCGTTTATGCCTGGTTTAAATTGGTATGTCGCGGTGAAATAGTACGTATCCGCGTCTATCGGGAGTTCCTGCATCGCGGCGCCGCCGCTTTGGCTTCTATAGTATGTAAACGTCGCTCGGTCCTCCAGTATATCGGCGTAGTCCTCGCTTATATTTATTTGTAAGTTACTTTCGTCAAAGCTTGCGCCGGTGTATGTCGTGTTATTAACGGTAACGCTGCCAAGACGTATCTGCAAAGGATTGATCCGCCACTGGCCGTCGTTTAATCCGGAAGGCTTTGTTCCGCTCGCCGCCGCGAGGCTATATGTATACAGCGCCGTGTCTGAGCTTGAACCGTCGCCGCCGATCCAGTAATAATTCTTTTGATGTTCTTCGGCGATTTGAGCGGTCGAAGTATATGTTCCGGCGTCCGTCTTTACGGAGTTTGTAATCGTGAATACTCCGTAATCCGTAGCCTCGGCGGTATCGTCGCCAAAGGACGAGGTTATGTTTCCGGTATCGTCGTATGAATAAGTATAGTGATTAGAGTTACCGGTCGTCGGGTTAGTTACGTTGTAAAACGATTGTCCTGAATAAGTGTATTCATAGTTTGTGAACGCGGGTCTGTCGAGTCTTCTTTTGCTGATCGTAAAAGAGACTGTAGCGACGGCCGAGTCTCTATACGCGTCCGAATCCCAGCAATAATTTTCGGGATGCATAAGCGTTACGTTTACGTCGTAGGTTCCGGCGTCGGATTTGGTATAATCTTCCGAAGCGACCGAATAAATATTTTCATATGAGCCGACCGTCGGAAGCGTTATACCGACGTGGGAAGTTCCGGGAGTATAGACCATGTTGCCGTTCGCCGTAGGCGGCGTTACGGTCCGTTTTGCCACGTTGATAATAATCGGATCTTCTTTTATAAGCTCAAGATCGGTATAACCTTCTCGTTCCAGCAAAATAGAACTTATAGTATAAGTTCCGGCGTCTTTAACGTAAAACGCGGTAAAATTAACGTCGCTGGTCGAGTCTATTATTTGTTCTTGCTCTTCTCCGCCGTCCTTTTGATATGTAATAGTCACTTTAGACCCCGATACTATTCCGGATAGATTGACCGCCGCTTGATTCGAACCTTCTACGTTGTCGTTAGTTCCGTTAAATGTAAGGGAGCCGAAGACCTGATAGCTGGCGTTGTTAAAGTTCATTAGCGAAACAGTATAAGGTCCCTCTATATATACGGTCCCGCTCTCTCCTTCTGCAAGAGAAGCCGGCGGATTTGGAATATATTCATCGCCTGAATCGACCTGATATATATCTGGATCGTATGCGTAAACCGCTCTTACTCTGTAGACGGCCGTGTCGTCGTCGGAATCTTCTTCGGGAACCGTGTCAGACCATGTTTCTTCTCCGTCCTTCTTAAACTTGTAACCTGTAAGCGTCGCGCCCTCGACGGCGCCGGATATTCCAAAAGCGCCGTTTTGCTGACCGACGTAGCGGTTGTTATTTTCAAAATATACGCGGCTGAAATCAAGCGCGGTTTTGCCGACGTCGATGCGGAGCCTCAAGTTTACGCCGTCATATCCGCTGACTGTCGGGAACGTCTGATTGTTGTTAGGAGTAAATTTAACTTCTATATATTGAACGCCTTCGGATAGAGTTTGATTTGTATCTACGCCGTCGCCCCAGGAAATTGTTCCATCTGTGGAAAGTCCGTCGAGAGAAATTTCAGAAATAGGGGTCGTGGTGTTAACGCTCAGCGTCTTTCCGGTTATAGTCATGCTGTAATCGGCTTGGAATTGACCGTCGTGCAGACCTTGATCGGCGTTGCCGCATCTGTAGGTTATCGTAGTCGTCTGTCCGGGAGATATATCCGCGTTGGATATACTTGAGACTTGATAGTTATGTCCGAGCGGGGAGCCTTCGTAATTTTGCGTTTCAACGGTTCCGCAATCCTCTCTCTGACAAATACGTTCTTGATGTTTTTGAACGCTGCAAGTCGCCGGAACGTCGGTCCATTCTCCCCAGTCGTGCCCAAGAGCGTCTATAATAATGAAAAAGTCGTATGGAACTTCATTATATGTAAACGTATACGCTTCAAGTCCGGACGTAGTACAGGTCGCGGCTTGGTCTTTTTCGGGGTTGCGCACAAACGGAGTGATTTCTCCCAAATAACAGTTTTCATAGTTGACGAACAGATCGGATATGGTCTGATTCGGCGTTCTGAAATCGGCGCCGACCGACACTCCGTAAAGGGTAAGATTATCGCCGACAACTATATCTTTAGTCGTGCTGTAAGCGTTGAATACGTCGTCGCCGAAAGCCGAAACCCCTACATACGTAAGATCCGATACGAGAGAGCCGTTTCCGTCGTCTCTGCCGTTTACAACAACGGTCGCGAGACCTTTGCAGTTATAAAAAGCGTTTTCTCCGATCGACGTTACCGTGGACGGGATCGTCACGCTCTTCAGATTTACGTTTGAGGAATCGAGACTCAGCCTAAAAGCGTCTCTGCCGATCGTTTCCAATCCCTCGGGAAGATCTATCGAACTCATACTGAGCGGACAGTTGGCGAACGCGCCGTCTCCGATTGACTTTAAAGCGCTCGGGAAATTAACGGTTTGAACGCCCGAGTTGTTAAAGACGTTGTCCGGTATGGCCTCAAGGTTGTCGCTTAATGTTACGCTGCGTATACGGTCGCAGTTGTAAAACGCGCTTTCGCCCAGATCCGTCACGTCGGATAGATTTAGATTATCCATAACGATATACTGGTCGTTGTAAAACGCGTTTTCGCCGATCGACGTCACAGTTGAAGCGATGGTCAGATCCTCAAGCAGCAGCATATTTTCAAAAGCGTGCGATCCTATTCCGGTTATGCCCTCTTCTATGTACATTTTTTTAACAAAAGTGTAGGTGCTGTTCCATGGCGTTTCGGCTATGCTGTTGTAATCGGGAATAGATGTGATACCTGTTCCAAGTTCTTTGTCTATAGAAAAATAGTACTCGTAGGTATCCGGTTCTACCATATCGGGATCCATAACGGTATAAACGTCAAACACGATGTCGGTATTTGGGATTCTACCTTGTCGCCTTATAACGTTATCTCCCACTGGCGGAACATATGCCGCAAATACCGAACCCGGCACAAGCGTTACGATCATCGCCAGCAAAATTAAAAACGCGGTTATTCGTCTTCTCATAACTTTTTCCTCCTTTTCTTCCGCGAATTTTTTACGCTTGACGGCGTTTTCAATAATATTTGTCAAGCCTCGACTGATTAAATTCGTTTTTTGATAGATTACTCAATTTTTTCCCTCCTTTTTATACGCTGATATTCGCGTTTTGATCTGTTTAAGAACTATTCCAAAATCGGAATATGTCCGTAAACTAAAAAAACGCGGCGCATACCGGCGTCCGCATCTAAAAATAGCTATTAAATTTACATATATATCGCCATCGTCGTAAGAGTGGTTTTATAATAGTTGGGTTCGGTAAAACGACCCTGGCATAGTATATAATGTAAAATATAATATTTAGAATGTGGATATCCGGCTGCGTTCCGCCTGAATTTTAAAAAAGCCGCCTCCTCTCTCCGGTTAGTCGCTCGCGAATGCGTCTTCGCGCCGCGCGTTATATTAATTAATTATTTTACGTTGACAACAGGTAAATACATTTAACAATATTTTAAATATTGACCCCTGTTGTAATTAAAAATAACGCCAAATCATGTTTTTAAAAGTTTTTAACTTATGTAGGTAATTTTAACTTCGTAAAATTATATTCGACGTCATTTAAAAATATTATATTCGCATTATAACATTTTAGATGTTAAAAAGCAAGCTATTTTTTGAAATAAAAAGATTAAATAGAAAATTATATGACAAACAGTAGAGATAATTTTAAAATTTAAAATAAAAATATAATATTCCATATCTGGAATAGATTTTTTGTTGTATTTTATATATTAATGTAAGCATAGGAGGAGGGAGGAGCGGGATTCGGAGATTGAGCGCAGAGAGGAAGAAGATGGCCGGGATCGGAAAAGAACAGAAAAATTATCTGAATTAATAAAAATAAAAGAAAAAGCGACCGCTTAAAGCGATCGCTTTTGGTGGAGGGAGATGGATTCGAACCATCGAAGCAAGATGCAACAGATTTACAGTCTGCCCCCTTTGGCCACTCGGGAACCCCTCCGTATTAAATTCTTAGGAAGCGACGATTTTTATAGTCAAATCGCAACGACTTGAATATGATACCACGAATAAAACATTTTGTCAACACTTTTTGAAAAATTTTTTCAAAAATTTTATTGTTATTCCTCTTGCAATTACTGTAATGTTATGGTAAACTAAAATGACTGGAAAATTAATTGATATTTAATTTTATTATAACCGAAAAAAACGGAGGACGTAAAATGGAGTTTGACGCACGGCAGATAATGGAAGTAATACCTCATAGGTATCCGTTCCTATTGATAGATAAGATAGTTGAGTTTGAAGAGGGCAAAAGAGCCGTTGGAATAAAGAACGTGACCATGAACGAGCCGTTTTTTCAGGGGCATTTTCCGGGAAGACCTATAATGCCGGGAGTTTTGATCGCGGAGGCTCTCGCTCAGACGGGCGCTTTCGTCATACTTCAAAAGCCTGAGTTTAAAGGAAAGATAGCGGTATTTACCGGGATAAACAACTTCAAGTTTAAGCGTCAGGTGACGCCGGGCGACACCCTAAGACTCGAGGTCGAGCTGACAAAGTTCCGTTCGGTCATGGGCAAGGCGGACGTCTGCGCTTATGTGGGCGACGATATTGCGGCGAAAGGCGAGATTTCATTCGCCATAGTCGATAATTGATAGATTGCGCTGGCGCGCGGAAATTCTAACGGCGCGCGCACGGCTGTTATAAAGGCGATAAATAAGCGCGGTCTAACTTAGAATAACGCATTTGCGGCGTATTCGGAGAACTTGGCGCTAGAGAGACGCA
This sequence comes from Candidatus Roslinia caecavium, assembly GCA_904419955.1. GTDB lineage: Bacteria > Bacillota > Clostridia > Monoglobales > Monoglobaceae > Roslinia > Roslinia caecavium. Next base: position 32,387 of record CAJFTO010000017.1, on the reverse strand, counting down.
TGCGCGTACGGTATTTAGAGTCGATAGACGGCGTTCGGACCGTTTATTATAATAGGTAGCAAGGGCTACATTTTCTCAAAGCCTTAAAATATTAAATCATGCGAAAATGACACGGTTTGTTTTATCTGCCGTGTCATTTTACTTTTTAAAATCGATTATTTATAAGAAGATTCATTATGTAAACAAAATAAAAAGGCGCTATTTGGCGCCTTTAAATTATTTAAAGTTATAATTATTTATTCACTTTCTCTTTTAAAGCTTTGCCTGGTTTGAATGCGGGAACCTTAGCTGCGGGGATATTCATCTCTTCGCCCGTCAAAGGATTTTTGCCCGTTCTTGCAGCTCTGTCTCTTATCTCAAAGCTGCCGAAACCAACAAGCTGGATCTTGTCGCCCTTAGATAATGTCTCTTCAACCGTCTCAATAAAAGCCGCCAAAGAAGCCTCTGTATCTTTTTTAGAAAGACCGGTCTTCTCAGTCATAGATGCAATAAGTTCCTGTTTGTTCATTGTAAAAACTCCTCCTATATAATTTTGTTTACTATTTTACAAACATATATATTTTGTTTAAGAGCGCCAAGACTACGGATAATATAAATAAATTTACCCAAGTCTGTATGCCATAGACAAAATTAACATATATATAATACAACAAAAGCTGAAAAAATTCCATACATTTTTTTAGTATTAGATTTTTTTGTTTATTTTAACCATTAACATACATTATTATACAAAAATCATAGGTAAAAATTGTGCAATACTCCGATAAAATATCATAAAAATAATGCATTTTGTAAGATTTTTATTTTAATATGCGTCTATGGCGGCGAGGAGCTGTTTATCCGGCGGCGTCTATTCGGCCTGCGTCAGCTTAAACACGTCCTTGGATTTACCCATTACGACGACGTGGTCGTCCTGGTTAAAGATGTAGTTCGCACTGGGCATTGGACGCAGCGAATTATTGTGCTTTATCCCTATGATATTTACGTTATATTTTTGGCGTATATCGAGGGAGAGTATGCTTTTCCCGATCCAGGATTTTACGACCGGGATCTCGTAGAGAGAGTATTCGCTCGTCAGCTTGATATAGTCGAATATATTTTCAGCGTTGTATCTCATCGCGAGTCTCTCGGCTATTTCGCGTTCGGGATAGACGACTTCGTTTGCGCCTATCATCATGAGAAATTTCGCCTGACGGTCGTCCTTAGCCTTCGATATGACGAACGGCGCGCCGAGCTCCTTAAGCAGAGAGGTTATCTCGAGCGAAGCCTGAAAGTTTTCGCCTATCGCGACCAGGCAGATGTCGAAGTTATTTACTCCGAGAGAGCGAAGCACGCCTTCCTGGCGGCAGTCTCCTATTTGCGAATCGGTGAATATAGGGGCGAGGTGATCGATGACCTGTTCGTCCATATCGACGATCATAACGTCGTTGCCAAGCTGGAGCATCTTTATTGCAAAACTTCGGCCGAGACGGCCCATGCCTATAACAAGAATAGATTTCATAGTGATTCACATAGCCTTTCTGCCCGCGATTTGATTGTTTTATAACCGCGGCTTTGTTCGCGAGCCGACAAAGACGGGATAATTTTCGTTATTTTATATTATTTACGTAATTATCTATACGCGCGTATAGATATAATCGAACTTTAGCCGATCAGTATCTTCTCCGCCGGTCTTCGGGTCTGAACCTGTTTTCCGCCTTCGGTGAGCAGCAGCATCAGAGTCAGTCCGCCTATACGGCCCGAATACATGAGCAGCATAAGTATTATATGCGATATTGGTCCAAGCTCCGTAGTTATTCCCTGAGTTATGCCGACAGTGCCTATGGCCGAAGCGACCTCGAAGAGAACGTTCTTTATATTGAACGGTTCGAGCGCGCATATTATCATCGTCGCCGCTGTCGCGCCTATGACGTAGACGGTCGCGACGGAAGCGGCCTGTCTTAGCGTATCGTCCTCAAAGCGGCGTTTAAACAGAGTTACAAACGAGTTTCCGCGCGCCGATGAAACTATGGAAACTATCAGTACGGCGAGCGTTGTGGTCTTTATACCTCCGGCGGTCGAGCCCGGATTTCCTCCGATAAGCATCAGGATAGTCGTAAGCAGCGAGCCGCTTTCGGACAGATCGGCCTGGCTGATCGTGTTAAAACCCGCCGTTCTGGGCGTTACGGCTTGAAACGCCGAGTAGAGCAGTCTCTGGCCGAAGCTTGCTCCCGCCATAGTCGTATCTCTTTCAAATATCATAAACAGTATGGTAGACGAGACGAGCAGAAGCGCGGTCGTGCAGAGCGCGATCTTTGAATGAAGCGAGTATTTGCTAAAATGCAGACGCTTTTGAACGACGTCGCTCCAAACCAGAAAGCCGATACCGCCGACGACTATCAGCCCCATTATCGTGAGGTTGACCACGACGTCGTCTTTGAAATGAGTAAGCGACGAGAACGCCTCGTATTTTCCCATCAAGTCGAAGCCGGCGTTACAGAAGGCGGAGACCGAGTGGAAGACGGCGTTGTATATCCCCTCGCCGAGTCCCATTATAGGACAGAATCTGGTCGCTAAAATCACCGCGCCGCAGCCTTCAAAAATAAACGTGCCGATTATAATGCGTTTTAGCATCTGCACGATACCGCTTATACGGGTGTTTCCGGCCGACTGCATCAAGAGCTTGCGCTCGTGCAGACTTATGCGGCGTTTTAAGAATACCGAGAACATGGTTATGATGGACATCAGTCCAAGTCCGCCTATCTGGATCATCACGATTATGACTATTTGCCCGAAGGTAGACCAGTGAAGATATGTATCGCGGACGATAAGACCGGTAACGCAAGTCGCGCTCGTCGCCGTAAACAAAGCGTCCAGCAGCGGAGTCCATTCGCGGCTCCTGGATGAAATAGGGAGAGTTAGAAGAAGACCGCCTATCACGATTATCGCGAAAAAGCTGAAAGCGATCAACTGTGTCTGAGTAGGTTTAAATTTCCTGTTCGATCGTATAATTTCTATGTCATATTCCATAAAGATTATCTCCTAAAAAATTTTAAATAAATTTTTTATTTACAAGTTTCAGCGTATAAATACAGAGGTATTATATATATACTTATCTCATTTGTCAATACCGTTATCCGACCGATTTTTAAATAAAATCCCGCTCGCTTAAGTTATTTTAAATTTTTTCTGCATAATGCGTATTTTCAGAGTATAGAGCCATGAGCTTAAAAGCTTTCATAAGGTATAAAATGAAAAATTAAGCGTGCGGCTCACCGGTGGTTTTCTTTTTAAAAAATTTTATTATGACTACTATTATGGTAACAATTGCTAATGCTATAATAAAATACATTATATAGTATGGCGCATAAAACTCAACTTCGATTTCGTCGGTAATTCCATTTGATGTTGAGGCGATAACTGTTATAGTTCCTCTTGATCGACCAGTTAAAATACCGTTTGCATCTATCTCTGCGATTTCAGGATCGTTTACGGTCCACTGAACGGTTTTATCGGTCGTATTATCAGGTGAAACAATAGCGTCTAATGAAACAGACGATCCTACTTCAAAACGCAGTTGCTCGTATTTTTCATTTGTATCTTTATTAATACATGATATTTCTATACTTTTTGCATTGATAGGCGTAACTTCTATTTCAAACGAGTCTACTAATTCATCGTGTATTGCCGATACTGTTGTCTTACCTATATTAAGCGCCGATAGCTTACCTGTTTGATCTACGGAAACAATGTTTTCGTTATCCGATCGCCACTCTATATTTTTGAAAGTAGTATTTTCTGGAACAAAAACTACCGATAATTGAGTGTTATTACCGATTTGAATATTTGGAGTCTTGCCTGCAATTGAAATGGCTTGCGCGGCTACTTCACTAATGTTTATTTCATACTCAGCTGTTATTCCGTTAGATGTTTCTGCGGTTATTACAGCGGAGCCGACGCCTACCGCTCTTAGGTTTCCATTTGAATCGACCGTAGCGACTTGGGTGTTGCTGGATTCCCAAGATATGTCCTGATCGTCGGCGTTTGACGGATATACGGAGCCTTCGAGCCGCGTGCTTTCGCCAACGTTTAGGTTTGTCGGCATATTTGAAACTTCAACGTCGGTCGCGTATACGGTTTTAGGGGCGTTATATCCCGATGAGGAACCAAATGATGAACTCGACGACGAGCCGCCTCCGTTATGATAGTGATATTCTCCGGTCTTTCTGTTATAATGACCTCCGTTTGCATCCGTTCGTCCCGAATGAGCAAAAGTTGTTGTGCTTAAGCACATAGATAAAACTATAAAAAATAAAACTTTGCATATTTCCCTGACTTTCATTTAGTATCCCTCCCAAATAATATTAGCGTATAGTGACTTAACCATTAGATTAATTAATACCAATACAATATTATCCGGCAAAGATAGCGGTATTTATTGCCGAATTTATATTATATTTAATAAAAAAGTTTTAACTGTTTTCATTATAGCGCTCTTTTGCATATTTGGCAATTGCGCGCCGCCCGTTTTTGAAATAAAAAAGCCCCGGCGGATCTCAAGTCCGCCGGGAGCTTGCTTACGTTTTATATTAGGCGTTGAATAAAATTAATATATCTACTCGTCGTCGACCAGAGCGTGTCCCAGCTCGGTTATGCTTCCCGCGCCCATTGAGATGACCAGATCGCCGGGCTGGGCGTTTTGTCTGATGTATCTCTCCATCGCTTTCATGTCGTTCATATACACCGATCCGGGTATCAGCGCCGCAAGGTCGCAGGCGTGCACTCTGCCGTTGTATTTCTCGCGCGCCGCGTAGACGTCGGTTATCATGACCTTGTCCGCAAGTTTAAGGGCTTCGGCGAAGTTCTCCAAAAACGCCTCCGTCCTCGAATACGTGTGCGGCTGGAACGCCACCCATACGTTTTTATAAGGCATTTTCTTCGCGGTCTCTATCGTCTTCTTTATCTCGGTCGGATGATGCGCGTAGTCGTCCACTACGTCCACCCCGTTAAACGAGCCGAGTTTCTCGAATCTCCGCTTCGCGCCGACGAATTCCTCAAGCCCTTCCTTTATAGCCGCCGGGTCTATTCCGAAGAAATCCGCCGCGGCCGCGACCGCGAGGGCGTTTAATATATTATGCTCGCCGCCGACCGACAGTTTGATAGATACCAAAAATTCCCCGTTATGATACACGTCGAACGCCGGCCTGTCGTACGCGTCGATCTCGATATTCTCAGCAATATAATCCGCATTCTTATTGTTTATCGCATAACCAATAATCTTTCTATCTACATTTTGCACAACTTTCATAGCATTTTCTTCGTCAAAACAAACAATAATGCACCCATTTTTATCGGTAAGCCTTGCAAATTTACCAAAAGATGATATAATATGATTAAGGTCTTTGAAGAAATCCATATGGTCTTCTTCGACGTTTGTTATAATTGATACGAATGGTTCGAAATGCAGGAAACTTTCAACATACTCGCAGGCCTCGAAAGGCAGATATTCTCCGCCTCCGATATAGTAGTTGCCGTTTATCTGGTTAAGCTCGCCGCCGACGAGTATGGTAGGATTCTTTTGAGCGGCCAACAGGACGAGAGCCATCATCGAGGTGGTCGTCGTTTTCCCGTGGGTACCCGCTACCGCGATCGGATATTTATACTTTTTCATAACGGCTCCGAGCAGTTCGGCTCTTTCTATTACGGGAACGCCGAGCGTCCTGGCCTTTACAAGCTCCGGGTTCGTCTCGGATATAGCCGCGGTATAACAGACCAGATCCGGGGAATCTATATTGTCCGCGCTTTGACCAATGTATATTTGGGCTCCGTTTTTCCTGAGCCTTTCTATGAGATTTGAATCTCTGACATCACTGCCCGTTACTTTATAGCCAAAATTTATCAAAATCTCAGCTAAAGCGCTCATACTGATACCGCCTATTCCTATCATATGAACAGTGGAACCGACCGGTAGATCGGAAATCGAAAATTTACTCATAGCATAAACCTTCTTTCGTGTTGATTATATACGCTCGCTCATATCGGGCGAAAAACAGCCGCGTCTTTAAGATCGGGTATCGGTCTTTAAAGATACGGAGGCGAATCTAAACGCGATTTTGGCCGAGACTTTAAGCCGTTTACGCGGCCGATAAAAAGTTTTCAAAACAAAAACGCTCTCCTCCGCTTATGAAATACCGATTACTCTGAATTGTTATATATCGCGAAGCGTGATAATATTTTATATTGTTATGTTTTAAGTATACTATAAATATACAGGATTTTCAAGACGCGCGGCCTAAAATTTAGAAAAATATATACTTTAGGGATGTTCCCGGAAAGGCGGTGTACTGATGGAAATAACAGATATCAGGGTCAGAAAAATAAACTCGGACGGGAGAATGAAGGCGATCGTTTCCGTTACCTTCGACGATTGTTTCGTAGTTCACGATATCAAGGTCATAGACGGCCATGATAAATTATTTATAGCGATGCCGAGCAGAAGAACTCCGGAGGGCGAGTTCAAAGATATAGCGCACCCGATCAAGTCCGAGCTGCGCGCTCTGCTCAACGAAAAGATTATCGAGAAATATCAGGAAGCGCTTCTTCATGAAGAATCCTTTGTATATGAATAATATTTTTAAGACATTGTTCAGCGCGAACCTTTAACGGATAATGATACATATTACTTTTTACTTACATTTGCTTATACGGCGTTCGCATAGCGGCCCCGCCGTTTACGCGGCCGATATTCAAAGCCGCGGATTTCCTCCTTCTAAACGTTAAAGCGCCCGCGTTATGATAATGATAAAAAGACTCCGGAGCATGATTTTCAGTCCGCGAGTCTTTTATTGTTCCCAATTATATTTATGAATTTGCGCGTATTACGTACTGCGCGCGAAGATCTTTACGCGTTTTATTTATACGTTCGATCGTTATCCGCGAGGTTATACCCCATAATTTTCTCGCTAAGACTAAGCGTCCTTAGATCATACCACGTCGGGGATACCGCCGCGCAGCCGTCTCCAGAGCAAGAGCGCAGTCGCTCCCATCGCGGCCGTCAGAGCCCAGAAAAACGCCGTATAGCCGAGACCGATCACTCCAGAACCGCAGCCGAACGCTTCTCGAAAGCCGTAGACTATATAGGTCATGGGATTCAGCTTAAAAATCATCCCCGCCGCGCCGGGAGTCGATATATCCCAAAACAGCGGAGTTACCCAATACCCCAAAAGCAGCGCCACCGAGACCGCGCTGGAAATATCCTTAAAATACGCGTTTATAATAGAGGTAAGATACCCGAGCGCCGCGCACAGGCAGATTTCGCATATAATAAAATATATCAGCGTAAGCGGCTTGATCTCGCTAAAGACGCCGCAGAGAGCCGCAGTTAAAAATACCAGCGCTATAAAGAATACATGCGAAAAACCGCTCGATATAAGTCTCACCGCCGGAAGAGCGGCGGGGTCGAACTTCATTTTCTTGCATAGATACGAATAATCCGTAAGCGCGGTCGTCTCCGCCTGAAACGCCTCCGCGAAATAGAGGTAGGGCGCGATCCCAGAGGTCAGCCAGAGTATATACGGCGCGTCCGAGGCGGCGTTGGTCCCGACCGCGAACGCGAATACAAACCAGTATATGAGGACCATGACTACAGGGGAAATAAACGCCCACACGCCGCCCAAAACGGATCCGGCGTATTTAGCCCTAAAATCGTTCGCCGCAAGCTCAAACAATACCTTAAGTTTCATCTCAGCCTCCGAGCCGGATCAGATCCGGTATTATTAAAGTCGATTCATATTTTTAAATTACTCCGCTCAGATACTTTTCAAACGCGTCTTTAAGATCGTCGCGTCTCAGCGCATACTCTACGGTGGCCTCCAAAAAGCCCAGCTTATCGCCGACGTCGTATCTCCTGCCGATAAAGTCGTATGCGTACATATCCTGATCTTTAGCCAGTTCTTTCAGCGCGTCGGTCAGTTGTATCTCGCCGCCCGCGCCCGGCTGGGTCGTCTCAAGATAGCCGAAAATTTCGGGCGTTATTATATACCGGCCTAAGATCGCCAAATTGCTCGGCGCCTCTTCCCGTTTCGGTTTCTCTACCAGACCGTTCACCTTAAACAGTCTTTCCGTATCCGTTGCGGTTCCGTCTACGCAGCCGTATTTATGGATATTTTCGGGATCGACGCTCTGGACTCCGAGCACCGAACTCCCGCAGTCGTCGTAGACTTCGATAAGCTGTTTAAGACACGGTTTCGCGGAGGTATATACGACGTCGTCCCCGAGCAGGACGGCGAAAGGTTCGTCTCCCACGAATTCCTTGGCGCAGAGTATGGCGTGTCCGAGTCCGTTGGCCTCTTTCTGGCGTACCGAATAGATATTCGCGAGTTCGGATATTCCTTTGAGCTCCTTTAGCTCCTTGGTCTTTCCGCCGGACATAAGCACGCCCTCGAGCTCTATGCTCCTATCGAAATGGTCTTCTATCGCAGTCTTTGTCCACGAGGTTATAAAACATATCTCCTCTATCCCCGACTCTGCCGCCTCCTCGACGATATACTGTATCGTAGGTTTATCCACTATCGGCAGCATCTCTTTGGGTATAGCCTTTGTGGCGGGCAAAAATCTCGTTCCCCAGCCCGCGGCCGGGATCACCGCCTTGCGTATTTTTTTGTAGCTCATAATAATCTCCTCTTCGTTCTATAGAATAAATTAGATCTCTTATTTCTCAATTATCCAGTCCTTAAGTCCGGTCTGTATCGCGTGCATCATTCGCGTCTTAAAGAACTTATCCTCTTTTTGCTTTGAGTTTATAAATTCCTTCATATCTTCGCGCTTAGACTTTCCGTCCATCGGGCAGGGGTTGAACACGACCGGAAGCCCGGCGCGCCTTGCGTAGCCCTTTATATCCCCCTCGGGGACGTAGATCATCGGGCGTATCACGTTTATATCCTTTCGCGACAGGTATGTCACCGGCGAGAAACAGCCGAGTCTGCCCTCGTAGAACAGCGAGAGGAAAAACGTTTCGATAACGTCCTCGTTGTGATGTCCGAGCGCCACCGTGGTGCAGCCGCGCTCTTTGGCTATGTCGTTAACGCCGCCCCGGCGCATCTTGGCGCAGAGCGAACAGGGATTCTTCTCTTTCCTTATATCAAAGATTATTTCGGCGATGTCGGTCTTTTTAAGTATATACTCGACCTCCAGGCTCTCGCAGAGCTCGGCCACGCCGCCGTAATCCATATCCTCGAAGCCCATGTCCAAAGACACCGCGATAAGTTCGAACCTGTTCGGATAAAACTTTTTGAGCGCCGCCAGAGCGCAGAGCAGCGTAAGACTGTCCTTACCGCCCGAAACGCCTACCGCTATCTTATCCCCGTCCTTGATCATTCCGTAATCGTCCACGGCTCTCCGTACCCGACTGAGTATTTTTTTCATAATAATCTCCATTCCGCCGCCCTGCGTCGGCGCCAATAGGAATGAATTTCTCTTATCCGCAGGGCAAGGAATGATAAGAGATTATTACGCCCATGCGCGTTTCCGAGCGCTATGCGAGGAAAATTTCGCGCGGGCAATCTAATCCTGACGGAGGCTAACGTGAAAGGAACTTTCGCGTTAATCTCCTTAAACTTAGCGAACGCCGAACAGGCTGAGACACCCGCGCCCTAATCCGTTATCCGCATATAAACATTTTACCATATATATATTAATTTTTCAACACGCCGCGCAATAAATTCTCTAAAAATGTCAATTACCGCACCCCGGTTTGTAGCCGCACGCGTCGTAATAGTTACAGAATCTGCACGCGTCGTATTTTGAAGATATATACGGCTTTATTTCTATGTCGCCGCTGAATATTCCCTCCACCGATTCCTTTATCTTTTCCTTCGCCTCGATAAGTCGTTTTTCCATTTCTTCGCCGGTCAGGAGCGACTCGGCGCCGAATGGGACGAAGTTCTTCTTTTTCTTACCCGCGTCGTAAGATTTATCAAACGCGTACTCCAGCTTTCCGTCGCTTACGATCCAGCCGTCCATCGCGAGCGATTCATGTTTCTTTATGTCCAGCTCATCCGGCTCCGGCGTCGTGTCCGCCTCGACTATGGGATCGTTCATTCCCATATACAAAAGCGCGGCGGTCTTGGTTCCGTCCGAACCGTCGGAGAGCGCGTCCGCGTATACGAGCGGTTGGAACCTAACTCCGTCCTCGGCCAGCTTTTTGTCAAGTCCCCGCGGCGAGGACTTGTAGTCGATGACGCTCATATATTTTACACCGTCAATCTCCACCGAGTCGGCTCTGTCTATAAATCCGTTTATCCGTATCCGTCCGTTTTTTGTGTCTACGAACATAGGAGGTATCTCGCCGCCCGAGCCTATCTTCATCTCGAAGCCGTAGGGGCGGAAATCGCTGTTTCTGTAGAAGCGGATTATCTCCCACGCCGTCGCGTGCGAAACGTCCGCCATCCGCATAGTCATATATTTATAATACGCCGAATTTTCATACAACAGCTCGGCGCTCTCTTTCGCGGTCTCGTCGGCTATCTTATTTATCCGCGCCCTGCATTCGTCCTTGTCTATCTTGGAGTAGTCCGCGCCGTCGTTTTTCAGCTCCTCGAAATACCGCCTCAGTATCTCGTGAAGCGCGGAGCCCATGTCCTTAGACTCGAAATTCGCGGTCTCCCTCGGATTTGCGAGCAGGCCGTAGCGCATGAAATACGAAAACGCGCAGGAGTTATATTTTTCCAGTCTCGACACCGAGAACGCCGTGTTTTTGCCGTACAGCCGCTCGGCCGTCTCCGGAGAGATCTTTTTCGCTCCGCTCCGGCTCCGCGTGACGCTCGATATTACCCGCTCCAGCCTATTTGCGTAATTCGGATCGTCCTTAAAATATCCGTATAGTTCCCTGTGCGCTTTGGGCAGCTCGTCTATCTCGCCGCCCCGCTTGGCTATCTCGGTCAAAAGCTCGGAAAACGCCGCGCTCTCATACTCCAAAAATTCCGGTTCGCCGCCGGTCTTTGTAACTTCAGGTTTTATCTTCGGGAACAGATCGTTTTGTATCCGCCCGATTATCTGCGATTTTAAAAGCTCGCCGCCGTCCTTGTCGGTCGCGGGCGAGAACAGATACAAATGTTCGGACGCCGCGGATATTACGTTGTATATAAGATTCTGCTCCTCGACCATTCTGCCCTCGCCGGTCATCGCGAGCTCCGCGCCCAGCCGTTTGAGTTTGTTTCTCTCCGCGTCGGTTATAAGTCCTTCGGACGAATAGCCCTTCGGGAAAACGTCCTCGTTTACGCCGAGTACTATCGCTACCTTGACCGATTCCGCCCTGAACCTGTCTATCTCGCTGAAGGTCACGGCGTCCAGCGTCTGAGGCGTTATCGCGATCTCCGCGTTTGAACACGCGGATTCCAAAAGCTCGAGGAACTTAACGTAAGTTATCTCCGTATCCCCCATAAGATCGCTCAGCTGGGCGAATATGCTTATCGCAGCGTTCCACGCTCTGCGGTATTCCTCGGCGGTATAGCTTAAGCCCCTGCTTGCGAAAGCCGCGCATTTTTCTTTGATTTTATCCTCAAATTTATTATCCTTTATAAAATCAATAAACGCCGAGCAGACCATGCCCACGTTCTTGCCGCCTTTGATCGAGTTTACCAATTTGTTCAGCGGATCCAAAAGCGCGCGTCTTATTCGGTTTATCTCTTCCATGTCGAATACCCGAACATTGGGGTTATACTCCCAGTCCTCGCTCGAGCGCCACATCTTATGCCCGGGATTGGACGCGAGCAGGTAGTTGTCGAAGATATCTATATCCTCGCGCTCAAGATCGGTAAAGCCGTATCTCGCTATGGCCGTAACGCGGTCGTAAGAAAAGCCGTAGGCCAGTATCTCCGCCGCGGTCAAAAGCGTTTTGACGCATGAATTTGAGAGTATATTCCTGCGCTTGTCCAAGAACACGTTCAGTCCGGCTCTTTCAAACAGCGCCGGCGCTATACGGTCGTAGTTTTCCATATTCCTCGCAAGCACGAGAAAATCGTTCTGTCTGTATCCATAGGTCCGGCAAAGTCTGTGTATCAGATCCACGCAGACCTCTATCTCGTTGTAGTGATTCCTCGGCGCGCAGATATGCACGCGCTTAGGTTCGTCGGCGTATGGTTCCGCTTTGATATTAAAATAGTTCTCCCGAAGATACTTAAGCTCCGGCTCGCCGCCGTTCGACTCGAGTTTGAGCGGCCTCTCTGCATAAATGTTCGCGGCGTCCGCGGCTTCGCATAGACGCGCATAGGTATCCGCCGCTGAAGTAAACGGCGCCGACGGGTTTTTCAGGTCGTCGCAGCATAGAAACGCCGTGCAGTCGCAGTCCCGCATCAGTATCTCCAAAACTTCGAGTTCCACCGGAGTAAAGCTTTTGAATTCGGATATATATATATCGCCTCTGAAAAAGTTGTTATCCCTCAGTTTTCCGCAGACCATAGCCAGGTCGTCGTCCGCGTCGGCGCCCAGATCGTCCAGTATTTTCTGATATTCCTCGATCAGCGTCGACAGATCCGAGAGCTTGGCCTTAAGATCTTCGTCCTCGGCGGCTTCCGAGGCGGCGCGTATCTTATCCGGAGTAAAGCCGTATCGCTTGAATTCGGACACGGTATCGGCCAAAACAGCCGCGAATCCGCGCTGTCCGGCGTTCGCGCGCAAGATAGTCAGATTCCTTCCGCAGACCTGAAGCGTTCTCTCCGCTATTATCCGCTTTCCCGCCCCGTCTATATAGTCTATCCTGAGCGGTCCGAGCCTGCTCAGCGCAGAGCGGCAAAGCCTTGAAAAAGTCAAGACCTCTATATTCTTCTGCGCCTTAACGCCGAAACGCTCTATCAGATTCCGCTCCGACGCCACCGAAAACTGTTCGGGAACCAACATATACGCCTTTTTATCCGATTTTATACAGCTTAAAAGCCGCGTTCTCAATTCCTCTCTAAGCGCGTTCGTATCCGCGCCGTATATTATATTCAGCATAAAACAACACCTCGGCCGCTAAATTTCTCAAGCGCCGCCCGCCAGCGCATAAAACAACGGTCTCCGCCGCAGTCGGGCGAACGCTTAATCCAATATATTTCCGTTATGTAATGCCGCGCTCCTTGGCTGCAGCTCCTCCAAAATTTCGGTCAGATCGCTTACTACGCGGTCGGCGCCGGCGTCTATGAGCGCGTCCGCCTTAAAACTGGTCGTCACGGCGATACACTCCATTCCGGCCGCCTTGGCTGATTTGACCCCGCTTATTGCGTCCTCTATCACAACGCAGTCGGACGGGCTTACGCCGAGCCTTTCGGCGCCGCTCAAATACGGTTCGGGCGACGGTTTTTTCTCCTTGACGTCGCTGCCCGAGAGAACGACTTTAAAATTCTTCTCGTCTATCCCGGCTTCCTTGAGCGAGACCGACAGCTTTCTCCGCGCCGCGCTGCTGACCAGCGCGAGGGTATGCCCTAAGGAGACGAGCTTTTCTATAAGCGGCTTCGCCGCCGGAAAGACTTTCATCTTATCTATATCAGCCTCGAAGTTCTCGAACATTTTAAGGATTATCTCGTCGATAAGTTCGGGCTTTCCGTATTTCTCGCAGAGCGAAATAATAAACTTCTCCTCGCCCGCGCCGATATAGGGTTCAAAATCCGAATACTCCGCCGGTATGCCGAAGGAATTAAGCGCGTCCTTCGCCGCCTTCATGATCACCGGCTCCGAATTTACAATAACGCCGTCCATATCGAAAATAACGTTTGGTTTCATAGTAATATCACAACCTTTTCAAAGGATTTTTTCGGATCGTATTTTTAACACATTATAGCATAAAAGAAAAGCGAGAGCAACATAGGAATTAGCGTCGTAGAGATTAGCGAATAGCGTTTAGGAGCCTAAAAGGTTCCGTAACCGTTAATACATCCTCTTTAGCGCATAGGAAAACAGAGTATTCCATTTCCTAATAATTATCCGTCAAGCGTTAAATCAGCCCGTTTTACTCCCTATTCGCTAATCGTTAATTCCTAATCTCTATGTTGATTTATTTTGGAATAAAGTGTATAATATAGATAATATAATTACAATGAGTCTTTATGTCTATTTGAACGCCCCGGCTTTCGGAGTTATTCATCGCTTATATATAAAGACCGGCTCGGAGGTAAAAATATGCGCATATTTCATGATTCACATAATTTAAAGTACCGGTCGCCTTTCGGCGCGGTTCCGGCGGGGAGTATACTCAGATTGTCGATCGACGTTGAGACAGAGACTGAACCGAACGGAGTTTATCTTCGTATCTGGCGCTCCGATAAGGAATATCTTTATCCAATGACGCAGGGCGATAAGACGAACGATTCTTATTTTTACACGGTATCGATAAAGATTCCAGAAAAACCGGCGCTTCTTTGGTATTATTTTATAGTTCAGGAGAACGAGGGCGAGGAAATATACTACGCCAACAATTCCAAACTGCTCGGCGGAGTCGGCGAGATCACGGAAGCGCCGGACGAACGCAGTTATCAGGTGACCGTATACGACGGAAGATACAAAACGCCGGATTGGTTCAAAAACAGTATCATGTACCAGATATTCCCGGACAGATTCTACGGCGACCATTCGGCTACCGACGGCAAGATCTGGGCTAAACGCCCCGAATATGTGATACACGACGATTGGTACGCGCCTATATCGTTCAACAATCACCCTCACGAATTCGGTCCGGCCTGCAACGACTTCTACGGCGGAAATTTAAAGGGGATAATACAGAAGCTCCCGTATCTTCACGATCTGGGCGTTTCGGTCATATATCTAAACCCGATATTCGACGCGTATTCCAACCACAAATACGACACCGCGAATTATAAGGAGATAGACCCTATGTTCGGTACGACCGAGGACTTTGAAGAGCTTTGCAAAAAGGCGAAAGGACTCGGCATAAGGATAATCCTCGACGGAGTTTTCTCGCACACCGGCGCGGACAGTATCTATTTTAACAAGTACGGCTATTACGGAGAGAACGAAGGCGCATACCGCGACCCGAACTCCCCGTACAGAAGCTGGTTCCAGTTTACCGACTATCCGAATTACAACAGCTGGTGGGGCTGCAGCAACCTGCCGAACGTTAACGAGCTGGAGCCGTCGTATATGAATTATATCCTAAGAGACGATAATTCGGTGGTCAAAAAATGGATCAAGCTGGGCGCTTCCGGTTGGAGGATAGACGTCGCCGACGAGCTGCCGGACGAATTTATAAAGGAGCTTAGAAAGCAGGTCAAGAAGACAGATAAAGAAGCTGTGATAATTGGCGAGGTCTGGGAGGACGCGTCGAATAAGGAGGCCTACGGCGAAAAACGCGAATACCTTTACGGCGACGAGCTGGACAGCGTTATGAACTATCCGTTTAAGGACAACATGATACACTTTATCATGGGTATGATAGACGCGGACGAGATGAATAAAAAGATGATGTCGATCATGGAGAACTACCCGAAGGAGACGCTGTATTCGCTTATGAATATAGCCGGGACCCACGACACGATGCGGATAAAGACCGTGTTCGGCGGACTGGCGTCCGACTGCGGGACCCAAAGGCTGACGTCGGCTCAGGAGGAGATCGCGGCGTACAGGCAAAAGATTATGTCCATGATACAGATGACATATATCGGCGTGCCGTGTATATACTACGGCGACGAAGTCGGGATGCAGGGCGGCTCCGACCCGTTTAACCGCGGAACGTATCCGTGGCGGAGCGTAGACCCGGAGCTTAGGCTCTGGTATAAGAACCTGGCCGATTTCAGAAACAGCCATGTCTGCCTTAGGATGGGCAACTATAAATGTCTGTACGCAAGAGGCGGGATATACGTATACGCGCGGTATATCTCGGGCGGCTACGACGCGTTCGACCGCCGCGCCAAGGACGAGGTTATAATATGCGCGGTAAACCGCGACATGGAACCCGCCGAGGTGAAGATAGATTTGACAGACTTCGCTAAAAACGAACTCCGCGGCTATAAATTTTACGCGCTCGAGCAGATCCTCGAGGATCCGAAAAGGATGAGGATCGTGAATAATATCCTAAACATCAATATCCCGGCGCTCGGCGCTCAGATATTCGTAGAATAATAAGTACTTAAAACAGGCTTCAAAAAACGCAAAGCCTGTTTTATTTTTTATTCAATGGGGGGAAGAAGATATCATATTCCATAGCCTTCATAATGATTAGGACTCAGTTATTATGTAACAGAAATCCGTTAGGCGATTGTAACGACTAAGCGGCGCCACAACCAAAAAGAAAAACAAGTATTCCAATTCCGCAACATTACCGTCAGGCGATAAAGCGCCACATCCATTACTAATCCCTAATCCCTATTATCCTAACGCCTCCGTTGACATTTTTTTAGTTATATTGTATAATATAACTTGAGAAAATAGAATAAAATTATATAATTTTTAAGGAGCGCTTGTTATGAAACGCATTGCACTAAATATATTGGCTATATGTCTCGTACTCAGCTTCCGAATAACGCCCGCCGCGGCGGCCGGCGAGAACAGTCAAGTGCCGGTCGCGTATACCGAAGGCGACTATAAATATATCGAGATCGACAGCGGCGCCGCGATTGTAGACTGCGATCTGGAAATAAGCGGAGCTATCACGCTGCCTTCCGAGCTCGGCGGATACCCCGTAGTCGAGATAAGGGATTATGCCTTCGCTTTTTGCGACATGATCACGTCGGCGGTCATTCCGGACAGCGTGAGGAGCATAGGCCAGGGCGCGTTTATGGACTGCCCCGCGCTTAAGAGCGTAACTATTCCAGAGAGCGTGGTGAGGATCGGCGGGAGCGCGTTCTCGCTGTGTACGGCGTTGGAATCGGTCGCGCTGCCTTTCGGAATATCGGCGATATACGACGGTACTTTCGGCGGCTGTTACGCGCTGAAAAGCGTAAATATACCGAGCGGAGTGACCGAGATAGGCAGGTCGGCGTTTTTGGAGTGTTACGCGCTGACCGATATAACGATCCCGAACGGCGTGACTATGATAACCGAATCGACATTTAACGGTTGCAGCGGGCTGAGAAGCGTGACCATCCCCGAGAGCGTGACCGCGATAGATCTGTGGGCGTTCTATGAGTGCAACGCGTTGAGCGATATATATTACGGCGGCTCCGAGGCGCAGTGGGATATGGTCTCGATAGGCGGCGAAGGCAATTCGGCGCTCGAGAACGCGGACGTGCATTTCGGAGCGGATTCGCTCGGCTCTGTGAGCTTTGAAAATATAGGTATGCCGTTTACCGACGTGAGCGAGAACGACTGGTTCTACGACGCGGTGAGATACGTATATTCAAACGATTTGATGAACGGCATGACCGTCACCGAATTTTTGCCAAGGGAGAATTTGACCAGAGCGATGATGGCGGCGATATTATATAGGATAGACGGGGAGAGAGTCGTAAGCGGCTCTGTATCGGAGATGTTTGCCGACTGCAGCGACAGGGCTTGGTACGCGGACGCGGTGCTGTGGGCGGCGCAGAGCAATGTGGTAAACGGAATGGGAAACCGCGCGTTCGCGCCCGACGATACCATGACCCGCGAGAATATCGCGCTGATGCTCTACCGCTATTCGGGAAGTCCAAGGACGTCCTCGAGCAGTCTCGATTTCGCGGACGCGGCGGACGTGGATACATGGGCGTACAGCGCCGTCGTGTGGGCGACCGAGAACGGGATACTCGCCGGAGACGACAACGGCAGACTAAACCCGAGAGCGGCGGCGACCCGCGCCGAAACGGCCGCGATCCTTAGCAGGTATGCGGAGCGGTAGAGGAGGAAGTAAATGCGGAGGGTTGATAGGAAGAGGATAACGATCTTAACGTTGATCGCGTGCGTCGCGATCAGCTTATTTGGAACAGTCGCTTTTGGCGAGAGCGCTCTGTTTCGTGAAAATATTGAAGGAGAAGAGTACGTAGACGGATACTATACATATAAAATAGTCGACGGAGAAGCGATATTGATCGAATGCGACGGCGACCAAGCCGCCGGAGCTATAACCGTGCCGGCAGAGCTGGGAGGATATCCTGTGACAGCGATCGGGGATAACGCGTTTTATAATTGTACGGGAATAACTTCCGTTACCATCCCCGACAGCGTCGTAAATATAGGAATTAGAGCGTTCGACTGCTGTGAAAATATCGCGGCTATAGAATTTGGAAACGGCGTTGAAAATATCGGCGAATGTGCGTTTAATAAATGCGGCATAGAGACGCTGATCGTACCCCAAGGCATAACCTCGATCGGCTGGGGCGCGTTCAGCGACTGTTATAACTTGACGGAAGTTGTTTTTCACGACGGCGTAACAAGAATTGAGGAATACGCGTTTAGCGGTTGCCGATCATTGAAAGAAGTAGATCTTCCGAGTTCTTTGGAATATATTGGTTTTATGG
Source organism: Candidatus Roslinia caecavium (assembly GCA_904419955.1). Lineage (GTDB taxonomy): Bacteria > Bacillota > Clostridia > Monoglobales > Monoglobaceae > Roslinia > Roslinia caecavium. The sequence goes on along the minus strand of CAJFTO010000017.1, from coordinate 13,989 downwards.
CTTTTTCATACTCGCCATTGGAAACTATAGAAATACCAAACGCGATAAAGAGGATCGACGTCGGGGCGTTTTCTGGTTGTCGCTATTTAAAGCGCGTCGATCTTCCGGACGCCTTAGAGAGTATAGGAGAGAGCGCGTTTAGAGGCTGCAGCGCTTTGAAAGAAATAGATCTTCCGAGTTCTTTGGAATATATCGGAGCTATGGCCTTTTCACAATCGCAATTGGAAACTATAGAAATACCGGATAACGTATCGTATATAGATTTAGACGCTTTCGAGAACTGCTCTGAATTGACGGATATCGAGATCGGCGAAAATAATCTCAAATATTCTTCGGAAGACGGAGTTTTGTTTGATAAAGACAGAACGACTTTATTATTTTATCCGCGGGGCAGGAGCGGCGCTTATACGATCCCCGACGGGACGAGGGTTATCAACCAGGGCGCTTTTGAAGCGTCGGGCGTTACCGAAATAATCGTGCCGGACGGCGTTTCTGTAATAGGCGAGGAGGCCTTTGCGTCGTGTGAATATCTGCAAAGCGCCGTTTTGGGCGACGACATCAAAAGTATTCGCGCCAACGCGTTCACCGGTTGCAAAAACTTAAGTTCAGTAAGTTTAGGCGAAGGCGTGATCGAGATAGGCGAACAAGCCTTTTGGGAGTGCAGGAGTTTGAGATCCGTAACCCTGCCGGACAGCTTGGAAGCAATTGAAAACGAGACGTTTTCTGAATGCAACGAACTTGAAGAGGTTTCGCTTGGCGAGAACCTGCGCGTTATCGGAAGGGAAGCGTTTAATCGTTGTTATAGCCTAAGCGGGATCGCGATCCCGGATTCGGTCGTAGAGATTGGAGAAAGAGCGTTTTACTGCTGTTTGAACTCGTCCGAGCTCAGGCTCGGAGCGGGCGTTACAGTTATAGGCGAGGCGGCGTTCTCGTATAATAATTTCATAACGAGCGTAGAGATCCCGGATAATACGAGGATCGTAGGCAACTACGCCTTTTCGCACTGCGACAACTTAGAGAGCGTAACGATACCTAAAAGCGTTGAAAATATAGGCGAGAACATTTTTATAAATACCGATAAATTTTCAACCATATATTACGCCGGGAGCCGCGAAGAATGGAGCGGTATAAGTATCGCCGCGGAAAACGAAAAGCTTTTCTCTGCCGAGATCGAGTTTGAGTGTGTTTCGATATGATCAGGGCAAGTATCTCCAAGTAAGCAATCCCCAAAGAACGCCCAGAAGAACGAAGGTGAAAAAATGCAATTTAGGAAAAAGCCGGCCCGCATAGGCTACGACCGGGCGGTGCAAAGACCCGCGATACGCGCGAGTATCTGCACGGGCGAACAGACCGCGGGGTTTAAGGATATAAAAACAGGCGCGTTTAAGGAGGTCATGGCCATACGCTCGGAGAAGGATATGAAAGAGTTTCTTAAGACCTACGGCGTATCCCCGGACGAGATCGTGAAGGAATACTAGGAGTATTGTTTATCGATATAGGCATAAATCTTTTGATAATCATAATATTAAAAGAACTAAGCGTATCGATAATATCGCGCATATTTGGCATGTCAATATCATTAAAAGCGCTAAATCATAATTTCAAACAACAAAAATAGAGCGGCAGATATGAAACATTAACACATCGTACCGCTCTATTTATTACTCTCTACCATACCGATCACCACGCTATCAGTTAGATTTATTTCGGCTTCCGCTTTAAATCGTACTCTATAACCGAATAACGAATCATTCTATTTTTTATTCATAGTTCGATCATTAAAACCAAATCTAATCGTGACCGGCAGTCAACTTAAAACTTTAGCCGACTATCTTGTCGATATCGACCTTGACCAGTTCAGTCAACTTCTCAGCTTCTTCAGGGGTGTCGCCTTTCATTAAGCAGTAGAGCTTGATCTTAGGCTCCGTTCCAGAAGGTCTGATAATGAAATTGTTATTATCTTCAAGCTCAAGATATATTACGTTTGATTTAGGTAAGAGTATCTCGCTCTTTTCACCCGTCTTAACGTCCGTTCTCTCGCTTGTCTGATAGTCGCGTACGGCTATCACCTTTTTACCCGCTATTTCGGAAGGCGGATTAGCCCTTAGACTATCCATAATGTTACCGATCTTTTCTACGCCTTCAATACCCTCAAGCGTGACCGAAACAACGTTCTCGCGGTAATATCCGTATTTCTTATAGATATTGTCCATCTGCTCGAATATTGAAGTTCCGTGTTCCTGATAGTACAAAGCCATTTCAGCTATCAGCATTGTGGCTACAACGGCATCCTTATCTCTTGCATACGTTCCTTTAAGGTATCCGTAGCTTTCTTCAAATCCGAATATATAGGTTCCAACTCCGGTCTCCTCGGATTCCTTTATCTTTTCTCCGATAAATTTGAATCCGGTCAGCACTTCCTTCATTTCTATTCCGTACGCGTCGCATATCGCTTGGATTATGTTGGTTGTAACTATCGTCTTTACAACATATCCGTCTTTAGGCAAAGAGCCTTTTTCTTCGAGGTTAGACAGGATATACTCTGTAAGAAGAGCTCCGACCTGGTTGCCGGTAAACGTTACGTATTCGTTTTCTGAATTCTTTACCAAAATACCTACTCGGTCGCTGTCGGGGTCTGTTCCGACTATAAGATCCGCTCCGCAGTCTTTAGCGTAGCCTATGGCGAGTTTGAACCCTTCTTTGTTTTCGGGATTCGGAGACTCTACCGTCGGGAAATCGCCGTCCGGCAATTCTTGCTCTTTTACGACAACTACGTTCTCAAAGCCTATGCGTTTTAGGATCTTGCGGACGGGTTTATTGCCCGCGCCGTGGAAAGGCGTGTATACAAATTTTAAGGTTGAACCCTTTTCCTTACATAATTCGGGATTTACGCATTGTTTCTGTACTTCGTCAAGATACGCTTCTTCAACCTCGTCTCCGATCATGGTTATGATTCCGCTTTTTACGGCTTCGTCAAAGTCCATCTTTTTAACGCCTGTGAATATATCGGTCTTGTCGATCTCTTCAAGAACTATTCCTGCGAGTTCAGGATTAAGCTGCGCGCCGTCTGCGCCATATACCTTATATCCGTTATACTTAGCCGGATTATGGCTCGCGGTTACGGCTATACCTGCCGTTGCGTTTAAATGACGTACTGTGAAAGAAAGTTCCGGAACCGGTTTAAGTTCTTCGAATAAAAACGATTTTATGCCGTTGGCTGCAAGGATCGTCGCCGCTTCTTTTGCAAAGACGTCTGATTTATGGCGGCTGTCGTAAGCTATCGCCACGCTAAGGTTACTACCTTCCGGATTTGTCTTTATGAGCTGGTTCGCAAGTCCCTGCGTCGCCTGTCCTACTATATATTCGTTCATTCTGTTGAGTCCGGCGCCGAGCACTCCTCTGAGTCCCGCCGTTCCGAATTCAAGCGACTTATAAAACCTGTCCTTTATCTCCTCTTCGTCGTCCTTTATCGCTTCAAGCTCAGCCACAGTCGCAGGATCCGCCGCGCTGAGCCATTTTTGGTATTCGTCTGAATAGCCCATCTCAAAAACCCCCAGTTCTTTGATCCGCGGACGCTGTATCTTTTTAATAATCGCGTTTGCAGATCGTCTTTTGCGTACCTTCAAAGTCGGGTACGTTATATAAGCAACAGTTTCGGCTCGTTTTTAAGGCTCGCTGTATAGCGTTTGTTTTTTACTATCGTCTTATTTGAGCTTCTTCTGTTTACGGTTTTATTATACAATAAAAGTAAGCAAAATACAACTGATTAAATACACAAAAAATAGTTAAATTTTTGTTAAATATGTTCCAAAAACTGTGGCAAAAATAGTTGTCTTTTTGTGAAAAATATGATATAATTAATAAAGTTAGCGTTGTTTTCGGAGCCGCTTAAATTTACGGCCGAGCGGCGTCCGGGATCGAAAATATTAAAAACGCGTAAGGAGATGTTCTAAAATGATAATAGGGATCGGAAGCGACCACGGCGGAACGAATTTAAAAGAGGTAATAAAAAAACATTTATCGGAAAAGGGCTACGAGGTCAAGGATTACGGCACGCAGGAGGGGATACCGGCGGATTATCCGGACGTGGCGGAGAAGGTATGCAAGGCTCTGCTCGGCGGCGAGTGCGAAAAAGCCGTTCTTATATGCGGCACCGGTATAGGGATCAGCATATCCGCGAACAAGATAGACGGTATCAGAGCGGCTCACGTTACCGACTGTTTCAGCGCGAGGATGGCCATGGAGCATAATAACGCGCAGATAATCTGTCTGGGCGAGAGGATAACGGGTCCGGGGCTCGCGTGCGATATCGTAGACGCGTACTTAGGCGCAAAGCATCAGGGCGGACGCCACGCCATGAGGGTGGAGAAGATAATGGCGCTTGAGAAAAAATAGAGATTGAATACTGCTACTGCGCGGCGAAAGGCGCGTTTTGCTGCATGGAATACATGAATCGGGCGGCTTCGCGCGAGGAGCCGCTTTACTTAAGTTTAGTCTGAAACGGATCGAGCGGAGCGGAGATATTAATTTTAACGAGAAATTTAAGCGAAATTTATAAAAACGCTTGACTTTTTCCGCGACGGCTGATATAATATCTAAGTTCGATTTTAAAATTTAACATAATAATAAATCTCTCGGAGAGGTGGTCGAGATGGTTTAAGGCGCAGCATTGGAAATGCTGTGTACGTTGATAGCGTACCGAGGGTTCGAATCCCTTCCTCTCCTCCAGAACATAAGCCCGTGAAAACGTATGTTTCCGGGCTTTTTGATGTTTTGTATGAAAGTCCGGCCGGTGGTTTCACATTTGACGATCTAAATCTTCGCGGATATGGGGAATATTGCGTAAATAAGCCGATCCTATATTATTTCAAAAGCGCAACGCTTTATATTGGCTCTCGTTTTTGCTTCTGCAAGCGTATATGATAAGTTATTAGAGCTGCGGGAAAATACAACGGTTATTTAGGTTTCGCTATTTTCGGAGAGTTTATTTTCAAGCGATAAAATTTTCCGGAAATATACTGTTAAGCGTGATATTTGTAAATTGACTTAATTTATCTAATATTATATGCTTATTGTTGCGGTTATGAGGTAATTGAAGAGCGGACAGGCGCCCATTTTATAATGAAAGGGTGTGTTCATCTCAAATTATGTTACATAAGGAGGCGAGTGTTTATGTGGAAAACATTACTTAAGATAATAATTACTGTTATTATTTTTTAACAATAGTTTTACAGAATGCAATATAGCCGCCCTTGGCTGAGAGCGACTATATTAATAGTTAAATTAATCTTCGACTAACCGTTAATTCGGTCTACCTCTTTTTGCATTTATTATACGCTAATTTACATTAATTTTTTAAAAAGTCTTTAACTCCAAACGGAGACTAAAATTACAGAAAAAAGTATTCCATCTCCGCAAACGCAGCCGCGCGGCGATAAAGAAACGAAGTTTACGCCTATTCTCTGTTCGCTAATCTCTACGTTTACACCCCGCTCTTGATTTGTTCCGCCAGCGCCACCATAAGCTCGTCGTCGTACAACATATCGAAATATTTGTTGGTGACTCCGACAATGCCCGACATGATGAAAAATACCTTGCACCTTAAAAGCATGGCCTCCTTGCCCTCGAGCTTCGACTTTGATATCATTATCTCCGAAACCTTATCGGGCACGACGCTCAGCAGCCGTTCGTAGTTGCTCTGACCCAACATCAGTTTCGCCAAGTCGCTGTCCCGCGTGAACTCGACGTATTTCATAAACACCTCGGTAAAATTGCTCAGAAAATCCTCGTAGCTGTATTCCACCGCTATATTTATGTACTTGTCAGCAAGTTCCAGTATCAGCGCGTCGTAATAGTCGTATATATCCCTGTAATGCAGATAAAACGTGCTCTTGTTTATATCCGCTAGGTCGCACAGCTCCACCACCGATATATCCCCTATCTGCTTCGTCTTAAGTAACTCCATCATAGCTCCGTAAAGAGCTTTCTCAGTCTTTCTGTATCTTCTGTCCTTCATAACCGTCCCGTCCGCCTTACTGTTTTTTGTTTTATATACCGAGCGAATTTTGTGTATATTTTTATACATTAGAATGATAATAGACAATAGTATAACTATTGTCGCTTGCATAATAAAAAAGCCGCTACTATAATATAAATATAGATAAATTATAGTACATTAATGCACAAAAGTCAAGCGCTTATAGATTAAGTTTTAGGTAAAGTTGAATAAAAACAGAAGCGCGGTTTCAGAGATAAGAGCAGGAGGCATATTTATGGATATAAATAAATTTTATGGAGGCGAAGCGTTTGACGCTTATACGTATTTTGGCGCGCATCCTTTGGAAAGCGGCGGATATATATTCAGGGTATACGCTCCGAACGCCGATAAGGTCCGCCTCATAGGCGATTTTTCCGATTGGGAGGAGCTTGAGATGGAGCCGGACGACTCGGAGAGAATATACGAGACCGAGGTTTCAGACGCCGAGGAGTGGAACCGGTATAAGTATAGGATATATACGCCCGACGGCTCGTTTACCGATCGCTGCGATCCTTACGGCTTTGGGATGGAGCTGAGACCGGGAAATTGTTCGGTAATACGGAGATTGGACGGCTATACGTTCACAGACGCGGAGTGGATGAGCGGCCGGGAGAAGAATTATAACCGGCCGATGAACATATACGAGATGCATTTAGGCTCGTGGAAGGAAAATACATACTACGGCCGAAACGGCTGGTACAACTACGCCGAGCTTGCCGATATTCTGATACCGTATCTGCTTGAAAACGGCTACACTCACGTCGAATTTATGCCGCTCAGCGAGCACCCGGCGGACGAGTCGTGGGGGTATCAAAATACCGGGTTCTACGCGCCGACCTCGAGGTATGGTACGGCGGCGCAGCTTCAGTATTTGGTGGACAGGCTGCACGGCGCGGGGCTGGGCGCGATACTCGATTTCGTGCCGGTCCACTTCGCGGTGGACGGTTACGCGCTGAAGAGGTTCGACGGTACGGAGCTGTACGAATACCCAAACGACGTAGGCGAGAGCGAATGGGGCAGTATAAATTTCAACGTAGCGAGAGGCGAGGTATGCAGTTTTTTGCAGTCGGCGGCGAACTACTGGCTGAGCGAGTATCACTTCGACGGGCTTAGGATGGACGCGGTGTCGAGGATAATATTCTGGCTCGGCGATCCCAAGCGCGGCGTGAACCAAAAGGCGATAGAGTTTATTTCAAATATGAATAAGGGGCTGCACGAGCGCCATCCTTCGGCGGCGCTAATAGCCGAGGATTCGACGAACTTCCTCAAGGTGACCGCTCCGGTCGAGTACGACGGGCTGGGTTTCGACTACAAGTGGGACATGGGCTGGATGAACGACACCCTCGAATATTTCAGGATGCATCCCATGGCGCGGCCCAATAACTCGGACAAGATCACGTTTTCAATGGCGTACTTCTATAACGAGCTGTATCTGCTGCCGTTGTCTCACGACGAGGTCGTTCACGGCAAGGCGACGATAATCCAGAAGATGTGGGGGGACTACGACCAAAAATTCCCGCAGGCGAGGGCGCTGTATCTGTATATGTATACCCATCCGGGCAAAAAGCTCAATTTTATGGGGAACGAGTTCGCTCAGTTCAGGGAATGGGCGGAGTACAGAGAGCAAGACTGGGATCTGCACAGGTATCCGCTCCACGAGTCTTTCCACCAATATATGATAAGGCTGAACAATATCTATAAGAACTCGCCCGCGCTCTACAGCGGCGAGTATAACAGCGCGATGTTCAAGTGGCTTATAGCGGACGACAAAGAACGCGCGGTATTCGCTTACGAGCGGGGCGGCGAGAATAACAGATACTTGGTCGTACTCAATTTTTCGGACGTGGCCGCCGAGAAACGGACGTTTAGCTTGGACGGCTATGTTAATTTAAACGAACTTATCTGCAGCGAGAGCGAGGAATTCGGCGGGAGCGTTCCGCCCGGACATATAAATTACCGCCTGTCTCATTCGGGCGGCGAAACCGAAGTAGAGATAGACATGCCGCCGTTTTCGGGGCAGATATTCGAGATCGTTTAGCGGACGCCGGCTTTCTTTCGTAAATAGACTTTGCGCGATCGGGCTGATAAATGAATAATATTATTCGGAATTGGAAATAAAAAATATAACGCGAAAATACAGGTTCCTCTAATATAACTCTTAAGTTTATGCGGGAGTCTGTTTTTTCATAGGCGATTTTAAGAATAACGATTTTATCGATCTATAAGAGCGATCTACGCAATAAGGTAATAATAGAAAGGAAGGAAAGCTGATATGATCAATCCGAGAAAGGTTGCGATAATAGGCTGCGGTTTCGTCGGAGCGTCGTGCGCGTTCAGCCTGATGCAAAGGGGTTTGTTCACCGAGATGGTGTTGATAGACGTAAATAAGGATAAAGCCGAGGGCGAAGCGATGGATCTGAGCCACGGACTGCCCTACGCCGCGTCTATGGACATATACGCGGGCGGCTACGACGATATAAAGGACTGCTCGTTTATAATAATAACGGCCGGGGCGAACCAAAAACCGGGAGAGACGCGGCTCGAACTGATAGGCAAAAACGTAAATATATTAAAAAGTATAATCCCGGAGATAGTGAAACGGAACTTCGAGGGGATACTCATGATAGTATCGAACCCGGTGGACGTGCTCGCCTACGCGGCGTATAAGATCTCGGGATATCCGAAAGAACGGGTCATCGGCTCGGGAACGGTCTTGGATACGGCGCGGCTGAAGTATCTGCTGAGCCGGCATTTGAACGTAGACGCAAGAAGCGTGCACGCGGTGATAATAGGCGAACACGGCGACAGCGAGCTGGCGGTCTGGAGCGGCGCCAATATTTCCGGAATAGACCTGACGCCGTTCTGCGAGCTGAGAGGATATATGAACGACGAGGAAAATATGCGGAAAATATACGAGAACGTCCGCGACAGCGCGTACGAGATCATAGAGAGAAAGGGCGCGACCTATTACGGGATAGCGATGGCCGTCGCGCGCATATCCGAATGTATAGTCAAGGACGAGCAGTCGATCCTCCCGGTCTCCGCGGTCTTAGAGGGCGAATACGGTCTTGAAGGCCTGAGTCTCAGCGTTCCGTCCATCCTCGGCAGAACGGGAGTAGAAAAAGTTCTCGAGATACCGCTCAGCCCAAAGGAGAGATCCGAACTCACCGCCTCCGCCGAGAACCTGAAAAATGTGATAGAAGAAATAGGGCTGACAACGTAGGGATTAGGGATTAGCGAATATGGGGTAAAATTTGTCTCTTTATCGCCAAACGGCTATGTTTTCGAAAATGGAATACGATGTTTTCCTATGCGGCTATGGTCGTCGTTTTACGACTACAGAAGCGTGTTAGGCTCCTAATCGCTATTATCTATCGTTAATCTCTACGTTAGTACCAATCGTGTTTTTCACCTCGGTCGAGCGAGTTGATCAGCCCCATCTCCTCGTCGGTCAGGCTGAAATGGTACAGTTCCGTGTTCTCTTTAATATGATCCGGATTGCTGGAGCCGGGTATTACTACTACGCCCTTTTGCAGATTCCATCTCAGGATCACCTGCGCGGAGGATACGCCGTGCGCATCTGCGATCTCACAGATCGTCGGGTCGCCCAACAGCTCCGCGGTGTGTCCTCTGCCGCCCAGAGGATACCAGCCCTGCACGGTTATACCGAGCGATTGAATATACGGGATAACATCGTTCTCTTGATAATACGGATGTATTTCATTTTGTACGAGCGCCGGAACGATATCTACCTGCGGCAGAAACCCCTCAAGCTCTTCCACGTACCAGTTTGACAGACCGATGGAACGTATCTTACCTTCTTCCACAAACCGCTCCATAGCCTTGTACGCCTCGACGTCGTTCGGGTCGGGGTGATGCAGGAGCGCCATATCCACATAACCGATATTTAGCCGGTCGATGCACGCCTGCAGCGACTCTTCCGGATTCGCCATCTCCTCTCCGGGATATATCTTTGTAATAACGAATATATCCTCGCGCTTTATCCCGAGCTCCTCCATAGACTCGCGGATCGCCTGTCCAACCTCGACCTCGTTGCCGTATGCGGAAGCCGTATCTATAAGCCGCACCCCGTTCGCGAGAGCCGATTTTACCGAATTGATACAGGTCTCGCCGTGCAGGCTGTAGGTTCCCAAGCCGTTTATAGGCATTTCATAACCGCTGTTTAACGTTACCGTTTTCGTTTCAAAATTAAAATTTCCGGGATTATCCATATTCACACTTACCTCCATATTCTCGGACAGCGGTTCTAACGTTTCCATGTCCCACAAGAACATCTTCACCTTATCCGCATCCGACATTTCTTCCGCAATATCCGCAGTGATTGTTCCGCTTCCTTTAAACAGCCTGACGTCCGATAATTCGTTATTATTATAAAAAGCCGTTATCAGAGTACTGTTTTCGGGCGCGTTCGTTACGGTCGCTATATCGTTTTCGATGGTTATGCTTGCATCCGTCGCCGCGTAAGCAAAAATACCAAGAACAGCGGCCAGCGCGATCGCCGCCAAAAACGCTGTTATTTTTTTCATATCATCATCTCCTCGTATTTTAAGTAGTAGTGTTTATAGACCCTCTCCAAGGTCTGTATACTATACAATTGACGATGCAGCGGATCGTCTATCGCGTCCTACCGCTCGATTGTTAAAAAAGACTACGGCTCGAGTCGTTCATCTATCTGCCGACGTACGCGTATAACGCCTCCATCAAATACGCCATATTCCTGCCGAGATTCGTCATGTTTTCCAAGCCTTCGCGGTCTCTTTTCACATCGCCCGGCGCCTGCCCGTAAGCCATGTTCCAATATGTCGAGCCGACTACATACATTTCATGATTCAAGAAAAAATGATTCATAGTATCGACTGCATGAAGCGCTCCGCCTCTGCGAGCAACCGAGACGGCGGCTCCGACTTTATGCGCGATCAGACCCGGATTGCAGTCCGCGACTACCGACGCCCGTTCCAAAAACGCCTGCATATTGGCGGACGCGTTGGCTGAATAGACCGGAGAACCTAATAAAACGCCGTCCGCCTGTTTTATTTTCTCGAAAATCTCCGCGAAACCGTCGTCGCCGCGGACGCAGTTTCCACGACCGCCGCAGGCGAAACAGGCTCTGCATCCGCCAAGCGTTCGTCCCGCGAGCTGTATAAGTTCCGTTTCGATCCCAGCCTTATTTAATTCTTCAAAAACTCTGTTTATCAAAAGGGTGGCGTTACCGTCCTTTCTCGCGCTTCCGTTTATACCTAATACTTTCATCTCTTATCTCCTCCTGTCCTTATCGGCCGAACGTTCGAATGCCGTCGTTATATCCTGCCGCCGCTTAAACCGTTCATACGTTCAAACGCCGATTTCATGGCCGCCGCTTAAACCGACCGCCTTGCTCATTCCGGCGCATCCGGCGTAAGCGTAACGGTTTGCGTATCTTCATCCCAGGCTACGGCGTATCCGAAACCCTCGGCAATAAAGCGTATCGGCAACATCGTTCTGTCGCCCGCTATGGCCGGCGCGACGTCCAGCGTATAACTCGCCTCGTTCACAAAAGCCGCGCGGCTCCCGATCACGAGTAGCATTACCGTACCGTCTTTGGCCAGAACTACCGTACTCGTCTCATCGTCCCAGGCTACGGCGCCGCCCATCGCCTCCACGACCGCCCTTACAGGCAGCAGAGTCCTTCCGTTCTCAACGACGGGCGCCGTACCGCGCCCCGGATCGATCTCCCGTTCCGCGCCGTCCACAGTCATTGCCGGACTGCCTATCCTTAGTGTAATAACCGGTTCGACCGCCGTATTATCCGACCGTATTTGCGCCGCGCATCCTGTTGTAAACACGGTTATTATACTAAGTGTTAATAACGCGGATATTATTTTCTTCATAATTTTTCCTCCGTTCTAATTTATCTGATTTTTCTAATTGGATAAGAAGATAATCCAGACAATCGATCTGATATTGCCGCTCATGAAGCTTGTTCAATATCTTTTTCCTGTGTTTTTGCAATAATAAGTTCCGATCCCTAAGCCTGCCGGCGTCGGTAAGCTTAAAAAAATCTGAGATCGTAGCGTCGTCGCAGCCCGCGTCGATCAAATTCCGTCTTATTTTTTTCTCGCTCATATATTCCATTCGTAATCGCCCCTTCCCGTTGTTCTTTATGATAATAGTATAATAAGCGGCAAGGAAAATGTCTAATACTTATAATAAATAATAAGCCATTCAGTTTAGCTATAGTACTACGGAAGCGATAATCAGAAAATTAAGCGATATTGGTTTATCATGCTTGAAAGTTATGCGAAAGCATGTTATACTATAGTAACAAAAAATAAGGAGAATGATTTTTATGGATCTGCGTGTTTTGAGATATTTTCTGGCCGTCGCAAGAGAACAAAATATCACCGCCGCCGCAAATTCGTTGCACATATCTCAGCCGACGCTTTCACGACAGCTTATGGAGTTGGAAGCGGAGTTTGGGAAAACCTTGATGATACGCGGGAACAGAAAGATCTCGCTTACAAACGAGGGACGGCTTTTGAGGAAACGCGCTGAAGAACTGATAGCGCTCGCCGACAAGACCAAAGCTGAAATGACGCTTTCGGACGCCGAGATAGGCGGCGATATCTACATAGGCGGCGGAGAGGCGGACGCTTTTCGTCTGATCGCAAAACTTGCAAAGACGATACAGGCGGATTACCCCAATGTCAATTATCATTTGATCAGCGGCGACGCCGACGATCTTAGCGAAAAGCTTGACAAAGGTTTGTTAGATTTCTGCGTGTTCGTAGAGCCGGCCGATATAACAAAATATGAATTTATCAGACTGCCGGCCACGGAGCGATGGGGTATCGTGACGCGAAAAGACAGCAGTCTTGCCGGTAAGACCGTAATAAGCCCAAAGGATATATGGGATCTTCCGCTTATCATTTCGCGACAAACCGAGCAAGATAAGATCATTCAAAAATGGCTGCAAAAGGACATGAGCCGGCTGAATATAGTCGCGACTTATAATCTATACTATAATGCGGGACTTATGGTAGAGGAGGGCGTCGGATACATGATAGGGATCGACAAGCTCGCCGACACAGGCGGCGATCTTTGCTTTATTCCTCTCGATCTGGATTATGAGATCCATTTCGATCTTGTATGGAAAAAATACCAGACGTTTTCAAGAGCCGCGGAATTATTTTTAAGCAAAGCTAACGTTGAGATTGGCGAGTAGTTATTAGGGATTAGGCTTGAAAACAAACGCCGCGTTTATACGCGTTTATATTTTAAGCGGTTTTAAGATATGATCGATAAAAGAAACCCAAAATAAAAAGCAGGCGGCGTCTGCCCGCTCTTCAATTACCTCTTAACTGCGTTATAATTATACAGTATTCAACATATTAAGTCAATTTACAATTTATTTACAAACGAGACGGCGTAGAGAATAGCGATTAAAGATTAGGATTTAAGAGCTTTGACGAGCGCCGCGGATTTTAAACGCTTTTGTAAGCGGGAGAAGACAAAGTTTTCTTTTACGCTTGCGAAGCCGTTATTTTTTATAATTTTTGATTATTTTTCTATTTGACATCTGGTAGATGTCGTATTTATTTCTGTATAGTATAAAATGAGTATATTCGTTAATCGGCTGTTAAAGCAATAGAGTAGACATTTCAAATAAAATACACGAGTAGCGATAGAAAAAATGATTTAGACGGGGAAATATAACTATATGATAGAAGTTAAGTACAAGGATAAATTGATCGCGCTTGGATTAAACGTAGCGTATTACCGTAAATATAGGCTGATGACGCAGGCGGATCTGGCCGAAAAGGCGAGCGTCAGCGTTTCCACTATTCAAAAACTGGAAAACGCCAATTTATACACGAGAGTTTCTCTTGAAACGATATGCAAGATCGCCGACGCGCTGGGCGTGAGCGAGAGCGACCTTTTGGATTTTAAGAAGC
>CAJFTO010000016.1 GCA_904419955.1 Candidatus Roslinia caecavium | reverse complement strand
ACTGTAGAGACTCTTCCCATCGCGTCGTACGTCGTATTCGTCTCGTTCCCGAGCGCGTCAGTCGTCTTTACCGTTCTTTCCAGCATGTCTTTTTTCTCCTTCTCACGGACTAATACACGTCCGTTTCGTAGCTTACGCTTGTCCGATTTGCGGCTATCCGGCTGCGATAAGCGTCGCCTACCGCAGCCGGATAAATGAATCATTTTAGCGCTTATTCCATACAGCCGCATAAATGCTCCGCCGTATTTAGGTATCCTTCCGTTCCCAAATAAACCGTATCGGCGCCTTCAGCTATACACATACTATCCGCCAAATACTCAATATAGGTCATTGAACCTTCCCAATCATGCCAATACCCTAATCCTTCTTCTCGGTTAAAATACAAATATCTCTTTTGATGTATAAACCTATTTACTAATACAAAAAAGTCGTCGGGCGCTATCTGGTCGTCGGGATTGGAATAAAACGCATCCGTTTCTTTTATTAATCCCAAATCTTCAGCCCTTTCAAACGTATCCTCTAGATTATATACATCCATATCTATATCCCTATTATCAAGACATCTTACCATAAAAGCAAGGGTTTCGTTCGCCGTTATCGGTCTCCCAAAAGTAAAAGTTATGCCCCCATCTTCTGTGCGAGAATCTCCATATATTAAGTCTGTATCCCTAAATATGGCAAACGCTACATAATACCCCCAATAATATCCAACGCCTGGGACGAATTTACTGTTTCTATAATCAAGAGTAAATTTGCCTTCATCATTAAGAAATGGCTCATCGTCAAGCAAAGGCTCGCTTCTTCCATATGTACCTACATGCACATTTTCAGGAGTTCCGATAGCTCTCATAATAATAGAAAAACCGTCGTTTCTTGTGATATAAGTTTCGTCATCATATAGCGACGTATCTACCACTCTATATTTATCCAACATTTCTTTCGCTTTGCTATCGTCTACCTCAACAGTCTCGTCCGCGTAAGCGAAGCCCGCGAACAATAAGCATAAACAACTTACTATTCCTAATATTATTTTTATTTTCATAAAGTTCACATCCTTGTTCCATACGCAATTCTTATAGGTAATCCTCTTTCGACTCTTAATGCATTTTCTGTAATCGCTCCAGCTTTGGCTGTTATTATATTTTCTGGTCTTACAGGCACATTATTGAAATATGTTAGTCCCACGACTTCAAATTCTTCATCGTTTATATATAAACTGCTACTTCTTTCATATTGTGGCTCATAATTTTCATCAACGTAATACCTGAAACCAAAACTGCCATAGTTTGTTTCATCATTCATGAAACGAAATGCGTGAATCATTTCATGACCAAGTTTAATATAGTCGGGAATTTGTTCCCACTTACGTTCACCGGTAGCCGAAACGGTCAATACTTTTTCATTTACTTCATCATCGTTTATTGTGACTACAGAACTATAACTGCCTCTGTAATTAAATGTTTGAGAGCCATATTTATTTCCATTTTCATCCGTCATATTTCTTACGATAACACATTCAAACTCTTCATCATTTATCAACGACGCCACTAATTCTGTCCCGGCAACCAAATCATACTCCGCGTTCATGATATTGCCATTTTCAACAATTGTAACAACTCCTGTTTCAGGATCCATATATAGCTCATCATTTGTTAACATTTGCAACTCTGCGAACGATTCCATTTTTTCTTCCGCTGTTCCTTGAAGTATAATAGTAAGTCCGCTCGGATCAACAAAAGCTATCGGATTATTAGCGCAGTACACATACCAATTAAACCCGTCCTTTACCGGGTCTTCGGACGTGAATCTTCCCGTACCCGGGTCATAGTAGCGGTTTCTTAGGTATATAAAGCCCGTCTCTTCGTCGTAATACTGACCGTTATACCTAAACGGGTTGTATTCGCTCTTTTCATTCTCCAGCGTTTCATTACCGAACGCATCGTATTCGTAGGTATCTATAAACGCAAGATTTATCCCGGATTGTTCGTTTAGACTTACCACGTCTCCGTGTCCGTCGTACGCGTATGTCTGACCGTTTCTGTTGCTCAGTATCTCTCCTCCGAGTCCTCTGTAATAATTCTTCCAATAACCGTCCGCTACCTCTCCTACTATTTGATCTCCGCTCCAGATATATTCCGTATATATGTTTCCGACGTGTTTATCCACTCTTCTCCCCATTGCGTCGTACCTGTAGCTGGCAGTCTCGCTTTCTCCTGTTTTGTAATCATACTCGCTGTACGTCTTCATCATATTATCCGGGTAGTAGGTATAGTTTTCGGTTTTACACTGCTCTACTTCCGTTATTGTCGCTACATCGTCGCCTACTCTTGGAAATTCGGCCTTTTCTTCCGTTTTACTTAACATATTACCATTATTGTCGTATGTATAAGATCTCCAATGATTTACATCATAATATGTCGAGCCGTCGTAGTATTCTTCAATCCATGTTTCTTCATATAATCTATTATTTAGATCATATGTATAATCAACCGTTATATCGTCCGCGCTTGTGTATTTACTAACGCGGTTGCCTCTTGCGTCGTACGTATATTCCGTCCAGCTTGTGTTTACGCCTTCCGTTACGTTTTCCTTTGTCAAACGTCCCGCTTTATCGTATGAATATTCGGTCGTATTCCCTACTATATCTGTCTCCTTTACTCTTGAGCCGTCGAGACTATATTCATAGCTATAGCGCGAATAACATCCGTACGCTCCGCTCTCCTCATTTGCAAGCGACATATTGCTTATCGTTTCCAGCTGATTGCTTTCATTATACGAGTACAGCGTTTTTTGTCCGTCGCCTTTCTTTTGCACCAGATTCCCGGCGTTATCATACGTATATTCCGCCAACACTTTATTGTCTCTCTCGTCTTTGACTTCGGTCAGCTGGCCTATATAGTTATATGTGTTTTTAAGATTCTCTACTGTACCTCCGTCATACTTTACATATACGCCCGTCTGATTGCCGTCCTCGTCGTATTCGTATGCGCACTCCGTTCCCTCGTTTGCGGTAGAGGTCGTTTTTGTAATAAGCCCGCGCGTATCGTATTCATATTCCATCTGATACACTAAATTAAAATTATTCGGAATACTCGTCGCCACCTTTTCAACCATCGATGTTCCTGAATAATATGTATATAGTTTCATATGCATTCCATCCGAATTGACCCTTGTCTCTGTTACCGGGCTATTAATTCCGTTATATGTAGTTGTAACCGACACGCCGTTTTTATCTACCATATTCGTCATGTTGGAATTATTATCATACGTATACGTCTCCGTATATCCCATCGGGTCGGTCGTCTTTACAAGACGGTTTTGGCTGTCGTATTCGTAGGTCGTACTTACGCCGCCGGTTCCATTTACCGCTCCGGTCGTCATTTTCGTTATATTTCCATTGTCGTCGTACTCGTACAGAGTCTCTCCGGGTTCGTCCGTGTTCGTCTTTATCAGACGATTCATACTGTCGTAATCATAATAATTCGTGTTTACGGCGGCCGTTTCGCCAATTTTATTACTGGTTACAGACTCCTGTTTGACGTTTCCGTTATTATCGTATACGTATGTTTTAACCGAATCGTTACCGTCGATTTTCCTCGTTTCACTTGAAAGTAATCCCTGACTATTATATGTTGAATAAACTTTGTTTCCGTTTCCGTCCTGCGTTTCTATAACTCTTCCAAGCATATCGTATTTCACTATTGTTTGATTATCGTAATAATCCGTTGTCACAACGCGAGTTCCGGCGCCATTATCCGACAAGTTTGTTATCTCGGACACAGTTTTGCCCTTTGGAGATATTTCGCTGATCTTATCGCCGACATAGTTATACGCGTACTGGGTCGTAGACATATCCTCGCCCGTACCGCTCGTCTCTTTAACCAGTTCGCCGTATTTGTTGGTATACTGCGCCGATACCACAAAACCGCCGCTTCCTGTGGAAGTCGTCACAACGCTGTTGTCGTCGCCGTCTACTTCGTTATAATCGTAGCTTTCGGTATAGACTACGCTATTCGACGGATTTTTTACCGTGAGATTGGTTTTTCTGCTTCGTTCATCATATGTATAATTATACACGTTACCGTTGCCGTCTGTCAAGGAAATTATTCTGCCCATAGAGTCGTAGTCATAGCTTACCAGATTATACGTCGCTCCGCTTTCCTTGATATTTTCGAGCAGACCGAGCTTATCATAGTTATATTCCATCTTATTTCCGTTTCCATCGGTCGTCGTTATTTTATTCGCGGATATTGTGCCGTCCGCGTTTGGAACCGGATATTCGTTTGCAACCTCGCTTCCGTCGGGGTTTATCGTCTCTACGGCTCTGTCCATGCAGTCGTATACGGTCTGGGTAGCGTTACCGTTTGGATCGATAGTTTTTATAAGGCGACCCATACCGTCGTATTCATACTGCGTAACGCTCGAGCCGGTCGTTTGTTTGGTTATGAGCGCGTTATTTTGGTACTCGTAGTTTGTGACAAGCGTTTCGTTTGAGTTTACGTTTGCGTATTGAGTTGTTACAGTCGGATTCTGCGAGTTTGCATTTGCGTATGTATACGTTGTTTTAGAAACAAGGTTGTTGTTCTCATACTTTCTTGTCTCGCTTACCGCCTTGCCGTTAGACGTTAGTATATTCTCGGTTTTCAGAGTCGTGGACGAATCCCTCTTATTTTCGGTAGTAAGCGGAAGATGATATGTATCGTCGTAGGTATACGTCGTCTTATATTCCACGTTCGTCTCGTCGCCCTCCGCTTTAGCGCTCCAGCTTTCCATCAGGTCGCCGTATTCGTTATATTTATAGAGCTGGGTTGTTGAAACAGAATCGCCTTCGTCGTTATACACGGTTGTTTTTACCGAAGACGGATATGTTCGTTTGTAGTACGAACCGTACTCTACCTTGTTTAAAGTGTTATCCTTATCGCCGCCCAAGTACGTCGTCTCGGAGGTTTTAACACGAAAACCTCCGCTACTTGCCGGACGGCTCATGTCGTCGCTGGTCTCGTCGCTTCTTGTGTAATAATATTCAATCGATACGCCGTCGGAGTTGGTTTCTGTCACGCTGTAGTCGCCATGCAGCAAATAATTATTATAGTAGCTGTAGCTTATATTATTATATTCATCTCCTGTTTCGGATATATCCTTTCTGTTTGTAACTCTGAAATACTGGTTTGTATTGTCATTATAATATGTTCCGAGAAATCCGGAGTTTATTTCATATGAGTATATCGTTTTGGCTCCCGTCGGATAGATTATCTCCGAAATAGGATAATAATGCTGATAATTCTCCCATACGCTAGAATTAGTCGAAAACGGATTGTATGAAAACGCAAGCGACTGATTTTGCATATATTTAAACGTCGTTTTACTTCCGTCTCTTTCAGTTATTGAGTCCAAAATCTGAAAGTAGAGGTAATGACCCTCGTTTTTGGGATCGTTATCGTTCTTCACCTTTTTTATCTTATACGTCAACGTCGACGCTTCGGTCTCAGTATCGGCGGCGGGCAGCGTTACGATAATTTCATGGTACTCGCCAGTATAACATTCGGACGATACCGCCGCCTCGCTTTTTCTCGCGGTTCTTTCTATAACGGTCTCGCGGCCGCACGTATCGGTTATTGTGACCTTATTATATTTTTCATATATACGGGCGTGATCGACTGAGCCATCACTCTGCTCCGTTCCAGTCTTTTCATACTTATATGTAATTTTATCGCCGAAACGGTTTTCGGTTTTCATAAGTATGCCGTCTTTATCAAAGTATTCCTTGGTTCCATCCTTATATTCGAGCCGATACGCCGATGTTAATCCTCCGTACGAATACGACTTATCTTTAAACATACTATGTTGTTTAGGCGAGTTAGAACGGTAGTTAAGCGTTATCTCCGTTTCGCTCGAATCTTCGATATCATGTTTATACATAGTATATCTCGCGCCGTCGGACGTAATCACTTGAGATTCTGTATAAAGCCAGCTTACGTCTATCACCTTTATATAGCTGAAATTAAAGCTCCAGCCAACGGCAAACTCCATCAAAGGGGTGTATGAACGGTCGAACCACATTCCGGGCGTTAAATCCCAACCGGTTGAGTATATGTACCCGCCGGAAGAATAGGTAGAGTCGTATCTCGCTCCGATATTCAAATTCAGACCGTTTGCGCCGGGCAGAGAAATATTGTCAGTATTATAGCCTACCGAGCCCGTGGAAGTGTTGATCATTTCGTTTCCTCTCGACTTATAATCAAAAGGAGCCATAGGGTACTTACTTTGGTCGTAATAGTCTTCCGCAGTCGCCAGCGTTTCTATATCGCTGCCTATTAGACTTAAAATATTTATAATTTGTTCCTCGCTTAGCTCTGTAACAGAAAATATATCGTCAATATCCAAATAATTTCTTATATCGCCGCCGCCAAGCTCTCTTATTATCAGGTATGCGGTTAAGATCGAATCGGCGCTATACCCTTCGGACAACAGAGTTTTACATATCTCGTCGTTTTCGATCCCGAGACTTGGATACTTATATGTATAGTTTCCAAATGTTTTAAGCTGCGTTTCCAAATCCTCCTGATTTTCATAAAACGCAGACATACTTATATACTGCTGGGCGGTTATACCCGCGAACTGTATCAGCGGAGCTATGTCAATGATCTGCTGAACGCTAAAACCCGCATTCGCACAGTCTAAAACGACGCTTTCATTTAGGGTGTAAACCTCCAAAAGCTCCGCTTTTTCCTCGTCGCTCAAATCGTAATATGCCGACGTCGCCTCCAACTCCTCTTCCAAACCGTCTTCCGATCCTTCTGCATCTGAAACTTCGCCCTGCTCCAAATCGGAAGTAGGCGCCGCTGTTTCAGTCGGCGGCTCGGCTGCGGTTTCGTTTTCGTTAGAAGACTCGACTTCTCCCGCCGGTTCAGAGTCTTCCGCTTCGCCGTCTTCAGGCATGGTTGCGGTTTCGTCCGATTCCGTCTCTTCTGCCGGCGCGGCGGGTTCGGTATTCGTCTGCTCTTCATTTGCGGCGTCTGCAGCGTCTTCGGTCGCGGCGTTTTCGACCGCGTCTTCTGTTTCTATGTTCTCCTGCGTACTTTCGCCGACTGTTTCCGACTGCTGAATATCGATTTGATCAATCGAAGCGTCGTCGCCCACCGCCGACGCGTTTGTGTATACAAAAGTACTGAATATCATAACCAGCGCTATAACATAACTTACAAGTCTTTTCTTATACATTAGCTTTTCTCCTCCTTAATAATTAACTTCTTCTTTGCCGGTATTTTCCGAAACCGGAACCGCGTCGATCGCAGCCGGGCTTATCTGATTATTTACGGTATCGCTATTTTGAGAAACGGAATTTGAGCGATCTTCCTGTTCCTCGCCGACTCCGTTATACATACGCATAGGCTCGTTTCTGTATACTCCAAGCGCTCCGTATTCGTTTGAACCAAACGTCCATACGCGATTATCATCATCGACAACCGTCGTATATTCGTAGCCGCCGACAACCTCTTTAGCGTTTGTTATACCCATAACCTGTCCGGGTATATTGGTCGCTCCCAGCGTTCTGCCGAGCTGATTCTTTGAGTTATTCCCCCATGTCCAAAGAGTTCCGTCCGACTTAACGGCCATTGCGTGGTCGTGTCCGACGCCGACGCTTACGACGTTAGAAAGTCCGCTGATCTTTTTGGGCGCTTCCACTTTATCGCTCGTATAACCGAGTCCAAGCTGACCCATAGAATTTTTACCCCACGAATATACGTTTCCATAATTTGTAAGTCCAATACAGAAATACGGACCCGCCTTTATCTCCGTGAAGTATTCGTCGCTAAATCCTTTAAACATATCATATACTGCGCCGCTGGTCAGACCGCTTGCCAGCTGTCCATATTCGTTGTCTCCCCAAAGCGCAACAGCACGCTGTTCTAAGGCGACGACAAAATCATAACCCGCGTCTAAATAATCATATTCAACTCTTGAAACCATTACTTCGTCTGTGGTAACGCTTGAATTATTTGTATAACCGTTGCCCATAGCGTAGACGTAATAGTCGTCGAATACGACCGAGCCGCCGCCATCATATTTCAGTTCTTTAAAAGAACCAACAGTAAATTCGGCCCCAGCAGCGATAGCGTACAATTCATGGTCTTGATATTCATCGCCATCCGTCTCGTCTATCATCAACTTAGAAGAAAAGGCGGTTATCGTAGGGAACTTAACTTTCCCACCCGTATAATCGCCCTCAGGCGCTTCATCATTTTCTCCTAAGCTTCTTCCCATCGGAAAGTTGGAGTTACTTCCCCATCCGTATACGTATGTTTCAGGCATAACGGCGTATACCGCCAAATTATGATTTTTACCACGTTCAACCATATCAGCGGATAATAAAGTGCCATTTGTTTCTTTAGCGTTGACAGGATACGAATAAGTCTCTTCATCATCAACGCCCGTGCCAAAATATCCGGTTCCCCATTGTAGAACTTTTCTATCTGAATCTACCGCCAAAGTTTGAGTCCTCTTAGAATCGATATCTATTACCTTCAAATCTGAAAGAGCCACCGGTTCGTCCGTTATTTTACTCGTATTAATCTCGAATCCCTGGCTATATGTATTTACTCCCCATTTATACAGCTCGCCGTCGTCCGTCTTGGCGACTATTATATCCTCTACGTCGAGCTCGGCTATATCTGAGACATTATTTACCGCTTTAAACGTATATTCGTTTTCAATTCCCATATATCCCGTTTGATATGCCTGCCCGTTTTTCACATATATCGACGTATAACCGCCCGCCTTAGCGATCGAGGGGTTTGAAACTCCCGTTATCTTATACGGAGCATCCTGATATGTTATATTTTCAGGCAGACCGAGCTGTCCGTACGAGTTAGATCCCCATACGTACATATTTCCGCTGTCGTCCACTGCGACGGAGTGAGCATATCCGCTGGAAATAGATTTTACATTAGTCATTATGTCCGTAAAAACTCTGTAATAACTGACGCTGGTTCCTATCCCCAACGCTCCCTGAGCGTTATTGCCGCAGCCTTTAAGCGATCCCGCGCCGTCGATGATATAGCTTTGGTATTTACCCGCCTCTATATCGACTGCGTTCTCCGCGACCCTATCAAATCTGCGTTTTGTGCTCGTGGAATTATTACCAAGCTGACCGTAGCTGTTGTTACCGCTTGTCCAAACGCTCGCGTCGCGTTTAAGAATTATCGTATGCGATTCTCCGCCCGCGACCTTTAATACGTTTTCGGCAACCAAAGCCGGAGTATTTAAATCACTCGTACTGCCGTTACCAAGCTGGCTATTGCCGTTTCTCCCCCAAGCGTAAAGGTTGTACTTATCGGTTATAACATAGCTCATATCGCCGGCGGCGGCTATGCTGCGTACTGTTTCGCCGTTTTCTTCCCAAGGAGTTTGAACTTCCACAAAAAGATCAGAGAAGTTGTTTGTACCGTCGCCAAGCTGACCGTATGTATTATCGCCTTTAGCCATCAATACGCCGTTTGAATAATTCAAGATATGTTTGTTTCCGACCGCAATCGTATCTACCGCGCTATACATTCTTTCATCGCTCAAAAAGTACGTAGCCGCAAGCCTTGATTTTGTCAGCCCGTCGCTATACGTACCCGATGTAAGAACAAAAATCTGGTCGTTATATAAGGTGAACGCTTGATTATTTATTTCTAAATCAGGAAGTTTATCTGGAAGAACAACCCAAGAATCTTCAGACGGGATATATACGTACCGAACCTTGCTATTCGCGTCGTTATCTCCGCCGTATTCAATGCAAAGCAAAATATCGTCAACAGCCGCAAGCTCGTATTGGCCAACGCTTGAATCGTCTATCACATAATTAGGACGCGGTTGACACTCCTTCCAGCTTAGATCCGCCGTATTAAGTTCATAGGTTTTATTTCCATGAGACAGGTTTTTAGACGTATAATAAATTTTGTCGCCCACAGCTGAGGCTGTGTAGTATCCATTTGGCAGAAAAGAATCGTCAGCATATGACCACGAATTTGAAACCGTATCATAAATAACTATTTCAACCCAAGACGCGCTTGAACGAACGCCCGCGCAATAAATTTTTCCGTCTACAGCCGTCGCTTCGACATTAGTCAAAGAGTTCGGCATATCTGCGGCGGTTCCCCAAGTATTGTTAGCCGTATTAAACGTATCGACTCTTTTAGTTATGTCGTTATCGATTTCCATTCCGCCGCCAATCACATAAATTATTCCGTTAGCTTCGACCAGCCCAAATCCCGTTCTTCCAACCGGCATAGCCTCAGCCGTAGACCATTCCTCGTTAGTGACGTCATAAATTAGAGTCGCGTCCGTTCCGAAACAATATATTTTGCCGTCCGCTCCGATTATTTGCGCTCCATATCCAACTACGCTCTGTACGGTTCGCGTATTGATCGTAACCGGTTCTTCCAAAAATATATTTGATATTTCATCGGCTAAGGTTTCGTTTTCACTTGCATAAACATAATTAAAATTTAAGATTCCTAATAAAATCATAAGAATCATAAAAAGACTTAACGCTTTTTTCATTTGTAATTCCCCCTAAAAAATTTGTAAAAATTAGACAATAAAAGATATTTGAAATACTTACCTCCTTTTTTATTTTTCCAATACAATTATGGTAACATAAAAATCATGCGAAATATACGTTAATTTATTACAAATTTCAACGGTTATTTTTGTTCAAAATAACATATTTTCATATGTTTCCATAAATTTGTTTTATCAATTTTTACTGGATAATATACCAATATACCATATATTTTATATTTATTCCTACTATCATGCTATATTTTTTGATACTGTAATGACATTGATGGAGAGAGTTTTATTTTGTAAATATATCGTTGTAGAAAAGCAATCAGCGCCTCGTTTTACGTAAAAGCTTTCAAGTAAAATTTGACACCATTTTTGACACCATTTTGGCGAATAACTATGCATATTTATGTATATTTATGTAAGCAGCGCCTTAATAACCCATCAGACTCAAAGTGACGAAAACAACGTTTTTACGGCGTTTGTAGTGTTTTAGAAGTTAGTGTGGCGTTGTCGGAGTAAAATATTATTTAAATTTTACAACATTATTCATAACAAATATTTGAAATAATCGATCCGCGTTTTTGATGCGTTTCTAAATCTTAAATATCTTATCCATTAAGCCTACGCCGACCTAAACGTCCATTTTACAGCGCGTAAAACTTAACGTTCCGCATAAGAAACATACTTTCGTCCGAATATTCTTATTAGCTCTTGAAATATCGGCTATTCTCTGGTATAATTAAAATAATTATTTTTTATCAAGCAAAAGCCAAACGGCTGAATCGGAGGCAAAAATGAATTTTAAATATAAATCAAATCTATACGTATACTTAATAATAAGCGCCGTTATCTATTTTTTATACGAATCCGCGAAATTGCATTACACAGACGGCGTTCCGGGCTGGCTCAAGGCTATCTACTTCGGCGCCGCGTTCTTCGTGCTTATTTTTGCGTATTATAAGATTGCCAGAAAAAGCGATAAATATATCAAGGAAAATCATCCAAACCTTTACGAAAGGTATTACAATATCCTGACGACCGACAAAAACAACAACAAGATCAAGGACATAAAGCGCCCAATCTACATAGGTCTTCAAACCGCGTTCAACACCGACTATATGGGCGACGCGAACGTAAAGAAGATCAGGCAGGAAGCAAAACTGTACATGGCCGCGCTTGTAATAATCATCATACTCACGGTCACGCATCTTTGATATCAAGCTAAAACTGCGGCTCGATCTTATATCGGCCGCTTTTTCATATATCTTTGCAAAATACCCAAACGGGCCGCGTCCGGCGCGGCTCTGTATCTCATTTATAAAAGGAGGCGACTATTATGCCGTCAAACGAAGAATATGTTAAATTTATCGCCGATCAGCTGAGCGAAGCCGGAGGGATAACTTACAAAAAACTGTTTGGAGAATACGGGCTATGGAAGGACGGCGTTTTCTTCGCTACAGTCGAGGACGACCGATTATACGTCAAAGTCACGCCGCAGGGCGCCAAGCTATTGGGCGATCCCGAGCCGGTCGCGCCTCACGGAGGGAATCCAAATATGTACGCGGTGGACGACGTCGAGGACAAAGCGGCGCTCGCCCGCCTTGCGATCCTCACCACGGACGCCCTAAAAGCCGGGAGCGCAAAGAGCAAAAAATCAAAACCGGTCAAAAAGACCTCTAAAGCGGCACCAAAGCTTGATTACAAGAAAGCGTATAAGGAGCTGTATCTTCCCAAGACCGCTCCCTCTCTGATCGAGGTCCCCAAAATGACGTTTATAGCCGTGAGCGGTAAGGGCGCGCCGGGCTCGGAAGAATACAGGCGCTCGATAGAGATCCTCTACGGACTTTCGTTTGCGATAAAGATGAGCAAGCTCGGCGGCGCGGCTCCGGACGGGTACTTCGAATACGTCGTTCCGCCGCTCGAGGGGCTTTGGAGCGTCGAGGGAGAAGACTTCGACGGGAGGGGGATAGAGGATAAAGGTAAGCTCTCGTGGACGTCGCTGATAAGACAGCCGGAATTTGTGACCCGTGACGTATTCAACGCCGCAAAAGAAACTCTTTCAAAAAAGAAGCCCGAGCTCGACCTCTCGCCCGCCGAACTAATAACGTTCGAAGAGGGGCTGTGCTGTCAGGCGATGCATATAGGTTCGTACGACGACGAGTATAAAACTATAGAAAAACTTGAGAAATTTATAAAAGAAAACGGTCTTGAGCTCGACATAAAAGAAGAGCGCCGTCATCACGAGATCTATCTGAGCGACCCTCGCAGGACTGCGGCGAACAGGCTGAAGACCGTTATCAGGCATCCGGTCAGGAAAAATTCTTAACGAGGCGCTCGACCGGCGGTATAAATAAAATGGGGAGACGTTCACGTCTCCCCTTAAATCTATTCGTTTTACAATCAGGCTCAGTCTTTCTTGCTCTTAAAGCCTATTACTACTCTGTCTATCCCGGCCAGATCCTTTACCGTCTCTATATCCTCAAAACCGCCGCGCATGATCTCCGCGACGCTCTCCGCCTGATCGTAACCTACCTCGTAAGCTAAAATGCCGCCGTCTTTGAGCAGTTTCGGCGCTTTCTCGGTAATTATCCTGTAAAACCTAAGCCCGTCCTCGCCGCCGTCCAAAGCGGAGATCGGTTCGTGCTCGAATATCTCTTTGGGCAGATCCAGCATGTCGTCCGTGCGTATGTACGGAGGGTTTGAGACCACGCAGTCGAAGCCGTCGCTCGGTATCCAGTCTTCGGTCTCCGCGTCTACCTCCGCTATATCCCGGCATATGAATTCCGCCCTCTTTTTAAGCGAAAGTCTTTCGCAGTTGAGCATTGCGACCTTCAGCGCCTTTTCCGAGAAATCCAGCTCCGCGACGCTCGCGTCGGCAAGCTCGTTGGCTATGCTAAGACCTATACAGCCGGAGCCCGCGCCTATATCCAGGACCTTGGTCGGCCCCTTCACGGCCTTTAGCTTGGATATAACGGCTTCCACCAAGATCTCAGTGTCCGCCCGAGGGATAAGCACGTCCTTGTTTACTACAAACTCGAGCGACATAAACTCCGTCCTGCCTATTATATACTGGACCGGCGTGCCGCTGAGCCGTCTGTTTAAATAGCCGCCGACTTCGATCGAAAGCGCGTCGGGCACTACGAAATCCTTAGTCAAAAGCTCCGTCTTATTCAACTCCAAAACGTGCATCAAGATCAGATCCGCGTCCGCTTCGGGCGAGTCGATATTTCCGTCTCTGAGCATTTGACGAGACTTTTTCCTCAATTCTTTAAGCGTCATTTGCTCGCCTCTTTTCTGTATTCGTCGTTCGTCCGCGCCGAACTTCAAACGCGGCGCGTTACCATCTGTCGTCCTTCTGGTTCTCCGGAATAACCGCCTCAAGCGCCTTTATGGCCACCTCTATCTGGCTGTCGTCCGGTTCGTTCGTGGTTATATGCTGAAACCACATTCCGGGCGCGCTTATCGCCCTTGTAAAGGCGTTGTCGTGCCGTCCGGCAAACTTGATTATCTCGTACGATATTCCCGCGACCACCGGCAAGAGTATCAGTCTTAAGACAAGCCGCCAGATAGCCCATGGGATCGCCGAGAAAATAACTCCTATATACGGTATGGAAGCAAAAATCTCCTCCTGCCACGGAATTACCGAGAACACCAGTATGCTGATGACCATTACGATCAAGAGAAAACTCGTTCCGCATCTTGGGTGCAGCCGAGACTGAACTCTGACGTTGGCCACGGTGAGCGGCAATTCTTTTTCGTAGCAGAAAATGGTTTTATGTTCCGCGCCGTGATACATGAACACCCGCTTGATATCCTTCATCTGAGACACCAGCGAAAGATACGCTATGAAGATAGCGATTCTCACTATACCCTCGATAAGCGTAAGAACGCCGTTACTTTCGACGTGCAGAAAGTCGGTCAAAAAACCGGCGATCAGCGTCGGCAGCAGGATAAACAGCCCGACCGACATTATAAGCGAGATCACGACCGACGTATATATCACAACGTTCATAGCTTTTTCGGAGTCGAGCTTTTCCTCAAGCCAGGCCTCGAACTTCGACGGCTCCTGCTCGACCTCGTTTCCGTCCTCGTCCACGTCGAAGAACTGCGCCGAGAACATCAGCGATTTTACCCCCACTATCATCGAGTCGAAAAAATTGACGCAGCCGCGTATTATCGGCAGTTTAACGAACTTATTCGTCCTGCCCTTACCGAGCGGCTGTTTATCTACGATTATCTCCCCGTCGGATTTCCTGACCGCGGTCGCGATCGCGTGGGGGCCTCTCATCATAACGCCTTCCATGACCGCCTGCCCGCCGATAGACGTCTTATGCTTGACCTTTGCGGCGGCGGGATCTACGGAAGCCTGTACTTCATCCGAATCGTTTTTTACTTCTTCACTCATATCAATACCTCGTCATCCATAAATTACGGCGCGCTGCTTACGGCTTCAAAAACCGTTTCGCTTTTCCCGCGTTTTAAAACGGCCTCGCCGAACTCCGGCGCGCGGGCTCAAAATAAAAAGACCGCGGCGGAGCAAAACATTCTATAATCCCATTTAAAAAGCGGTTTAAAGCGGCTCGCAAAACGGCGCCGTTGCTCCTCCGCGCCGGCGCGATCGGCCGAGTCCGGCCTTGTGTAAGCGCATTCTCCGCGCGGAGCTTATAGCAGAAAGCGTTAATATATATAAGTAACCGCATTTTTGCCATGTTATAGTTTAACATATTAACGGATTAATATCAAGTCCGCATATGTAAACAAAGTTTAAACTTTCAGCAAACTCAACCCGCTTAAATCTCAAGCCCCGTTGCGCCCCGGCGGTATATTGGGCGCCGGATCGTTCGCGCATCCGGTCTTAAAGCGGCGTAAAATCAAACGAGCGGCCAAGTCATCGCTTAGCCGCCCTGCTATAGTTAACATATTAAATTGCAAATTATCGTCCGGGATAACTTGTCTTACTTATTTATCCTTACGTCTTAAAAATACCGGAACGTCGATACCGTCGTCCTCTCCGACCTTGCTGAACAGGTTGGAAGACGGCATGTTCTGCGGCGTCTGCGGAGTGTAAGGCAGCGAGCTTGAATCCGGCGTAGAACTTCTGAAGTAACTGTCGCTTGAAGCCGAATTATTGGTCGCGGGTCTGCTGTTGTTCGTCGAACGGTTCGTGTTGAAGCTGTTCATGAAGTTTGCGAACATGTTGGTCTCTTCCTTCTTCTCTTCATGAGACGGAACGACGCCCTTGAAACCGGTCGCTATAACGGTGATCTGCAACTCGTCGCCCAAGGTCTCGTCGATTATAGCTCCTATGATTATGTTAGCGTCCGCGTCCGCCGCTTCCTCGACCAGCTCGGCCGCGGTCTTGACCTCGAGTATTCCGAGATCGGCTCCGCCCGTAACGTTGAGGATAACGCCCTTAGCGCCTTCGATCGTCGTCTCGAGCAGCGGGCTATGTATAGCTTTCTTAGCCGCCTCCTCAGCGCGGTTCTCGCCCGTAGCTCTGCCTATTCCCATATGCGCGAATCCGGTATCCTTCATGATAGTCTTAACGTCCGCGAAATCGAGACTGATAAGACCTGGTCTTGAGATCAAGTCGGATATGCCCTGCACGCCCTGACGAAGTATATCGTCGGCCATCTTAAACGATTCGGTAAGAGGAGTTCTGTTCTCAGCCACCTCAAGGAGTTTGTCGTTCGGTATAACGACGAGCGTATCGACCGCCTTCATAAGGTTTTCGATACCCATATCGCTGTTCTTCTGTCTGGTCTTGCCCTCGAACCAGAACGGCTTTGTGACTATTCCGACGGTCAGGATCCCGGCTTCCTTAGCGACCTCCGCGACTATCGGAGCCGCGCCCGTTCCTGTTCCGCCGCCCATGCCTGCGGTAACGAACACCATATCCGCGCCTTTTACCGCCTGAGCAATCTCGTCTCTGCTCTCTTCAGCGGCCTTCTTGCCAACTTCGGGGACCGCGCCCGCGCCGAGACCGCGGGTTATCTTCTCGCCTATCTGTATCTTCTGAGCCGCGTGCGAGAGCGCCAGATCCTGTTTATCCGTATTGATAGCTATAAATTCAACGCATTTCACATCCGCTTCGATCATGCGGTTAACGGCGTTATTACCTCCGCCGCCGACGCCCACTACCTTGATCTGCGCCGGATTTGTCGATTCTGTATCAAACTGAAACACAATTTTTCCTCCTATTCATAATAAGACTGTTATCATGGTCATATCTCAGCGTGTATGCGACTGAAATTTATATAACCTAAAATACTAATATATATATTGATAATATAAAATTCGCAAGTATACACAATTATTATCTTATAACATTATACCACTAAATTTTATTTTGTAAATACATTTTTTTAATATTCCAAAAATTTTGTTACAGTCATATTACAAAAATTATCTTACCCGCGGCTTTTTATTACAAAATGCTTTATAACTCTCCGTTTTCACCTCTTATTTTTTATAGACACGTTTAGATCTTACGAACGCGGCTAAAATACGCGCCGCCTGAGGCGACCGCTCGCATATACTCGCCTCCGCCCCTTCGCCGAGCATGGGCGTTCTCCTCCGAATATGGATTTGACACGGACAAAATTAACTGGTAAAATAAAATCAGTTATAATATATTGCTATCGGTATTTGTTTGTTTTTTTAGCGCTTTTAAAACGCTTAGCTTTTAAAATACTTATATCAAAATACTATATTATTGCGAAAAGATTTTACCAAAAAATTCTTTCAAAAGGAGGCGATCCAATGGGTTTAAATCTTGTACTTATACTCGCCGGAATAGTTTTACTCGTTTGTATTTTTTCAAACAGGGTCACCAATAAAGTCGGTATACCGATGCTGTTGGTATTTATAATATTGGGAATGTTGTTCGGTTCGGACGGGATCTTTAAGATCGAATTCTCCGACTACACCTTCGCCGAACAGATATGCACGATAGCTCTGATAATAATCATCTTCTACGGCGGCTTTGGGACGAAATGGAGCGAAGCTAAACCGGTCGCGCTTAGCGGCTCTATCCTCGCCTCGGTCGGTGTCGTGCTGACGGCCGGATTAGTCGGGCTGTTCTGCCATTTTGTACTTCATTTTCCCATGCTCGAGAGCCTTTTGATCGGCTCGGTGCTGAGCTCTACCGACGCGGCTTCGGTCTTCTCTGTACTGCGCTCGAAAAAGCTCAACCTAAAATACTCGACCGCGTCCATGCTCGAGATAGAGAGCGGCAGCAACGATCCTTGGGCGTATATGCTGACTCTTATAATCCTCTCGGTCATGAGCGGGGACTCGACCTCGCCCTCGAGCATAATACTGACCGTATTGTCTCAGGTCGTCTTCGGAGCCGGCTGCGGCGTCGTAATAGCTCTCGCCGCGGCGTACCTGCTTAAGAAGTACAAATTTAATATCGATGGATTCGATACTATATTCGTTCTGTCAGTCGCGGTACTGTCGTTCGCGATCCCGTCGATGATAGGCGGAAACGGATACCTATCGGCGTATATCGTCGGAATAATACTTGGAAACCAAAAGTTCAAGAACAAGGCTAATCTCGTCCACTTCTTCGACGGGATAACCGGACTGAGTCAGATCGCGGCCTTTTTCCTGTTGGGACTCCTTGCGTTCCCGTCTCAAATGCCGTCGATACTCGCTCCTGCAATACTGATCGCGTTGTTCTTGACGTTTATCGCAAGGCCGCTGGTCGTCGGGATCACTCTGACACCGTTCAAGGCTCCGCTCGCCCAGCAGCTCCTCGTCTCCTGGGCGGGGCTCAGAGGCGCGACCTCTATCGTATTCGCTATCATGGCTACGGTATCCAGCGCGTATACGAGCTCAGACGTGTTCCACATAGTATTCTGCGTCGTCTTGTTCTCTATCGCGGTCCAGGGCTCTCTCCTGCCTCTCGTGTCAAAGAAGCTTAATATGATCGACGATACGGGCGACGTCATGAAAACGTTTACCGACTACGACGACGAAAAGGACGTGCAGTTTATCCAACTCCCGATGGACAATAATCACCCATGGATAAACAATCATGTCAAGGACATAGTCGTTCCGCACGGCAGTCTTCTGATAATGATACTCAGAGGCGACGAGATGATCGTCCCCAATGGCGACACTCTGATCTTGGAGGGGGATATAATAATAGTCAGCGCGACCGCTTACAGAGACCGAAACAACAATATTCAGCTCACAGAGACCACGATAGACGCAAACCACAATTGGTGCAATAAGCCGATAAGCGATATAAAAATGGGAAAACATACTCTTATCGTAATGATCATGAGAGACAACAGAGCTATCGTTCCAAACGGAACCGAAATAATACAGGCGGGAGACGTTTTGGCCAGCGTCACTCTCGAAGACGAAGACGCGCCGCCCGCGCCGGGTAAACGAAAAACAAAATCCGCTTGATACGAGGCTTTAAACTCAAATGGGATCGGAATATCGCCGATCCTTTTTTATTAGCGCAGATCGGTTAATATACCTGCCTTATCGCGCCGTTTTATCGTTTTATAACTGAGAAAATTTAAAAGAGCGTCTCTCCAGATCGCGTTAACGCGTCGTCCGCCCGGTCTTAGTCGTTTCTCCTTATTGACGAGCATTTATACATAAACGGCAAAATAATCCGTGCAAAAAGAATCAACCGTTATCTCTATGGCGCGACTTAAAATAAAATTTAATCCTAATCGCAAAATGCTTTAAGTCATAATCGTCGGCGATAAATAAGCGTTAGAATCGATCGCCCAACGCCGCTCTTTATATATAAAAGACCGCCGAACAAACGGCGGTCTTATTAACGTTATTGGTTTTATTTACGCAGCCTCTGTCGAACCTCTTACGTCGTCCAAAGTTCTGACGACGTTATGCTTGATCGGCTTCCACTGAACTTTCTTAAACAGAGCTATTATCGCAATCGGAACATATGTAAACATAAACAACGGGAATGTAAACAAATATCCGATCTTCTTATAACCTCTGCAGTGTATCTGGTTCCACTCGGTTATCGTCGTAACGACTCCAAGTACAAAGAACAAACCGTAGAAGTTCATCACCGTCTGACCGAGCGTCTGTATCAAAGCCGACGTCTCCGGCAGATTATTTATCAATCCAAAAGGAATAGCTATAGCGTTTATAACTACCGTAAGCAGCGTCAGAAGCATAGCCGGGGCTACCGTCATCAGCATATCGAAGCAGGCGAAACTGCCTTTGAACATGCCCTTCACAAGGCCCAAGCCGTATTTGGCGAATACCTGATAAAATCCTTTCGCCCAACGCAGACGTTGATTATACGACTGCCTGAACAGCGTAGGCTGCTCGTCGTAAAGGATCGCGTTCGCCGCGTAGCCTATCTTGACGCCGTGTATTACGCTGTCTACCGTAAACTCTATATCCTCGGTGAGCAGATGGTGGATCCATCCGCCGTTGTTTCTGATTATCTCGGCCGAAACAAGGAATCCCGTTCCGGAGATCGCGCAGCTCGTGCCAAGCTGCATTCTCGAATTGTTCAGATACTTCGCTTCTCTCAAGAACCATAGCGAGTAACCGGCCGATATCCAGTTGCTGTCATAGTTCTTAGAATTTCTGTAGCTTGTTATGACCTTATATCCGCTGTCGAACACCTTGTTCATCTCAGCAACATAATTGTCGTCGAGCAAGTTATCCGCGTCGAATATCATATATCCCTCGTAGCCTTCGTCCGCATAATCCTTCTCGATTATTTTAAACATCCAGTCAAGCGCGTAGCCTTTGCCGACCAGCTTATCGTTAAAACGTTCGTGAACTATCGCGCCGGCCTTTCGAGCGACCTCGGCTGTGTCGTCGGTACAGTTATCGGCTATAACGAAAACGTCCAGCTTATCCTTAGGATAGTTCTGATTCTTGATGCTGTCGATAAGCTGAGCGATAACCTCCCGCTCGTTTCTCGCGGAAATAACCACCGCGAACTTATGCTCTTTCTTACTCCTAAACTTCTGCGGCCGCTTCAGCAGTCCTACAAACAAGTATATGAACTGATAAGCGTAGCACAGAGTAAAAATAACTGAAATCAATGCGTTAAAAATTATAAGCGCTTCCATCTCTTTTTCCCCTTCATCTCAAAAATCAAACTCTTCTAAACCGATAACCCTACTCTTTATAAATTAAACCCTCAGTTAAAATTGTGTAAATTGTTTTGATCAAGCTGTATTGCCCATTTTAGCGATAACTTATTTACTTTCGTTCTCTCTTAATATATATTACCGCATTACTTAAAGTTATATGCTTTAATTATAAACTTTTTATAAACAAATTATAAACAAATTATAAACTACATCACATTTTACCTTTTGTAATGAAAAAGTAAAATAACCGCGCCTACAATTGTAACAAATACACAAGGCGCGGTTTAAATAATTGGTGATACTAACTATCTTTTTGATAATTTCTCATAGATTTCAGACGGAGAAAAGTCCAATTCCGTAAATATCTTATCGGCCGCTATCGCCTGACCCAAGAGCATCCCCATGCCGTTTATTATTTTTAGCCCCGCGTTCTCCGCCGCCCGCAAAAAACTCGTTTTAGGCGGGTTGTATATCAGGTCGGACGCGATCGCGTTTTTAGGCAAACGTTCCATAAACTCCAGATCCTCGTAATCCCGCTCCACTCCGTGCATACCGAGCGGGGTCGCGTTTATAAGCAGGTCGCAGTCCGAAACGTACATCTCTACGGTCCGCGGCGCAGAGCCGTCGTAAAACAGTTTGGGCTTGTTTTCCTCGCCGAACTTGCTCTCGAAGATATTCCCGGCCAGTTCGCAGGTCTTGGCGGCTTTCTGAACCGTCCTGTTAAGGACGCTGATCTTCTCGGCTCCAAGCAGCGCGGCCTTGACCGCGAGCGTATTCGCCACTCCGCCCGCGCCGAGTATAACTATATTTTTGCCCTCGAAGCTGAAGCCGAGACTTCCGAGCGAGAGAACGTAGCCGACCGCGTCGGTGTTATAGCCGAGGAGCTTTCCGTCCTTTATCCTGACGGTGTTTACCGAATTGTACGTCCTCGCCTCGTCGTCTATGTAATCTAAAAACGGGATTATATCCTGCTTGTGCGGCATTGTCAGATTAAATCCGGTAACTCCTCCGCACACCGCCGAGGCTATGTACTCCTTAAGTCCGCCCTTTTCGACCCTGACCTTTTCGTATTCAAATTCTACCCCGATCTCGTCAAGACACAGCTTATGCACTTTAGGCGACATGCTGTGTTCGATCGGATCGCCGATAACGTTTAGTTTAATCATCATTCTCTACCTCGTTTTTGGAAAGGTATTCTATCAAAAAGTCAATTGCGAGGGTGTAGCCCCTAAAGCCCAATCCGCAGATCTGGCCGACGCAGGCCGGAGCGGTCACAGATTTATGCCTGAACTCGTCGCGCTTATGGATATTGCTTATATGCACCTCCACGGTCGGGAGATCGACCGCCTTAAGCGCGTCGAGTATCGCGTAGCTGTAGTGCGTGTAAGCGCCCGGGTTTATGACTATAGCGTCGCAGGCGGCCAGAGCGTGATGGATGAAGTCTATTATCTCGCCTTCGCCGTTGCTCTGCACGACTATCGCCTCTACCCCTTTTTCCTCGGCGTAACTTTCTATATACGCCTCCAAATCCGAATACGAACTTTCGCCGTAAACGCCCGGTTCTCTGATACCAAGCATGTTTATGTTAGGCCCGTTTATTACTAAGATCTGCATATTTAACCTCCAAATATATGTATGATTCCCCGGCGCGGCGACCGTTAATTCTCATCCGCCCAGAAACTATTTACGCAGTCGGCGATCTTCTCCACCGTCTCTTCGACCGTTCCGGTATTTTCTATTATAACGTCCGCGGAGTTTTTATAGAGCTGATACCTCTCCTCATACAGGGCGTACAGTTTTTCGACGCCGTCCGCGAGCAGCGGCCTGTGCGCGATCTCTACGTCCGACGCGATGTCGCCGAGCGGTCTGTCTATGAACACCGTAAATCCGCTTTTTTTCATCGCCTCGGTGTTTTCGGATCTCTTGACTATCCCTCCGCCGGTCGATACGACCCCGCCGAGCTCCAGCGCCGCTTTGAGCGCCTCGGTCTCCAGCTTTCTGAAACCGTCCTCGCCGCGTTCTTTGAATATCTCGGTTATACTGATCCCCGCGTCCTTTTCTATCTTCTCGTCTAAATCGCAAAATTGAAGTCCGAGTCTTTCCGCGACCAGCCTGCCTATGCTGGTTTTCCCGCAGCCCGGCATACCGATCAGCGCTATCGCCTTCTTATCGTTCACAAAAAGTTCCTCCTAAAACCGCCGCGTTATTTTACCGCCGCTTTATAATTTCCCAGAAGCTCAAACTCGCTCGTTCCCTCGATGACTCCGTTAGTTATCCGTCTTACGTTCTCGTCGAGCAGATTTCCCACGTAGTCTACGAAGAATTTATACTCGAAATTCCTGTCCGGCAGCGGTCTCGACTCGATCTTGAGCAGGTTAAGACCGCCGCGCGCAAAACAAGCCAATACGCGGTGCAGCTCTCCGCTCTCGTGAGGGAGGGTAAACGCCGCGCTGATCTTATCGCAGTCCTTATCGAGCTCGGGCGCCTTTGAGACGACGATGAATCTGGTGGTGTTTTTAACGCTGTTATTTATATCCTCCGCCAGTATGTCGAGACCGTACAGGCGCGCGCTCCTTCTGCTCGCTATCGCCGCCTTGGTCTTATCCCCCGACTCCGCGACCATCTTCGCGCTCCTCGCGGTATTGAAATATGTATCCCATTCTACGTCCTTGAGCGTCTTTAAAAAGTCCATGCTCTGCATGATCCCCTGCTCGTGCGAATATATATTTTTTATATCGCCGATCGACGCGCCCGGCAGACCGAGCAGGCAATGGCGTATAGGGATAGCCGCCTCGCCAACTATATAGTAGTTGTAATCGGCGAGCAGATCGATGACGTCGGATATCGTTCCGGTATACGAATTTTCTATCGGCAGGACCGCGTAATCCGCTTTGTCGTCTTTAAGGCTTAAGAACGCGTCCTCGAAATTCTTAGCGTTGAACCTCTTCGTATCCTCGCCGAAATACTCGATCGCCGCCTCCTCGCTGTACGAGCCCTCGGTTCCGAAATACGCCACGACGGGATCGTCCACGTGCGCCTTAGGCTTTAGCATGTCCTCTATCCTGCGCGCGTTTCTTCTGTGCAGCTCCCTGTTCTGACGGTCGCGACTTATCGACATTATCGACGAGAAAAACTCGTAGACTTCGTTTTCTCTACTCTTATCGGAGAGACGGTCCGTCTTGTCCTTAAGCACCTGCTTCTCTCTGACCGGATCCAGCACCGCCATCCCGGTACTCCGCTTATAATCGGCGACCGCGCTGCTTATGTCCATCCTCTCTAAAAATAACTTAAGCAGCTCGCCGTCTATTTCGTCTATCCGGCTTCTCAGCTCCGAGAGCCGGTCGGTTTGATTCTGATTATTCACCCTGTTAAACCTCCATATCGTATCCGAAACTATCTAACGTCAATATAAATCCCTAACGCTCCAACATTAGATCCAATACCGCGATCGCCGTCGCGTTCTCTATGACCACCGCGCCTCTGTGGACTATGCACGGATCGTGTCTGCCTATTATCTCGATCTCGGTATTCTCCATTTTTGTAATATCCACAGTCCTCTGCTTCTGAGCTATAGACGAGGTCGGCTTCATTACAACGTCGAATACTACCGGCATCCCGTTCGTTATACCGCCGTTTATCCCCGCGTTGTTGTTGGTGTACGTCTTTATCTTTCCGTCCTCGATATAAAACTCGTCGTTCGCCGACTTGCCGGTCATATCAGCAAA
The DNA here is from genome assembly GCA_904419955.1 of Candidatus Roslinia caecavium. Lineage (GTDB taxonomy): Bacteria > Bacillota > Clostridia > Monoglobales > Monoglobaceae > Roslinia > Roslinia caecavium. The sequence goes on along the minus strand of CAJFTO010000016.1, from coordinate 29,830 downwards.
ACCAAACCCCGCGCCGAACTCTATCCCTTTAACGCCGGGAACTGAGAACATCATCGAGGATATCCTGCTCTCGACCGATCCGAAGAAAGGCGCGCCCTTTCCGGCCGGGAGTCCGATAACGGCGCATTCCACCCAGCCGCCGACCGAGTTAAGATCGTTTCTCGCGTTTATAATCGCTTCTTCCATGAGTCGACCCTTTTCTCTGTCGATAACCGGGAACCTCTTAGCGGAAACCGCTTTCAGCTCGTCCTCGGTTATATTTACCGGATCGAATCTGTCGTCGTATACGTCCGCTATCCTGAGTATATGCGACCCTACGGTCACTCCATATCCCTTAAGAACCTGCTTGGCCACCGCTCCCGCAAATACTAAGGGCGCGGTTATACGCCCCGAAAAATGTCCGCCGCCGCGGTAGTCGTGACTCTCGCCGTAGCGCATGAATCCGGTATAATCGGCGTGCCCCGGACGTATCTTATCCCTGTCGTAGTGTTTGGATATGGTATTGGTATTTCTTATGATCGCGGCGAGCGGAGTCCCGGTTGTCTTTCCGTCAAAGAAGCCGGACAGTATCTCCGGCTTATCCGGTTCGCTCCTGCTGGTCGATACCGTATTCCTGCCCGGCGCTCGCCTATCCATTTCTCTGTCTATCTCGCCGAGGTCGAGCTCCGTCCCGCTCGGTATCCCGTCTATGACAATACCTATCCCCTCGCCGTGCGACTCGCCGAATATGCTTATTTTTATGTTCTCGCCCCATATATTCATTAACGTTCGCCTCCATAATCTATAATCTCAGCCGCGCCGAGCGCTTACAAACGCTAAACGGCCCCAGCCTTGCTCCTAAGCGCGGCGCGGTTTTTATCTATTTATATAATTTACTTAGTCAGCATCTCGTATACGTCGAAAAAGTCGGGATACGACTTTTTCACAGCCTCGCGCGCTCCGACTATGGTAACCGTTCCCTCTGTTCTGCACGCGGCGATAGCGAGAGCCATCGCTATTCTGTGGTCGTTCCACGACGAGCAGACGTTCGCCTCCAAAAGATCGCGGCCCCGGATCTTCAGGTAGTCGCTCCCCTCTGTTATATCGACGCCAAGCCTTCTAAGCTCGGTCGATATAGCGCGCAGTCTGTCGCTTTCCTTAAGTCTGAGCCTGCCCGCGTTCACAATGCGGCTCTCTCCCTTACAGAAGCTCAAAAGCACAGCCACAATAGGCACGAGGTCGGGGATCTCCCGCGCGTCCACCGTTATCCCGTGCATGACTCCGGATCGCCGGGCCATTATCCCGCCGTTCGGACCCTTTACTACCTTACAGCCTGTTTCCTTTATTATATCCAGGATCGCCTTATCGCCCTGAAGACTGTCCGGGTTCAGATTAAGGCATTCGACGTTGCAGCCTATAGCCCCCGCGACCAAAAAGAACGCCGCCTGGGAATAGTCGCCCTCCACTTTATAGTCGGTGGGCTTATATTTTTGTCCGCCCTTTACGCGGAATATCTTATACTTGTAATTTTCAACTTCGATACCGAATACTTTTAAAATGTCAATCGTAAGATCCACATACGCCTTAGACTCAAGCGGAGAGGTTATCACTATCTCGCTGTCCCCTGAAAGCAAAGGCAAAGCGAACAACAACCCCGTCACGAACTGAGAGCTGACGTTTCCCGGCAGAGCGAACGTACCCGCCTCCAGGCGTCCGAACAGTTCTATGTAATCGCGTCCGTATTCGACGCGTATCCCCTTTTCGGCAAAAATATTGAAATACGGCGTTTGAGGTCTCTGCATCAGCCGACCCTGACCGGTAAATCTCACAGGAACTCCGCTGAGCAACGCCAGCGGCATCAAAAAACGCAGCGTCGAACCGCTTTCTCCGCAGTCGAGCTCTATCTTATCTTTATACTTAAAAGTCTTTTTGAAGCCTATAGTAACCGTCATCTTTTTTGTATTAGCTCTGCATTTTGCGCCCAAATTACGCATACAATCAAGCGTGGCTAATATATCGTTTGACGCGGCGACGTTTTCGATCACGCATTCGCCCTTCGACAACGCCGCGCATATGATCGCTCTGTGCGCGACGCTCTTGGACGGCGGCGCCGATAAAACGCCTTTAAGCGCCTTTGACTCTATCGTTACGCTGCTATCCTTACTCTTATCCTCCGCTGAACTGCTGTTAGCTAAACTCTGCATATTTTATATACCTCCAACGTCCGTCTTTAAACATATTTTATACTTGTCGGCTCGGCGTTCTGATCTTTAAACGCCTACAAAAATCATAAAACCTGAAAGTTTACAGGCAGAAAGATCATGACGGGCGTCCTCTCTGAGCAAAACGTTCTTGTCAAAGCTTATCCGATATCGTTCAAGATAAAGCCGTATCCGACTCCAACTCTTCGGCGATCCTCAAAAACTCTGATTTCTCTATCGGTTTGATCAAAACGTCGCCTATGCTTTTAAGCAGTATCAGATTGATATTTTTGCCGACGCCTTTTTTATCGACCGCCACGGCCTCCGCAAGCTCTTTATTTTCAAGCTCTACGCTGCATGGCAGATCGTAGTTCTTCAATACTGAAACTATTCTGTCCGCCGTACCAGGCTCCGTGACCCCTGTTTTTTCGCCGAACCTCGAGGCCATGACCATACCCGCCGCGACGCCCTCGCCGTGCGTGTACGTCTCGTAGTTAAACTGTTTCTCTATGGCGTGCCCGAACGTATGTCCAAAGTTCAGTATCATCCTGCCGCCGGTGTCGAACTCGTCCTCTTCCACTACCTGTCTCTTTATATCACAACAATTATATATGATTTCGCCAACTTTTGCAAACAGTTCTTGTCTGTTTTTTATACTTTCCAGCAATTCAAACAGCTTTTTATCCTTAATCGCTCCATATTTGATCACTTCTGCCATACCGTCGGATAAAATTCTGTCGTCTAAGGTCTTAAGGCAGAGCGGATCGATTATGACCATCTTGGGCTGGTTGAACGCTCCGACCAAATTCTTCCCCTGAGGCAGGTCTATCGCGACCTTGCCGCCGACGCTGGAGTCGACCTGAGCCAAAAGCGTGGTCGGTATCTGAACGTAGGGTATCCCCCTCAGCAGCGTAGCCGCCGCGTATCCGGCTATATCCCCGACCACTCCGCCTCCTAAAGCTATTATCAGGTCGGTTCGCGTTATCTTAAAATCGAGCGCCTCGTTGTATATCTTCATCAGCATTTCGGGCGATTTGCTCGTCTCTCCCGCCGGGATGGTTATAAGCCTTACCTCAAACCCGCTCTCTTCCATTCTCTTTTTAAAATCGACGGCGTACAGAGGCTCGACGTTTGAATCCGTAACGACGACGACCCTATCGCAGTTTGAGACGCTCTTTATCAGCTCGGGAGCCGACTTAAGCAGATCCTCGCCTATGCGTATATCGTATTCCTTTCCCGGGATATTGACTCTTAACGTTTTCATATGCTCTCAGGCTCCTTTGCTTGCATAGTAAGTTTGTTATCATGGACTCTCTCCAAAATAGAATACAGTCCTTTTTCATCGTTTGACAATATGGCGGATTTTATCGTATTCAGGTTTTCGATAAGCCGGTCTATCTCGGCCGCGGTATTCTTCGCGTTCGATAAAAAAAGCTCCGTCCACAGTTCCGGATTGATCCTGGCGACTCGCGTGCAGTCCCTGAACGAACCCGCGGTATACGCGCGGTTCATCTTCTCGGGATAGGTCAGACAAAGCGCCGAAGCCGAAACGTGCATAAGATCGCTGGTATAGGCTATTATCGCGTCGTGCTCCTCGGGCGACGCCACTGTTATCCTGGTCGCGCCGATAAAATGCGCGAGTTCCTTTATAAGCTTTACGCTCTCCGGCTTTGAATCCGCAAACGGCGTTATGATATACCCCGTCATCCAGAACAGCTCCGGACTTGCGTTATCGAAGCCCTCGACCTCCTTACCCGCCATCGGGTGCCCGCCGACATAATCCGCATGATCCGGCAGCGCTCTGCGTATCCGCCGCGACACGTCGGTCTTTACGCCGCAGACGTCGGTTACGACGACGCCGCGCTTTAACTCGTTCCTATGCTCCTCGAGCAATTTTACGGCAAGATCCGGATAGGTGCACATTATTATCAGATCCGCCTCATACGCCGCGTCCGACATATCCGCGCACGCCCTGTGAACGGCTTTTTCCTTGACCGCTTTTCTCCTCGTCTCCGGGTCGATATCGACCCCGATTATCTCGGCGTTTTTAAAGCCTCTTAAGGCGTAGGCCATCGAGCCGCCGATCAGCCCGAGCCCGACTATCATTATCTTAAAGCCGCCGTCCGAAGACGCCGGACTTAAATTATTATCCGTCATATTATTCACTCCATCTTCCGCGGCTTAAACGGCGCGGCGGCGGTCTTTAACGATCTTCGCCGCTCGTATTCGTTTAACTTTCCAGAACGTTCGCCGGGCGTTAGGTCGTATCCGCAAAACGCAAAACTATCTTATCGATATGCATTCTTTCGCGCCGCTCGCTAAGCCGCCGCGATCTTAAGTTATATTTCCTTTCCAAGGTTTGCGCCTATCGCGCGCATTTTCTTCATTAGGCTTGCAAACTGGGGTTCGTCCAAAGACTGCGCGCCGTCGCAAAGCGCCTTGGCCGGGTTGTTGTGCACTTCTATTATCAAGCCGTCGGCTCCAACCGCCATAGCCGCGAGCGAAAGCGGCTCGACCATCCAGCTCATGCCCGCCGAGTGGGACGGGTCTACTATGACCGGAAGGTGGCTGAGACGTTTTACCGCCGGTATCGCGCTCAGATCCAGCGTATTTCTGGTGTAGGTCTCGAACGTCCTTATTCCTCTCTCGCAGAGTATGACGTTCGGATTTCCTCCCGCCATGATATATTCGGCCGACATCAGCCACTCCTCTATCGTCGCCGACAGACCCCTTTTAAGGAGTATCGGTTTGCTCGTCTGACCGAGTTCCTTGAGCAGGTCGAAGTTCTGCATATTTCTCGCGCCGACCTGGATTATATCGACTCTTCTGTCGAATTCTTCTACCAGTTTAGGCGACATAATCTCCGTAACTATCGGAAGTCCGGTCTGTTCTCTCGCCTCCTCTAAAAGTTCCAGTCCTCGCATCTCGAGCCCCTGGAACGAATACGGGGACGTTCTCGGCTTGAACGCTCCGCCTCTGAGCAGCTTGGCGCCGCTCTCCTTGACGCTGTTTGCGACGTCGAGTATCTGTTCCTCGGTCTCGACCGAACACGGTCCGGCTATAACGACAAACTTTCCCTCCTTGCCTATCTCCGCGTCCCCCACGTTTACCACGGTCGGCTCGGGATGGAATTTCTTGCTGGCCTTTTTGAACGGCTCGGCTATACGCATGACCCTGTCTACGTGAACGTTGAGCATAAGCGTGTCCGGGTCGATCCTGCTGGTATCTCCGAGCAGGCCGAGCACCGTGCAGTCCACGCCCTTATTTACCATTACGTCGAGACCCATGTCTTTGATGTACGAGATAATTTTTTCTACGTCTTCCTCTGTTGTTTTCGGTTTTAAAATTACTACCATTATTCAATCCTCCAATTACTTAAGCGGAACTTTTCTCCCGCGGTTTAAATTAAAATATAAATAAAAAAGACAAGCCTTTTCCAAAGCTCGCCTTTTGATCATTATTCATTTGCAAAAAACTTATTTAAAATTATATACTAAGTCAGGCGCAAGCGAGCTTTATTCAATTTTCCGCAGCAAAAATAGCCGAAGCTAAAATAAAAGCTTTGGCTAAAGTAAAAGAAAAAGTATGAAGCTGCTTTTAAAATTGAATTAACTAAGCTCATTTTACTATACCTTTCTGAAAAATCCAATAATTTTATCTTTTATTTGTTCAATATTATACACCAGAAATTCAAAAAAATCAAGTATTTTTACAATAATTTAACCCCCGTATTTCGCATTATTTTTAGGCGATATGGAAAAATTTCAATAAACTTAAAAAAAACTCTTGCATTTTTGTAATAACCGTGCTATACTTTAGAGGTTGCTGAACTTTAGCGTTCGGTTCAATTTAATATGGAGCGGTATCGAAGTGGTCATAACGGGACTGACTCGAAATCAGTTGTACCTTCGGGTACCGTGGGTTCGAATCCCACCCGCTCCGCCAAGTTCGAGGTCTTTGGGATACCAAAGACTTCTTTTTTATTCAGTATTCCAATATATTCGCTCTATATTCGCTCTCTCAGCCGCACCGGACGGCGGCGTTTCGCAGATTTTAATGAAAAAGACGCGCTCTTTTACAAATTATTTAAATTTGACCTTGCAATATCTTCAAATCGGCGCTAAACTTAAAATAGATGATAATCAAAAACAATATCGTCGCGCGGATCACTAACCGCGCGGATTGCAATATCAATAGGACAACGGCGTTCTTTATCGTTTAAGAACGTCGTTTTTATTTTTATTTTTTAAGGAGGAAGCGCTATGAAAAAGCCTTTGATCGGAGTCGCGGCTTTGTACGACTCGGATAGATCGTCGTACTGGATGCTGCCCGGATACATGAAAGGTATCGAAGCCGCCGGCGGCTTGCCGGTTATGCTGCCGCTCGCGGAAGATACGGAGCTTATAACTCAGATCGCGGATACCTGCGACGCTTTTCTGTTTACCGGAGGGCAGGACGTATCGCCTAGCCTTTACGGACATGAAACAAGCCCGAACTGCGGAGAGCTGTGCGACGCGCGGGATAAAATGGAAGAGATCCTCCTGCGTCTCGCTCTCGGCCTCGATAAGCCCGTTTTGGGAATATGCCGCGGGATCCAACTGATAAACGCCGCGCTCGGCGGGACGCTCTATCAGGATCTGCCGACCGAACGTTCGTCAAACGTCGAGCATCATATGTCCCCGCCTTACTACCGTCCGATCCATTCCGTCTCCATAGTTCGGGATTCGCCGCTGTTTAGCCTTTTACGCGCCGACGCGCTCTCGGTAAACAGCTATCATCACCAGGCCGTAGACGAGCTCGCCCCCGCGCTTAAGCCGATGGCGTATTCGGAGGACGGTCTCGTCGAAGCCGTCTATATGCCCGGGAAGAAATTCGTCTGGGCCGTGCAGTGGCATCCTGAGTTTTCGTATACTAACGATAAAAACAGTCTTAAGATATTCGAGAAATTCGTATCGTCCGCGACGCGCGAGATTCGCACGGCCGATTGACCTCTCATGCGATTGGAGTATATCCGGCGCGCTCTATCAGTTCCCGTCCTTGCTCGCCGGTTATCCAATCGAGCAGCAGTTTTACGTTTTCCGACCCGTCCTTTCTCACGACCGCGTAGAACTCGGATGTCAGCGGATACGCGCCGCTCTCTATATTCCGAATATCCGGATATACGCCGTCTACGCTGAGCAGTTTTATGCTGTCGTTTTCGACCATCTCGGTCGAGTAAAACCTAAAAGAGAAGCCGATAGCGTTCTTGTAGTTCTTATAATCGGCCGTTTTACTTATTATTCCGCCCATGCCGGCTATAACGTCGGCCTTGGGCGGCTCGGTAAGCGGTTTGTCCCGCATCAATCTGATCAACGCGCTCTGACTGCCGCTGCCCTCGTCGCGCTGGAACGCCCTAATCTCGCCCATGCCGCGCACGCCGAGCTGTTCCCACTCGGTTATCTCTCCGCCGTATATCCCGCGGATCTCGTCCACGGTAATATTCTCGATCGGATTTTGACCGTTTACAAAAAATACGAACGCCTCTCTGCCTATAGGAGTATATACAAGCTCTACGCCGTTTTCTTCGGCGTAAGCCCGCTGCTCGTCCGAAGGCGCGGCCGCGAAAATTATATCCGCGTCGCCGGTCACAATATTCCGATACGCGCCGGTCGTCGTACTGCACATTAAATATTCGTTTACCGCCGCCGCTTCTCCGACGTCGTCTATCAGCTCCTTCGGATATACCGCCTTGGCGAAAGCCGCGTAGATCGGATACAGCGCGGTCGCGCCGTCCATCCTCGGAATATCCGAACTTAGTTTAAGCTCGGATTCTTCGTCCAATTCAGCCGTCTCCGAGTTTTCCGCATACGGCGCGTACCTGACAAGCAAGTCTCCGCCCTCTTCCAACGTCGGGATATTTTCTATGTACGTTCTGTATAAATATACCCCGCCGGTCGCCGCCGCGCATAACGCTATCCCGCAAACGACCGCGGCGATCGCGGCTCTTCTTCTTTTATCGCTCCACAGCAAATAAAATATTAAGCCGACGCTTAGAACTAAAAAAATCGCCAGCGCCGCTATATAGAAGTCCGCGGCGGCGCTTGAGAACGCGATCAGCGCCGCCGCTAAAAAACCGAAGATCGCCGCAAGCGCCAATACCGCGAACGAGATCAAAAGCTTTCCCGTCTTGATCCAGATTTTCTTAGCGATCAAAAATATACCTATCGCAAGGCATGCGACCGGGATTGCAACTATCGCCCAAAACATATGCTCTCCTCCTTTTATATCTCCGCCGACCGAATATTTTCACGAAATCCCTTTTTTCTCAATCGCGCGTCCGGATCATTTGACCGCCTTGATAAGCAGCATCATCGGGCGGCGCATTTCGTCGGCCATGCCGGGAACGTCCATCATCTCCGCGGGCGGTCCCGCCTCTTCAAGCGCGGCTATTTTGAATCCGGAATTTATCAATCCCATAACTATTTGGGTCAGCGTATGATGAAATTTCTTAACGCGTTGTCCCAAAAACTTCGTCTCCCGTTCGCCGGGGTAAAAATAGTCGTCCACCGGCCAGAACAGCGGCTTTCCGTCCGGTCCGTAATACCAATCCTGATCGACTCCGGCGGTGAACGTCGGGTGTTCTATGTTCAGCAGAAACGCCCCGCCGCCCCTAAGCGTCCTGTATATCTTCCCGTAGACCGTCTCGATATCCTCTATATAATGGAGCGCCAAATTGGAGACGGCGCAGTCGAACTCGTTCTCCGGATACTCGTACTCCTCGATCGAGCAGACCCGGTATTCTATCCTCGGGTCGGAATTCCTCCGCTTCGCCTCGCCGATCATTTTCTCGCTTGAATCTATCCCTAAGACGTATCCCGCGCCGAGTTCCGCCGCGTACTTGCAATGCCAGCCGTATCCGCAGCCCAGATCCAAGACCCTTTTTCCTCCGAGCTTAGGAAACATTAGCCTAAACCTGCTCCACTCTCCCGCCCCCGAAAGTCCCTCTCGGCTTCTGAGCATTTTGGAATATTCGCCGAAAAATTCTTCGCTGTCGTATATATTTTCCACGATCTTTCTCCTTCTCTATATTAACGGAGCGCAAAAATCCGCCGCAAAAACGCGACGGAAATCGCTTTCTAATCCTCTTCTTTTATCTTTTCTATATTGCCGACGATATACGAAAGCCCGCCCTTTGAATCAAAGATACGGCGCATTGTCGTTCTGTATAAAACGTCGCCGCGGCTTAATATATTCGATTCCATATCGTATATATTTTCCAAATTCTCATTTTTGACCAGTTCGGCTATTTTTTCACCTACCAGCCTCACCTCGCTCGCGCAGCTCTCCGGAGCCAGCGTCTCTACAGGCTTGCCCTCTGAAATAAGGCCGACGTATTCGTCGATAACGAAACTGTCCCTGCGCCCGTTCTCCTTTTTGTACGACGCCTCGAGTATATCCGCACTCGCATCGTATGAGAACACGACGGCTTGCAGATCCTCTAAAAGCATACTATTTATCTCGGTATAGAGCGCCTTTTTGATATCCAACATTCCGGCTTCCGTCAAATCGTCCGCCACCGCGTATATAACTATCCTGCCCTCGATACTCTTGACTGTTATCATAAACAGCACGTCTATCATATTCCCGTTTTTATCCGGCAAGGCCTTCACAAACTCGGTCCTTAGAGTTTGTCCGTCCGTAAGCGAATACATGCTCTTTAAGAATTTCGGGTTAAAATCCGAATCATTTATCAGCGCGGCGCGCTTGTTTGAGGATAAACCGAGCCGCGCTTTTAAAGCTTTATTTACAAACCTCTGACTGATCCCGTCGTCCGCCGAGAACACCGCGAATCCGGTCGGGATACAATCCAGCATTTCCGCAATATGCTTATTATTGGTCAGCTTCATAACGTCATCCGCATATTCGCCGCCGTATATAAACGCCGCTATAAACAGCTCGTCCTTATCCTCGTATTCGTCGCAGAACGACTCGGCTACCAACTTACACCATAAATACCCGCCGTCGCCCGACTTTAATCTGATCAGCATTGGACTGACCGTATCTCCTTCTCTCCATCTGTTGGCCATCTTAAAGAAGGTCTCCTCGTCGTCGCTGTGTATCAGCTCGCTGTCCGTCTTTCGTTCCTCTATCAGTTCGCAGAGTCTTTCAAATATGTTGAATCCGAAAAGCTCCTCAACATGCTCAAGACATCTATCGTCGATACTTATCTCCGATTTTTTCCTGTTTATCGTAAACGATACCGCTCCGGCCTTCTCGATTATCTCGTCGATAACAAGCCGCTCGCTTAGCCTTATGTCTAAAGCCTTGCTCTCAAACACGCGATACATATCGTCAATATCGATCACGAAGCATATTAATATATCTTCGCCGCCGCGCGTTATATTCTTCATCCTGAGCATTTTGTAACCGGCATTCCCGTCGGTCTCGGTCTGGATAATAACCGACTCGCTGAGACTATCGCCCGAAGACTTGTTTTCTTTAGCGGCCCCGACCGAAGCCAAGACCTCCTCGAAGTTAACTATGACGCTCTTATAACGCCCGGACAAATCCTCTATCTTGCCTTTCATATTATTACGCATCCATTCGTCCTCGCCGGAATTAATTATCCTGTACGAGCCGCGGCTGAGATTCAGCTCGAATATATTGGAGCAGATCCCCTCCAAGGAATCCACATACCCGCTGTAATCCGTCTCGAATTCGGGCTCCGCAAAGCCGTTTCCGGTCTCCTCCAGCGAAACTCCCGTAACGTCTATCACGCTGCAATACAACGTCTCCCCCTGCTCGTCGCCGCCGACGCGTCTTATGCGGTTGAGCAGCGCCTTAGCTCCTCCGGACGCGTTCTTAACGTTTACGATCGCGAGCGCCTCGCCCCGCTTTTCTACCGCGTCTCTGCAAATACCGGCCAGTTCCGCATTAACGAACTTATTATTCTTCTTCACATAAAAACGGTATGCATAATCGTAAAACGTTCTGTTTTTATCGATTCCATACAGCTTATAAAAATCGCTGTTCGCGCGAACCAATCTTAAGTTATCGTCCTTATCGAGAACGAAGACCGCGTAAGCGTCTCTTAAATACTCGGATACTTCGCCAAAACCGTCCGCTTCCAAGATCCGCTTCCGAACCTGCGCGTCCGGCTTACCCGCGTTAATATCGAAGTCCGCCGCGTTCTCCTGCAAAATAATATCCGTATATTCGTCGAGCTTCATATAGCCGGAAAAATAATACCCCTGCGCCCTGTCGCAGTCCAGGCTCCGGAGCAATTCCGCCTGTCTCTTGTTCTCCACGCCTCCGGCTATAACGCTTATATTGATCATATGCGCCGCCTTAATAAGCGAAGCCAGCAGACCGCCGCCGAAAACGTTCTCGGTCTCGTCCCAAAAACGCAGGTCGAATTTTATAACGTCTACGTCCAAATTATTTATAAGGTTTAGCAGCGAATATTCGCCTTCGCCTATCAGCATAACGACCTCGAAACCGCTTTCCCTGAATTTGCGGGCGAGATTGTTGAAATCTTCACGGGATTTCTCGTATTCTCTGTAAAGCAGCTCGATTTTTATCATCTTGGGATTGAGTTCGTATCTGTTTACGACATCCAATATTTTCTCGACTATTTCAGGATCCCTGTGTCCTTTCTTCGACACTCTCATAGCCAGCGGCAGAACCTCCAGCCCCGAATCTATCCTGTCTCGCATATATCCGCATACCCGCTCCCACATATTATAGTAGAGCGTGGAGATAAAACCGCTGCGCTCGAATACGGGTATAAACACCTCGGGCTGTATTATCCCCTTTTGAGGATGATTCCATCTGACGTAGGTCTCCGCGCCGACCGTCATGCCCGAGCTTAAGCTGTAGATAGGCTGGACCATGATCTCAAACTGATCCTCCTCGAGCGCGGCGTTCATGTCCTTAGCTATCTCCGTCTCGACGATCTTGGTCTTGCGAAGCGCCGAATCATAATAGGCGTAACGTTTAAGGCGTTCCTTCTTCGCTATCCGCTGCGCGGCGTGGGCGCGCATACACATATAGTCCACGGGCGTTTCCCTGTCCTCGATATCGTATATCCCAAGATTTATCTCGATATTATAATCTATATCGATCTCCGACATTCGCTCTGCGACATAGGCGACGAGACGCTCCGGCTCCACCTGAGAGCTGGGTATGCAGGATACGAAATGATCCGACTCTAGCCTGCCGAAAGTTCCGTTCCCGTAGGTCGATTCCTCGATCGCTTCCGCCATCCTCATAAGGACGCTCTCGCCGATCTTGTTTCCGTACAGCTCGAGTATGGCGTTAAAGTCGTCGATATCCCAATATAATACGGAAAAATCCGTCTCCTCGGCGCTATGTATCATCTTAGACGTCTCTTTGGCGAACGTCTCCAGGTTATACAGTCCGGTCAGCCTGTCGTGGCGCGAGCTGTATCTCAGCTTCTCAATAGCGTCCTTAAGCCGCGCCTCGGTCTCCTTCTCCTTGGTTATATCGGCAATTACCGCGTGATAAACAAGCTCTCCGTCCTCGTGCGTGAACGGAGCGGCCTTGAGCCTCAACCATTTAAGTTCGTCCGCTTTGGTCTTTATCCTAAACTCCAGCTCGACTTCCTCTTTCTTATCGTATGCATCCCTGATCCGCCGTCTCACCTCTGTTCTCGCTCCGGTTTCAAGATAGGACAAGCTGTCGTCAAGTGAAAGTTTATCGAGCTCTCCATTATTATAACCTAAAATATCGTACATATTATTGTTCGCATACCTGGCGACTATTTCTCCGTCCTCGATCGCGTAAACAATAAATCCATTCGGCACGGCGTCAAGCAGTTCTTTGGTCTTCTCCGCAGTCTTACGGGCGTTCTCCTCGTTCTCTTTGAGTCTTAGAAGACGCTTGTCCATCGCTCCGTCTATCTTCGCCACGGTCTTCTCCCGATCGAACGGGAAACGTATAAAATCGTCCGCGCCTCGGTCGATAGCAAGCGCCCCGTCCTCTTCGGGATTATCGCCTATATTAAAAACCACGGAAACGTCTCTGAGCTTATCGTTCGACTTTATTATCTCCGTCAATTCGTATCCGCTCATATCAGGCATGTCGATAAAAGGTATCGCCATATCGACGTCTAAGTTTTCAAGCATGATGTCGACGGCCTTTTTCCCGCCGTCCGTCTCTATTACGTCGTACTTTGTACCGAGAATCGCATTAAGGTTATTTCTATACTCTTCAGAATTATTCACTATAAGTATTATTCGTCTGTTTGTTTTGCTCGCTGTATTATCCATAATATTTATAATGCCTTTCACTTTAATATTTAAATTCGAAATAATCCACGCTATATTGTCGTTTCTAAGTCATATTCCTTTTTATCACAATTTGACTTCATTACTCTTCTCTCGATTTTATCATACTTTATCGATAAATACAAATTCAACCGCATACTGATACAGGAATATTTTATGATTTATCTCACAAAATCGCCTTTTTTTCTTAAATTTATTAATTTGCCGGCGCCAAAACTCTGTTTATCCTAATATAAAAAGCGAAACCGTCTATATACCAGCCCGCGTTTCGCTTATATATAAAAGTTAAAATAATTCTCCCCGCCGCCGTAAAGCGCGGCGCGTTCAACGCGCGCCAAAGCCGTTCTCAGACGGACGCAAACGCGCGGCAGAAGCTTGATCATCCAACCGCCTCGGCTTGGTAAGCGCCGAGCATTTTATAAAAATCCTCTACCTTTTGAAGCGCTTCGGACGTATCCGCAGTCGTTTTCAGCTCGTATAAAGTATAATCCGCATAGTGTATCACGTCGTATTGAACCTGGGTCAGCGGAAGCTCAGAATTTAATACCGCGTCGTTAAACTCGCCGATCAGATCCGCAAGTTCGTCTATATCCGATTGTTCTACAGCTTCGCTCGCATCCTTTTCGGATATTTCCAAAACCTTACTTTCCACCGCAACCGCGGCCGTATAGGTATTGTCGTCAAGTCCCTCGGGACGTTCGCCAAGTCCGGCGGCGCATACCCATACTCCCGAAACTACGGCTATCGCGGCTACCGCCGACGCCGCTATTCTAAAAACGATACCGCTCCCGCCGCCGAAATTTCTAAAAAATCTCGACCCGCGGCTTTTACTCTCTCTATTGATACCGACTCGATCATCAACATAATTCTTCATCTTTCGCTCCCCCTTTCAACTATTTTACAATATTATTATACCGCTCGTTTTGACTCGCGTCTCAAAATATCCGCAGACCAAGCCGCTCCGCAAATATCCCAAACATGACTCAAAATGAAAAATAAAATGATGTTTCAACATTTTATACTATAATTATACCTTTTCACCGCCATTTATACAATGCACAATTTGAACTAACCTATAGCATAATATTTGTATATTTTGTATATTTATCAATAACTATTTTAACATTTTTATATCCAATTTTTACAATTATATTTCAATAAATATAAAAATATTCATCTGCCATATAAATATTTCATCTCATCAAATCACAAAACATATAGGCCTCAAGCTCAGACTCCGGTAATATCTTTAAATACCTCGGCCGCCAGCATAAGTCCGGCCGCCGAAGGAACAAACGCGACGCTTCCGGGAACCGGTTTTAGCCCGTCGCCCTCGTTTTCGCAAAGATGCAGAGGCCGTCTCGCCTTTTCTGTCGAGTACACTACTTTTAGGCTCTCGACCTCTCTTTTTCTGAGTTCTCTGCGCATAACGCGGGCGAGCGGGCACTCTCTCGTGTTATAAATATCCGTAACCTCGAACTTGGACGGATCAAGCTTATTACCCGCGCCCATCGCGCTTATTACCGGAATCCCCGCCCTATACGCCCGGGTTATTATCTCTATCTTCGCCGAGACCGTATCGACCGCGTCGATAATATAATCATATTCCGAAAGATCGAATTCGTCCGCGTTTTCCGGAAGATAGAAAACGTTATTTATAAATACCTCCGCCTCGGGATTTATATCCAATATCCTATCCCGCATCGCCTCGGTCTTATAGCGTCCGACCGAGCTGTAGAGCGCGATTATCTGTCTGTTTATATTCGATTCGGACACTACGTCGTTGTCGAACAGAGTAAGCGCTCCGACTCCGCTCCGCGCCAGCGCCTCGACCGCGTAACCTCCGACTCCCCCTATCCCAAAAACCGCGACGTGCGAATTTTTAAGTCTTTCAACCGCTTCGGTCCCGACCAACATCGCCGTCCTTTTGGTCATATTCTCGTAACTGTATCCTTTTTTCTCAACGTTCATGAACTCTTACCCCCTGCTGTTTACTTATACTGCATTATACTATAATAATCGCGCCCTTACAAGCGTCGTACTCTCATAAATCGTATCATGCCCGGCGACCGGCGTCAAACCCGCCGATCATGGGCGCTGTTTGGCGCTCGAACAAGCTTTAAAGCTTATTTTCAATTCGCTCTATCCGCGATCCCGCTCCGATCTATAAACGCTCTATATACGCTAAAAAGCCGCCGCGAATATACCGCGGCGGCGAAATATATATCTTTCCTAAACAAACTTTAAATTATGATCATACGTTAAACTCGGCGAGCTTTCGCAAATACCCTGGCACGTCTATATTCTGAGGACAATGCGAGGTACATTGACCGCAGTTTAGGCACGTTTTCGGACCGTTTTCTCTGGTCATTGCCTTTTCCCACGAATCCTTGTCCTTAGTGAGCGACAGTTCGTTGTAAAGATTCATCCAGACTGGGATATCGATTCCAACCGGACAGCCGTCGCAGCAATAGCGGCAGGCCGTGCAAGGTATCGCGAGCCGCGACTGATACCCCGCGGCGATATTCAAAAGCATCAAATTTTGCTCCTTGGTCAAAGGCTCCTCGCTTTTAAATGTAGAAACGTTATCTCTGATCTGTTCCATGGTACTCATACCGCTCAGTATCACGCCTACGTTCTCAAGCCCCATAAGCCAGTGGAACGCCCACGCGGAGACCGACCATTCCGGCTTCGCCTCTTTGAGTCTTTTATCGTAGTTTTCGCCCAAGGACGCCAATTTCCCGCCTCGAACCGGTTCCATTACCCAGACCGGAAGACCTCGCTCCGTGATCATCTCGTATTGACGCTTTGCATTTTGCAGCGTCCAGTCTAAGTAATTCAATTGTATCTGAACAAACTCAAAATTGTCCGACCAGTTCAAAAACTTCTCCAAAGTGTTCAGATTACCATGCGGCGAAAACCCTATATGCCCGATCCGACCTTTTTCCTTCTGCTCCATTAAGAAATCCATATACTTTCGAGTAGGATCCATATATTTATCGGCCGTCTCCTCGTTGACGCAGTGCAGCAGATAAAAATCAATGCGGTCGGTATCCAATCTTCTGAGCTGTTCGTTAAACATGCGCTCGATATCGCCGTCCGCCATGACGTAAAACTTAGTCGCGATATAATAGCTGTCCCGCGGATACTTTTTTAGCGCATGTCCCAGGAATTTCTCAGATTCGCCCTGATGATACACATAAGCCGTGTCGTAATAGTTTATCCCCTGCTCCATCGCGTAGTCTATGATCTCCCGCGCCTTTTCGTAATCGATCTTTCCGCGCTTTACGGGCAGGCGCATATTGCCCATACCGAGCCGCGAAAGACTTATATCCTGAAAATCTTTATAAATCATAATAATCTCCTTTTCTTGCAACCGTCTTTCATTTATATTATACATCAAGCCGCGCCCGCTGAGAATCTTTCTTTAGTTAAAACGGCGTTAACCAAAAATTTATGCGGTTCGGGCTTGCTCAAGCCTTAAACAAAACGGACCCGCCCGGAAAAGGCGAGTCCGCAACCAACTTATTTATCCTTTACGCATACGGCGAACAAAATATCTTGAATCATTCTATCCGCCGACGCCGCTCGACAAAAAGCCGCGCGTTATCCGAAACAAACGTAGTATCAGGCGATATTACTGTTTTCCGAGATATGTAAAGTGCATATAATCGACAGTTCCGCTTACCCAAGCGTTTCCGCCCCACAGCCAGCCGTACTTCGCGAACGTTTGAACGACCGTGCCGGTGCTCGAGAACGAATATACCGAGTTCAGCGGATCGTAGAACGAGCCGAGCGTCTGACCGCTCTTGTAAACGCAGTAATTCTCGTTATAGTTAAGGTCTATCGCCGTGCCGTAATTATGCTCGGAATAGCTTCCGCCCGAGAGCGCCGAACGCCAAGCGTAGCCGTTAACGTCCTTGATCGGCGGCATAGTCGGCGAGGTGTATATCTCGTTGAATATAGCCTCGACGTCGGCGGCGAGTATCGAATTTATCCTAAACGTCAGCGTCGTTGAGTACAGGCTTCCGCTGTCGTCTATCTGCCATACCGGAACGGTGACCGAAGTCATATGCTGATCGGCTTCCTCGGCGCTCGTATATCTCGCGCCCTCGCTTCCGAATATCCTTACCTCTTTCTCAAGCGCCTCGCCGGTAGCGAGCGTTTCGGAATACGTCTTAAGCTGATACAAGCCGTCCGCGTCCGGAGCCTGAAGCGGCGTTCCGCTCGGAGCGTATCCCGCCGTACCGTCCGGGGCCGAATCCGGTTCCTGTTCGTAGATCGGTACGTCTACGTCGCTCGTCGCAGAGTTTTGATCCGTCACGGTTCCTCCGCCGACCTCTTTATCAGGCGCGTTTCTGAGCGCCACGATAGTTCCGTTGGACAGCATTACCGTCTTTTCCAAAGTATATATCTGTCTGCCCGCCGAATCGGTTGTCGTCTTAAGCGCCGTGCTTATCTGACCGTCGATATCGCGCCCGTATTTAACATAACAGCGGTAAGCGATCAGCGCCGCCTCCTCGCGCGATACGTAATCCTTCGGCAGGAAGTAGCCTTCGTATCCGGCCATAAGCTCGTTGTCGATCATAAAGGCGACGTAATCTCTCGCCCAATCGTCGATCTGATCCGCGTCCACGAATCCGTCGAACACGCCCTCCGACGGGAAATACGGGCCTATTACCCCGGCCGCCGACAGGACGCTGGTTATGACCTTACACATCTCCTGTCTCGTTATAAAATCCTGCGGATAAAAATTCCCCGCTCCGTCTCCGCTGATTATCCCGGCGTAATACGCCATATTCGGAAACACGCCGTCGGTGTCCACGAACGGAGAATTAGCGTTCGACGATACGTTCTCGGCCGTTATCGTCGCGTAAATATTGACCGCGACGTTTATAAAGTCGCTCCTGGTTATGGCGTCCGTATACGGCTTGTCGCCGTACTGTTCTGAGATAAGACTGCATTCCATCGCCGCCTCAACAGTATCCACCGCCCACCAGTTCGGGTCGTACGCAAAAGCCGACTGAGTCGAAACAAGAATCGCCGCGGCCGATACCAAAGCGCCTATCCTTTTAAACATAAATTTTCATAACCTTTCCGCCCGCCGAAAAATCAAGACGCAAGACTCTCCGCCGCGGGCGGGCGGAACGTCGCATTGGATCGCGTCTCGGCGTCCGAATAAATATCCGCAATATTCGCACGCGCAAACGGCGCCGTCCTGTAATCGCGCCTCTTACTATTTTGCAAATCCGTCAGCCCGCAAAACCGCAAATTCCTACAAAATAATACAATATGTATCCGCCGTTTTAGCTCGGGCCTTTCGCGTCAAAAAAACATTTTAGTTCTATAAAACAGAGGTATTATATCACACGCCGCTATATTTTTCAAGTTTATTAACTCTTTGTTTACATTACATTCACAATTTTTTTATATTTTTGATGAATACGCCCCCAAATCTCCGGTCGTATCAAGCAATAGCGCCGGATCGGATACTATCTGACGTTAATTTAACCGGACGTTGACATGCGCGGCAATCGTATTTTAAAATTGCCGCTATTGACTTAGTCCGCATTTTGCTGTATCATTGCTGTTGAAGAAATAAAGATATTTACGGAGAGGTAAAAATGCGTATACATACATTAAAAAGCGGAAGCAAAGGAAATTCTACCCTGGTCTGGACGGACAGGACGAAGATCCTTGTCGACTGCGGGATCAGCGGCAAGGCGGCTCAGACCGAGATCAAAAAACTCGGTATAGATCCGAGCGAGCTGGACGCGGTAGTTATAACTCACGAGCACAGCGACCACATACGCGGTCTCGGCGTTTTGATGCGCAGATTCGGGCTCGACGTATACGCAAACAAAAAGACCTGGGAACAGATGTACGGTACTCTCGGCAAGATAGACGACGATAATATAAAGACGTTCGAGACGCCGGGCGGATTCGAGATCGGCGATATATACGTAAGTCCGTTCAGAATATCCCACGACGCCGCGGACCCGGTCGGCTACTGCTTTGAAAACGGCAAGGAGAAATTTTCGGTCGCGACCGATATGGGATATATCGACGACGGCATTTTGGATAAACTCGCCGGGAGCGACTCAGTAGTTTTGGAATCAAACCACGATCTTTCTCTGCTCGAAATGGGCAAATATCCTCCGCTTCTTAAACGGAGAATAAAAAGCGACATAGGCCACCTTTCAAACGGCCAAGCCGGCGAAGCAGCCGAAAAGCTCGTAAAGACCGGCGCTAAAAATATAATTTTAGCTCATCTGAGCGAGGAGAACAACAATCCGCATCTTGCATACATAACGGTGAAGACAGCTTTGGAATCATGCGGGATAAACGTCGGCGCCGACGTAAACTTAAAGGTAGCCTGCGTATAATTGACTCAATATTCCCGCCGCTGCGCAGCCATAAGCGCAGCGGCTTTATTTATAATAATCGGCAAAAAGTTAAACCTGAGATTACAATAATTAAATAACCTTATATTATTACCGCCTATCGCCATATGTATTCGTCCTTTAGTATAGTTTTTAAGCGGTCAAAGATCTAAAACCGCGCGATAAAAGCGGAGATCAGTCGCCGGTCTTTCTGGCTCGCACTCTTCTCGGATCGTCCGGTTTTTCAGCGTTCGACGGAATGATCCAAAAGCTCCCCACCTTTGCGGCTCCGTCTACGCGTCCTTCGGCGCAAAATACAAGGACTCGCCTATGGGAGACTCCCCATTTCTTGGCTATTTCCGACGCGCTGCTGTATTCGTTCATGCCCAAGCCCTCCTCTCAAAAATTTATGTATTTTATCTTTGTTTTCAAGTAAATAATAGTTATACGGCTCGCCATATTAACTAACTGTTGGAGCAATGCATTTTAAGGCTGTATAAAAACGAATATTTCAGCGCCTGCGCAGGTAAAATACGGAAAAAGTCTTAAAGTTTTTCACTTTAAGACAAAACTGGAAACTCCCCGTTTTTATCCGCGTTTAAAATACGCGACTGTTTATTTTGACGGCGAATAAAATTCTTTTCCCAATCTTTCTATCTCCTTTCGTTTATGCTCGCACATTGAATGAGCGTAAAAGTTAAGCGTTATCGAAGCCGAAGAATGCCCCAATATTTCGCTCAGAGTTTTTACGTCGAAACCGATCTCCAAAGCCCTCGTAGAAAACGAATGCCTCAGCGAATGAAACTTTATATGCGGTATCCCAAGCTTATTTAAAAGCCTGTCCAGGCGCCGGCTATACACTCTCGGCTCAATAAATTTCCCGTTGGCGCTTATTACGTAACCTTCGGCCTTTTCTATTTTTCTGAGTCTTTCCACAAGAAATTTCGGTATCGGAACGTCTCGCACGGACGAAAGACTCTTCGGAGAATCAAATTTGATCTTCGTCTTGCTCCCGCCTCCTTCGTTTTCTATCCGCTGCAGCGTCTGCACGATCGACATTATCCCCCTATCCAGATCCACGTTTTCCCAGCGCAGCGCGCACAACTCGCCGATCCTAAGCCCCGTATACAGACAAACGAGTATGCCTATATCGTTCGGATCGCCCGACTCGTCTATCGCCTTTTCGAGAGTTCTCTGATCGTTCCAACTTAATATCTGTATTTTAGGCCTTTGATTTTTGGGAAGCTTAACGTTCCATACGACCCCCTGAACTAAATTTTTGTCATAAGCGGCTTTCAGCGCCCCGCGCAGCATACTGAAAACATCTTTAACCGTCTTTACCGACAAGCTCTCCAGCTTTTTATTCACAAATTTCTGAAGGTCTTCGTTTGTCAAAGAGCCGAGTTTGATTTCGCCGAGTTCCGGCGCCAAATGATTCTTTAGATAAGAATTATACGTCATTCTGCTGCTGTCCTTGATATGGATCTGATCCCTGAGCCATATCCCGATCCACTCTTTAACCGTTAGATCTGAAGAAACGATCTTCCTCTTATTTTTATATTTCACTTTTAGCCCGTTCAATCGATTTTTTACTTCTCTGTATGTCTTGCCGTATACGTATCCGTAACGCGCCTTTCCGTCGTCGGAATAGGCTTTTACATATCGGCCTTCGTATCTGCCGTCCTTTCGCTTATATATGTTCTCTCCTCTTCTTGACATTCTAAAACCCCTTTCCTGACTACAATGTTGACGGTTTAAAAAACTGTTCAATATAAAAATTAGTAAAAAAGTATCAAATGGTTGACTTTTGCAATAGTTTATGATAAAATTTGGTAAGAAACGCTTTTAAAACTATCGCTAATTCTATTAGGGTTTTGCATTTAAAGTATAAAATCGATTGGCTTGCGTATGTCTTAAAGTGAAAAACTTTAAAACGCAACTTCCTAATATTTATGACTGTTATATAAATCTTTCCCGACTTAGCCGGGTATTTATATTATGAAATTTTTTATAATCAAAATTTTTGAATAGAACTATTATACTATTAAAAGCCTGTATCCTTTCGGACACAGGCTTGATTTCAAACGTTTACACGAACACCCGTTTTAACATCTTTGGGCGCCGCGCATTAAAACATTCCCGGAATATTCAATCCGCCGGTCAACGCTCCGAGCTGGTTCTCGCTCTCCTGTCCGGCCTTTCTCATAGCCTCGTTCACCGCCGCGACTATCAGATCCTCCAGCATCTCGACGTCGTCCGGATCGACCGCCGCCTCGTCTATATCGATACTGACGAGTTCTTTCTTTCCGCTTACGACCGCCTTTACCGCGCCGCCGCCAACTACAGCCTCGAAAGTTTTATTCTCAAGCTCCTCCTGCATCTTAGCCATCTGCTCCTGCATCTTCTGAGCCTGCTTTATCATCTGATTCATATTGCCCATTCCGCCGCCCATACCTCTGGGAAATCCCTTTGCCATTCTAATCGCTCCTTTTTTATTATATTAAAATCTATCTCATATAACGATCTTCGTTATTATCCGACCCGTTAGCCGCTAATCGACCTCTATATCCGCGCCGAGTTCCTCGAGCCGCTTAACTATCCCCGCGACCGACTCTTTATCCGACCCGGCCTTCTTCCTGTTGTCGCTTTCCATACCGCCGTAAACTATTTGACATGGCAGCCGCTCCCCGGTCGTCTCTTCAAACTTCGCCGACATATAGTCGAGTCCTTCGCGTTTTGAAACCGTGTTGTACGCCATGGCGCCGCTTACCTCTATCTCGACGTAATCGCCGAAATACCGCGCCTTGGCGTTATATAAAAGCATGTAAAGCTTTTTGCTCTCATCCATTATCGACTTAAGCACGATCGGCCACTTATCCCACGCTTCGCCCTTTTTACCGGAGCTTTGTCTCCGCTCCGAAACTTCGCGAGCGTTTGAGGATCCTCCCGCCGATAAGTTCGGTATGCCCGCCGGGTTTACGGCGTCCGCGCCTCTGGTTCTCTTACCGCTGTCCGGCGCTTTCGCAAATTTTCCGGACGCCGCGGCCTCCTCGAGCTTAGTAAGCCTTTTTTCGATATCTTCGAGTCTCTGCTCAAGCGAAGTCTCCCCCGGCGCGGTAAGTATTTTGATTAGCCCCAGTTCGATCCCCGTCTTGGGATCGTCCATGCTCTTGGCCGACGCGTACGCGCCCGAAAGGGTCTCGATATATCCTATCAGCTCGCCGCTCTTGAACTTATCCGACTCGCTCATATATCTCTCGGCGTCCGCCTGCGATACGGATAATATATCCCTGACCGCAGATTTGACCGAATCGCCCGAGCCCGAGCCTCCCGCGCAGGACGCGCATATCAAGAGATTCCTGAAATGCTTGATTATATCCTCGAAGACGACCATAGGGTCTTTCCCCGATCCGCCGAGGGCGTCCAGCTCTTCAAGCAGTCCGGCCGCGTTCTTGCTTGCTACGCAGTCAGACAGCGCGAACAGGTCGCCCGAACCGGCCGCGCCTATGATATCCTCCACCTCTTTAGAGGTAAGCTTTCCGCTCGCCGAAGCGACGCACTGATCGAGTATGCTGAGCGCGTCGCGCATAGAACCGTTTCCGTGCCGCGCCACTATCTCAAGCGCGTCTACCGTCGCGT
The DNA here is from genome assembly GCA_904419955.1 of Candidatus Roslinia caecavium. Lineage (GTDB taxonomy): Bacteria > Bacillota > Clostridia > Monoglobales > Monoglobaceae > Roslinia > Roslinia caecavium. The sequence goes on along the minus strand of CAJFTO010000016.1, from coordinate 6,340 downwards.
CTATGCCCTCGCGTTCGGAAATGTATTTAAGTCTTTTTGTTATATCGTCGTCCGAGATCGGTCTGAAATCATATCTTTGACAACGCGACAATATCGTCGCCGGGATCTTATACGCCTCCGTGGTGGCGAGAATAAAAATAACGTGCGGCGGCGGCTCCTCGAGCGTCTTGAGCAGAGCGTTGAACGCTCCCTTAGACAGCATATGCGCCTCGTCTATGATAAACACCTTATACTTACAACCGGACGGCATAAACGCGGCGTCGTCTCTTATGCCGCGGATGTTATCTACGCCGCTGTTGCTCGCCGCGTCCATCTCGTAGACGTCCATAATGGTTCCGTCCAATATCCCCCGGCACGTGTCGCACTCGTTGCACGGCTCGCCGTCTACCGGGCGCTCGCAGTTGACCGCTCTGGAAAATATCTTAGCGGTCGAGGTCTTACCCGTCCCGCGCGTGCCGCAAAACAGATAGGCGTGAGCGATACGGCCTGAGCCGACCGCGTGTTTCAGCGTCTCGGACACATGCGACTGCCCCGCGACGTCCGAAAAAGTCAGCGGCCTCCATTTTCTGTACAAAGCCTGATATGCCATTCGTCTCACCACACCTCTTTACCAATTCAAGCATAGCCCGCTTACCCGTCTAAAACCATCGTTCCGGCCGCGTTCCGAGACTTTCGGTCCTCCGGACTCCGCCGCGGATCGCGACTGCTCTTATGTAAAATAAATCCAATAAAATCCGCTCGATCGATTTCTATCTTCCGAAAAAGCTTCGCCGCGGAAAGTCGGCGAAACATTCGGCATAGATCAAATTTAAATATAAAAAAATCATGTGCTTACATTCGAAATACGCCTACAAGCGTTACCCATGCAGTTAGCTCAAACTTAGCGCCCTCGCGGCACATCGAAATTACTGCTTATCGCTGCTGCGTTCCCGCCCTGACGAGGTTCACAGGTTCCGATTGCGCGAGACCAAGCCGTCAACGCCACTTACATAGGTCAGACCAAACAAACGTATCCCTCAGTGTAAGTTTTCATCCCCCCTATAGCGGATTGAGGGTTACAAGGCGCCGCTAAAGCCCCGATTTAACATGACCAGAAGATTATATCATAACATTTTGCGCCCGTCAATAGCAAAATGCCGACCTTTTGATCTACGTATTGAAAAAAGTTTTCAGCGGCGCTATAATTCTAACTGTTGTAAAATTCCGCCCGAAGGCGGCAATATAGAAGCGTCTTGACGAACGCCGACGCTTAAACGGAGGAGATCATGGACGATTTATTAGAACTTTACTATATCAAAATTTCAGAAACAAACCCGTCGGCGGTCGAATTGTCTCCGGGCAGACTGAAAAGGATCGAAACCTGCAAGAGCGAACGCGGAAAGCGGGAGCTTAAGGCCGCCGGAGTATTATTAAACAATGTCCTGCGCGAAAACGGCCGTTTGGAGCTTATCGGAACCGACCCCGCGACGGACTCGGCGGGGCGTCCTTATTATCCGGATTCCGGCTTCGATTTCAATCTCTCTCACTCGGGCGACTTCGCCGTCTGCGCCTATACCGAAACGGGACGGGTCGGCGTAGATATCGAATATATCGACTCGAAAAGGGCGAGCCTCAAATTCGCAAAACGTTTTTTCAGCCGCGACGAGTACGATTACCTCTCAAAATTCGACCCAAGCGGCAAAGATCTCGCCGCGGAATTTTTTAAGATATGGACCGCGAAGGAAGCCTTTCTAAAGGGTCTTGGCGACGGCCTTACCGGCGCGGTCGACGATTTTACCGTCGCATTAGGCGATCCGGCAGACGATCCGGAGAAACCGCGAATAATCCAAAACCGAACCGAAAAAAACGTATCGCTCCGGATATGTACGTTCGCGGACGAGTATATTTTATCGACCGTTTTGCTGCATTAAGGTTTCAAAGCCGACTCCGCCGAGCTGCGCTGAAAATTAATATTTCAAGCATTATGTTATAATCATGATTCAAAGCGTCTTTACCGCTTGCTTTTATGAATTCAGTATGATATAATCGCTGTAACGTCATACCGTAAAATACCGGGGTAAAATCTATGTCCGAAAAACTTATAAAACAAATACCGGCGCATACGCCGAACAAATACCAAAAGGAACAGATCGAAAGAGAGTTCGGAATGTTTATCCACTTCGGCGTAAACACTTTCGGAAACGTCGAATGGTCGGACGGCTCGATCCCCGCGCTCTGTTATAAGCCGGAGACGGCGGACGCCGATCAATGGATAAGAACAGCGTACGAAGCGGGCATGAACTACGTTATTATCACGGCGAAGCATCACGACGGCTTTTGTCTTTGGGACACCGAATACACGGACTACTGCGTGAAGAACTCGGGAAACAAGACCGACGTCGTCATGGCGGTCTCTGAGGCGTGCAAAAAATACGGGATAAAGCTTGGGCTGTATTATTCGCTCTGGGATCGGAGCGAGCCGAGATACAAGACCGATTTCAGCGCGTATATAGATTATATGCTGGGTCAGCTCGCGGAGCTTATGGGCGGAAAATACGGCGAAATAGTCGAGTTGTGGCTGGACGGTGCATGGGACAAGCCGCGGAGCGAGTGGCGTCTCGAGCGGATCTACGACCTTGTAAAGCGGCTCCAGCCGCAATGCCAGATAGGGGTCAACCACACCGTCGGCGACGACTTTGACAAGGCGGGCTTCCCCGAAGAGAGATATCTCCCCGAGAACTATCAGCAGAACGACCCGTTGCGTATGTTCCCCAGCGATTTCAGGCTCTGGGACCCGTATATGTGCGCCAAACCCGACCCTAAGATATATACCTATCAAAACAACAGCTACTATCTTCCCTTTGAGATGACCATTTGCTCAAGAGAAGGGTTCAGCTGGTTTTATTCAAATATATACGAGGACAAAAAAACGCTCGACGTAGACGAGACCGTGGAAAAATGCCGAGCTATCTTTGAGGAGAACAACTTAGCGGTAATAAACATGCCTCCCAATACGAGCGGACGGCTTGTGGACTCCGATATAGCGCATCTTATGGAGATCGCGGAGAAGTTGGGCAGAAGGCGGTATTTATCCGAGGCCTGATCGGGCGTATGTGGTTTTTTAACAGACTTATAAATATTTAACAGGGGTGAATAGAAAATATGTTTTGTCCAAAATGCGGGATGAAATTAGAAGACGAGTATAAGTTTTGTCCGTCGTGCGGGGCAATGCTCGGCTCGACGCAAAAGCGTTCGACTGAATACGCCGGATCCTCAGCTCAGGAAAACGGCGGTCTAAACTCAGGCGCTGACGGCTCGAATATATCCGAGCCGGAAAAACGTGCGGAAAATAAACCGGCCGAAGAATACGGTTCCGAATACGTTAAAGCGGAGAACGGCGCTTCTAATACTCAAAGCGGTTCTTACGCCGAATCGGAACGGACTGAAGAGACGGGGAGCGAGCTGATCGAAATTCACAACGCCGACTATAACGCAGACGCTTCGGGCGAAACCGCGGTAAAGCCTAAAAAGCAATTTTATCAGAAGCCGGTTTTCTGGGCGGTCGTCTGCTCGATCGCAGCAGCGGTAATAATCATATCGGTTATAACGACTTTCGTCGGACGCTATAGTCTTGACAGGAAGCTGACCAAGTACGACTGGGAGATGTACCCGACCTCGTACTATGGTTCGTATTACGCATACGAACTCGAATTCGACGACGGCAAAGTAAGATTCAGCCGCCAAAACCTGTTCTACAAAGAACTGTTAGCCGAATACAGTTACCGCGTCGTCTCTTCAAACGAGATCGAACTGGTCGAATCAGACCGCGTCATAAGCATAGAGTTTAGGGACGATACTATGATCTGCTATCCTTCGCTGACGGGAAACAGTCTCTACGACATATGGAGCCGCAGCGATTAGCAAGCGCGGCGACAGGCGAATATTTATAGTCAAAGCTCTCGCTTTTAACGCTTAGGCGGTCGGCCGCGCGGGAATTGGAAACGTTTCGTTTTCCCTCAAACCCGCGAGGCCGTTTTTTAATATCAATATCTGGTCTCCGTTATCGTTTGTACCGCCGGATTTTTTCAGGAATATAAAACAAAAATATGTTAAAGCGGCTATAACGTCGCTCTTTTACATTTTTCGTTTTATAATGTCGCTTTTTCTATATTATATTATCACGCGAAAGAAGTCTACGAACGTAGTTTTTTAAGATTTTGGGCGTTAGGAGTTAGGGAGCGAAATTTGTTTATCAAGCGCCTGAAGAGCATGTTTACGGATTTAAAACACATTGTTGAATTCTATTATGTAAAGAATTGTAAATTGACTAAGCATGTCGTATGATGTATAATAGCGTTAGCAGAAAAGAGGTAATTGAAGGACGGTTAGCCATCTCCTACGTTGCAATAGCAACGGAAAGGAGGTGAGTATTATGTGGAAAATATTATTTAAGATAGTAATTTCTATTATTATTTTTTTAATAATAGTTTCTCAAAATGCAATATAACCGCACCTTCGCCAAAAGATTGCGGTTATATTATACCAATATTTCTTGGCTAACCGTTTAACGGTTCTCCTCTTTTCTGCTTTTATTATACACTAATTTTCCCGTGTTGTCAACGTAAATATAGCAATTAGGAGCCTAAAGCACTTTTGTAATCGTCAAAACGATTTCTGTAACGTTATAAAAAACAAAGTATCCCTTCCGCTTGCATAACCGTTCGTCGTTAAAACAACTCGTTTTCATCTCCCTATTCGTTAATCGCTAATCCCTAATCTCTATGTTGACATCAGTTATATTTAGCGTTAAAATTATATAGCAAAATCAAATCGGATCGGCGGTGAAAAATTTGTACGACAAGGACGAGATAACAGCGCTTCGCAGACGGCTGCACGCTTTCCCCGAGCTTTCGGGGCGGGAGACGAAGACGGCGGCTTTTATCGATAAATATATAAGAAATAAAACCGGCTTTAAAACATATAATATTGACGGGAGTCTTATCGCGGTATATTCGCCGGACTCCGAGCGGCGCGAGCCGATCGCGTTTAGAGCCGAACTGGACGCCGTTCCGGTCGAGGAGGCCGACGGACTTTCCTACGCGTCGAAAAAACCGGGCGCCGCGCACAAATGCGGACACGACGGGCATATGGCGGCTCTGCTGGCGTTTATGCTTTCGGTCGCGGAGGATAAGCCTGAGCGGAAGATATACTTCATATTCCAAAAGGCGGAGGAGATCGGCGAGGGCGCTAAGTCGCTCTGCGAATATATAAAAAATTCGGACATATCCGAGATCTACGCGTTTCACAATATCCCCGGCTACCCGGTCGGGACCTGCCTGTTTAAGGACGGCTGTTTCGCCTGCGCGTCCTGCGGGCTTAGGATAGAGCTTATCGGCAAAACGAACCACGCGGCGTTTCCCGGACAGAAGTATTCGCCCGCAAGGACGGTCGGCAGACTGATAGCGTCTCTCGACGCTCTGGCCGAAAAGGCGGCCGGCGGTCGACTGATCGACTACACGGCGACCGGAATAGACCTAAACTTTATCTCCTGCGGCGTCGCGCCGGGCGGCTGCGAGCTTAACCTGACCCTGCGCGCCGAGTACGAGGACGACCTAAATAGGTTTATCGACTTGATAAAATACGCGGCGGCGAAGTTTGCGGCCGAGGACGAAATAGGGATCGAAACGTCTATGCTCGACCCGTTTCCCGAGACGGTAAACGGCGGAGAATGTATCCAAACTCTGAAAGACGCGGTCGAAAGATGCGGAGTTTCTTCGATAGAGCTCGGCGAGCCGATGCGCTGGTCGGAGGATTTCGGACATTACACAAAACTGATCCCGGGCGCGATCTTCGGAATAGGCTCGGGCGAGAGTTGTTCCGCGCTCCACACGCCCGAATACGATTTCCCCGACGAGGTAATTGACGTTGCGGTAAAAATATTTAAGGAGATAGCGGGAATAGATCGAGAATAAAAAAGTAAATAAAAATAGGGGTAGAAATAATTTAAACGTTGCAGAAACGTGTTAAACGCCTGATCCCTAATAATTTATATCTAATAACTACATTTGGAGGTATTAGCGTGAAAGTTCCTTTCACGTTAGCCTCCGGCAGGATTAGATTGTCCGCGCGAAATTTTCCTCGCATATAGCGCTCTAAGACGCGCATGGGCGTAATAATCTCTTATCATTCCTTGCCCTGCGGATAAGAGAAACTTTAATACTATATTATGCCGACGCAGGGCGGCGGAATGGAGATATAACGCGAAAGTTCCTTTCACGTTAGCCTCCGGCAGGATCATATTGCCCGCGCGAAATTTTCCTCGCATAGAATGCTCGGAAACGCGCATGGGCGTAATAATCTC
>CAJFTO010000015.1 GCA_904419955.1 Candidatus Roslinia caecavium | reverse complement strand
CTGGTCTCAAAATCCCGCTTCTCTATATTTTCATCTTGCTTTTCTCTTATTGAATCGTATCCGTCCATAACAGCCGCTCCTATTCGCATATTATCAATATGTCGATATTAGTGCTTTTGGATACCATTTTCATAGTATTGTTCGAAAATATTAATAATACATATTTTTTATCATGTATTGATACATACTATCATATACTATTGACACGCAAGCGACATGGTATTATGTTTTAAGCATTACAGTCAGCAATAGAAGGTGTATAGCTATGGACGGGAATTACTGCGTCTATTTAAGAAAATCACGCGCTGATGAAAGCGCTCCCGATTCGAGTGTAGAGGAAACGCTCAGCCGTCACGAAAAGACGCTGCTTTCTTTAGGCAAACAAATGAATTTAAATATAACTAAAATATACCGCGAGGTCGTCTCCGGCGATACCATCGCGAGCCGTCCGATGGTACAGGAACTTTTAGCGGACGTTGAAGCGGGGCTTTGGGACGGAGTTCTTGTAATGGAGATAGAGCGTTTAGCAAGGGGCGATACGATAGATCAGGGTATTATTTCTCAGACGTTCAAGTACAGCGACACAAAAATCATTACTCCTATAAAGACCTATAACCCAAATAACGAATTCGACGAAGAATACTTTGAGTTTGGGCTGTTTATGTCGCGCAGAGAATATAAGGTCATAAATCGCAGACTACAGCGCGGTCGGCTCGCTTCGGTCAAAGAAGGAAAATATGTCGGAAATGTCGCGCCATACGGGTACCGCCGCATACCGGTATTAAACGGAAAGGGCTACACGCTTGAACCCTTAGAATCGGAAGCCGACGTTGTAAAGCTTATATTTGATATGTATACTAACGGCGTCGTAAACGAAAACGCCCAAAGAGAGCGGATCGGCGCAAGCAAGATCTGTAAACAGCTCAAACAGCTCGGCATTAAATCCCGAAAAAACGACTTCTGGTCGCCCGAGACTATAAAAGGCATTTTACATAACCCGGTCTACATAGGTAAGATTAGATGGAACGCCCGCGCTCATGTAAGTAAGATAGTAAACGGCGTAAAAGTCAATAGCCGACCAAGAAACAAGGATTGTATAACGACCGACGGCCTGCACCCGCCTATTATTTCACTGGACACATGGAATCTCGCACAGTATTATATATCTCAAAACAGCGCCGCTCCCATAGGAAAGCGCGGGCTGTCAAATCCGCTGGCCGGATTAATCGTCTGTGGCGTATGCGGACATAAAATGATGCGCCGGCCATACGGCGGTAAAACGCCGGACGGTTTGATCTGCGTAAGGCCTGAGTGCACCAATATAGGCTCCGAGCTTAAGCTCGTCGAGGACAAAGTTTTAAGTCTGCTTGCGGACTGGCTGAAAGACTACAAGCTCAACTTATCCTCGAAAGAAGATCGCGCCCTGGACGAGCGCTATATATACGAAAAACGCATAAGCGAAATAGACGCTGAAATTTCGACTTTAAATAAGCAGACCAATTCGCTGTACGATTTACTCGAACAGGGAGTGTATACGTCGGAAATATTTATAGAACGGTCTAAAATACTTGCGGATCAGCTGGCCGAGTTAAAAAACTCCAGGGCTTTGTTGAAAGAAAAGATCGAAAAGTATAACGCCTTAAATATTGGAAACGATGAATTTATCCCTCGGATTGAAAACCTTATCGAGGCGTATAACGGCGTTGACGATATAGAGACAAAAAACCAAATGCTCAAGGAAGTTATCACTAAGATCGTATATATTAAAAGAAATAAAGGCTCGCGTAAATGCAAGGATAATTTCGAGCTGGTAATCTATCCTAAGCTTGCGAATACTAAAATTACGAATCAAAAATAGAGAGATAATATATTAAGTATTGATTTTCACAAGCCTGCAAAACTGGCTTGTTTTTTTCTGCGAACGTCTAACATGGCGGAGCTGAAGAATTGGCGCACTTGGAAATAGTCGGGTCGCTGGTCAGACAGCTCGCTAAGAACGCTACGGATAAGGAGATCGAGGAAAGTCCGTTCGGCGCGTATTTTATCAACCACGGACGCGGCGTGTTTCCCGCGGATTCGACGGGAGTCCCGTTTAACGCGGCGTCTATAGCCGTTTCGGGAGATCCTATCACCGATCTGACCGAGAATTTGGCCGCCGAGCAAAAAGCGAGGGCCGTTTACGACAACATTTTGAGGGTTTCCGACGATCCGGACGTAAGCGACGTTATTAAATTTTTAAGACAGCGCGAGATCGTACATTTCCAAAGATTCGGCGAAGCTTTGGACAGGATCCAAAATAGACCAGTTAAAAAGAATTATTGCAACGGTATCGATTAAATATTATTGATTAAAATTAATAAAAATACAAGATGCGGCGGATACGACGATTCCGTCGCATTTAATTTTAACGCGTTATCGAGGACTTGCTTTCTTATAATTGCAATTTAAGACTTAATAAATATCTTTGTTCTACTTGAAAAACAAAGAATTTTGTGATATTATTTATAATAATGTGATGAATTTTCGGAAATATTCCCACTCCGGCATAGCGTCGAATAAAAAAGTTAAATAACCGAAAATATTATTAAACGTTTTTGTACAGTTATCGTAGTTATTGCATGTTAAGAAGGAATTAGATATGGCTGATATTAAAAAATCATCAAATCAAAATTCAGCGAAAAATGGATACGACCCAAAAGGTCGTTTAGTCAGAGATACCGAATCCGGACTGCTTAATTATAAGTCCGCGGCTTATTATATCTCACACTGCCTCGAAAATATGGATCAGATCGACGTCTGCGCAATGTTTATCATCAGTATTGAAAACTTCGACTCGATCAAATTTACGTTGGGTTCTAAAGCTGAAGAAAATATCATACGCGGCGTAGCAAAAAAATTATCCGGTATGTTTCGCGCTACCGATATTATAGGCCGCGTCGGAGAAAACGAATTTATCGTTTTCATATCTGACTTATCCCTAAACAAAAGCGTCGTATTAAACAAATCGAAGACCGTCTGCAAACTCAAACTCGAGGAAGATACGGCGTACGTAGATCTTACTCTGAAAGTCGGCGCTTACGTCGCCTCCGGAGATTCGCTTACGTTTGAAGAGCTCTATAAACAGGCGCGGAAAAATATCGAAGAAGTAAGATTCAATAATAGAAAGAATGTTCTGGTCACATGCGATTTTGAAAACGAGACTGGCGGCGGCGAAAGACGGTTGACGCTCGAGCATGATAATCTTATTCCGGTCAATTACTTGATCAAAAACATGAACGAAGGAATAAGAATGCTCGAAATAAGCGACCCTATAAAACAGATATATATAAGCCCCAACTTTTTTAAGACTGTTAAAAACAATAATTCCGACGACGTCTTCAATGTAACAATACATCCGGGCGATATAGGAAGATATGAAAATATGCTCAAAAATGCCGTTGACAGCGAAGACGAATTGGAAGGCGAATATCGCGTTTCTTTGGACGGAACGCATTGGGGCTGGCGACATATAACCGTCGTCAGGATACCGTACCGCGAAAGTTCATATCCGGTCGTTTTAGAAGTTTCTTACGACATATCAGCCCTAAAAGAGAAGGAACTCTACCTTGCCGAAAGCGCCGAAATGCTGAGAGTAGCCTTTGAAAACACAACCAAGGTCATGTGGGAAGTCGATATCGAAAGTAAAATATATACGTTTTTTAATTTTAATAACGATTTCGACGCTCAAGTAGACACTTTAAGCGATTTTCCGGAATCTCTTATAAACAGAGGCTGGATCCACCCCGACTCGGCGGCTAAGTTCCGTGAATTCGGCCTTGAGATTTTAAGCGGGAAATCCGGCGGAAGCGGCTCGTTCATCATGCGTTACCGCAAATCCGACAGCTACGGCTGGGCCTCTCTTACGTATAAGACGGTTTATGATAAAACCGGCTCCCCCATAAAAGCCGTGGGGGTCAAGTCGTTCCTCTCCGACGTTTCGGAACGGAAAACCGGAGGCGTAATTTCTCCGACTCTGCCCGACGCGGTCTACCCCTCTCTTATTTTGAACGTTAAAGCTAATTTATCGGACGACTCTATTAAAGAGCTTTGGAGCGAGGGCGAGGACAGGACCGATCTTGCTGAAATAAAAAACTTTTCGGATATCGTCGAATCGGAACGCAAAAAATTGTTTTCTTCAGACGACGATAAGAGCTTCGCGAAGAATTTCGACCGCGACGCAATCCTCGGCGCTTCAAACAACAAAATAGGATGGCGGAACATGGAATATCGGAGGATCGACGGTTCGGGAAATATAAAATGGGTTTTAAACACCGCTCTCCTCGTTAAAGATTCGTTAGCGCAAAACGCGTACCTATTTAATTATCTAAACGATATAGAACGCAGACACAGATGGGAATGCGAAGTCAGCGTTGAAAGAGACCCTGTCACAGGCTTGTACGACAAAACTACGGCGGAGGCTATGATCAAAAAGCTGCTCGGCTGCGAAAGCGGATGCGCCGTATCACTGATACATATCAACGGTTTTTCCGAGATCCCAAACGACGAATACGGAAGTCCGGATCAAAAACGTCGTTATATTTCGGACGCTCTGCTTTTTGCGCTCGGTTCGGACTGCATTATCGGTCGATACGACGAAGACGCGCTGATCGCGTTTTTTGTAGACGTTCAATCTCGTTCTGCGATAAAAAAGCGGCTCGAGGACGCTTTCGCCTTTCTGCGTTCGTCAATGGCGGGTACGAAAATAATGAGGACGCTCAGATTCGTCGCCGGAACGGTATGCGTTCAGAACCCGGAAGACGATTATGAGAATATTATCTCCTGCGTAAAATCGCTTTGCAGTCTTTGGAAAAATTCTGCGTCCGACACGGTCGCTTTTCCGAGCGGAAACGAATATGCGTCATGGAAGGATAATTTTGAGAACCGCAGCGACAAATATAACGTCTCTTTAGGAAACGATCTGACGAATATACTTTCGGAGGGAGAAAAGGACGCGGCGCTCGACTGTCTGTCGTCTATAATCGTTTCGGATTCAAACGACGCCGCCGTCAAAAACGTGCTTGGGATCATAGGCGAATATTATGACGCGGATCGAGTTTATGTATTGGCTTTGGCGGAAAACGACAACGTCGTCACCATGATCTACGAATGGAACTCAAACGGTAAATACAGTATACAAAGAGCCGTCTCGGGTATGAGAATCGAGAAGATGCCGTTTCTGCGCCGCTGTATGGCGGAGAACACTCCCGTCGTCATAAGCAACAACGATCTTGGTTCCTTCAGCGAGGGCGCTAAGAATCGCAGTCAGTGGAGTTTTATAGCCCTGCCTATAATCAATCAAAATAAAGACCTTCTTGATAAGGGCTTTTTCTGTATAGAAAACCCAAAGGTTCACAAGGATGAAACCTCTCTGCCGTCGGCGCTCGTCTCATATGTCTTTGATACGATCAACCGCCCGGGCGGCGCGCGGAAAAAGGAAAAAACGGCCTTGGACGCTCTTACAAATATTCCGGATCTTCGCTCGTACGCCGATATTATAGATTCGGTCAACTCTGATATATACAGTTCCCTCGGCGCCTTGGCGCTCGACGTTCCGGATCTTCCGTCGATCAACAGCGCTCACGGCTTTGAATACGGAAGCAAACTGATCTTACACATAGCCGAAGTATTGTCGGAGGTATTTGGGAAGTCGCACGTTTTCAGAACATGGGATTATGAGTTCGTGGCTTTATGCCCAAATACTACAATGGACGTTTTTACCGAACGCTGTTCGAGAGTGCGTAAAACTCTCCGGCGAAACTATTATAAGCAGATACGTATAGGCTATACCTGGTCTGACGGCGTATTTTATGCGAAAAAACTCGTTAAAGAAGCGAAATCTATCATGCGCTGCGAGCACGTTAAGGTTGTTCCGCCGGCCGATTCGATCGCCGCGCGAGGAATTGGAATGCGCTATTCGGATTTCAGCGCCGCTGCGAAAAACGGAAAATTTATTGTTTACTTCCAGCCGAAGGTCGATATGACTACCGATACCCTCGCCGGAGCCGAAGCGCTTGTAAGAGGCGTAGACGACGACGGCGCTATCGTTCCTCCCGGCAAATTCATAGATTCTATGGAAAAGGACGGTACGATCAGAGATCTCGACCTGTTCGTGCTCGACAGAACGTTTGCACACTTGGAGGAGTGGTATAACAAAGGATACGATCCAATAGAGATCTCGGTAAACATCTCGCGCATCACTTTGCTGGATCCGACCGCTCCTGCTTCTATGCTCGCGATCCAAAGTCGGTATCCCGACGTTCTGGCGGGTATGATCGAGCTTGAGATAACCGAATCGGGCTGCGATATTGAAAAGGCGACGCTTACGCATGTTATGGAAAACTTCAGGCAGTTCGGGATGAAGTTCGGTCTCGACGATTTCGGTTCTCATTATTCAAATATATCGATATTTACGAACGTGAATTTCGATACCATCAAACTTGACAGAAGCCTGATCAACGAGATCTCGAGCAACAAAACCGACAGAATGCTGGTCAAAAATATCGTCCGTATTTGTAAGAACAACGGTATGACCTGCGTTGCGGAAGGAGTCGAGACCGAATCTCAGGTTTCCGCCTTGCTTAATATCGGCTGTTCGGTTTGCCAGGGCTACTACTATGACAAGCCCTTGCCGCCTGATGATTTTGAACAAAAATGGTTAGAAAATAAAATGGAGGAGATACAATGAGCGATTCAAATTACGCAAACTCTGAATTAAAAGAAGTTAGCGCTCCTTTGATAATCGGGATCGGAGCCTCCGCCGGGGGACTCGAAGCGCTTCAGCAATTTTTTGGATACATGCCCGGAAACAGCGGTCTGAGCTTTGTCGTAGTTCAGCACCTCTCTCCGGATTACAAAAGCCTTATGGCGGATATACTCGGAAAACAGACGAACATGAACGTGGTGCAGGCCGAAAACGAGATGCAAATCGAGCCGAACACGGTATATTTGATCCCGCCTAAAAATAATATGACGCTTAAGAACGGAAAGCTGATCCTGACCGAATACGTTCATGGTATATTAAATCATCCGATAGATATATTTTTCACCTCGCTCGCCGAGGAGAGAAAAGAACGCTCGGTCGCAGTCGTGCTTTCAGGAACGGGCACCGACGGCACAAAAGGGATAAAGGCGATCAAAGAACACGGCGGAATGGTTATCGTACAGAATCCGTCGAACGCTAAATTCGACGGTATGCCTAAAAGCGCAATTAATACCGGTCTCGTAGACTGGATCTTGTCCGCAAAAGAGATCGCGGCCGAAATCCTCAACTTTTCGCATTATCCCACGATCGTGAAGGCGCATGAAAGCGACGAATTCTTCTCGGACGAGGAGACTTTTTCACACATTTACGCCGTCTTAAAGAAAGTCAGCGGTATAGACTTTACCAATTATAAGCGCACTACCGTGCTGCGCAGGATAGAGCGCAGAATGGTGGTCAATCACAGCGCGAGCTTCCAGGAATACGCAAGATGGCTCGATACCAACGAAGACGAGGTAAAAATACTCGTTAAAGAGATACTGATCGGAGTGACGAACTTCTTCAGGGACGCGGCGTCCTTTGAAAAATTAAAATACAGCGTTATCAAGCGGCTTGTGGAACACGCAAAAGAAAACGAAGCGATCCGCGTCTGGAGCGCCGGATGTTCGACCGGCGAAGAGGCGTACTCCATCGCCATTCTGTTTCAAGAAATCATGGAAGAGCTCGGCGTCGAACGCGACGTCAAGATATTCGCCACGGACGTGGACGTTACGGCTATTGAAAAGGCCGGCAAGGGCGTTTTCACCGAAAGTATTCTCGACGACGTATCTTCGGAACGTCTTGCAAAATATTTTACCAAGAAGAACGATCTTTACTATATCTCAAAAAATATACGCAGGATGATCATTTTCGCGCCGCATAATATGTTGTCGGATCCGCCGTTCGGGAAACTCGATCTGATAAGCTGCCGCAACGTTATGATATACTTCCAGCCGGTGCTGCAGCGGGGACTGTTCTCAATATTCCATTCCGCGCTCAAAGACGGCGGATTCTTGTTTTTGGGGAAGAGCGAGACCGCGAACGAGTGCGCCAACGTATTCAAGCCTTTCTGCGGAGCCGAAAAGATCTATATACATAAGGGGGGAGCAAAAATAGATAACTGGACGCCTTCATCATATACCGTGCCGAATATACAGCCGGCGCGGAGAACGGTAAGTAACATAAGCGAGAGAGACCGCATAAACTATTCTCTCGAAAATATCTACCTGAATTACCTGGAAAGATTTCTTCCCGCTTCCGTCGTCGTAGACGACAGAAATAACGTGATCCACTTTTTTGGGAACTATTACGACTACTTAAAGATCGCTCCCGGAAAGGCGACGTTTAACCTGTTCAGTATGCTGAGCAAGGATATAGGACTTGCGGCGTCTACCGCCCTCAACCGCTGCCGCACCGAGCATACGTCGGTCACGTATACCGACGTTTTGGTAGAAGATAAAGACGGCGTAAAGAGCATTGATTTGATCGTCGAACCGATAAACTGGGACGACGACGGCGACTATAACCTTGTCGTTATGATATTCGTTGATAAAAGAGCCGTCGAAACGGACGGCGTAAAAGAAAAATACGATATCGACGCTACCGCGGCAAGAAGAATAACCGATTTGGAACAGGAACTTCACGAATCTCAGAACGACCTTAAATCGACGATCGGCGAACTCGAGACCGTGAACGAGGAACTCCAGGCGGCGAACGAGGAACTGCTGACCGCGAACGAGGAACTGCAAAGTTCCAACGAAGAATTACAGTCGGTCAACGAGGAGCTCTACACGGTAAACGCAGAGTATCAGCAGAAGCTGGACGAGCTTACCATAATGACGAACGACTTGTCAAACTTCCTATCCTCGACCATGATAGGCATATTGTTCGTCGACGGGAACCTGAACATAAGAAAGTTCACAGAATACATAGGCCGAGAATTCCAGCTCATGGAGCCGGATATAGGCCGCTCGATCCAGATCTTCGCGCACAGCTTCCCCGAAGAGGACATCGTAGACGACGCGAACAGCGTGCTGAAAACGCTCGTGCCTATAGACCGCGAGGTCACCGCTATGAACGGCAGATATTACACGCTTAGGATAGCTCCGTACCGAACGACCGAAAACCGCATCAAAGGTCTTGTCATAACGATAATCGACAGTCTCGGCGGAGATAATAAAAACTAAACTTATAACTTTAATTTCGAGGCTCGGCGGAATTTTTCCCGCCGAGTCATTTTTTGTTTTCCGATATAAATTTTCGCTTCGGTTCTAAAACAATATTTGAATCCAATAAAAAACGGCCGTATTCGGCCGCTTAAGATCTATTTTTCATATTTCATAGGAGTATACCTTATCCCGTCGCTCAAACGCTCGGCGCCGGCGTCTTTAAATCCGAGACGATGATAAACCGGCGCCGCGCGCGGGGAAGAATTGACCGTAAACGCGGATCGGCCGCCTCGATCTCTGTAATATTCCCATAGGCTTCTTCCCACGCCGCGGCCCTGACGGCTCTTCTTTACAAAAAAGCAGCAAATATGCCCGTCTCCGTTTGCGGATAATACCCCGACCAATTCGCCGTTTTCAAACGCGCCGAAAAAGTCTAATTCTTTGGCGGCGCTTTCGTCGAAAATGAATCTGCGAAACGACTCGACTCCCCTCTCGGAATAATCCGGCGCGACAAACGCCAAAAACGCCTCCCATATCAGCTCGGTCGCGGCTTCGATCTCGTCTCTTTTAAGCCCTCTTATTTCCGCTTTCACAGGAAGCCTCCTCCTCTTCTGTAAAAATCTTATCGTCCGCCCGGCGCGGCCTTAGCCAAAGCGCGCGCCGGTATTATTTTACTGCATATTATAATAATGCGCGTAGATCCCGCCTTTTTCTATCAGCTCGTCGTGAGTTCCTCTTTCGGCTATCCCGTTATCCGCTACAACGAGTATTTCGTCGGCGCCGCGTATTGTCGACAGCCTGTGCGCTATGGTTATGGTCGTGCGGTTCTTGGCGAGCGCCTCGAGACTGAGCTGTATATGTCTTTCGCTCTCGTTATCAAGCGCGCTCGTCGCCTCGTCCAAGATCAGTATCGGCGGATTTTTAAGGAACACCCTCGCGATGGATATACGCTGTTTTTGTCCGCCAGAAAGCCTCGTTCCGCGCTCGCCGACGAAAGTGTCGTATCCGTCCGGCAATTCTTCGATAAACTCGTGTATGTTCGCCTTTTTAGCCGCGTCGATTATCTCCTCCATCGACGCTCCCGGCTTTCCGTATTCGATATTTTCTCTTATCGTTCCGCAGAACAGATATACGTCCTGCTGAACTATGCCTATCTGATTTCTCAGGCTCTCCAAGGTCAGCTTTCTTACGTCCTTGCCGTCTACGGTTATCCGTCCGCCCGTGACGTCGTAGAATCTCGGCAAAAGGGAGCATATGGTGCTCTTTCCGCTTCCCGACGGACCGACCAGCGCTATCGACTTTCCGGCGGGTATTTTAAACGATACGTTTTCAAGAACCGGCGTATCGTCGTCGCTGTAGTGGAACGAAACGTTCTCGTACTCCACCAAACCCTTCGCGTCTTCGAGCGGCTGAGCGTCTTTAGCGTCTACGATCTCCGGATCGGTCTCCATAACCTCCCTAAACCGCTTAAAGCCCGAAAGACCTTTCTGCATCATCTCCATCAGTTCGACGAGTATTTGGATCGGGCTTATGAATATCCCTATGTACAGCGCGTACATAGCAAGATCGCCCGTCTGCATCTTGCCGTTCGCAATCAAAAATCCGCCGAATACGAAAGTCACCAGATACATAAGTCCCTGAAAGAAGCGGTTCGATCCGGTAAAACTTCCCATACACTTATAGTTGGCGTCCTTGGACATCAAAAATCCATGATTGCTCTTTTTAAACTTCTTGCGCTCAACTTCCTCGTTCGCAAACGACTGCACGACTCTGATCCCGGCGAGAGTATCCTGAAGGCTTGCGTTGACGTCGCCGATCTTGCGGCGGTTTTCCATAAACGTCGCCTGCATGCGCTTATTCTGTCCCATCGAGAAAATAAACATAATTACTACCACGACCGCAAGCGGTATCGCCAGTCTCCAGTTGATTATAAACAGGAACGCGAACGAGCCTATTATCTTAAGCAGAGAGATAAAAAGGTTCTCGGGACCGTGATGGGCGAACTCTGATATATCGAACAGATCCGACACCAGTTTGCTCATCATCTGCCCCGAATTATTCTGGTCGTAATACGAAAACGACAGCTTTTCATAGTGGTCGAACAACTCTTGGCGCATATCCCTCTCCATTCTCGCGCCCATCATATGCCCTTGATAGCTCACATAATACTGGCACAGACTCTGCGCGATATACATAAAAAGCAGCGCCGCGGCTATCGGTATCAGCGCGCGGACAATAGCGCCCGCGTCCCTCGTAAACAGCGTGTTTATCGAAGTTCGCAGTATCTGCGGATACATAAGATCGACGATACTTATGACCGCCGCGCAGAACAGATCAAAAAAGAACACCCCCTTATACGGGGCGTAGTATTTGATGAATTTTTTAATCGTACTCATCTCTTCCTCCTCTTTTCTTAAACTTTCAGTTATCCGTTCGCCGTCGTTCCCGCGTCCGGCGACGAAACTATATTAGCACAAAAAATAAAAAAAGACAAGATTTTCAAGCCCTTTCCGGCGCCGTTATTTTAGACATATTATACAGATTTTTAGCGTCTGTTTTTTCACAGACTCAAATATTTTGTGTATGTCTGACAAAATCGAATCGTCGCTTTTTTATTATAAAATAGGTTTAAACCAAACTTCCGATCATACAATATCAGTTATAAACCAAAATATTCAGACCGCGGCGACGAGCTGTTTTAACCTTATAAAAACAACTTTAATAAAACGCGCAATAAAACTTTGTGCATATTGTATATATTTTAAAAATATTATTGGTTATTATTCGGTTGATTTTACAATTAAAATAAGATAAAATAAAAAATGGTACTTATTAAATTAAATAAAAAATTAGAACCTAATTTCAACACATTGGAGGTTTAAGCTTTGAAACTATACGAGACATCTAATATCAAAAATTTTTGTTTGCTGGGTCACGGCAACTCGGGAAAAACTTCTCTGGCCGAGGCGATGCTTTTAACTGCCGGAAATATCGACAGGCTCGGCCGCACACAGGACGGTAACACCGTTATGGACTTTGATCCCGAGGAGATAAAACGTAAATTCTCGATCTCTACCTCTCTCGCCGCATGCGAATGGAACGGCGTTAAGTTTAATATTTTAGATACTCCCGGATATTTTGATTTTGTCGGCGAAGTACAGCAGGCTCTTCGCGTATCCGACGCGGCTATAATAGTTTTATCGGGTAAATCCGGTCTGACCGTAGGCGCGGAAAAAGCGTGGAAATACTGCGAAGAACATAATATCCCCAAGATGATCTTCATAAATAAGGTAGACGACGAGCGCGTTAACTATTCCGAAGTGCTCCAGCAGCTTAAGGATAAATACGGCAAGAAGATAGCGCCTTTCCAGCTGCCTATACGCGAAGGCGATAAGATAACCGGCTTCGTCAACATAGTCGAAAAGGAAGCGAGAAAATTCGACGGCAACAGAACGGTCACAGCCGAAATGCCCGAGGGTATCGAGGACGAACTCGAACCGCTGCGCGAGATGATAAACGAAGCGGTCGCGGAGCAGTCCGAAGAACTTATGGAGAAATATTTCAGCGGCGAGGAGTTCACTCTTCCCGAGATGTATTCGTCGCTCAGAGAGGGCGTCGCGCTCGGCGACATCGTCCCCGTACTCTGCGGCAGCGCTCTTAACAAGCTGGGCATATCCTCTTTGATGAACGCTATACACGCGTATTTCCCGGCTCCGAACGCGAAGGACGAATTTATAATCGCTAAGAAAAAGGACGGAAGCGATTCGAGGCTCAAGGTGGACAGCAGCGATCCGCTCAGCGCGCTCGTATTCAAGACGGTCGCGGATCCGTATGTAGGAAAACTTTCATACTTTAAGGTGTTCTCGGGAATAATGACCCCGGATACTACCGTATACAACATGAATCAGGATACCAACGAAAAAATAGGTAAGATATACGTGATGCAGGGCAAAAAACAGATCGAGGTCTCGAGGCTCAACGCCGGCGATATCGGTACAACCACAAAGCTGACCAAGACGAAGACCGCGGACACTCTTAGCAGTCTTAACAATCCTCTGCAGCTCGACGGAATAGAATTTTCAAAACCGAACATGTCGCTCGCGGTCGTTCCCAAGAACAAGGGCGACGAGGAAAAGATAGCTCAGGGACTTATCAAACTGATGGACGAGGATAAGACGTTCGTTTTAGAGAATAACAAGGAGACGCATCAGCAGATCCTTAAAGGTCTCGGCGATCAGCACATCGACGTTATCGTATCCAAACTCAAGAACAAGTTCGGCGTAGATATATCTTTTGAAGAGCCGAAGGTTCCATACAGAGAGGCGATAAGGAAAAAGGTCAAGGTAGAGGGCAAGCACAAGAAGCAGTCCGGCGGTCACGGTCAGTACGGTCACGTTTGGATTGAGTTCGAGCCGACCGATCAAGAAGGACTTGTATTTGAGGAAAAGATCTTCGGCGGCAGCGTTCCGAAGGGCTACTTCCCGGCGGTCGAGAAAGGACTTCAGGAGTCGATGCAGCACGGCGTGCTCGGCGGCTTCCCGATGGTAGGCTTAAAGGCTACTTTGGTCGACGGTTCATATCACGACGTAGACTCGTCGGAGATGGCGTTTAAGATCGCCGCAAACCTCGCGTACAAAGCCGGAATGGAGCAGGCTTCGCCCGTTATCCTCGAACCTATCGGACATCTTAAGGTCTATGTTCCGGACGGCTACACCGGCGATATCATAGGCGACATAAACAAACGCCGCGGCCAGATGCTCGGCATGGAGCCTGTAGGCGACGGTATCACCATGATAGAAGGCGAGGTCCCGATGGCCGAGATGCATTCGTATTCGTCCGATCTGCGTTCTATGACTCAGGCTCGCGGCAACTTCGAGTTTGAATTTGACAGATACCAGGAAGCTCCGGCGAATATAACCGAAAAGATCATAGCCGAGCAAAATAAATAGTTTATGATTAAATAAATATTTTCCCGAAGAGTATAACGCTCTTCGGGTTTTCTATTGCCGGGCGCCTAAAAATTACCAAAAACGCGGATCGATATTTTACATCTCCAATCTTATTGCTTTATACAATTCTTTTTGGTATAATAAAATAACTCTATATTATTAGATATCAAATCAAGCTTAGGCTACGGAGGTTTTTATATGGACAAACTTGTTAAAGGAATAACGAAAGACGGTTTTATGCGCGTGTACGCGTTAGACGCGACTGAAACGGTGAACCAGGCTAATTTATATCATAAATTGTCGCCGGTCGCGGCGGCGGCGCTCGGCAGGCTTATCAGCGCGGGGCTTATGATGGGCGCCTCGCTCAAGGAAGAGGACGGAACCGTCACGCTTCAGATAAAATGCGACGGCCCGCTGAACATGCTCGTGGTAGTCGCAAACTCTCACGGCGAGGTCAAGGGCTACGTCGAGAATCCCATAGTCGATATCCCGCTCAAGGAAAACGGCAAGCTCGACGTCGGCGGAGCCATAGGAAACGGCGTTTTGGGCGTTATAAAGGACTTAAAGCTCAAAGAACCCTACGTCGGCCAGGTTCCGCTGCAAACCGGCGAGATCGGCGACGATATAGCCTTCTACTTCATGCAGTCGGAGCAGGTCCCGAGCGTCGTGGCTTTAGGCGTGCTGGTCGACCGCGATTATTCTATCAAATGCGCCGGAGGGTTTATCATTCAGGTAATGCCCGAATGCGACGAGAAGAGTCTTTCAAAGCTTGAAAACTCGATAGGCGGACTTATGAGCGTCACCGAAATGCTGTCTAAAGGCATGACGCCCGAAGAAATAATAAAATATGTGATGCTCGGCTTCGACGTCGATATCCTCGAGGAAGAATCCGTTAGATATAACTGCGGCTGTTCAAAAGAGAGAATGGAGACCGCGCTCGTCTCCTTAGGCCGCGATACCCTGCAGGAGATGATAGATGACGGCAAGGGCGCCGAACTGGCTTGTCATTTTTGCGACAATAAGTATTCGTTCGATACCGAAGACCTTATCGAACTTCAAAAAAGGTGTAAGAGATAATTATCAAACCTAAATATCAAGGGGGCTTTTAACATGAAAAAACTTTTATCGGCGCTTATCGCGGCGCTTGTGCTGCTCACGGGCTCTTGTGCGTTCGCGTTTTCCGACACGGCGGGGCATTGGGCTGAGAGCGAGATAGACGCGATGACCGAGCTCGGCTACCTAAAGGGTTATCCCGACGGTTCGTTCAGACCCGACGACTCAATCACGAGGGCTGAATTTCTGAAAATACTGACTACTATGTACGGCTTGACCCAAAACGAAAACGGCTATATGCTGTGGCGGGACGTAGATCCGCAGGATTGGTACGGTCCATACTCCGCGGCGGGGCTTTTACTGCCCGTATATTCGGACGGAAACCTTTATCCCGACCAGCCGCTCGAGAGATTCGAAGCCGCATACGCTACCCTGCTTGTCTATGGGATAGAACCGGATTACGACAGCTCTTCCGCCTCCTCCATGCCCGACTACAGTCAATACTCGTCGGACGCCGATCTCTGCGCGATCATCTCGTCCGCGCTCGACAACGGAATAATGCAGGGCAAGGGCGACGGCTTCGCGCCGTACGAGCCTATGACCAGAGCCGAATTATGCGCGCTCTTAAACAGGCTTGATACAAACGCCGCCGGCGTAATCGCTCTAAACTCGCTCATCAATCAGATCATAGATTCCAACGCTTCGGCCATAATCGAAAACGAAGGCGGTTCGTCCGGATCGGACGGCGATATTAGCGGCGAGACGACCGGCGAAACTACCGGCGAGACGACTAACGATACTGCCGACGATACGATATCCGCGTTCAAGCGGGAGGTATTCGAGCTTGTAAACGCTAATCGCGAGGCGTACGGTCTCGCTCCGCTTACCTACAGCGAAGCGCTCGATCAAGTCGCGCAGGCGCACAGCGAGGATATGGCTGCAAACGGCTATCTCTCTCACACCAACCTCGACGGGCTCTCGCCTTTCGACAGAATGAACGCGGCCGGTATCTCGTACTATACGGCGGCCGAAAACATAGCCGCGGGTCAGCGGACCCCCGAGGCGGTCATGGAGTCGTGGATGAATTCGGAGGGACACAGAGCCAACATCTTAAACCCGGATCTGAAACAGATCGGTATCGGCGTCGCTTACGGCGGAGACTACGGGATCTACTGGACGCAGTGTTTTACCGGTTGACGAAAATAACGGCGTATATACGGCGGCTAAACTCTGCGTTGGCCGCCGCTTAATTTTTTGTTAAACTATCGCGGCGCTCGCACGCTTTTGCGCGCGTATTGAGGAAATTGGAGGTTCCCCGTTATGAAAAAGGTTATTTGTACAGCTTTGATTTTTCTGTTTTCAATTATATTCATAGCGCTGATTTTCGGCGTATTCCAATTTATGCTCCTCGGCGATCTTGAACTTAGACATGAGTTTGGATTCGATAAAGACGATTATATTATCATAGACGAGTACGATTCGCACGGCGGATTACAAGGCGAAGGTTCTTATAGACTGATCATGGACTGCTCTCAAAGCAGGAAAAAGGCGTTGAAGCGAGTCGCCGGTTGGAACAGACTTCCTCTCTCGGAAAACCTGCGGCTGATCATGTACGGCGGAGAAAAGAACGGAGTCGAATATGCATACGACTTATCGAGCGACGCTAAAATACCAGAGATAAACAACGGTTTTTACAAGTTTATAAACAGAAACCCGAACGCTGCTGATAAATACAGCGACGATATATTTGCGGCGCATTCCTTCAATTTCAGTTTGGCGATCTACGACTTGGACGCGGATATACTGTATTATTATAAATACGATACCTAACTCAGCGCCTGAGCTGGGAATAAATTCCGGCGTCCTATTACACAATTGTAATATTTATTTAACGCTATAAAAACATTGTAATGATATACTAAATTAATGTAAATTTCTATGTTTTTCGCCAGTAAAGAGATCCAAACAGAAGTTTGATAATTAGAAATTTATAGCGAACTATTTACATATAAATCGGAGGAGGAAATATAATGAAAAACAAAAAGATAATTTGCGGACTCCTGTCGCTTTCTATGATCGTGCCGGGATACGCAGGTCTGTCTGTTTTCGCGGAGGGCGAAGATATCGCCGCGTCGCAGCCCGCATATTCGGCGGAAGCGACTTTAAGCGAGCCGACGGCCTCGCCGACCGCTTCGCCGGACGGAACTGATACCGGCGACGCCGAAAGCGTAAACGTCGGAGTTAACGTTACGATATATACGACGGATACGGAAAACGTATACAGAGTTATATTTGCGACCGACGACGATATGCCCGAGATCGATTCTTTTGTATTTAAGACTACTATCGCAGGAAGTACGGTCACAAACGTCGTCCCCGGGAGCGAACTGAGCGGAGCGAACCAGTCGGTCGGCAATAATCAGACCATTACTATTGACTGGTCGAGCGAGGAAAGCACGATCAGCGGCGCCGCGACCATATGCAGCGCGCTGGTCAGCATAGACGATGAGATAAGCGCGGATAATTTGACCGTAGACAGCTTTACCGCTACGAGGACGGACGGCGAGACTTCGGTCGATATAACTTTCGTTCCCGAGCTCGATTTTATCGAGGGCGTGAATATGCCTGAGATGAGCGAAGACGAAGAAGCCGTTTATAATCAAATAATCGCCCTTCCCGCCGCGAGCGAGCTTTCGTTTTACAGGACTTCGTCGGATACGAGCTCTCTGCTCACCTCGAGCGAAATAAATAATATGTACGCGACCCCCGCCCAGGAGGCGATAAACGCGTACAACGCTCTGTCCCGGACATCGCAGGCGACAGTAAACACGGCGCTCTCGATAGACGGCGTCGAGATAGACGACGTTCAGACGCTCAGAAGCGCGGCTACGGCGATGCGCGAAGTTATAGGCGTTATGCAGATACATAAAAATTTCTCCGGGATCGAAAATAACGACGACGCGATAAACTATGAATATCTCAGCGCTACTTACGAGAGTATCTCAAAGACGACGCCGAATAATTTAAGACCGGCGACGACCGCTATCGCCGAGCTCGAGACCGCGAAAAGCGAGATAGAGACCTACGTTACATACGTAGACTCGGCGCTCGAGCGCCTGACCGGAACCGAGACGGAAGCGTATCAAACCAAGATCGCCTCTTACGAGATGCAATACGACACGATAAAGCAAAATAGTACTGACTCATATTACGAAACGTATCTGACTTCGCTCAGGAACATGGTAAACTCGACCGTTGACGACATTGAGAAAAACTATACCGGTTCCTATAAGGAGTACCTGATAGCGGATCTGAACGATATACTTTCCAATATGGATTCGGACGAGGAGATCTCCCAACATCTGCCGACCTTCACCGTTCCGGACAGCATATACCGCAATATCAGATGGCAGGTGACGGTAAACAGAAACTCGAGTATTTCAAACCACGACGCTAACGTGACGGTTCGCCTCTATAACAAATCGACAAACGAGCTTATAGACGAAGCGGAGAGCGCTTTCGCCTCCGGAGATACGGAGCTTACGATAGGCATCCTCGCCAGCCCCACGACATACCCGTCGGATACGAACGTATATATAAGCGTTTACTACGAATACAATGGAACAAGTTATTACTTAGGCCAAAAGGACAGCCTTATAACGCGCTCGACTTCTCCTACCTCAAGCGATAATATGGCCAACGGCTGGACTTCGAGCGGATCGAGTTCGAGCGGCGGCAACACAGGCTCTAACACGAGTGGGACCATATACCCCGACGTCAGTCCTACCGCGTCGCCCACATACGCGCCGAGCTTGGTAGGAGATAATCCGTATACCGATATAGATAATTACGAATGGGCTCAGGAAGCTATAATAGGTCTTACTAACGCCGGAATAGTAAACGGTATGGGCGAGAACGAATTTAATCCCGCGGGAGAGGTCACCCGCGAACAGTTCTGTAAGATGGTGGTTCTTATGTTCGGAGTATACAAAGAAAACATTGTTACTTCTTTCGACGACGTCGATCCGGACGCTTGGTATACCGACTACGTCGCTTCGGCGGTAGAGGCCGGATACGTAGAGGGTCAGTCGGACGAGTACTTCGGCATAGGCGAGAGTATCATGAGACAGGATATGGCTACCATATTATACAGGGCCTTGGGTCAGACCGGCGACGAGGTGGAGCTTACTTTCAGCGACGTGGACAATATCGCGGATTACGCTAAAAACGCGGTCGCCGAACTCGTCGGACTCAACGTAATAAACGGTTACACCGACGGAACTTTCCTTCCGAGAGGAACCGCCACCCGCGCGGAGGCCGCTAAAATGGTCTGGGAAGTATATAACATTATATATTGATCAAAACTGAATACATAAACATTACGGCAGGGCGTTATATATTCGCTCCTGCCGTATTAATTTCTTCGTTTGTCGCCGCATATTCAAAGTATTATGGATAGGCTTCGCTATAGCGCAAATCGAATATGAAGTCAAAAATCTATTTTATCGGCGTCTAAGCCCGAACCGCCGAAATACTGCATTGAGTTTATAGCGTCCATGTCCTCTTTTGATATGCTGAAATCGAATACCTCAGCGTTTTCCTCGATACGCGACGGATTGACTGATTTCGGCAGGGGAACAATATCGTTTTGCAGACACCAGCGAATACAGAGCTGCGCCGCCGTTTTGTTGTACTTAGCCGCCGTTTCTTTAAGCGTTTGATTTTTCAACATTCTTCCCGTACCAAGCGGACTCCACGCTTCGATTACTATATTATTTTCTCTGCAATAAGCGACGATCTCCGTCTGCATCTGTCCCGGATGAAACTCTATCTGGTTTACCATAGGAGCGATCTCCGTTTCCATAAGGGCCGCTAAATGACGGAGCTTAAAATTAGATACCCCCATCGCCTTAATAAGTCCGGATTTGTACAATTCGGTCATCGCTTTCCATGTCTCCAGATTTATTTTTTCCCAGTCCGAAAACTGCGCGGGCGAGGCGGGCCAGTGTATAAGATATAAGTCGAGATAATCCAGCTGAATATCGGAAAACGTTTTTTCAAAAGCGCGCATCGTTTTATCATAGCCGCGCTCGGTATTCCAGACCTTACTCGTTACAAACAACTTATCGCGGTCGATTCCCGATTCAATTATTCCCAGTCCTACGCCTTTTTCATTACCGTACGCAGCCGCGGTATCTATATGGCGATAGCCGATCTCTATCGCTTTTTTCACAGCATTCGCCGCAACGTCGCCGTCCGGCGTCTGCCATGTTCCAAATCCCACGCGTGGTATTTTATATCCGTTATTTAAAATAAATGTATCCGATAAATTTTTCATCATTATCCCTCCGGCGCTTCTTCAATATTTTTTATTACTCTTGCCGGAACGCCCGCGACAACGCTGTTCTCCGGCACATTCTTTGTAACTACGGCGCCCGCGGCTATGACCGAATTATCTCCTATGGTAACTCCCGGCAGTATAACGCAGCCGCCGCCGATCCATACGTTATCGCCGATATTTATTGGTTTTCCGTATGCTAATTTTTTACGTCTGCCCTGCGGCGATAGCGGATGACCCACAGTAGTTATAAGCGTGTTCGGGCCTATCATACAGTGTTCGCCTATGTTTACCGGAGCTATATCCAGTATCGTCACGTTATAATTTGCAAGAAAATCTTCTCCGACATGAATGTTTTTTCCATTGTCGCAGTGAAATCCCGGCAGGATATTGACGATACCGCCCGTACTTCCCAAAAGTTCCTTTATCGCCGCGTCGCGTTCGTCCTCGCTTGCGGCGGCCTCTATTTTCGCGCAGCCCAAGACCGCTCTTTGCTTGCGCGCGTCTACCTCTTTATCAAGTACGCAGAATTCAAGCCCTGCGTCGAGTTTTTCCAATTCAGTCATTGCGCTCTTTCCTCCTCAGATAATGTTTTGCGCACGGTAAGCACGGCGTCCTTGACCTTCATTCCGCACTGAAACGCCTTAGGACTGTTACCATGCAATATTTCGCGACATCGTATAGATCCGTATTCCCGTTTAAATATTTCCGCCGCGCGGCGCACCGCCTTATATGTCCTCGCCTTGCCGGCGCCGTCCGCGCCGCCGTCGGCGGTGTAAAAACTGATAACGGCCGCGGCCGCTGAAAACGCGCCGCACACTTCCTGCAGACCTCCAAAGCCGCCGCCAAACCCTTCTGTAAGCCGGCGCGCCGTATCTTCATCTATCCCCATATCGCCGGCGAACGCGCAGAATACCGCCTGAGAGCAGGTACAGCCCTTACTGTACGCGTCGCTCGCCGCCGCCAGCTCTTTGTTTATATCCTTCATATGCCCGTCGCCTCCGCTTTAACGATACGCTCTCTTGTATATCTCAAGATAATCTTCATCGGACAACGGCAGAGGATCGGCGGTAATATCGCCGCCGAGTACTTCGTGGATACGCTTCGGATAAAGTTCCAATTCGTCTTTTGCGATACCGGCTTCGCTCATTTTTAAATCTGAACAGCCGATAGAGTCTATCAGCCTATCAAGCGCATTGATAAAATCCTTTCCGGAAGTCGGCTCCTTTACTCCCATAGCTCGCGCCATTTTGAGCATAGGCTCCTCCGCCGCCTTTCTCTGAGCGAAAAAATCATAATATGAATGAGCGATCATTATCAGTCCCGCGCCGTGTACAAGGTCGGGATGATAGCTGCCCATGACGTGTTCCATCGTATGCGCCGACGTGCACAACATATAATATCCCGCAAGAGTGTTTGCGAGCGCCATGTTTTCTCTCGCCTCTTTATTGTTTCCGTCCCTGCAGGCTGTTGGAAGATACTTGGCAATAAGCTCTATAGCTTTTAAGGCGAACATTTCTCCCATGGTATGCTCGTTTTTGTTTATAACGCTTTCCGAAGCGTGGAAAAACGCATCCATTCCCTGATACGCGGTAAACACAGGCGGCACGCTCGTCATAAGCTCCGCGTCCACTACCGAAAGCGTCGGAAACATCGATGGGAAGAATATCCCAGTTTTCTCCCGCGTCTCATCATTTGAAATAACTGCGGCGATATCCACCTCGCTCCCGGTCCCCGCAGACGTAGTTATCGCAACTATCGGGATCGCGTCGTTCTTTGGCGTTTTTTTACCGCCGGCAGCGCTGAAACTGTAATCCCATATGTCTCCGTCATTTGCCGCCATAAGCGCAATACATTTTGCGCAGTCCATAACGGAGCCGCCTCCCAAGGCTATAACAAAATCGCAGCCGTTGTCTCTCACCGCTTTTGCGCCGTCCATAACGTTCTCGCGCGTCGGGTTGGGGCGTATCTCGTCAAACAGCGCGTATCCTATATCCGCAAGCTCCAGCTCCCTTTCGAGCCGCTCCAGATAACCGTATTTTTTCACGGAATTACCGTTTGAGGTTATGATAAGAGCCTTTTTACCCGGCAAATTTTCTTCGTGCAGTCTGCTTAGTCGACCCGATCCGAACAATACCCGCGTCGGCATATAAAAAGTAAAGTTGTTCATGAATATTCCTCCTTCTTATACAGCAATTGATTTTGCTGTAATATGAGTTTATCATGATCTTTGGTAAAATTCAGCGTTAAATCTTAAGATATATAGTTGTAAATTCTAAGGCGTTATGATAAAATCAAGACATAAAAGAGGTGTTTGTATTGAACGAAAAGCTATTAAGCGACGCGATCGAAAAATTGAGGGAGCACTATCCGACGCTAAACTGGACATACCATGATTTTTCCGCAGGCGACAAAAACGAGAAGATGTACCGATGGCCGGGTCCGCCTGAGGAGGAAATATTGGTCCTTGTCCATAAGAGCGCCGGCGTGCAGGAACTATTTCACAGACATGATTTTTTCTATTTCAACTACACATACAAGGGCGAATACGATTCTCTTAGCTATAAATACGACAACAAAATAACGATCCGAGAGGGCGAGCTTTACGCCGGTCAGCCGTTTGCCGGACACGCGCTCTGCGTGCATGATAATTATGAGACCACTATTATAGGCGTCCTTATCCAGCGAAATACATTTTTCAGGTCGTTTCTCCCCATGCTGTCGGCAAATTCAAGATTGTTCCGGTTTCTTATAGACCCGTCGACGGACCGCTTTTCTGATGAATTTATTCATTTCAAACTGCAAGACGACAGCGCCATACGCGCCCTGCTTGAAATGATGGCGGTCGAGTACGCTTATAAACGCGACGACACGCAGGATATGCTCAAGGCTCTTATGCTGTCGTTTCTGATGAACGTTGCAAGGCAGTATAATTTACGCAATAGCGCTCCGCAATCCGACAAACTTTCGGAGCGGATAGTTCAATATATGTCGGAGCATTTTGACGCCGTAACTCTAAAGGATATTGCGGCGCGTTTTTCATATCATCCGAATTATATATCCTCGCTGCTGCGTAAAGAGCTGGGAAAGTCTTTTTCGGAGCTGCTGCTGGAACAACGCATGGAGAGAGCCTTGATCCTGCTTCGCGGTACGGATCTTTCCGTCGAAGAAACGGCTCTTATGCTCGGCTACAGCAACAGCAGCAATTTCTACAAAGCGTTTAAAGAATATTTCGGAAAAACGCCGAGAGAATATATGAAACAGCTTTAAACCAAAACGCATATAATGGAGGTTGATCGCTTTAGCGGACATATCCGCGTATTGGACCGGCAAATATACCGCCGATCGATACGGCGCTTGCATAGCCAATTTTCACGCTTTCAAAAGATATAAGGAATTTATATTACTGCACGACCGGAAATACTCCGGTCGTTTTTCATTGTCCGATTTCTATATTTGACCTGTAAACAATTGCATCAAGAAAGATAATATCCCGCTCATATTATCTTTTAGCTGCCGGGAAAAAGTATCCGCCGGGATCTCCTCTACAGAGTTTTCGGCTATTAGGTTGAACCGTCCGTACTCCTCCCCGTTTAAGATTATCCGTCCGGAGCCGAGTACGTCGCCCGCGCTCACCGGCAGAGCGTATTCCGGATTTACGTCGGTCTCGATAGTATATTTATCGTCTTCATTTAAGGGGAGGGAATACTCCTTATCGGAAACGAGTTTTATATATTCGCTCGTCCCGTTATCAACTTTTATTTCGGCCAGCTTATCCGTTTTGCTTATGATTTTTTTAAGCGCGTACTCGGAAAACAGTTTATCGTAAAGATACATATGATCGTTCCAGTCGTCCGGATCGTTCAGAGTGACGCATATAAGGGTCATCCCTCCTCTTTCGACGGCCGAGACCAGGCATCTGCCCGCGCTCTTGGTATAACCCGTCTTAACGCCTATACAGCCTTCGCACATACTCAGCAGTTTATTATGATTGGTAAGCGCTCTGCCGTAGTCTCCATTCTGCCCGGGTATAGACACGCTCTTGGTCGAAACGATCTCCTTGAATTTTGGGTTGTCCAGCGCGTACTTGGTTATAACGGCCATATCGTACGCGGTACTGTAATGCGTATCGGACGGGAGCCCGTTCGGATTGTCAAAATGCGTGGACTCCGCCCCGAGGCTTCTCGCCTTTTCATTCATCAAGCCCACGAAATCCAGACCCGTTTTCTCGGTTATATGCTCCGAGATCGCGACAGCCGCGTCGTTTCCGGACGATAACATCAATCCGTAGAGCAGATCGTTAAGGCTGAGCTCCTCGCCCGACTCCAAATACATGCTCGAGCCCTCGGTATTCGCCGCGTTGGCGCTGACCGTTACCGTATCGTTCGGATCGCCGTACTCGATTGCGACGATCGCGGTCATTATCTTCGTAGTGCTCGCGACGGCCATTTGTTTCCGAGGATCGTACTGATATAAGACCCGCCCGCTCTCCTTCTCTATCACTATGGAGGATTCCGCCTGCGCAAAAGCCGTATATCCTGAGCAAACGGAATATACGGCCGCTGTGAGCAATATAAATAACGTCAAAAATATCTTTCTTATTTTTCTGATCTCTCTGTTTTGTACGTTAGCTGTCACTAAATCATCTCCGGTATACATGTAAAATATAATCGGTTTCCGCATCTATAAACAAGCGGCGCAAAAAACTCATGAATCACGACCGCTCGGAGCGAAAATCTGTTTTTCGCCGCCTTCGGTCCGTCATATCTTAAAAGTCGTCCTGCAAAATATGACCTTCACGCGTTTTAAGCGCCGCCCGCTTAAATTGCTCGTCCGATACATATTAATAATATATGTATTTAAAATACAATTATGTATAACCGGAGCCTATTATTCAGTTTTTATAATTATTTTAAGTATTTACCATTCCCAGTCTCAGCCTACGTTATGCGAAACCGTCGCCTCAAGAATATCGTCGTACGCCCAATACGACGGGTCTATATCGGTGAACGGATTCTGCTTCTCTGTAGAACATGCAGGAGACCTTTCGAGTATCCTGTTCATTATCATTACCATAGACGATCTCGACATCGGGTTAAACGGCTGGAATTCGCCGTTCTCGTCGCCTTCTGCAAATCCCGCGCGTCTCAGCGCCGCTATGTAGCCGTCCGCCATATGCCCCGCGCAGTCCGCGAAGCCGCTCGCGCCGTCGCTCTCCTGAAGTCCGAGATACCTGCACGCCAAGATCGCAAACTCAGCCCTCGAGATATATTCGTTCGGTCTGTAGGTTCCGTACACGTCGCCGGTTATAAAGCCAATGCTGTTCATATACGCCACATAGTTATAATACCAGTCGGTCGGATAAACGTCGCTGAGCGTCGTCTGATACTGAGTGTTCGGGTCGTAGCCGTCGCTGAGTCTCGCCAGCAGCGCCGCCGTCTCCGCTCTCGTCATATACGCGAGCGGTCTGAACGTGCCGTCGTCGTAGCCGCTCATGTAAGCCTCGTCGTAAGTTCGCGTTATAGAAGAACTTTCGTCTTTAAGCTGCAATCCGTAGTAGCTCGCTATACCCTGAGCGTCCGCTTCGGCCATCTCCTGAAGCATGGAGTCCGAGTTATAATATATCAGATCGTCGAAGCTGGTCAGGTAACAGTGCTCCACGGAGACCGTAGGTATTCCGCGCCAGCCGTTTTCACGCATCAGGCCCGAATAGTCCGCCATTCTCGTATCGTCCCACATCTGAGTCTGAGACGATTTGGTGTATACTCCGGCGGTTATATCGACTCCCAGGTTCTCCGACAGGCTGTTTAATATGCTCTGTCCAAGATCCGGCAGCGTATACTCCCACATCCCCGAAACGCATACGCCCGCGCCGTGGGTCTGGCGGTCGGCGGAACTGTTGAAGTGAAGACTTATAACCACGTCCGCGCCGACCTTTTCGGCGTACGTTGCTCTTTCGGCATACGTCATTTTGTAATCCGCATACCTCGTTAAAGCGACGGTTACGCCGTCGTATCTGGAAAGCTCATACTGTAAATATTCCGCCAGCTTAAAGTTCAATATCTTTTCCTGGTAGTTCAGGCCTCCGACCGAAGTCGCTCCATAGTCGGTCCCGCCGTGTCCGGGGTCTATTACCACAACCAACATCCCGTCGTCGGCGTACGCCTCCGTTCCGACCGCGGCGAAAAACGCCAGCATAACGGAAACGAAGAATAACAAAATACGCCCCGCCGCTCGGCTAACATTTCCCTTTTCCTCGTATTTAGCTTTCACTCTGCTGTAATTCAAAACGTTTGCATTCCTCCTTAAAGCCTAAACGATTCCTTAAAGATCATTCGCCGTCGTCGTCCGACGATAAATCTGTATAATCGTAGTCGTCGTCTATATCTTCCGCGTCGACGTCTATAGCGCCGTCCTTGTTTTTCTTATACTCGTTATACAGTTCCGTTATCTTGTCTATCGCAACCGGAACCGCGTCGAAAATGCGGTCGTAAATACTGTTCTCCTCGCTGACGGATACCATCCTTATCGTGCCGCCGCCGACTACAAGAAAGCCGACCGGACTCAGAGAGATCCCGCCGCCCGTGCCGCCGCCGAACAGGTTCGCGGGTTCGGTCTCGCCCGAGCCTATGAGCGCTCTCTTCTTCATGTATTCGCTGCCGCCCACTCCAAAACCGAGACTGACCTTAGAGATAGGCATTATAACCGTGCCGTCCGGCGTGGTTATCGGGTCTCCGACGATCGTATTAACGTCGATCATGTTTTTTAGGCCGGACATCGCCGACGCCATCAAACCCTCGATAGGGTGCTTATCTGAAATATTTGACATAACGCACATTCCTTTCCATATCAAATTTATTTGAATATATAAATTATACTTTAATTACTCTCGAATTTATTTTTATTAGCCCGTATCTTCCATATTTTCCTTCCTCAGCCTTAAATACTTGACGTATTCGGTCAAGGCGCGAAAGGCGGAGACCGTAAGGGCGCTGATTATGAACGCCGCTCTAAGCTTAAATTTTAAGTCTATCTCGTACTCGAGCGTCTTTTCGTAATAGTTCGGCTCGAATACTATCTTAGGGTAGCGGATCCGAAAATACCCGCTCAAAAACGAATACGCGGCCGGCGCGGCGGCGCATACTCCGCCGTAGGCTATGCCCGTGTCGGCCGGATCCCCGGCGCCGTACTTTATGAATATATCGCACTCGGTTATCCTGATCTTTCGGCGCAGATGATGAATAAAACTCTTTAGGGTCAGTTTATATCCCTTATATATCCGCCCGTACTCCTCTATCACGCCGATCAGCCTGCCAAAGTCTACGATCGGAAATAATCCGAAAACGTCCCTCGCGTCATTCTTTATTCTAAGCAAAATTCTTGTAATTATTCCATCATTTTCGCCGCCGGGCCCGCTGTTTTCGTCTTTTTCCCGGTCCTCCTCCGCGGCTTTGCGCTCGGAGGGAGCGCCCGTATCTTCAGCCCCGGCTTCGTCTTTTGTCTCGGCCGCTTCTTCTTCGTCTACGGGAAACTCCTTCTTAATAACGCCGAATACTCTCAAAACGGCTTTTGTTCTCTTATCGCTTAATTTTATCTTTAAGGTTATATCCGAAAATAGCGCTAACACGATCAGCAAAACTATAAGCGCCAATACAATCAAAACATACCGCATTTTTTCCTCCGCAAACAACTCGCCGGGGGCGCCGCGATCTTTCTTAAGGCTCTCGTCCGCTCGGCCGCGCTTATTTATCTTCATCTTCCGAGGCGCGGCGGATACCGGCGCTATTTTCGGATATAACCGAGACTTTTCTTAACGCGCTTTACGCTTCGTTTCTCTCGGAGAGACCCGAATCGATCTCGTCGTCCTCCAAATCTCCGCCCGGTACGTCGAGCTCTACCTGCTCCGTATTCTCTTCAAACAGCTCCATCTGCTCGTCCGCGTCTTCCGAATCGCCGAATCTGTCAAATTCGGGGAGCTCCGAAAGCTCCTGTATGCCGAATATCCGCAGAAAATGCTTTGTTGTTCCGAATAGGATCGGTTTCCCGGGCGCGTCGAGTCTGCCGACCTCGCATACGAATCCGCGCTCTATAAGCCTGTTTACTATATAATCGCAGTTGACCCCGCGTATATTTTCTATTGTCGCCCTGGTGACGGGCTGTTTATACGCTACGATGGATAAAACCTCGATAGCGGCGTTGGAAAGCTGCATTTTACGTCTGGGCTGAGCGAGCGCCGCGACATAATCGTGGTATTCGCTCCTCGTGCACATCTGATACGAGTCCTCCATGCGTATTATATGTATGCCTCTGCGCTCGTAGTTGTACGAATCCATCATATTTTTAATTATATCTCTAAGCGAGCGTTTGTCAACGTCCACTATATCGGCGAGCCTGTCCAGCTCGACCGGCTCCCCGGCGGCGAAGAGCAAGCTCTCGATAATCGCCTGTATTTCTCTTATCTCCATGATCTTTTATTGGTTCTCCTTTGGCTTCGTCCCGCGCGGCTTATGCTAATCCTCGATAACGTCTAAATCTAAATCGTCGCCGCCGTTCGTCTTATATACCGTCGGATTATATATATCCCTCTCGTCGTCGTATTCGACGCGGACCTTGTTCAGCTTGATCATCTCAAGCACGGCCATAAACGAAGCGACCGCCTCGGGCCGGGTCTTGATATTTTTAAATATCTCTTTAAACATCAACTTGCCGGCGCTCACGAGCTTGTTCCAAATATTTTTAACTCTCGTCCTGACCGAGACCTTCTCGTGTCCGACAATGCCGCTGAAATTCTGTTTCGGAGGCGGAAGTCTGCGCTCCATCTTCTGATACGCGCGTTTATAGGCGGCTACCAGATTCTCGGGCGTCAGCTTGGAATAATTCCACTCCGCCGGCGGCGGCTCGATAACGTCCGGACTCTTATAAAACTGCATAGCGCCTATATTCTGCCGCCCGGCAAGATACTCGGCCGCGGCTTTTACCTTCTTGTACTCGATAAGCCGCCTTACTATCTCCTCGCGGGGATCCTCGCCGTCCTCTTCCTCCTCGGGCTTAGGCAGGAGCATTCGCGACTTTATCTGGATCAGCGTCGCCGCCAGCACCAAAAACTCGCTCGATACCTCGAGATCGTATTCCTTCATCTCGTCCATAACGGCCATGTATTGGTCGAGGATAAGCGATATGGGAATGTCGTATATATTAACTTTATTCTTTTTAATAAGAACCAAAAGCAGATCCAGAGGTCCTTCAAAGTCGCTTATCTTAAATTTTAGCTGTTCCATATCAGATCGATCGTTCCTTCTTTCTCCAAAGCCCCGCGCCGACAAACCGGCTTGCGCCGCCGGCGCTTAATCGCTCCTCATTACCGTCGTCACATAAATATCGACAGCGCGCCGCTTATAATAAAGTCGTAGAACCTCGTCACGGCGTTCATGCAAGCGTACAGTATACGATTGAAGAACGGCATATTTATGATCAAGATCAGTATTATAAAGCCGAATCTCTCATACTGCATATATTTAAAATAAGCGCCGGTAGGCAAGAGCGCCCCAAGTATCTTGGAGCCGTCGAGCGGCGGTATCGGTATCAGATTAAATAATCCCAAGCCCAGGTTAAGTATCGTTAAATAGTTAAATATCATATATACGGCCGACATCGCGCTATATAAAAGCCCCATAGACGAGAACGTCATGCTCCCAACTATCGTAGTGATAACGGTCGAGAAGAACGCTATAATAAAGTTCATCAGCGGACCGGCTATTGACGTGAGAACCATACCGCCCTTCATGTTCTTGAAGTTATACGGGTTTACCGGAACGGGCTTAGCCCATCCGAAACCGAACAGGAACAGGCACAGCGCTCCGATAGGATCCAAATGCGACAGCGGATTGAGCGAGAGCCTGCCGTTATATTTCGCGGTCCTGTCTCCCAAAAGGTAGGCCATAAAGCCGTGACCCAGCTCGTGAAGGGTTATGGAGAGCAGAGTGCACACCGCTATTATAAGCACGCTTATTATCTTATAGCCTATAGAACCCGAACCTGATAAAACGCTAAATAACATATTTTACCTCCAGCAGCGCGGCTTATAATTAAGGCGCTTTCAAATTTATTATATTCGCATAAGCGGCGCTTGAGTCACACTCCCAAACCCGATTTTATTCCGGCTCTGAATATCGAGCGGCTATCGCGCCGAATAAACTTACAGATCGTTTACGATCAGATCGTCGTAAGATTCGCGCTTTACCGCGAGTTTCATCTCCCCGTCTTTTATCATTACGATCGGCGGGCGGGGTATCCTGTTGTAGTTGCTCGCCATCGAATAATTATACGCGCCCGTCGCGAGCACCGCGAGCAGATCGCCGTTTTTGACCTTGGGCAGCTTCGCGTCTTTAACGAGAACGTCTCCCGACTCGCAGCACTTGCCCGCTATGGTCGCGGTCATCTCCTTATCGCCGTTCGGATTCCCGACGGCTACGGCCTCGTATTCGCTCTCGTACATTATATATCTCGGGTTGTCCCCCATGCCGCCGTCTACCGAGACGTACGTCCTGACTCCCGGTATCTCCTTGACCGCGCCTATGGTATACAGCGTGAGTCCGGCCGGAGCTACGATAGAGCGGCCCGGCTCCATTACCATAAACGGAAGCTTAAGGCCCCGCTCTTCGGCTATCCTGCGCGCTACTTTCGACACGGCCTCGATGTATTTGTCATAATCGATCGGCTCGTCCGTATCTACGTATTTTATCCCGTAGCCTCCGCCTAAATTCAGTTCGGCCGTCTCTACTGCATACTTATCTTTGATATCGCCGATAAAATTCATCATTTTCTCAGCGGCGAGCTCAAACGGCGCGAGCTCGAATATCTGCGAACCGATATGGCAGTGGAAGCCGACGACGACCACGTTCTCCATCTCGCTCGCCCGCTTAACGATCTCCTCCGCCTCTCCGGTCTCTAAAGCCACGCCGAATTTGGAATCTATCTGACCCGTCTGAACAAAGCTGTGAGTGTGCGCGTCGATACCCGGCTTGATCCTAAACATTATCGCGCTCTTTTTGCCGTATTCGCCGGATAATTTATCGAGCGCCTCAAGTTCGAAAATATTGTCGACGACTATCCTGCCGACGCCGTTTTCAATAGCCATCCTAAGCTCGTCTTCGGTCTTGTTGTTTCCGTGGAAATATATCTTATCCGCAGGGAAACCGGCTTTCAGCGCGGTGTACAACTCTCCGCCGGATACGACGTCCACGCCCATGTTCTCCTCCGCCATTATCTTATATATGTATTTGCAGGAGAGCGCCTTGCTGGCGTATAGAACGATACCGTTCCCGTCGTAGTAATCGTTCATCGCTTTGGTATACACTCTGCAGTTACGGCGAATCTCGTTTTCATCCATAACGTACGCGGGCGTGCCGTACTTTTTTGCGACCTCGGTCAGATCGGCCCCGCCTATCCTCAATTCGCCCTTTTCATTAACGTCCAAACAGTTCATTACAAAACTCATTTGCAATACTCCTTTATCTGTATATTGTGTCGGTTATCAGCTTCAAAGGCATTAAAATCCGCTGAAATTGTTTTTTTATCCTTAAAAATGAATTTTATCATATATGGGCTTCTTTGTCAAATAATTAAACGGGTATGGGATGTAAAAAATATATTCTGCCGATCCTGTTCTTCCGGCGTTTTATCCAAAACTTAAAGCGATCCGCCCCGCGTTTTATCCATCGGCGCCCGCAAGGCTCGACTCGCGGCGTTATCGCGGTTTGTCCCGGCGCGGCAGTCGGACGATCGCGGCGGCTCGACAGATCGAGGCGCCTTATACGGCTATACCCGATCGGCGGCTTGCAATTCAATTTGATCCATGATCCAAGCGATCCGTAAATCGATTTAAAAACTCTAACTAATATAAAATAACTAATATAAAAACGGAAGCGGTCAAATTCGCCGCTCCCGAATAACAAACGTATTAAACTTTACTCCGCGATAAGCGACTGGGCCGCCTTGAGTATACCTATCTTGGCGGCGTCGTATACTATTCCGCCCTGCATATACGCAACGTACGGCTCGCATATCGGAGCGTCCGCCGACAACTCTATCGAAGCGCCCTGCACGAAGGCCCCGGCCGCCATTATTACCTGATCCTCGTACCCGGGCATATCCCACGGCTCCGGCGTGACGTAGCTGTCGATCGGCGAACCCTTCTGGATCGCCTGACAGAATTTTATAACCTTTTCCGCCGAGCCGAACTTCACCGCCTGTATAATATCGCTGCGTTTTGTCCCGACGTCCGGACATACCTCATATCCGAGCTTCTTCATCATCCAAGCGCACAGCGACGCCGTTTTAAGACTTTGCGCTACTATATGGGGCGCCATGAACAGGCCCTGATACAAATTCCGGTTCATCCCAAGGCTGGCTCCTACGTGCTTGCCAAGCCCCGGCGCGGTCAGTCTGTAGCTCACCTTCTCGACCAGGTCGGCTCTTCCGGCTATGTAGCCGCCGCTCAGCGCGAGGCTGCCGCCCGCGTTCTTGATAAGAGAGCCGACTATGAGATCGGCTCCGACGTCCGTCGGTTCTTTCGTCTCTACAAACTCGCCGTAACAGTTGTCGACGATGCATATAACGTCTTTATCCGCCGCTTTGATCGTCTTTATTATCTCGCCTATCGTATCCACCGTAAGCGAATCGCGCCAGTCGTAACCCCTCGAACGCTGGATAAGCGCCGCCTTAACTCTGTTATTCTCGATCTTATCGGCTATCGCGTCAAAGTCCGGCTCGCCGCTTTCGGTCAGATCAACCTGTCCGTACATTACGCCGAAATCCGCCAGCGATCCCGAATCGGGCTCGCCTCTGAGACCGATAACCTCCTCGAGCGTATCGTAGGGACGTCCGGCGACCGAAACCAGCAGGTCGCCCGGGCGCAGAACTGCGTAGAGACACGCCGCTATCGCCTGCGTGCCGGAGACTATGTTATGTCTTACCATAGCGTCCTCCGCGCCGAATACTCCCGCGTATATCTTATCGAGGGTATCCCGGCCCATATCGTCGTAACCGTATCCCGACGTCTCGCCGAAATGGGCGTAAGAGACCCTGTTTTTTTGAAATTCGCTCAAAACCTTGAGCTGATTATACGCCGCGGCGTCGTCGATCTTCTTAAACTCGTCTTCAAGCTCCTTCTCAGCCTCGGCGTAAAGCTCTATAGTTTTTTCGCTCAGCCGGAACCTGTCTTTAAGTATCTCTATCTCGTTACTCTGCATACTCCAGATTATTCACTTCCTCTTTAGTCAGTACCGCAACTCCGTTGTTTTTAAGCGTTTCCAAAGATTCGTCAAGTTTATTCGTCTTTATGACGATAACGGCTTTATTCGACTTCTCGCCTATAAACGAATAGATATACTCGATGCTTATACCCTTATCCTTGAGCAAGTTTATCACCGTACTGAACGCGCCCACCGTATCCGGAATAGAGATCGCTATTACGTCCGTAACGCTCGCGGTCATGTTATTCTCGCGCAGGACTTTTTCGGCCTTGACCTCGTCGTTCACTATCATTCTGAGTATTCCGTAATCGGTCGTATCCGCGATATTTATCGCGCGCACATCTATATCGTTATCCGACAACACTTTGGTGATCTCGGCCAGTCTTCCGGGACGATTCTCCATAAATACCGATATTTGCTTAATAAACATTCTATTACCTCCATAAAAAGATTTTTTCGGATTTGGGGTAACGTTATTAATCTTTTTTCAAATCCCAAACCGCGTTTATCTAAATATTTAATTCTACCAAACTCAAACCGCTTAGGCCGCGGCTCCCGCTTACGCGCTTCTGCCCAGCTTAAACGCCTCTATATTAACGTCTAAGACTTTAGGCGGGACCGTAGACTTTATAGCGTCGAGCCAGACTTCTTCCGGTATGTCCGTAGATTTTGACATCAAGCCGATCAAAGCTACGTTCACCGTCTTAACGTTTCCGGCCTTATACGCAAGCTTCTCCGCGTCGACCGAGACGACGTCGATATCCTTACTTTTAAGCTTCTTAATTATATCTTTAGGATACTCCTTAGCGCCTATAATAACGGGCATGGGGTCGATATTCTGCGTGTTGCAGATTATCCGGCCGCCCTTTTTTAAATAAGGCAAATACCTGTACGCTTCAAGCTCCTCGAAGGCGAGTATTATATCCGCCTCGCCCTTATCCACTATAGGCGAGTCCACTTTGTCGCCGTATTTGACGTATGTTACAACAGATCCGCCGCGCTGAGACATACCGTGAACCTCGGATACCTTGACGTCGTATCCCTGACCGAGCAGCATATTGCCAAGGATCCTGCTCGCTAAAAGCGTTCCCTGTCCTCCAACGCCGACTATCATTATCGATAATCCCATTATATTTTCCTCCTATATCCTAAACGCGCGGGCCCGACGTTCGAGCCTGCGGCTATTCATAAATTCAAACTTTATCTTACACGCCCTGTCGGACGCTCTCCCGCTTGATCCGGATCGCGTTCTTTAATCTATCGCGCCGAACTTGCAGACGTTCTTGCAAAGTCCGCAGCCTACGCACAGAGTTTTGTCGATCTCCAAATGGGTCCCGCGGTCTACGATAGCGCCGCAGCCCAGTTTCATGCACATTCTGCACTTCTTACACTTATCAGCGTCGATCTGTATCGGACCCGGGAATTTGACGTTCTTAAGCAGCGCGCAGGGTCTCTGTACGATCACCAACGACGGCTCGTCGGCGCTCAGCTCTTCTTTCAGAACCGTTTCGCATTGCTCGAGGTCGAACGGGTCTACGATCTTGACCCTGTCTATTCCGACCGCCTTGCCCAAAAGCTCGAGATCTACCTGCTTCGTCGCCTCGCCCTTAAGCGTCTTTCCGGTCGTCGGGTTGTCCTGATGTCCGGTCATTCCGGTGATCGAATTATCCAGGATCAAAACGGTGTTGATCCCCTTGTTGTAAACGATCTCGATAAGTCCGGTTATGCCGCTATGTATAAACGTCGAATCGCCCAGCACCGCGACCGTGTTCTTAGCGAATTCCTTGCCGCGGGCCAAAGACATTCCAAACGACATTCCGACGCTCGCTCCCATACATACGACCGTGTGGATCGCGTTCAGCGGAGCGACCGCGCCCAAAGTATAGCAGCCTATATCTCCGCAGACGTTCAGCTTCATTTTATTCAGCACGTAGAAAATTCCCCTGTGCGGACATCCCGGGCATAGAACCGGCGGCCTTGCGGGCACGTCCTCGTCCGGCTCGCTGAACTCGGCGCCCGGCTTCCCGGTTATAAGCTCCTTTATCATTCTCGTACTGAACTCGTAGCATATCGGGAACAATTCTTTCCCTATAACCTCTACGCCTATATTTCTGCAATGCTCCTCGATAAACGGGTCGAGTTCTTCAACAACATAGAGCTTATCGACGTTAGCCGCGAACTCTTTTATCATCTTCACCGGCAGCGGATAGGTCATACCCAGCTTAAGCACAGAAACGCCGTCTCCAAACGCTTCTTTTACATAGTTATAACACATTCCGCTTGTGATAACGCCAATCTTTTTATCGCCGTATTCGATCCTGTTGAGCGGCGTGGTCTCCGCGTATTCGGTCATATCCGCTATCCGCTTTTCAACGATCGGATGCTTCTTTATCGCATAACCCGGCATCATTACGTATTTCGCAATATCCGGCTCGTAATCCTTTACCTCGACCTCGTCGCGCTCCTCAAGCTCGACTATGCTCTGCGAGTGCGCGACTCTTGTGCTGAGCCTGAATAACATCGGCGTGTCGTATTTTTCGCTGAGCTCGTACGCGTACTTAATAAACTCCTTACATTCGCGGCTGTCCGACGGCTCTACCATCGGTATTTTCGCCGCCTTGGCGTAGTTTCTGCTGTCCTGCTCGTTTTGGGACGAGCGCATGCTCGGGTCGTCCGCGACCGCTATTACCAGACCCGCGTTTACGCCGGTATACGAGACGGTAAACAAAGGATCCGCCGCGACGTTCAGACCGACGTGTTTCATAGCGCAAAACGACCTGGCTCCGCCGACCGACGCGCCTATCGCGACCTCGAGCGCCACCTTCTCGTTAGGCGCCCACTCCGCATAAATCTCATCGTACTTTGCGGCGTATTCGGATATTTCCGTACTCGGAGTACCCGGATAAGCCGACGACACCCTTACGGAATTTTCATACATACCCCGCGCTACGGCTTCGTTGCCGAGCATCAATTTCTTTTCCATATCTTCGCTTCCTCCTACAAACTTATTCAAATAAATAACATATAAAAACAGCGTTCCGCTTAGCGCCGTTTTATACTAATCCTGCGTTTCGTCCTGATTTCTAAGATCTATAACGCGCTTCGACTTACCGGTCGTCCTTTCGATAGAACGCGGCTCGGCGAGCCTTAGATTAGCTCTGAGCCCCAGCACGCTGTGCAGCTTGGCCGAGATCTCTTTCTGAAGCTTTTCGACCTCGCTGAAACTTGTCAGCAGCTCTCCGTCGATCAGCTCTACGACGACTTCGAGGTAGTCCAGCATATTTTTGCGTCTTACGATCAACTGGTAATTCGGGCTGACCTGCGGGAATCCGAGGACTACGCTCTCGATCTGAGACGGGAACACGTTTACGCCCTTGATAATGAGCATATCGTCGGTGCGTCCCTGTATCGGCGCAAGGCGCCAGTTCGTTCTGCCGCACTCGCATGAATCCGGTATCAGGTACGATATGTCTCTCGTCCTGTATCTTAT
This sequence comes from Candidatus Roslinia caecavium, assembly GCA_904419955.1. GTDB lineage: Bacteria > Bacillota > Clostridia > Monoglobales > Monoglobaceae > Roslinia > Roslinia caecavium. The sequence continues at coordinate 23,256 of CAJFTO010000015.1, read as the reverse complement.
GACCGGCATCGCCTCTTTCGCGAGCGTGGTTATCACCACCTCGCCTTTCTCTCCGTACGGCAATACCTCGCCCGTCGCCGGGTCGATTATCTCTATGTAGAACATATCCTCGTTTATGTGCTGTCCGCATTTTAAATGACATTCGCCCGATACTCCCGGACCCATGACCTCGGTGAGGCCGTAGTTGGACGTCACCAGAATACCCATCTTATCCTCGAGGTTTTTGCGCATCTCCTCGCTCATTCCCTCCGAACCGAAGAGTCCGTATTTGAGTTTAAAATTCTCGCGGGGGATGTTCATCTCCTCTATCATCTCGGACAGGTAGACGGCGTACGACGGCGTCGCGACCAACCCGGTGACGCCCAGATCCTGCATAAGCATAAGCTGCTTCTGAGTGTTTCCGCTCGACATAGGAACTATCATGGAACCGATCTTTTCAATACCGTAATGGAGACCGAACCCGCCCGTAAACAAGCCGTAGCCGAACGCGATCTGAACTACGTCCTCGTCGGTGATCCCCGCCGCGGTGGCTATCCTCGCAATCGCGGTAGACCAAGTATCGAGATCCTTCTTGGTATATCCCGCCACGACCGGCTTGCCGGTGGTTCCCGACGAAGCGTGGATCCTCGCGATATTCTTCTTAGGCTCGGCGAACAATCCGAACGGATAGTTGTCCCGCATATCGTCTTTGGTCGTAAACGGCAGATTCTTGATATCCTCAAGACTCTTTATCGAATCGGGCGAGATCCCCGTCTCGTCGAATTTGTCTTTGTAAAACTTGACGTTGTTATACGCCTTGTTTACCGAATACTTCAGACGTTCGAGCTGGATCTCTTCTATCTTCTTATGATCCGAGCAACATTCAATTTCCTTATCCCAAATTTTAAACATTTTCTTTTAATACTCCTTACTTTCTCCTAAGCTTTAGGTCCGATCTAAAGCAGTAATTATATCGCCGCGCCGTCCTCTCAAGGTAAACGCCGCGCCCAAACTCCTAATCAAAGATACCTTTGATAAATTCGTCCGAATATTTGGGCGTATATAAACTCACGACCGGGGTAACGATAAGCGAGACCGCCATGGCTATCATACCGAACGTCGGCGCGTAGACCGAATTGAATCCGGATACTATAGCGGGGACGATCGAGCTTAAAAAGCCGCATATCATTCCGCTCCAAGCCCCTATACGGGTGATCTTCTTAGAGTATAAGCCCCAGAAATACGGACCTAAGAACGTGCCCGCTACCGTTCCCCACGAGAACGACATAAGCGTTATTATCTCCTTGGGCTGGAATACCGCTATCGAGAACGAAAGCCCGACAAAGATAACGCAGAGCGCCCGCATCAGGCCCACGGTATCTTTCTCGCCCATGTTCGGAGCGAACTGGCCTTTTATAAGATCTATAGTGATAGAACTCGCCGAAGTCATGACGACCGACGATAACGTTGACATCGACGCCGAAAGTATCAGCACGAGCAGGACTCCCATCATGACGGTCGGAAGCGCCATATTCAGCATTTCGGGCATTATAGCGTCGAACCCCTGCTCCGGGAGTTGGTTGTTTAAAAACAGCCTTCCGAACGCGCCGATAAAGTAAGCTCCGCCGCCTATCAAAAGCGCGAATACGGTCGAGATAACCGACGCCTGCTTTATGGATTTACCGTCTCTTATAGTGTAGAACTTATGTACCATCTGCGGCAGTCCCCAGGTTCCCAAACTGGTAAGAACCATCAGGGATATGAGGCTGAACCAGTTTTTGCCGCCGTACCACGAGGTGAGATCCCCGCCTGCGTCCGGGGTCTCGGCGAGTTGTTCGAGACCGTTTCTCAGGCCGCCCACGACGTCGTTAGTCATCACAAAATAAACGACGAGCACGATGCCTACGATCATGATTATTCCCTGTACAAAATCCGTAAGGACCGTCGCCATATATCCGCCGAGCGTCAGATAGAGCGCGGTCAACACGGCCATTATCACCATCCACCAGATATAGTCCACAGCCGGGAAAACAGCGTTGAACAGGTAGCTGAGACCCATGTATACCGAAGCCGCGTACGGCGTCAGGAATAAAAATATAACTATCGCGGAAAATATTTTAAGCCCGTTGTCGTCGTATCTCGACTGGAAAAATTCCGGCATCGTCTTGCTGTTCAGCTTATGCGTCATCCTTCTGGTCGGCTTCGCGAGCGCCAGCCAGGAGACGAGACAGCCGATCAGCGCGTTGGCGACGCCTATCCAGACCGCCGATATACCGAGATTCCAACCGTTCTTGCCGGCGTAACCTATAAATATTACCGCCGAGAAAAACGAAGTTCCGTAGGCGAACGCCGAAAGCCACGGCCCCAGTCCGCGGCCGCCGAGCAGAAACCCCTCGACGCTCTTCGAGCTTTTCATTGAGTAAACGCCTATCCCGACCATCAACGCGATATAAACGGCCAAAATAAGCAGGTTTATCACTGTAGAGCTATCCATAACTTATCCTCCAAATTTATATATAATGATGACATTATAGCGCTAAATTGTATATAATTCAAGGGTAATTTGTCTGATTCGAGCCGCTTTGAGCCAATAATAAATTTTACCGCATAAAAATGTAATATCGGACGTATCCTTCCCCTGTTCCGCCCGCTTTTTATACGGCTTCCCGGCAGATACGGCCCTCCGAGCGCCTGTAAAGCCTCGGCGGTTTACACAAGTTTATCAAGCGCCTTTATCAGTGCCATAATATCCGCAGCGTCGGCCGCGCCGCCGTATACGGGGATACCGAGCGCCGCCGTAAGGATCCCTGACTTGACGACTCCGATATGCTCGGCCGCGCTATGCTCCTTTACAAGGGCTATTTCCTGTATAGATATATCGGCTCCGAAGGCTTCCTTTATCCTGTCCGTAACGGCTCCGTCCACGACCGTCTCGGATATCATGCGCGGGACCGCGACGCCCTTGCCGCATTCTATTTCGGCGTTCTTCCCCGCGTCGTAAAAATCCAAAACGAGCGCGTATTCTATATCCTCCGCGTCTACGCCGACCGCCGCGCCCGGCTCTACTTTCGCGCCCCTTGAGCCTATCTCGTTCTGGACGTTGAAAACCGCCAAAATATTCCGCTTGTTTTCCGATTTTAACGTTTCTATAAGCGCCTTGCAGCAGCTTCTCCCGCCTACGGCCTTGCCGCAGAGCTTGTTGTTCAGCCTTAGAAAATCCGTATCGAACGAACAGTAATCTCCGAGTCTTACATACTTCTCCGCTTCTTCCTTAGAACTTGCGCCTATGTCGATCATGAGCTTTTTGGCGGCTACCGCCTTGCCCCGCTCCTCTCTCGGTATCAAATGTATCGCTTTTCGCGATACCACGCCTGTAAGCCCGTTTACCTTTACATACCTTGAAGCGAGCGCGCGGGTATCGACCCTGCCGACGGTATCGAATTTAAGGTAGCCGTTTGGGTCGATATCGGTCACGATCAGTCCGCTCTCGTCCATAGGCGCGGACAGCATGATATATTCGCCCTTATCCGCCGTCTTTTTGGCGACCACGTTGCCGATATTGTCCGCCGTTACCTCGTCGCAGTAAGGGGCGATCTCGGAGACGATATAGTCTCTTACCTCGTCTTCACAGCCGGAAACTCCGCAGAGCCCGGACATTGTTTTTATATCGTTTATCAGATCCTGAACGTTTATCATATTTCAATACCTCCGCATACGGCTTCATAGATCAACTTTGAAGTGTTTTCTATATCCTTTATATTGAGCGTTTCCACGTTGGTGTGCATATATCTGAGCGGTATGGATATGAGCGCGACGGGTATCCCGGCTCCCGAGGTCTGTATCGTCCAGGCCGTCGTTCCGGTCGAGCCGCCCGCGACCTCTATGTCGTAGGGGATCCCGAGCCTTTCGGCGAGCTTGATCAGCTCTAAGCTCCTCTTGTAGTCGAGATTGGGTCCCCGGCATATGACCGCTCCGCCGCCCAGCTTAAACGTTCCCGTCTCGTACTTTGAATCCGGCGTCTCGCCGTGGGTCACGTCCACAGCTATCGCAAAATCCGGCGCCGCTCCGTAAGCGGCGGTAGTCGCGCCCCTTAAACCGATCTCCTCCTGCGTCGAAAAAACGACCGTCAGATCGCGTCTTAGCCTTCCTCTGTTTTCGGACAGCATATCGAGCGTATTCAGGATAGCCGCCGCTCCCGCTCTGTTGTCCATCGCCTTGGACGACATATTATCGCCCAAAAGCCCCTTCGCTTCGCCGGCGAACGCTGCGGGATCGCCTATGCAGAGCTTTTCGCCGAGCTCCTCCTTTGAATAGCCCGTCTCTATATAGATATCGTCGAAGCCGGGCGCCTTATCCGCCTGCTTAAACGAGTCGTTTATCATTATCGCTCCGTCTAAGACGGCGCCCGAGGCCCCGCCCGGATCGTTGTCTTCCGCTCCGCGTTTAGAGCCGAAAATTTTAACGCGCAGTCCGGGCAGGATACCCGAATCGAAGCCCCCTACGGGTTTTACGCGTATTTTTCCGTCGTCTTCTATCTTGCTTATTATAAAACCTATTTGATCCATATGCGCCTCGAGCATGACGTTTTTGGCGTTTTTAAGACCGCATCCCAAACGGGCGACAACGTTTCCCATCTTATCTACGCTAACGTCTTCGCAATATCCGCTTAAAATATTCTTAAGCTCCTCCGCGGCGCCCGATTCATATCCGCTGACTCCGTAAGCGGCCGTTAATCTTTTGAGATATTCTTTTATCTGAAACATAGACCGGCGTCTCTCCTTTATATAAAATTATTCTTTAAATCATAGCTTTTCTATTCTAACACAAATACTCTAAAAATACAACGCGGAAAACGGTAAATAGACCGGTCTTTATTTCCGCCCCGTATTTTTATAATAATTACGGTTCTCAATTCCGGTTTCGCGTCATAAATATTTTCATAGGACGACTTACGGCCGCGGCCGTAAATATCAAATCTAAAAACCGCCTTAAAGGGTTTATGGGTTCCCCTTTTCAATAACCTAAATAATCTGCAAGAAATCGGGAGAACAAATGAAAACACAATCTCATCTTAAAAGAAAACTGACCGAGACAGCCGAATCGCTGACCGGCTTTATTTTCACGAACAGGATCTACCTGCTGACCGGCTGCGCGGCGCTGATAGTCGGGATAACCGCCGGCTGTTTCACGTTCACGTTCTCGGACGCGAACAGCTCCGAATCGCTCCGCGCGTATATGGATAATTTTTTCTCCGCATATCCGCTGCTCAGCGCGGCGGAGAGCGAAATATTCAAGCTCTCGCTCCTCGAGACCGCCAAGACCGCTCTGATCATCTGGCTAAGCTGCCTGCATCCTATACTTATCCCGCTCGGCTACTTGCGGCTGCTGACTAAAGGGCTCGGGCTCGGCTTTACGCTCACCTTCCTGATATCGCACTACGGAGGCCGCGGGCTGGCGTTCGGCATAATATCTATACTGCCCCAAAATATAATAGCTATCCCGGCTATGCTTCTGTACGCGGCGTTCTGCGCGAGCTTTAGCGTAAACGTCCGGAAGCTGAAACAGTCCGGCTCGTATTACAAAAATCTCAGAACGCTGTACGCAAAGAATTTATACGCGCTCGTCCTATTCTGCGCGGCGCTTTTTATAACGGTATTGATAGACAGCTATATCGCGCCGACGCTGATCAAGCCGTTTTGCAGTTTTTTCGCGATATAGCCCGACGAAAACCAAGCTTCGCGCTTTCGGGATCCGGCCGCGGTCCCGGCGCGGGCGGGATATATTTTCGCTTCATCCAAATTCGGATCCTTCTACAGTCCGGAGCGCGTTTTCCGCGCACTTTTGTTTTGCCCTAAAATAATACTTGTAAAATTTTGATATATATTGTACAATACTAATATGTTTCATAATTACTAAGGAGCGGTTTATAAATACCCGTAACGCATAGCGAAAGGAGTCGAAACGATGAAAATATTGGTTATTGGAAGCGGCGGCAGAGAACACGCCGTCGTATGGAAGTTAAAGCAAAGCCCGAAGGTGGATAAGATCTACTGCGCGCCGGGCAACGGCGGCATATCGGAGATCGCGGAATGCGTTCCCATAAAGGTCATGGAATTTGATAAGCTGGTCGAGTTCGCGAAGGACAACGCCGTAGACATGACGGTCGTGACCCCGGACGATCCGCTCGCGGCGGGCGCGGTAGACGCTTTTGAAGCGGCCGGGCTCAGGGCGTTCGGTCCCAATAAGGCCGCGGCTATCATAGAGGGCAGCAAGGCGTTCGCCAAGGATCTGATGAAGAAATATAATATCCCCACGGCTAAATACGAGGTGTTCGACTCGAGCGCGGACGCTATAGAATATATAAAGAGCATGGACAAGTTCCCGGTCGTAGTCAAGGCCGACGGGCTCGCTCTCGGCAAGGGCGTAATAATCGCCGAGGACTTAGGCGCCGCGGAGGACGCCGTTCATTCGATAATGGACGATAAGGTATTCGGAGCGGCCGGAGGCAAGGTCGTAATAGAAGAATTTTTGACCGGCCCCGAGATCTCGGTGCTCGCGTTCACCGACGGAAAGACGATAAAACCGATGGTCTCCGCCCAGGATCATAAGAGAGCGTACGACAACGATAAAGGACTCAACACGGGCGGCATGGGGACGTTTTCGCCGAGCAGGATATATGCTCCCGAAGTCGCCGACGAATGTATGAAGAACATCTTCCTGCCGACAGTGGAGGCTATGAACGCGGAGGGCAGACCGTTTAAGGGCGTGCTCTACTTCGGTCTTATGAAGACCGCCGACGGAGTTAAGGTCATCGAATACAACTGCAGATTCGGCGACCCGGAGACTCAGGTCGTGCTCCCGAGACTGAATACCGACCTCGTCGACATATTCGACGCCGTGATCGACGAGAAACTGAGCGACGTCGATATAAGCTGGAAGGACGACGCTTGCGTATGCGTCGTAATGGCGTCCGGCGGCTATCCGCAGAAATATCAGACCGGATATCCGATCGAGGGGATCAAGCAGGCCGAAAGCCTCGGCGCGCTCGTTTTCCACGCCGGCACAAAGTACGAAGACGGTAAGTTCCTGACCGCGGGAGGCCGCGTTCTCGGCGTTACCGCGATGGGTAAAACCCTGGACGAAGCGATCGAAAACGCATATAAGTACGTCGAACTTATCAGCTTCAAGGACGCGCATTTCAGACGCGATATTGGGATAAAGAAATATTAATTCAAGAATTAACGCCGGGGCGGTTGAGCCGCTCCGGCGCCTTTATATTTTACTTCAGAACCTATTTAAACCACTTTTTAATTCCAAATATCCAGATCTCCGCCGCGATTATCACGAAACAGATTATGCATACGATAAGATAGCCGTATTTAAAGGACAGCTCCGGCATATTGCTGAAATTCATCCCGTACCATCCGGTTATAAGGGTCAGCGGCATAAATATCGTAGTCACGATAGTCAGGAATTTCATTATCTCGTTCTGCCGTATATCTATCTGGGTCTGGTGCATCTCCCTAAGCTGTATCGAATATTCCTTAAGAGACTGGACCGTCTGATACAATCTGCCCGCTTTGTCCGAAAGCAGACCGTACAGCGCGCTCTCTCTTTCAAGCGCGTTCTCGGCCGTCTCCTGCCGGATCGTCTCGCCCACGTCGGAGATCTGTTCGTAATAGGCGCCGAGATTCGATAAATTCTTTCGGATCAAAAATATCTCCTTATCAAAGTTCTCGGCTTTTTTGTCTAAAAGCTCTTCTTCAAGCCGGGTCAGTTTTTCCTCATACTGCAGCAAAAACAGCATATCGTCTTTAAGTATGTATTCCATAAAATCCAAAAGGAATATATAAGTAGACGATATTTCCGTAATTCTTCGTCCGCGCATTTCTTCCAACGTCGACTTAACGTAATTTGTATCGTCGATAAAAACCAGTTTTTCATCAGTCGCAAAATAGCCGAACGCATATTCCTCGTCCGATAAATATTCCCTCTTGGGTATTGCGAACGTACCTATAATATAATCGCCTAATATATCCGCCTTACAGAATCTTATACTCTTTAAATCGTTTACGGAGAAACTCCTGTGAAAGATCTGAGGATAGTCGCTTTTAAGTTCGTTCAGAGTCAATATCTCTACGCGGCGCGTCTTTGAATCGGATAAATCAAAATTTTCAGATCGTCCGCCGCCATTATTTTCCCGTTTCATTGTTCCACACCCCATTTTTTGATAAAACGCGTTATAGCTAATATTAAAACGTCCCCGGCGCTCAAACTCGCGCAAAAACGACTCTACAACGGAGCCCTTCGCTCAAAATGCTTAGCTCGACGCCGCGAATCGATAAACGCGAATCGATAAAAAGGACCGGGCCTTGCATGAAACAAAACCCGATCCGCTAACGCTCGCTTAAGACGGCGTAAAATAAACTATACTACGAAATCCGTTTAATTTTTCAAATTATTCGTGGTCGTGGTCGTGATCGCAGCCGCAGTCGCAGTCGTCGATCCCCTCTAAGTCGAGTTCTATCTTCTCGCCGCAGTTGGGACACTCGATATTTCCGTCGAAGAGATCGTCGAGATCCTCGCCGGTAAGCTCTATCTCCTGACCGCAGTTGTCGCATTTGATCTCATACAAGTCGTTCTCGTCGTCGTCCTCGCCGAAAACCGTATCGCCTATTACTTCAACGACGTCCTCGAGGTCGTCGAGCTTATCCGCGATAAAGTCCGTCTCGCTCTCAAAACTCTCTATCTCCTCGGCTATATCGCCGATCGCGTCGATTATCGCGGAAAGAAGCTTGCCCTCGTCGGTGTTTGTATCCAGCTTCATTCCGTCCGCTAAGCCCTTTAAGTACGAGGCTTTATTTGTTATCTCAGACATATTCTTCGTCTCCTATCCTTCTGCGCCGTTTGAGAGGCAAACTTTCCGGCTCTCCAAACGCGCGTATTATTCAGGCGAAATTTATCATACCACCGCCCGGCTGGTAATATTAAAGCTCTCTGCGATATGAGTATTTACTATACTCTCTCCATATATTCGCTTGTACGAGTGTCGATCCTTATCTTGTCGCCCTCGTTGATAAACATAGGCACGGTAACGACCGCTCCGGTCTCTACGGTCGCCGGTTTGGTCACGTTGGACGCCGTGTTGCCCTTAACGCCCGGTTCGGTCTCGGTCACGGTGAGTTCTACGAACGTCGGCGGCTCCACCGCGAAAACGTTACCCTTATACATCAGGAACTTGACCGTCATGTTTTCCATAACGAACTTCAAAGCGTCGCCGAGCTGCTCCGAGCTGAGCGGAACCTGCTCGTAGGTCTCCTGATCCATGAAATAGTAAAGGCCGCTATCCTCGTAGAGATATTCCATATCCTTTCTCTCGATCATCGCCTTTTCAACTTTTTCGGTAGGGTTAAAAGTTCTCTCAACGACCGCGCCGGTCATGACGTTCTTCATCTTGGTCCTGACGAACGCCGCTCCTTTACCGGGTTTAACGTGCTGAAATTCCACTATCTGGTATACGTTACCCTCGTATTCAAAAGTTAAACCGTTTCTAAAATCACCCGCTGTAATCATCGGACTAATTCCTCCTCTGTTGATATAAATTAAATATTTGTATGTTTATTTTTGATTTAAATTACAATTCATTTTATACTATAACGGCAAAAAATGCAAGCGCTTTTACAAATATTTATGAATTTATCGCATTCGGCGGACGAGAATCTTCAATTAACCCTTGATTTATGGCTCCAAGACTGTTATAATTAATCATTAAGATTGCCTTTTGCGGCGATCCCATACTAAAAGATAATAAGAGTAACCGAAAGGAGAGATTTTTGTGGCGAAAGAGCTATCAAAAAAATACGACCCCAGTTCAGTAGAGGAGAGGATTTATAACGATTGGGTGAAAAACGGATATTTCCACGCGGAACCCGACGAGACCAAAGAACCGTTTACCGTCGTCATTCCCCCGCCGAACGTCACGGGTCAGCTCCATATGGGACACGCGCTCGACGAAACTCTTCAGGATATATTGATAAGAACCAAGAGGATGCAGGGCTATAACGCGCTCTGGATCCCCGGGACCGACCACGCGGGCATCGCGACTCAGATCAAGGTCGAGGAAGACCTCAGAGTAAACGAAAACGGTACGACGAGATACGATCTCGGACGCGAGGAATTTTTAAAACGCGTTTGGGCGTGGAAGGAAAAATTCGGCGACAGGATCATAAACCAGCTCAAAAAGCTCGGCTGTTCCTGCGATTGGGACAGAGAACGCTTCACCATGGACGAGGGCTGCAGCAAGGCCGTCCGCGAGGTCTTCGTAAAGCTGTACGACAAAGGCCTTATCTATCAGGGCACGCGTATAATCAACTGGTGCCCGAGCTGTAAGACCGCTCTGTCGGACGCCGAAGTCGAATACGAGGAACAGGACGGACATTTCTGGCATATCAAATATCCGGTCAAGGATTCGGACGAGTTCGTAGAGATAGCGACGACCAGACCGGAGACCATGCTCGGAGACACCGCGGTCGCGGTCAATCCGGACGACGAAAGATACAAAGACCTTGTCGGTAAGACGCTGATCCTGCCGCTTGTAAACCGCGAGATACCGGTCGTAGCAGACGAATACGTCGATAAGGAATTCGGTACCGGCTGCGTAAAGATAACCCCGGCTCACGACCCCAACGACTTCGAGGTAGGTAAGAGACACAACCTTGAACAGATCAAGGTCATGAACGACGACGCCACTATAAACGAGCTCGGCGGCAAATACTGCGGCATGGACAGATACGAGGCGAGACGCGCTATAGTATCCGACCTCGAAGAGGCGGGGCTGTTGGTCAAAGTCGAGCCGCATAAGCACAACGTGGGCTGCTGCTACAGATGCGGAACCACCGTAGAGCCGATCACGTCGAAGCAGTGGTTCGTTAAGATGGCGCCTCTCGCGAAGCCCGCGGCCGAGGCGGTCGAAAAAGGCGAGACGCGGTTTATCCCCGAACGCTTTACCAAAGTATATATGCACTGGATGAACAACGTCCACGACTGGTGTATCTCCAGACAGCTCTGGTGGGGACACAGGATCCCCGCGTTCTACTGCGAGGACTGCGGCGAGACCACGGTCTCCAAAGAGGATATTACGACCTGCCCCAAATGCGGCGGCAAGGTAAAACAGGACGAGGACGTCTTAGACACCTGGTTCAGCAGCGCGCTCTGGCCGTTCTCAACGCTCGGCTGGCCGGATATAACGCCCGAATATAAGTATTTCTATCCTACGTCTACTCTTGTAACGGGATACGATATAATATTCTTCTGGGTTGCGCGCATGATATTCTCGGCGATCGAGCAGACCGGTCAGGTCCCGTTCAAGGACGTCTATATCCACGGACTCGTGCGCGATTCGCAGGGACGCAAGATGAGCAAATCGCTCGGCAACGGGATCGATCCGCTGGAGATAGTGGATCAGTACGGCGCGGACGCCTTGAGATTCACTTTGGCCACCGGCAATTCGCCCGGAAACGATATGCGTTTCTATATCGAGCGCGTGGAGGCGAGCCGTAACTTTGCAAACAAGATCTGGAACGCGTCGAGGTTCGTGCTTATGAACCTGAACATAACCGAAAACAAACTGCCCGACCTCGAAAAACTCAGGCTTGAGGATAAATGGATCGTATCGAGGTTCAACACGCTCGCGAAAGAAGTTACCGAGAATATCGACAAGTACGAGCTGGGCATAGCCGTCCAGAAGCTGTACGATTTCATATGGGACGAATTCTGCGACTGGTATATAGAGCTGGTCAAGCCGAGATTCAGCGAGGAAGGCGAGAGCAACATAGTCGCGCAGCAGACGCTCGTGTACGTCTTATCAAACACGCTTAAACTGCTGCACCCGTTCATGCCCTTCATCACCGAAGAGATATGGCAGGCGCTGCCGCACGAGGGCGAGAGTATAATGATCTCCAGCTTCCCGGTATACGACGAAAAGCTCGACGATCCGGACGCCGAAAATAAGATGCAACTCATAATGGACGCTATAAAGGGTATCCGCAACATCAGAAACGAGATGAACGTTCCGCCTTCAAAAAAGGCCAAGCTGTATATAATAACGGACAAATCCGAAGTCTTCGGCATGGGCGACGCGTTCTTCAAAAAGCTCGCTTCGGCCTCTGAGATCAGCGTTCAAAGCGATAAGGACGGCGTCCCCGAAAACGCGGTCTCGGTCGTAGTTCCGAGCGCGGAGATACTGATGCCGCTCGACGAGCTGGTAGATAAGAGTAAAGAACTCGAAAGACTCGAAAAAGAGAAAAAACGCCTCGAAGGCGAGATCAAGCGGGTCGAGGGCAAGCTGAGCAACAAAGGCTTCACCGAAAAAGCTCCCGCAAAGGTCGTTGAAGAGGAACGTCAAAAGGGCGTTAAGTATAGGGAAATGCTCGATACCGTTTTGGAAAGCATAGAGAGTTTGAAATAAATCAAGGACATATCGGCGCCTCCCGGAAATCACACGGGGAGGCGTCGTTTTTATTGGGCGCTGCTTCAATTTACAATTCCTTTACAACGTATTCTCTATTCCCTACGTTGTTGACAACTGAGAAGTTTTAGTGTATAATAAAAGCAGAAAAGAGGAAAACCGCTTTGCGGTTAGCCCAATATTTGGATAATTATGATGTAACCGCCTATTGGACGAGGGCGGTTACATTGCTTTTATGGAAACTATTATCAGAAATATGATAACAGATACAATAAACTTAAATATTGTATTCCACATAGACTTCACCTCCTTTCTGTTGCAAATGCAACTTAGGAGATGGCAATATAGCTAAGATACGAAAACATTCTACTCTTATTTTAAGCGGCTTTATGATATGATCGCTAAAGAAACCCAAAACAAAAAGCAGGCGACGCCTGCCCGTCCTTCGATTTCTCTTTTCTGCTAACGATAATTATATATCATTCGACAAATCATGTCAATTTACAATTTCTTTACAAAGTATTCCATTTCCGCCTCCGCTTGCGTCCGGCGTTAAATTAACCCGTTTTACCCCCTATTCTCTATTCGCTAATCTCTAATCCCTACGTTGCCCCACCAATCGGGGACCAATTCCGAAAGCCTGACGGTTGCGCCGCTCTTTAGATCCGTCAGGATCTCGGCGTCCGCGTTGACCGCGCCGAGCTGCATCATCAGCTCCCGGCAAGCTCCGCAGGGCGAGCCCGCCTTACCGTTCGGCATTAGAGCTATCAGCTTGTCTATTTCGTGCTCTCCGTTTGTAACCATGTTCGCGATAGCGTTTCTCTCCGCGCACATCCCAAGCGAACACGCCGTATCGATACAGACCCCGACGTAAATATTCCCCGCCTTCGTCAATATAGCCGCGGCAACTCCTCCGGCTTCCGCAAACGGCGATATTTCTCTCGGATTCTGAACCTTCCGCGCTTCCTCATACAAAGTTTTCCAGATATCGGACACGTTTTATACCTCCAGGTTATAGTTTATAATATAAGATATTATTATAAATCGCGCGCGTTGTCAATATTTATGCAATATTTGTTGTTTTATATTAAATTTATATTTAGCCAAAGCCGCATAGAATAAAAATGGCGCGGAGCTACCGCGCCGAATAGATAATCTTTTCTTCTATCTTAGCTTGTCTCGTTTTTCGTTATCGCCAACAATCGTTAAACGTCCGCGGCGCGGGTCTTCCGACTACGCGTTTTCCGTATATCTCGCCGCGAGATTTGGGTTTATCCTTATTCCGGCGCCTATTATCCCTACCGTGTCGCCGTATCCGAATCCCATAGCCAAATTATACTCGTCTACTATATCTCCAAAAAGCTCGTTAAACAGTTCGCAGCTCTGAGCGATATAATCGTTCTGCTCCTCTTCGGAGTGGAAGACAATCCCAACCGGCGATACGCCGCCTAAATAATCCGACAAGGTTATATCGTAATATACTTTAAAACTCGGATCGGCTCCGTCGATAACCATGCCGTAACTCAGCATATGCGTATCGAGCGCCCTGCTGATCGCGCAGGCGAGATATATCCTGTTTATCGGCGCGCTCGAATCAAAACTCCCGAAATCGTCGCCGAGCCCAATCGATATAGCGGTATACGTAGTCCCGATAGGATAGCCCCCGTACATCCATGTACTCTCTTCGGTGTATCCCAAAACGTGCAGGATCGTTTTAAAGACCTCGTCGTAGGTTATGTCTCCGTCCGGATCGAATCCGCCGTCGTAGCCGTTCATCAATCCGTTTTGAGCGACCGCTCCTATATAGCCTTCGGCCCAATGTCCGTCTATATCTGAAAAAGCGTCGGTCTCCGTCCGCTCATAACTCATGAGCCGGCACAGCATAGCCGCGAATTCGCCGCGGGTCACATTATCGTAAGGCCTGAAATTTCCGTCCGAATCTCCGATTATTATACCCCGGTCGCTGAGCTGATTTGTCAGCGCCGCCCAGCCGTCGTCTATGTCCGGATACCTCTTCTCAGTTCCTATATAAGCCGAAAAGCAATCGGTATCCCGGGATGTTATTCCCTGCTCTACAGTCTCGTCGTACGTCGGTATTTCCGGAGCCGCCTCTTTCATAAGCTCGACAAGCTTCCGCTCGCTCCGCTCCTTATAGTCCTCCGATCTCAATATAAAATACCCGTATTCCTCGGGTTCGACCGGCGTCAGCGCCTCGATTCTCTCCTCCGCTTCGCCTATATACAAACCGTCTTTGTTTACGACCGCGTCTTTAAAGATCAAATACTCTCCCTTGTCAGACTCGACCAACACTGCGGCGTCGCCGTAATTCATAAAACAGCGTATCCCGCTTACCGCGCCAAGCCCGTATTCGTTTATCACGTCGGCGATCGTCTGATACTCGGCAAAAAACGCGCTCTTTATACTGCGATACATTACCGCGCCCTCCGACGAACTGTAACCGATCTCATAGGCGGAGCCGTCTTCCGACAAAGCTCCGTTCTCAAAGCAGACGTAACAATCATAGTCGTTGATATTCTCTCTCATGACCTTTTCCGCGTCCTCAAAATTATCTACCGCGTATTCCTCGTTAACATATAGTCTTGCGTAAAACTGCGGCGATCCGTAATCGCGCAGACACTCCGAAGGCGTTATCAGATCGCCTATGACATTTCCGCCCTCGCCCGCGTCGATCTCTTCAGAGACGTAATCTGTCTCTAATATCGACTGCAATGCCGGGTTTTTATCGAGCGTATCCGCCCATATAAGCTCCTCTACACGCTCGGCCGTTATCTCCTCGGCCGAAACCGCAACCGTCCCTAAACATATTAGAGACGCGAACGTCAAGAGAGCGATCAGCGCTTTCTTAGCTCCTCTGTAAATCTTCATATCTTAAACCTGTATAATTCATTTATACTTTTCCTCTCCCGACCGTTTTAGACGATCGTAATTAATCGTGTTTATTCAGCGGAGATAATCCGCCTGTCTCCGCGGCGTATGCGAGACGACGCGTTCAGCTCTCGTAATACAGATATATCTTCTCGTTCAGCCTCGTCTCGGCGCCGGATCTAAAAGAGACGCAATAATATTCCTCGTATTCTGTATTTATCCTCAGATCCCGATCGAAATCGTCGTCGGAATATATCGGTTTTAGCTCGCCGCCGGTTAGCTTATATATCGTTATCCCGATTCTCCCCGCGTTAAGCGAGTTGTCGCTCCTGCCTATCCTGAAAACCTTATTCGGCGCCGTCGCCAGAATCGGCGTGCTAACGCTTTCGCCCGGACTTAGATTTAGGCTGAATATGTAGGTGGAATTTTCAGGAACTCTGACGTACTCGTCCGCTTTTACCGTCGCCGCGTCGTCGGCTGAGTCTTCGGCTTCCGGCTCCAATCCGTCCGAGGGTTGGGATTCCCCCTCGTTTTCGGGCAGAATTATCGAGGGCTGAGAATAAGGAGTATTTTCTGGAACAGGCGCGGTATTGAGCACAGCGGACGGCGCCTCGTAAGTAACGCCCGACTCTTCAGGCTCTCCGTCGCCGGATAGATCCGCGGCTTCAACGCTTGCCACGTCCGCTTCTCCTTCGTCCTGCGAAGCCGTCGCGCCGCCTTGATCTGAATATGTCTCTCCGCCGCTTAAATCCTCGACTATATCCCATTCTGACAAATCGCCGCGCCCTACGCTCTCATACGCGACGCCGCCGGTTTCGCTCTCCGTCTCTGCGTAACTTTCTTCGATACTTACCGCGTTCTCCGCCCCGTATAGCCGCTCGTCCGCCGATTCCGGATCGTCCTCTTGGGTTTCCGCTTTGGTCGCGGCCCCGGCTCGGCCGTATGCGCCCCGTCCGCTAAGAGCCGCTCTTGAGTCGAATCCTGGAGTCTTAGTCTCAAACAGCTCCGCCGCGCTCTCGGGCGTTATCTCCGCGGTCTTTGCCAATCCAAACGCAGTAACTCCGCAGACAAATACCATGACCGCGCATAATCCGCTCAACCCCCGAAACGTCTTAGACGCCTTCTTATATGTCGCTATCTTAAAAAGCCGGCGTTTGAGCTCCCGCCGAGGCGCCGCCATAGAAGTCGAGCATATCCTAAAAGCGGCTCCGCTGTTTTCGATCACGGATATAAGAAGTCGCCCGTAATCCTTTTTATCCTTAAACTCGAACAGTTTTAAAACCGTCTCGTCGCAGTACGTCTCGCATGCGCTAAAGAGCGACTTACGCAGTAGATATACGCATGGATTGAACCAATGGATAGAACAAACGATATTTGACAGCAACTTGACGAACAGATCGCGTCGCTTATAATGAATAAGCTCGTGCGCCAAGATCAGCCTTAGCCCGTCGCCGCTTAAAGCGCACTCGGGAACAACTATCTTAGGCCTTGCGAGTCCGTACAAAAACGGCGACGGCGCCGTATCGCTTACGCGCAGTTCTATCCTGCGCCTTATTCCGAGCTCGTCCTTCACGCATCTAAACTCGTTTAAAACGGCGAGCTTTCCGCACGGCTTGCTTATCGACTCAAGATATACCAAGGATTTCTTATAGCTTAAAATATACGCGAATATTTTCACCGCCGCGACCGTAATCCATAGCGCCGCGACTGGCCATAACATATTTATACCTTCGCCGCCCGACGTCGTATCAAGTCCGATACCCGCGTCCATTGCCGGGAGAACGACGGCGTTTCCGGTTATATTTCCGGTAATCGAATTTTGATTCGGATCGAAGCTAAACAAGGCCGGCAGATCCAGAACGCACCGGATCGGAACAAGAAACACGACCATAGCCGCGACGAGCAAGGCGTAATTTCTTGACGCTACGCTGCGTTTTCGGGTAATAAGATCGAATATCCTGCCAAGAAAATACACGATCGTTCCCGAGACCGAGCATACTATCAGATTATAGATCAAGCTCGTCATAGCTAAACCTCCTCAAACCAGCGTTTGATCTCTTCCATATCTTTTTCGGAAGGTTTCTTATTTCCGTAAAAAGCCGTGAGAAATTTACCCACCGAACCCGAATAAAAATCGTCCAAAAACTCCTTGGTTTGCGCCTTTTTATATTCCTCCTCGCTTACCAGCGCGCTGTAACAGTTCGTCTTTCCGCGCCGCTTAACGCTCAGTATCCCCTTGTCCGTCAGACGCTTTAAAAACGTGAGCGTCGTCGTATGCTTCCACGAGTTGTCGAGCCTCTTTAATATCTCCGCCGTCGAAAGCTCCCCGTCGTAGTCCCATATGATCTTCATCAGTTTCATCTCAGACTCAGATATCCTTGTCATCTTGCCTCTCCTTTCATTCTACACTGTGTAGTAATTACATTCTACACCATGTAAAACAACTTGTCAAGCACTTTTTCTACACTTTGTAGAATTATTTATTATTCAAATGAAACAGCCGTTTAGAGATTAATTATTGGAAATAATAAACGTTATAGACTTAAGCGTCGCAAAGCGGCGCGGCGAGCGTAAAGACGGAATAAAGCGCTCCGCTTCCGCACGAATATCCGCCCGGCTTAAATCATAGTCGATCAGGTCTTGAAAGCCAAAACGGCGTCGCGATCGGGAGAGAAAAACAAGGCGCTTCGAATGCGCATACGTATCCGCTCGGCGTGAAATTGTATAATAAATAATTTGTAAAATGTTTCGTATAAAAAATATAACCGCCTCGAATCAAAAGGCGGTTATATAGGCGTTAGGAATTTAAGCGTTAGGTATTAGGCGGCTAAAATTCGCCCGCGCAACGCTTAAGCGGCTACTCAAGCGAAATGATACTCCGTCTTCCTAAACGGCTTAAGAAGCCGCATAGACGGCGGCAGGAGCCTTTTCGGCTCCTATTCGCTAATCTCTATCGCCGATATCTATAGCTATTTTCTATCGCTATTTTCCGCGTCGCCGATCCCTATTCGCTAATCTCTGCGTCGCTATTCTCTCGTTTACGGATTGATCCTGCCCATATCTCTCGGGAAGGCCGTGACAGTTCTGATGTTATCGACCTCGAGCAGCTTCATCGCGAGTCTTTCAAGACCAATACCAAGTCCGCCGTGCGGCGGCATTCCGTATTTGTGTATCATCAAAAAGTCTTTGAATTCGTCCGGATCCATACCCCGCGCGAGCATTTTGTCGACCTGCGTCCGGTAATCGTGTATCCTCTGGCCGCCGGTCGTGACCTCGGCGCCGTTTAACAGCAGGTCGAAGCTTAACGTATACTTCGGATCCTCCGGGTCGTCCATCGCGTAAAACGGCCTCTTTTTAGACGGATAATGCGTGACGAACACCAGCGGCGAGCCGTACTCCTCCTTGACGTATTCGCCGATCAAACGCTCCTCCTCCGGGTCTAAGTCGTTGGAGTTTCTAAACTCTCTTCCGTACTTTTCGGCTACTATCTTCTTAGCCTCGACAAACTTAAACTGCGGTATTTGCTTTATTTCAGGAAGCTCTACGCCTATCTCCTCAAGCTCGAGCGCGTAATTCTTCTTCAGGAAGTCGAAAAGGTAGACCATGAACCTCGCCTCGACCGCCATCACGTCCTCAAACGAATCGATGAATCCCATCTCAAAGTCGAGACCCTCGAACTCGTTTATATGTCTCGTCGTGCTGTGTTTCTCGGCTCTGAATACCGGAGCTATGACGAATACCTTTTTGAACACGCCGACCATCATCTGCTTGTACACCTGCGGGCTCTGGTTAAGATACGCCTTTTCTCCGAAATAGTCCACTTCAAAGAGATCGGCTCCGCCCTCGGCGCCCGCCGAAACGATTTTAGGCGGCACGAACTCGGTAAAGCCCTCGCTTCTCATAAACGTCGAGAACGCGTCCATTATCCCGTCCAATATCTTTATATACGCTCTCTCGTGGGGATTTCTGAGCGATACGGCTCTGTAGTCGAGCTTTATATCGACGTTGCAGTCGAGTTTCTTTTTATTTATAACTATAGGAAGATTCTCGGCCGGCGACGACAGGACCGTTATGTCCTTAACGCGTATCTCGAAGCCGAGCGGACTTCTCGCGTCCACGGCTATGGTCCCGCTAAGTCTTACGCAGTCCTCTTCGCTGAAATCCGAGACCGGCTTTTGCCCCTCGGTCGGCTCGTATACGCATTGAACGAGCCTGCGCGGCGTGCGGATAACAAAAAACGCGAATTTACGCATAGCGCGTATCTTGTGGATAGAACCTTCGAGAGAGACGGTATCCCCGTCCTTCAGCGCCCCGCTTTTAAAGTCCGATATGATATTTTCTATATCGTACCGGTCCTTGTGTTTTTCTAAGTCAATAAGTTTCATAATCTCACTTCCTAAAACATATATTAAGATCCGGCCGCCCGGATCGATAATCCCGCTATATTGCGGCGCTCAACAGCCGAATATCCAAGTTATAATACCATAATATGATTATATTGTCAAGCCGAGGCGCCCTCTATTTTTGGCTCGATATTCCGCTAAATATTCTAATATAAGCGTTATCGATCCATGGAAAAACGCAAAAATTTTACGTCCAAACCTACGACCATAGCGCCCGTATTCCAAAAAGGCGGATGGCCGCGTATTCTAAAAGCCGGCGCCTAAACGGAAACGGCGCCGGCTCGTTTTTTGGTATTCTGTTTTACAGACTATTCGTTGCGATCAGCCAAATTTTCGCGGCGTCCGACTCTGCGATCTCGTTTAGGATCACCGCGCTCTCGCCTGCTTCTCCGGAGCTTGGATTTAAAGACGCGCCGGAGAGGCCGAAATCGTCCTCAATGATCAGCGCCAGGGTCTCGTTATCCCCCAACATACAAAGGCCTTCCGCCTTCTCGGCAGTCCAGCCGAGCGCCCTCAGATCGATAAATTCGGTCTTGTCGGCGTAAGCGATAACGCTTGAAAGAACGTCCGCGTCCGAAGTATATTCGAGCTCGCTCCCGTCGTAAGTTACGCCGGTAATATCGGTCGCGTTGGTCAGATCTACTTCGTATACGATATTGCTTATCGTTCCGTCCGCAAGCTCGCCCTGTTCGATCGCCAAAAGCGTATTGTCGTCGATCGCGTATATATCGCCTATCTTGCAGTTCTTCGGCGACGAATACGCGCTAACGTCTACCGGATACGCGTACGTTTTAGTCTCTCCGGTCTCGGGATCGAGTTCCAATATCCTGATAAACGTCGCCGTAGCGCTCGTCTCTCCCTCGATATCGAGCGCGCTTTGAAGCGAAGCGTAAATTTTACCCGACGGGGATATCGTCAATCCCTCGAAGCCGCGGTTTGCGATGCGATACTTCAAGATCTCCGGCAGCCCGTCGCCGGGCGCGTATTTCTCTATCAGCGTTCCGTCCGACGAGAACTTGGCGATAAACGGCCCGTATTCGTCCGCGAGCCAGAAATTACCGTCGGAATCGACCGCGATACCCTCGGGATCGAAACCGTTTTCGTCGTAGCCGAGCTCCTGAAGCTCCATATCCAGCGCCGTCTCTCCGGTCGCGCCGAGTTCGCCCGAAGGCAGAGGCAAACCCGTAAGCGGCGTTCCGTCGCTATTCTTAAGCGTAATCGAATCCTCGACTACCGCTTCGCCGTTTTTGATCGTGATCAGCCCAATACTGGGCGTGAAATCGGGCGCCGGGAATATCTTCGCCGCGTCGTATTCGTCCGCGGCCTGGGAATCCTCCGGAACGTCCAGACTCGGTCCGCGGTCGGTAACGCCGTAGAACTGCGGATTTCCGTCTTCGTCGTAGCCCCTGAAAGTTATCGCCGAACCGAAGCCGGTCTTTAATCCGTTTTCAAAATAGCCCTCCGAGCTCTCTGCGAAATCCGTATAGAGCGCCTCGTCTACGCTCACCGGATAGATCTTTACGTCGGAATCCATTATATCCATCGCTCGAACCAGGATCGCGGCGATCTCCGCGCGGGTAAGCGTATCGGCCGGGCGCAGTCCGTTCTCGTCGCCCTCGATCAAGCCCGCCGCGCTCAGTTTCCCGGCCGCCTGAGCGGCGTAATCGCTCACGCTCGCGCCGTCGCCGTAACCGGACAGATCGTCCGTCTCGGACAGCGGTATATTCTCGTAGGTCAGATACCTGTACAGCATATCCATCGTCTGTTCCCTCGTAAGCGCCGAATCCGGTTCAAACGTCCAGCCGCTTCGGCCTATTATCCCGTTCTCTTCGCCCCAGCTCCGGGCGGCCTCGTACCAGTCGTCGCCCGAAGTCGTATCCGCCGACCCTTCGCCGCTCAGGCGGTATAACATCGTTATCGTCTCCGCGCCCGTGACCGTATCCTCCGGCGCGAACTCAGTATCCGTCTTTCCGACTATAAGCCCGTCGCTATACGCCCGGCTCACGGCCTCGTAATACCAATCTCCCGCCGCGACGTCCTCGAACGGAAGCGTCTCGATCTCCGCGCTGGTCACGTTGGTAAAGCTCCTGCTCTCGCTCGTAAGCGTAAATTCATACGTCTCCGTCTCCGAGCTGCTGCTAATCATTCCGGGTCCGCCGCCCTGGCCGCGTCCTCCGCCCATGCCCTCGGGGCGCTCTCCGTCGGGGAGATGATCTCCTTCAGGGCGCTGTCCTCCTTCAAGGAGCTGTCCTCCGTCGGGCCGCTCCATACCTTCAGGAAATTCCATACCTTCCGGGGGCTCCATGCCCTCGGGCGGCTGCATGCCGCCGAAGCCGCCCGTTCCGCCGAAACCGACGGCCGCGGTCCCGCCGTGATGCATCTGCGAGCCGGGCGTATACGAGGTTATGTTAGTATACAGCCCGTCGCTTTCGTCGCCCTCTATAGATCCGCCTATATAGACGTGATAAGTCCCCTCGACAAGCTCCGGAGAACTCAGCGAGATATACGAGTAACTGAACGGGAAATCATAGGCGAATACCGGGTTCCCGTTTAAGTCTGTAACGCAGATCAAATCGTCGGTGGACTCGGTAAATTGCAGAAACATATACGACTGCTGAGACTCCTCGTCGAGTTCGTCGAACATATTTCCCGCGCCGACGACCGTACCGCCGTTTATCACGGTTCCCATCTCGGAATCCAGACCGCTGTCCATGCTCTGCGTACTCGCGAGCGCGATAACCGTGCCGCCGTTTATCGTCATATAGCCGTTGGAATCCATACCGTCGCCCTCGGCGCCGACCGCGTGGCAGTATATATATCCGCCGTTGATTGTGATATGCGTTACGTAGTCCTCGCTGCCGTTTATAGGATCGTCCTGACTCTCGACGTAGATCGTTCCGCCGTTTATCGTAAGATGCTTATATTTTATCTCGATCCCCTCCATATCTCCAACGACGCTTAGCGAGCCGCCGCCGTCTATAACCAGAGAGACGTTAGAGCTTATCGCGCCGTCGTGCTTGATCTCGTCTTCGTCAGTGGCGAGGGTATGCGAACCGGTCAGCGCGTTTTCAGACCCGTCGGCGAGCGTGATCTTGACCCCCGCCTCGCCTGCCTCCGCGGGTTCGTACGCCGAATATACGAGGATAGCCGGCGCGGTGCGGCAGGTAATATCCGCCCCGTCCAAAATGATCTCCACGCCGTCCTGCTCCCCCGCCGCGACCGCTATCTGCGCGTCCGTCATGGAACCGCTCACGCGATAAGTTCCGGCCTGAGTTATCGTCACGACCGTGTTTTCAACATCCTTAAGTTCCTCCGCGACGTCCTCGTGCGTCTCCGTCTTCTTGGACATATATACCGCCGAATCCGCGTTTTCCGAGATCGCCGCGCCGTCTACCGTAACGCCTTCCTCCGACAATACGATCGACGTCTCCGCGTCGGCCGCTAAAACAGTCGGACACAGCGCCGTTATCATGCACAGCGCCGCGATCGAACCGATCAATTTCGCTCTAAAATTCATTGTTT
>CAJFTO010000014.1 GCA_904419955.1 Candidatus Roslinia caecavium | reverse complement strand
CCGCATAGCGGTCTCTATATCCTTTATCCCCTTGCCGTAATCGATGATTTTTACGTCTACGACGTCGCCAAGTATCTTACACTCCATCACGACTTCTCCTTTTTTATCCGCATATCCGTGTATTATTGAGTTTGTCACAGCCTCTGACACCGCGGTTTTGATATCCGCAAGCTCGTCTACGGTCACGTCGAGCTGCACCGCGAACGCCCCGACGACCGCTCTGGAAAACGCTTCGTTCACGCTCTTGGCGGGTATAACCAACCTCATGTAATTCTGTGCTTTATTGTTATTATCCATTTATATATCCTCCGATTTAACCCATTGCGTTATCAGCAACAATATTTTTATCCATAATAATCTCCGTATCCGGCTCGCAAAATCGCGGTTATCCGCATTCCAATATCTTCTTTATACCTGACATCTCGAGTATCCTGTCCACCTGCTTCTGGGGTCTGATCACCATCACCTTTCCGCCCTTGGCCTTGATGAGCTTGTATCTGCCCATGATCATCCCGATCCCGGAACTGTCCATAAAGCTCACGTCGCCAAAATCAAATATTATGTTTTTTATATCGTGTATATTGATCTCCCTATCCAAAGCATCTCTTAACTCGGCGCTCAAATGATGATCCAGTTCTCCGCTCAGCTTTACGACCAGCGTCTCACCGATCCGCTCCAGCCTATAATCATTGTTATTTCCTCCATTTATCTTTCTAAAATCCTTGTCCATACCTCTGCTCCTTTATCTATTTTAAATGTATAATGTATTTGCATAACTATGACGCCGGAATCTCGCCGCCAATTAGATATATCCATCTCAAATATGATCTTTTGACCTCCTTTTCCGATTTCCATATTTTTACAAGTATATATTATCATTTAAATACCGAAATATTTGTCAAAATTTATACCGATTTTCTATATACCTAATTAGCATATTTTCGACATAACAAAAAATATAGGGTCTCCGCCTAAAACAACATATCGCCGCGCTAATATTTTTTCCAACTCGCGCTTACGCTATGAATATTATTGCCAAAAACAGGCAATAATATTTCCATATCAATGGTAAATTGGGAGAAGTATCATAAAGCGGCGCGTCGGTTCAAAATTATAATTTCAACAACGCGCAGGATGATATTGTAAATAGTTACGAATAAATTATGATCGATTATCTTTGATAATAATTTGGATATATTAATAATACGATCGATCAGATATGGCTAATTAAACAAGAAACGTTCCCTATCCGCCCGAGATGGGGAAGCGGAGCTAACAGACGGGCAGAAAGGCCGGGGATATAAATATGATCTCAAAAAAGACTTATCCGTTCGAGGTTCCCGAGCTTCCATACGCTTACGACGCTTTGGTGCCTTATATAGACAAAGAGACTATGATTTTTCATTATGACAAGCATTTTAAAACCTACGTAGATAACTTAAACAACGCGCTCAAAAACTTTCCCGAATATCATTCTTGGACTCTTGAGAGGCTGCTGACCGGACTTTCGACTCTTCCGTCCGGACTTCAAAACGCCGTAAAGAACAACGGCGGCGGAGTTTATAACCACGATATGTATTTTAACGCGCTGACGCCTGGCGGACAGACTTCGCCCGAGTTTATAGAGGAAGCTTTCGGCGGAGACGAAGCGTGGAAAAAGCAGATGAAAGCCGCGGCGCTCGATCAATTCGGCTCGGGCTTCGTATGGCTCGTTTTAGACGGAGAGAAAAACCTTAAGATCATGGCTCTGCCCAACCAGGACAACCCGCTTTCTCTCGGCTTCGAGCCTATTCTTCCTCTGGACGTTTGGGAGCACGCCTATTATTTGAAATACAAAAATCTAAGAGGCGATTATATTGACAATTGGTTTAAGGCGATCAATTGGAATTTTGTCAGCGATTTGCTGAATAGGATTCTTTAAAAATAGTAAGGAGTATATTTTACCGATCTACGCGCGTAACGTTCAATGCATCGGCGCCATTGCCTTTTATCGACCGAGCCGACCTACAGATCTCAATTCTGTCAAATTTCTTCCTACATTAACATAAAACAAAAACGGCGCTGCGCAGCGCCGGGATATTTTTTATATTTGCCGCGCCTACAAGCAGCTTTGTTGCAGGGCGGGTCTTATAGAGAAGTTTTTTATATTTAGCGATCCGCTTTAATCGCTTTTTACTTAGAGTGAATATTAATATACTTAGTCTTCAACTTGGAATAAATGATTTTCTGGCTCTTATACAATCCAAAATTGCCTGAAAGCATATAACTTACCGCAACCGCGGCAGCAAACAGGAGCAGACCTTCGGAACCGAACATTTCTATTCCCAGCATAATAGACGCTATAGGGCAATTAACGACTCCGCAAAACAGCGCTATAAGTCCTATCGCGGCCGCGAACGACGGATTCATTCCAAGCAGACCCCCGACCGCGCATCCGAACGTCGCGCCAATAAAAAACGTCGGCACTATTTCTCCGCCCTTAAAGCCTGAACCTATCGTTACCGCAGTAAAGATTATTTTCAAAATAAACGCGTACCATACCGCATCCCCATGCTCGATCGCCCGAGTTATCACATCCATTCCGGCGCCGTTGTAATCGCGCGACCCGCATAAATATGTAAACGCCACAACGATCGCCCCTCCGATAAACGCTCTGATATAAGCGTTTGGAATAAATCTGTCCAAAGCTCCATGAGCGCTATGCATAGCGATACAGAATATTATGCTCACTGCGGCGCAGAGCGCGGCGAGAATAAGAGTCTGCGTCAAACTTACGGCCGTCAGCTCGGGAATAGCCTCAATTAAGAACGTCTCCGGCGTAACCCCAAAGTAAAGCGCGAGCCGGTACGAGGCAAGCGCCGAGAACAGACACGGAACAAATCCCGAATAATGGATTATTCCGACGCTGATCACTTCCAAAGCAAAAAACGCCGCGGTAAGCGGAGTGCAGAACAACGCCGCAAACACGGCGCTCATGCCGCACATCACCACAACTCGCAAATCGTTATCGTCCAGCTTAAGAACCCTGCCGACCATACTTCCGAGACTTCCGCCAAGCTGCAGCGCCGCGCCCTCGCGTCCCGCGCTCCCGCCGAACAGGTGGGTCAAAACAGTTCCTATAAAAATAAGCGGCGCCATCGCGAAAGGAATCTCGTCTTCGTCCCTCACCGAGCTTATCACGTTATTAGCGCCGCTGTTATCGGCCATTTTAAATTTATCGTATAAAAACACTATAATTAAACCCGCGATCGGGAGTCCAAATATAATAATCGGATTAGCCTGTCTAAACTCGGTCGCATAACCTATGCACCGGTTAAAAAACGCGCCTACCGCCCCGCCTATCGCGCCCATAAGCGCGGCGATCAGGAGCCATTTAAAAAATGTATACAGATATTCTTTAACCGTTTTGCAGCCGCGCTTTACGCTTCTTTTTCCTATATCGGCAAGCGTGTATCTATATTTTTTATTCGAACTGTTCGGACTTTTAAAAAAATTATTTTTCATAACGTTTTATTCCCCAATATATTTTAAACGTCAACTACCTGTGCAAAAACGACTTTACGATTCGCACGGCAAATTTGCGCACAAAAAAATTCCTTGGTCAAAACGCCAAGGAATCAAACTGGCTGCCTGACTAGGATTCGAACCCAGACAAAGTGAGTCAGAGTCACTTGTGCTACCCTTACACAATCAGGCAATATATGGTGCGAGCAGTGGGACTTGAACCCACACGCCATAAGCACACGCCCCTCAAACGTGCCTGTCTGCCGGTTCCAGCATGCTCGCAGTTATCGTATACCGATTCCAACAAATCCCTCTAAACAAGCGTCCTGTCAAAACCGACTTTGACATTATAACTCCAGAAGATATATTTGTCAATAGTTTTTTTACAATTTTTTTAATTTTTTTACTCGGCCAGTCCGCAAACTCCAAATTACCGGCAAACTCAAAACTTTTACCTATCGTTATTTATTATAAACTCATACGCGGCGCTTATAAGCGCGTCTTTGCGCATATTATGATTTTGACCGTTTCAGATAAAAATATACTTAACCGCCGCCCTTTTATTTAATTTTATATAAAATCCGCGCGCGTTTCACCCCGATCGCGCTATTAAGTCACAATTTATTAAATTAAATATTGAAATCTTAAAACAGTAGCGCTATAATATTAGAGTTAGTTTTGAAAATAGTTAAATTTAATCTTATATGATGTTTATAAAGGGGTTGATTTAGGTGATGAATATCACGGTAACCAAAACGACAAATCCGAAAGAAAAACCCCAAATGGAAAATCTTCCTTTTGGCAAATATTTTTCGGATCACATGTTCATGATGAATTACGACGAGGGACAGGGCTGGCACGATCCGCGAATAGTCCCGTACGCTCCTCTTGAATTAGACCCTTCGGCTATGGTGTTCCACTACGCTCAGGAAGTGTTCGAAGGTCTAAAGGCGTATAAGGACAAGCAGGGACACGTAAGACTCTTCAGACCCGACAAGAATTTCGCCAGATTAAACGTATCAAACGAAAGACTGGCTATCCCTCAGATCGACGAAGAATTATGTCTCGAAGGACTCAAACAGCTTGTAGAACTCGACAGAGACTGGATCCCCGAGCAGGCGGGCGCTTCGCTTTATATCAGACCTTTTATCATAGCGACCGATCCGTATCTCGGCGTTAGACCGTCCGAGTCGTATCTCTTCTTAATAATTTGTTCGCCGAGCGGACTCTACTATCCGGAAGGTCTGGCTCCGGTAAAGATATACGTAGAAGACTCGTATGTTCGCGCGGTACGCGGCGGAACAGGCTTCACAAAAACCGGCGGCAACTATGCGGGCAGCATAAGAGCGCAGGTTATCGCTCACGAAAAAGGCTACTCTCAGGTATTGTGGCTCGACGGCGTTGAACAAAAATACATAGAAGAAGTAGGTTCTATGAACATATTCTTTAAAATAGACGGCGAGGTCGTTACTCCGGCATTAAACGGAAGTATTTTAAGCGGTATAACAAGAATGTCTACTATAGAACTACTTAAAAAATGGGGAATCCCCGTATCCGAAAAACGCATATCGATTCAGGAAGTAGCCGACGCTTACGACGCCGGTAAGCTCGAAGAATGTTTCGGTACCGGAACGGCCGCTATCATCTCTCCCGTCGGCGAACTGCGCTGGGAAGATAAAGTCATGCATATAAACAACAACCAAATCGGCGAGGTAACTCAGAGGATCTTTAACGCTATCACCGATATTCAGACCGGCGACGCGGAAGACGAGATGAACTGGGTCGTTAAAGTAGACTAATATTTTTCTTGAATATTTTCAGACCGGAAGGCTTAGTCCTACCGGTCTTTTTTATATTATATCAGCCTAACTCTACATAAGCCTAAACGCACCGTATATTATAGAATATTTACCATATATGCTCCGGCGTTACATACGCGCGCCTCTTCGCATGCCTTATAATAATCAATAAATTTAAATAGAATGTCGATTAATACAATACAACGGTTGACTATTAAAGACGTTTAAGTTAAAATTAAATCAATGTAAAACGCGTGAATATATTGTTATAGGCGCAATAATTTGAAAGGGGCGAGTTAATCATGAAAAGGGGAAGCGGTATTTTAATGCATATATCCTCACTCCCGTCCAAATACGGGATCGGTTCTATGGGGAAACAGGCGTATGAATTTGTGGATTTTTTATATGAAAGCGGTCAGAAATACTGGCAGATACTTCCGATAGGTCCGACGAGCTACGGCGATTCGCCATACCAGTCTTTCTCAACGTT
Source organism: Candidatus Roslinia caecavium (assembly GCA_904419955.1). Classification (GTDB taxonomy): domain Bacteria; phylum Bacillota; class Clostridia; order Monoglobales; family Monoglobaceae; genus Roslinia; species Roslinia caecavium. Next base: position 62,473 of record CAJFTO010000014.1, on the reverse strand, counting down.
CGCCGGGAATCCCTATTTTATCGATCTTGATACTTTAGCGGAGTCCGGCGCTTTGAAAGAATCAGAATACGCAACTCTAAACTGGGGCGGCAACGCCGAAAAAGTCGATTACGAAGCGATTTTCGAGAACAGGTTTAAGGTTTTAAAGCTTGCGTTTAAACGCGAAAAAATTACCAAGAAAAAAGAAATCGAAAAGTTCAGATATTACAACTCATATTGGGTCGAAAACTACGCGATGTATATGGCGCTTAAGTTTAAGTACGATCTGGTATCTTATCAAGAATGGCCGGAAGATATAAAGCTGCGTAAACCTCAGGCCGTGGTAAATACTTATGAAGAGCTTTCGGAGGAGATAGACTTCTGGGTGTACGTTCAATACCTGTTTAATTCTCAGTGGACGGCTCTTAAAATATACGCAAACGACAAAGGTATAAAGATCATAGGCGACATCCCCATTTATGTAGCCGAAGACAGCGCGGACGCATGGGCGCACAACGAGATCCTTATGCTCGACGAAGACCGAACGCCAATAAAAGTCGCGGGTTGTCCTCCCGACTACTATGCGCCGCTCGGTCAGCTTTGGGGCAACCCGATCTACGACTGGAAATATTTAAAGAGCTCCGGCTATGAGTGGTGGGAACAAAGGATTAAGGCCGCGCTCAAAATGTACGACATAGTGAGGATAGATCATTTCAGAGCGTTCGACGCGTTCTATACCATAGACTACGGGCGCAAAGACGCCGTTATTGGCGAGTGGCTGAAAGGACCGGGAACCGACTTCTTCGAAGTATTAAAAAACCGGCTCGGTAAGGATCCCGCTATAATCGCCGAGGACTTGGGAACTATCACCGACGACGTGCGCGCTCTGCTTAAGTTCAGCGGTTTTCCCGGAATGAAGGTAATGCAGTTCGGATTCGACCCCGATAACGACAGCGAATATCTGCCGCATAACTTCGTCAAAAATTCCGTAGCTTACATAGGCACGCACGACAACGACACTCTGATCGGCTGGTATGAGCAAGAGTCCGAAAACGTAAAACGCTTTATCAACAAATACCTTAGGCTGAGTGAAAAAGAAGGGCTGACCTGGGGATTTATCAACAGTCTGCTCGCCTCCGTTTCGGATATAGCGATAATCTCTATGCAGGATCTGCTCGGCCTCGGCTCCGAAGCGAGAATGAACATCCCGTCCACGCTCGGCGGCAACTGGCAATGGCGGATGAAAAGCATGGATTGCCTGACCGACGATCTGAAAAACCGTCTTAAGGGCTCGACGTCGGTCTACAAGCGATAACGCTCGTTATTCCGCGCCGGCAAGGCATTTACATCTTTTGGTGATGCAAACCGCTCCCGCTTCGCTACAAAATATAAAAGACCGAGTATTAAATACTCGGTCGGGAGTTACCCGGGATCTACCCGGGTATTGGGAAATGAAAAAAGATTGTTAGTTAGTTGTGGTATGCATATATATTACATCATTTTTTGATTTTTGACAATAGCCAACTTTGTTGATATTGCAAATAAAGCTATGTTATTATTTGTGCAATACTCACAAATCACAGGTCGCTTTTTTATATAATTAGCTTGACACTAATATTCATTAGCTGTATAATTTACTGGTAAACAATTATTTTAAAATCTGGCAAACGCTAAAATACATAACATAATAGTCAAGGAGCTGATAAAATGAAATACGCTGTTATTCTCACAGACGGCGCGGCGGACACGCCGGTAAAAGAACTGGGCGGCAAGACTCCGCTCGAGGCGGCGAATAAGCCGAATATTGACAAACTTGCCGGTTTGGGCGAGATGGGCATGGTAAAAACCGTTCCCGGCGATCTGCCCCCCGGCAGCGACGTCGCAAACCTCGCAGTTTTTGGATACGATCCCGAAATATATTACACCGGACGCTCTCCGCTCGAAGCGGTATCGATGAAAGTTCCTCTTAAGCTTACCGACACGACGTTCAGAACGAATCTCGTCTCTCTGTCTGACGAACCCGAATATGAAAAAAAGACTATGGTCGATTACAGCTCGGACGAGATCACTACCGCCGAGGCGCATCAGCTCATAGACGCAATCAACGAGGCGTTTAAGACGAATGAGATCGAGTTTTTCGGCGGGATAAGCTACAGACACCTGATGGTTTGGCATAACCGGGAAAACGATTTCAGCAAGCTAACGCCTCCTCACGACATTTCGGACAGAGTAATAGGCGAATATTTACCCGATAACGAGACGATCCGAAATATGATGATAAAAAGCTACAATATACTGAAAGATCATCCCGTAAATAAAGCGAGGATAGAAAAGGGCCTGCGCCCGGCAAATTCAATATGGATCTGGGGCGCCGGCACAAAACCCAATCTTAATACCTACGCCGAAAAATTCGGAATAAAGGGCGCCGTAATATCCGCAGTCGACCTTGTAAAGGGTATCGGCTACTGCGCCGGATTGGACGTAATAGACGTCGAGGGCGCGACCGGAACGGTTACGACCAATTTTGACGGAAAGGCCAAAGCGGCAATAGACGCGCTTAAAAACGGCGCGGATTTTGTCTACGTACACCTCGAAGCTCCCGACGAGGCTGGGCATCGTCATGAAATAGAAAACAAAGTCAAGGCCATCGAGCTTATCGACCAAAAAATCGTGGCGCCTATCGTAGGCTATTTAAAAGACAGCGGAGAAGATTACGCGATTTTGATTATGCCGGATCACCCCACGCCGCTTGCTATACGCACGCACACGTCCGATCCGATCCCCTACGTCCTCTACAACAGCAAAACCGGAAAAACAACTGCCGACGAGGTCGTATACTGTGAAAAAGAAGCGAAAAAAACCGGAATCTTCATAAAAGACGGATATAAGCTTATTAATAAGCTGTTGGAAAGATAATATAACTTGACCGCCAAAGCGGATTTGTTAAATAAATATACATTAAAACTAAAAAATTCTTGCAATTAACCTAATAATCTGGTATGATAATAGAGTATGCGTTTAGGTGGAACGCCATCTAAACGGCAACTTATATATATAAGCTGAATCATACGGTTTAGTGAGTTAAGGAGTGAGAACATTATGCCAACAAAAGTCGTTATTGGAGCGCAGTGGGGCGATGAAGGAAAGGGAAAGACTATCGATATTTACGCCGGCAAAGCCGACGTAGTCGTCAGAACCTCCGGAGGCAACAACGCCGGTCACACGCTTGAGGTAGACGGGGTTACTTATAAACTTCATGTGATGCCGTCCGGTATACTCTACCCCAATACGCTTAATATAATAGGCGCCGGAGTCGTGGTAGATCCCAAAGTTTTATTAGAAGAGATCGACGGATTCGAATCTAAAGGAATAAGTACCAAAAATCTGAAAATAGACGCCCGCGCGCACGTTATAATGCCTTATCATATCGAGCTTGACGGTTTGTCCGAAAAAGCGAGAGGCAAGGGCGATATCGGCACAACCAAAAAGGGCATAGGACCTTGTTACATGGATAAAACCGAGCGCAGCGGCATCCGCATGAGCGACCTTATCGACGAGGATAAATTCGCCGCTAAAGTTCGCGAAAACATGAAGATCAAAAATAAAATCATCGAGTTCGTATACGACGGAACTCCGATGGATCCGGAAGCTATTATAAAAGAATACTCTGAGTACGCAAAACGTTTAAAACCGTATGTTACAGATACTATTCCGATCCTCTATAACGCGATAGACGAGGGCAAAGAAGTTTTATTTGAAGGCGCGCAGGGAATACTCTTAGACATAGACATAGGCACATATCCCTACGTCACCTCCTCTCATCCTATTTCTGGCGGGGTCTGCGTAGGAAGCGGTATAGGTCCGAAAATGATAGACGAATGCATAGGCGTTTTAAAAGGCTATACCACAAGAGTCGGCAACGGTCCGTTTCCGACCGAATTACACGACGACGTAGGCGAAACGATCAGACAAAAAGGACACGAGTTCGGCACTACGACCGGCAGACCGAGACGCACCGGCTGGTTCGACGCGGTCATTGCAAGATATGCGGTGAGAACAAGCTCGTTATCCGGCGTAGTGTTCAATAAGATCGACCCTCTCGGCGGTATCGGAAAGATAAAACTCTGCGTGGCTTACCGTAAGGACGGCGAACTGACCTATGATTTTCCGCCGACGCTCGAGGAGCTCGCAAAATGCGAGCCGGTTTATGAAGAAATGGACGGCTGGGATGAGGATATCAGCGATATAAAAGAGTTTGATAAACTACCCGAAGCCGCAAAAAAGTATATCTTAAGGGTTGAAGAGCTGATCGGCTGTAAGATAATTTCTATAGGCGTAGGTCCGGGAAGGGATCAAAATATTGACAGATAAGCGCCGGTATTTAGCGGCAAACTTTCATATATCTGTCGGTAATATACATATTATAATAAGAAGGGGGCAGATGTGAATGGCTGTAGAAAAAGCGAAAGACGGCGCTGCTAAAGAGCCAAAAAAGGCTGCTAAAAAGAATTCTAACACAAAGAGCGCTAAGACCTCTATTAAAACGACTGCCGCAAGCAGTAGATCCAAACAAAAACAGAGCAAAAAAAGCGAGTATCTGACATACAAGGATAAGCTGCTTTTAAGATGCGGAGACCAGATATATTATGGAAACCCGAAAGACAAATATATTGTCGTTTTCAGACTTATGGATAACGATAAGCTTGAAGATCTAACGATCTCCAGAAAAGTCATTATAGAGCTTAAGACTAACGAGGGTAAGGCTTCAAGATTAATGCGCCAAGCCGAACGCGACGGACTGTATAAGGCTTTTGATATCGGTTTCTTCTGGCTTGAACAGGCGTTAGAACAAAGCTAAGTTATATTCCTCCGGCGGACGAGCCGGAGGATTTTTTATATTAAACTAACAATAAAACAGTTCCGGTTCCTTACGAGTCTTCAGAAGAGCGCTTTCGAGCGCCAACGATACCGATTTATATACCGGGGTTAATACCCCTCTCGCTCCGACCGGACAGTTTTTGACGCACGCCATACAGGCGATGCATTTTTTTGAATCGGTTTTTTCCGGAGTCTTGGGATCGATCGCCGACGCCGGACAGACCTCCGCACATTTCCCGCAGTTTGTGCATTTTTGTTTCCACGCGGATAAAGCGGCGTCGGTTTAGCTTTTTTGTACGGGTAATTTCCCGGGACCTCCAAGCTGATTTCAGATAGATTTTTGTTCGAAATTATTTCCTTTATTTTATCGGCAAATTCCGAAACCTTTTTCAAATCATCCGAATCCGGGCGCCCCGCCGCGATTTTATCTGAATATGTATGCGGCGCGATCCACGCTCCCGCGGCGATACCTTTAAATCCGTTGGCCTCGCAGATATTCTTTTCCTCAAGTAAAGCGTCCTCGTAGGCGCGGTTTCCATAACTGACTGTAAACACAGCCGGGGTATCGTTCCCAAAAACGTTGTCAAAAATTCCGCCGTCGACGGACGGGAGTCTTCCAGCATACACCGGCGCGCCGAAAATTACAAGCTCGTCGCATTCAAACCCGTATCTCCGGCGTCGCGCGTTCGGATTTGTCAGATCCAAAACCTCAAACTCAGCCGATATTTCTTTAGCTATAGCCTTGGCATATTTCTCGCTTCCGTGCGTAGGACTGAAAAATACCGCCGTAACTTTATTTATATTAATCATAATTTAATATTCACGCCTTTCATTTAGTTAGTATTGCCTCAAAATAGATACTCTCCCACATTATAGCAAAGAGGCGGAGCATGGCCCCGCCCGTCTGAGCAATGCATTTTTGAGGATCTGCTACAGCGTCGCTACGTTTGTCGCGCTGTAACCCGCTTTATCGACCGCATCCTTTAAAACGTCGTCGGCGACGTCTTTGGACAACGCGACCGTGGCAGTCTTCGTCTCCAAATTAACATCGGCCAATTCAACGCCCTCGATCTCCTCAAGAGCCTTCTTGACATGCGCCTGACAATGAGCGCAACTCATTCCTTCTACAGTAACCGCTTTTTTCATAATTATCCAACCTTTCTCATTATTTATGCTGTTATTTGTTTTATTATTTTTCAACGTAACATTTTCCCCGGCATTTCGCATATCGCTTTTCGTTTTAGAGGTTTTCTCTTCCGCCCAGGGTTCGTCTTCTATTCGTTTAACGACGTTCTTCTCCTCTGCCGCTTTCACGGCTCTCTCTCCTTTATAGGTACTGTCCGTCGCGCCTTCGGAAATCTTAGCTTTGAAAAACCGCAGCCTCAGCGCGTTTGTCACAACGCACACCGAACTTAAACTCATCGCCGCCGAACCAATCATCGGACTGAGTCTGAGCCCGAACGCCGGATACAAGACGCCCGCCGCGACCGGTATTCCCAAAATATTATAGAAGAACGCCCAGAACAAGTTCATGTGAATATTTCGTATGACCGATTTGCTGAGTTCTATCGCGGTTACGACGTCGCCCAGGGAATCCTTCATCAAAACGACGTCCGCCGAATCTATCGCTATATCCGTTCCCGCGCCGATGGCTATTCCTATATCCGCTCTTGTGAGCGCGGGGGCGTCGTTTATACCGTCTCCGACCATGGCCACCTTGCGACCCTTGGCCTGAAGTTCGCGTATACAAGCCTCTTTCTGCGCCGGCATAACGTCGGATATAGCCGTCTTTATACCGAGTTTTTTTCTGATCGCCTCGGCGGTCAATTTATTGTCGCCGGTCAGCATCACCACGTCGAGCCCCATCTTATTAAATCTGTTTATCGCGTCTACGCTCGATTCTCTCACTGTATCCGCAACCGCTATTATACCGACGGGTTTTCCATTCCTTGCAAATACCAGCGGAGTCTTTCCATCTTTTGCAAGGCGCCCCGCCTCGCTCTCTACGGTTTTGATATTTGATATATTATTTTCCCGCATGAAATTTACATTCCCGGCTATATATTCAGAATCGCCGATCGCCGCTTTAACTCCTCTGCCGGAAACCGCCTCGAAACCGTCCGCCGCCGGGATACTGAGCCCCATATCACGCGCCCGTTCTACTACCGCTTCGGCGAGAGGATGCTCGCTTCCCGCTTCAATCGCGGCCGCTTCCGCCAAGAAGGCTCTCTCGTCGATCGCTTTGTCAAACGCGACTATATCGGTTACCGACGGGTGTCCCGAGGTTATCGTGCCAGTTTTATCCAACACTATCGTATCTATTGAATGGAGGTTTTCCAAGCTCTCGGCCGACTTTATCAATATGCCGTATTCGGCGGCCTTTCCCGTTCCGGCCATTATAGCGACCGGAGTCGCAAGTCCCAGCGCGCACGGGCAGGATATTACCAATACCGTTATCGCGGAGGAGAGCGCAAACTCAAACGTCTGCCCGGCTATTATCCAAACGATGGCCGTAAGTATCGCTATCGCTATCACCGTCGGCACAAACACCCCGCTGACCTTATCTGCTAATCTCGCGATCGGCGCTTTCGAGTTCCCGGCCTCGTCGACCAGCCTGATAATATGCGCGAGCGTCGTATCGTTTCCGACCTTAGACGCCTTAAACTTAAAACTTCCGTTTTTGTTTATCGTAGCCGATATTACGTTGTCACCCACGTTCTTCTCAACAGGTATGCTCTCGCCGGTTATCGCCGATTGATCGACATAACCTCCTCCCTCGGTTATAACTCCGTCTACCGGTATGCTCTCGCCCGGCTTTATGACTACTATATCTCCGGCCGTCACCTGCTCCGCCGGGATCGTTTTCTCTGCGCCGTTTCGGATAACTACCGCCGTCTTGGGCGCGAGATCTATCAGCTTGCCAAGCGCGTCGGACGTCTTTGACTTAGAACGCGACTCAAGATATTTCCCGACCGTTACGAGCGTCAAGATCATAGCCGACGACTCAAAATACAATTCGTGCGAATAATGACTGACAAGCTCAAGATCCCCATGTCCCAAACCATACGCCATACGGTATATTGCAAAAATACCGTATATAAGCGCGGCCGACGAACCTATCGCCACAAGCGAATCCATATTGGGCGCGCGTTTTATAAGCGCCTTATAGCCCGACGTGAAGAACTTGCGGTTTATGATAAGGATCGGAACCGTTATCAAAAACTGAGTGAACGCCGATATGACCGCGTTTTCCGTTCCCATGAATATGTGCGGAACGGGTATGCGCAACATATGCCCCATCGCTATATACATCAGCGGAACGAGCAATATTATCGACCATACAAGCCGTCTCTGCATAGCCTTTTGAGCGTCCTCCGCATTCTTCTGTCGAGTCTGCCATTCGCTTCTGAAATCGTCGCTTCTTCCTCCGCTCGCCGCAGCGGCTTCCATAGATTCCGCTCCGTACCCGATCGATACGACCGCGTTTACTATATCGGCCGAACTAATCTTATCCTCGTCGTAGCTCACCGACATCTGGTTTGACAAAAGATTTACGTTGACCTCGTCGACGCCCTCCAATTTTTGGACGTTTCGAGTTATATTCGCCTGGCATGCCGCGCAGGTCATTCCGGTGATGCTAAACTTTTCGCTTTTCATATTTCAGCTACCCCCTTTTTACAAACTTCAAATCTAATATTGATTACGCCGGATACCTTCTAATTTAAAATATCAAAGCTACTTTAATTTTTTTATCAGTTCCAGCGTCTCCTCCATTACCTCGAACTCGCCGTTTTGTATCTGCTCAATAACGCAGGTGTCCATATGCTCCTTAAGCACTATATAACCGAACGACTTAAGCGCGCTCTCCACGGCCGATACCTGATTGAGTATATCGCCGCAATAACGGTTATCGTCCAACATTTTGCTTATCCCGCCAAGCTGGCCTATCATTCGGTTTATTCGGTTCTTAAGCGTCCTCAGCTCGTTTTCGTCGCGCGGCGTCGCCTTGTATCTGCACCTACATACGCACTCGCTTTTAATTTTTTTATCTTCCATTTTATTTTCTCCCAAATCTCTTATTCAAATACCCCCATAAGGTATTTTTCAAATATAATAATATACCCTTATAGGGTATTTGTCAATAGGAAATTTTTAAAATTACAAAGAAATTATATAAAATCGTATCAGTCAATAACGACGCTATTTCAAGCGTATATCATATTTATAACGAATTTACTGTCACACTATATTTTTTAAAACATGTAATAAAAAAATATTTCAAAATTCAACGTAAATAATGTCAAGAATATATTGACTTATTATGACAACAGCGCTATTATTATATAAAAAAAACAAAATAATAAACCTTATTGCAGGATCGTATAAAATTATTAAATACGAGTAAAAACATCGAGATTAGGCTTGAATATTTATACTCAGTAAACATACGTCTGCATAGGAAATTGGCGGATGCGGTTTGTTTATCTATAAAATTTGATTTTTTAAATTGAACGAGAGCGGCGTATATCGATATATGTTTGCTTCGGGCGAACAATTAAATACACGGATCATATCAAAGCGGCGGAATAGTTGGGCTTATGATCGGCTAACCGGTTCGCCCGTTGTGATAATATCTACCAATTTCCCAAACTAAAGATGTAATCATGAATTGAAAGGAGGAGAAGTTTTGATGAAAAAAATAGTATCTGGAATATTGGCCGCCGGGTTAATATTTTCCACAGGAGCGGCTGCCGACAGCCTATATCGGGAGTATATAGCAAAAGAGTCGGATAGCGTTATAGAACTCGACGGTATAGAACAAGAGTTTGATTTGCCGGTTGTTTCGATCAACGACAATACATATGTATCTTTAAGGCAGTTGTACGAAAATTTGGGGTATCGTGTCGATTGGATAGAAGAGGAAAACAAGATCAAAGTATCCGGCGACGCTGAAAGCGTATTGCCATTTTATCAAAATATGGACGAACCTAATGAGGGCCTATTATCTGGCGGAGCGCCGTATTATTATTCTAACGACGCGGATTTCTCATATGCCGAATTCATCGAAGAATATCATCTGACCCCCATAAGTAACGGATACGGCGAGGTCTCAACAGCATGGCTCGCAGCTGAGATCGGTAAGGATATATTGGGCTATAGCGATTACCCTGCCGACGAGTTGGAAATACAAGTATATTTTGATAGGGAACAAGACGCTTGGCTTGTGTACGCCTATACTGCCGGAGTCTCTCATACGGGTATGAGAACGGCTGTGATACGGCGCTCAGATGGTGAAATAATCGGCAAATATGAATTCCGTTAATTAATTGTAAAACAAACGTATGTCGATTTATACGTAAGTATCAGTAAATTATGGAGCGAACCGGGACGCCGATCATATTTAAGACGCAACCGGACTAAATTGGCGTGTATATAATCGATCTTGGTGTATTGCAAAAACTATAATGAATAGACAAGCACGGAAATTAAAGCGAGACTTACTTGATCCAAAGTCTAAAAATATATTGAAAGGGGAGTTAAATATAATGCTGAGAAAAATAGCGCTATTTATATTTTCTGTAGCCTTGATATTACCTAATATTGCAGTTTCTGCCGATAATCATGTATACTGTACGAAAGAAAATTTTATAATTAAAATCAACGACGTAAATAAATATATAGCCGACCCTATCTATACTGTTAACGGGAACACATTTTTATCGGAAAATGATATTTGTTCTCTATTCGAAGAGTTGGAAAATATATTAGATCGTCAATACGTTCCGGTCGGCGTTGTTGAAAAAGGCGATTGCATGGGAACTTTGGAAAGTCATGAATATAAAGTTCGAGACAGCGTCGTCGAAATACAAACGCTGAAAATACATAACGCTTCATACTATCCGCTAAGAAAAATCGCGAATCTGTTAAATTGCGTTGTGGAATGGTCTGAAGACAGCGAACAGATCAACATTATATCTCGGGATCCGGATAATTGTTATATGCCTTTCAGAGATGAAAACGGTATGTATGGATATATGCTTTCGGACGGAAAAATTGTAATTGATCCTCAATTCGATTCTGCCGATAATTTCCATAACGGGATTGCAGTTGTATCGGCTCCTCAGTACGGCCGTTATAATTATGGATGTATAGATTCGACCGGGGCCTATGTTATCAAGCCGCAATACAAAGGTATCGGCGCTTTTGACGGAAATCTCTTAAGAGTCATAACCGCGTCGGATCAATGTCAATATGTTAATTTAGAAGGCGCCGTATTGGGCGAGTTTAACGGCGGCTTAGACTTTACCGAAGGATACGCAGTCGTGCGCACAACCGGATATGCAAATGTGGCGCCGGACATTACTCAAAAGTGGGCGTATATAGATACGAATATGGATATAGTTTCAAAAGAGTATGATGAAGCCGACGACTTTTTGGACGGATACGCTGTTGTAAAATACGCGACCGACCGCTGCATACTTGATCGCTCGCTAAATACAATAACAGACTTAAAAGATAATTACGACGAAGTAACTAACATAGGACAGGGCAGGTTTATTGTAAGCGCGGATGAGAAATTTGGCGTTATCGATCAGTATGGCGAAGTTATAGTACCGATTATTTACGATTGCTTATACGCCCCGGGAGAAGGGATGATAGTCGCGGAAAAAGATGGAAAAGCCGGATATATCGACTATAACGGCGAAGTAATAATTCCGTTTCAGTACGACGAGACATATGGATTTTCCGACGGGGTCTCTACTGTAACGACGTCCGGACAGTGCGGCATAATTGATAGAAACAATAATTATGTGTTACCGCCGACATCCGCCGAATTTTATAACGAGAGTAATCTTGGTATAATTTCTGTTAATGAAGCGGACGACGGTCATGCTCTTGACCGATATATAAATATATACGGCGAGGAAATTGATTTGCGATAACGTAATGTAATTAAACGAGCGACAGTCGACAACATAGCAATGCGGATAAAATTATATTTGAGGAGATTATTATGAAAAAATTTTTTATAAACTTTATAATGATACTTTGTATTTTGGCAGGTAATACATTCGTTTGTTATTCACAGGAATATAATTTGTCTCTAAGCAGTAGCGAAATAAAAACTTTTAAGTACCAGGTAACCTCTGGGCAAGGAAGACCACAAGAAGTTAACGAAGATTATCTTAAGTGGAATTATAACTACTCTACAGGCGTTCCGGCGCAGATTGCATATGTGGTTCACTATCTAAATTCCTTTCACTTTAATGATGACGGTATAACAATGAATGGCGCCGATGGAACTTATATACAATTAGAATTAGTAAAAAATGACAACTCTGTTCTAAGCATAGGATTCTCTAACGGACGTTTCCGCGACGCCGCGGGAAAGCAGTATGGAGTCGACTCAGTAGACTACTTGCGTTTTACTGATTTCATATATGCATTGAAAACAGAAAAACTTATCTTGCCCGAAAGAGTCTTGCTTGAACCGTCGGAATGGGCGCGAGTAAATATTGAAAGAGCAATAGAAAATGAATTAGTTCCTAAGTGGAATCAAATAGATTATAGAGGCGATATAACGCGCTTGGAAGCATGTCAACTCGTCGGCAATTTCCTTGAAACAAACGAGACCGAATTCAATCCAGTTAAAAATTACCATTTTGCCGACACGTTTGATCCTGCCGTAGAAAACCTTTATTCATTAGGTATAATAAACGGCAAGTCTGAAACAGAATTCTGTCCATACGACTACATCACTCGTGAAGAAGCCGCAAAAATCCTATCCGGATTATGCGACGCAGCAGGCATTGAAATGAACGGCGGAACAGGCGTCGATTACGCTGACAAAGATCAAATATCGGACTGGGCGGTCGATTATGTAGAGGATATGACTGATATAGGAGTATTTAACGGAGACGATGAAAATAAGTTTAATCCGCAGGACAATATCACGAAAGAAGAGCTTATCTCTATTTTGGTTAGGCTGAATGATAATGCGCAGGCTAATATATATCAAACAGGAGCCATTTATGTAAATGATATTAAAATTAACGGTAAAGAAACGATTTTAACGAGAGATGATGAAATATTTATCCCGCTAAGAACAGTTCTGGAAGCGCTTGGCTCTGAAGTTATATGGGATGAAAATACAGAAGATATTTATTTTAATTATGCTAATACGGAATACATATGTGAGTTCGCAGCGTTAAATTCATATTTTCCGGAAGAAAAAAGACTATTGATTTCTAAGGTCGAGAACAAAGGCTCCACATCAAATTCCGACTATATACAATTAAATCCAATGTCAGCCGACGGCGCGTATTGCGAGATAAACGATAGAATATATCTATATCAGGAAACCGCAAAGCGTTTGATGGAGGCGTTAGGATGCAATGCGGAAATTGAAACGGATCCGCTTATCTTAAAGATTTCCACAAAATAAGAAGCGCTGTTAAAAACTGTGCAACTTAAATTAATAATAATTTAAATATGTAGATAATTTATCGATAAATTATAGTTCACTTATCCGGCTAAGGCAGAGCGGCGCTCGTCGTAGTCGGATATTTTGTTTTACGAGAGTTTTAATATAGCCAAACGTTATGTTTACATAAAATATATATGTAAAGGTTTCTATTTAAATCATACATAAAAAAGCAGCTGCAAAAGCAGCTGCGAATAAGCTATATCTTAAATATGTAAAGCTAAAATATTACGGCTGCTTACCGATATAAGCCAAAATACCGCCGTCTACATATAAAACATGTCCGTTAACGAAGTCCGAAGCGTCCGATGCAAGGAAGCAAGCGGGACCCATCAAATCTTCCGGAGTACCCCAACGAGCGGCCGGAGTCTTAGATATAATAAAACTGTTGAAAGGATGTCCTTCCGTACGGAGCGGAGCCGTCTGCGGAGTAGCTATGTAACCGGGGCCTATGCCGTTACACTGGATGTTATACTCGCCGTACTCTGAGCAGATATTTCTGGTCAGCATCTTAAGTCCGCCCTTAGCGGCAGCGTATGCGGAAACCGTTTCGCGGCCGAGTTCGCTCATCATAGAGCAGATGTTTATGATCTTGCCGTGACCTTTCTTGATCATGCTCGGGATAACCGCTTTGGATACGATGAAAGGCGCGTTGAGGTCTACGTCTACAACCTGTCTGAACTCTTCAGCAGTCATTTCCAGCATAGGAATACGCTTGATTATTCCCGCATTATTAACCAAAACGTCAATAACGCCAACCTCTTCCTCTATCTTCTTCACCATTTCCTGGACCTGTTTCTCGTCCGTAACGTCGCAAACATAACCCTTTGCGTCTATGCCGTCCGCCTGGTATGCGGCTAATCCTTTTTCAACAAGTTCCGGCTTGATATCGTTGAATACGATCTTAGCACCCATATCGGCAAAGCCGGATGCTATAGCGTAGCCTATACCATATGAAGCGCCCGTCACGAGACAAACTTTTCCGGACAAGCTGAATTTTTCTGAAATGCCCATTTTAAAAACCTCCTAAAAATTTTCTGTATTTCAATTATATCATAGCGGTATTGGCTTGTCAAACATATATTCAATAAAGTTTTTAAATTCTATACGAGCCGTCTCTTCTTCTCGAACGCGATTTATCCGCGCCTATACGTTTATAGATCGAAAACCGCGCGCATAGGAAATTATAAAGCCGCGCGCCAAAGCGAACGCCCTTATTGCAATTCTTCAAAATAGAAAGCCGCATACTGCGCAAGGTAATATACGGCTCCCATTTATATTGTTTAATATGGCTATCTAAAAATCGTCTTATTTCCGTTAGATCCTGTTAATACCGAAATCATTCATCCGCTTCCCGGTCGGTCGTGTTGAGACGTATGTAATCCCATCTTCCGCCCCAGGCGCTTCCGCCGGCTACTACGACCTTTCCGACTATTCCCTTAGATCCGGTGATCCCGCTTGCATCTATCGGCACGTTTACATTTTCATACGCTCCGTAATCGCCTGTGCTCCGATTTTCCGTACTTCCGATATAGCAATCGTCTGTCAAAAGCGCGTCGAGTTCCTCCTTGGTCATTGCGTTCATATCTTTACCGCCGGTCTCTATAGCGTAGAAATCCATTCTCGCCGTCTGCTTGTTGCCAAATCTAACGTCTATTGACTGCAGCGTACCCATGTATGCGAGGCCAAAGTAGAACATATCTCCAGATCTTGTCGAATCTATCGCGATTGTCCCGTCGTCTTCTGTAATGAAGTTCGACTGCGAAGTCCAATCTCTCCTATAGATCTCCTCAAACTCTATCTTACCAACGTCTTCGGGTGCGATCGCCTCTTCGTCGGATACGACCGCCTTCTGAGCGTACGGAATCTGATTCTGATCCCAGATGAACAGTTCCGGTATAGCGTCGTATGACCCGAGTTCTATCGGTATAGTCACGGTCTGCTTCTTGTTTGCCGTAAGCTCGACTCTTTGCTCTACGCAGTCGGTCATAATTCCGTTCTCGCCGTACGACGCCGCAAAAGCCGAAATCGTAACATTCTCCGGAACCGTTATATCAAAACTGATAGCTCCGGACGTCGTCTGCGCGTTCTCTACAACGACGTCCGCCATACCCTCGATATTGATATTTACCGAGTCTCTCACTACCTCTTTGCTCTTAGCCGTCCGTTCTTCAATAGTTTCGCCGTTTATCGGCATTAATGTGTATGCGTATGTATATTCTTCTCCGGTATCCAATATATACTCGTCCTCGCACAGCCACTGCTGGTAGCCTGGATCGTATCCGCCTACGCCCATCTGCTGCATATTGACCTCGAGCGTGATATCCTCGTTTGCGGTCAGATTAGCCGGGTTGGTGCGCGTATCAAGCTGATCCATCGTATAATGGAGCGCCTTGACGTCTATATCGTCGCCTACCGCCATAAGTCCGACTCCGTTTTCATCGGTAAACGACGCCCACTTGACGTCCGTCGTGTTGCCGCACTCCTGAGAGTTTATATATTCAATAAATCTGTCGGTCACGTTCGCCGTATAGACGCCTATCGGTTCGCCGGATTTTCTGTCGGCGTAGCTATCGTGCTGACCGTCTACGCTTCCTCGGCCGTACCAGGTCATATTCTCAAATTCGCCCGGTATGGTCATCTTCATCCCTATCTGGGTCACGAAATCCGAATCCGAAGTCGCCGGAGTTACCGACTGAATAACTCGGATATTACCGTCCGACATGATCCTGTAAGTTATCTCGCAGGGCGACTTGCCTTTCAGATCGGACGTAACGCTTACGTCAACATATCCCGCCGCGGTATTTACCGCTACGTTTACGTTAGACGGATCCAGATCGGCGTTCTTGAACGCGCTGGTCGCGTTCTTTACCGGGTTTGCGTTTGAAAAGTTACCGATAAGCGCTCTTGAAAGACTCGGCGCGGGGCCGTCTTCGTCCGCGATCAAGTCTACCCCGTTATAGCTGTAAGCCGTGATGTATCCGGTAGCCTTGTTTATTGTAACGCTCATGCTGTCGTTGGATACGTTAACGGCGGCGTCGTCCTCTGTAACGTTTAAATTATCCGTAAGCTCGGACGTAAGCTTGCCTATAGTATCTCTCGCTCCTACTTCAAGCTCAAACTGATCGAAGGCGGTCTCAGCGCAGCCGCTCGCCAGCTCTCTTGCGAAGTTCAACGTAAGGTAATAATCGGCTCCGTCCTTTATTTCGGTAGGCAGATATTGCTCGTACGGAACGTCTATTTCGCCCTCTGACAGCGCCGCTATATCTACCGTAAACGGGATATTCTCGGCCAACGCCGTCGTATCTTCGTATAAGCTGAACGTCGCCGTATACTTGCTCGCGTCCGTGAAGAGGTTGAGGTTTCTGAGCGTTATCGTCTCGCCGTCGTACTCGCACTTAATGTTTTGATACTGATGTTTTATCTCCGCGGCCTCTGGACGCAGCTCTCGCGTAACCGTAACAAATCCGTTTGCTATAAAGTTGCCGTTGTTTCTCTGATCTCCCCACTGACCGCCGTAGGCCAGGTATTCCGTCGATCCGTCCGAGAGCGTCTCTCCGCTGGGTTCTACTGTGAAATTTTTATCGGTTGTTGAAAACGCTTTCTTCGGTTTTGTCCAGAGCGACTGATCTATCATATCCCATGTAAATCCGCCCTGAGCGCGTTCAACGTTTTCAAACACTTCTATGTAATTATACAGTCCTCCTACCGAATTTCCCATAGTGTGCTGATACTCGCACAACAGATACGGTCTCCCATCGTATTTTCCGTTTGCTTCGGCCTCGGAAGGATATGAATACATATCCGAGAGGATATCGAAATTATTTTTGTCGTCGCAGTAATGAACCGGTCTTAACGGATCAAGCGCCTCCATGCGCTCCTTGCACTTTACAAAATTATCGCCTGTTCCGCTCTCGTTACCGACCGACCATATGATTACGCTCGCGTGGTTATAATCGCGATGTACAAACTTTGTTACCCTGTCTAAGAATAGCTCCGTCCAGTCGGATCTGCCGCCCAGCTTAGCGTTTCCGTTGGTATTGTACGCGTCGCCGTGCGTCTCTATGTTACACTCGTTCATTACGTATATCCCGTACTCGTCGCAAAGCTCCAGCCAGAGCGGGTCGTTGCAGTAGTGCGAAGTTCTGACAGCGTTGATGTTGTTCTCTTTCATTATCTCCAGGTCGCGGCGCATCAAATCCTCCGTGACGTAACGTCCGGTATCCGCGTTTATCTCATGCCTGTTAACGCCCTTCAGATATATACGCTCGCCGTTGATCTCCATCACGTTGTCGCGTATCAGGAATTCTCTGAATCCGACCCTGTAGCTTACTGTTTGAACGACCTCTCCGTCTTTTTCAAGCGTTATGACCGCGGTGTACAGAGTCGGATCCTCCGCGCTCCACAGCGCCGGATTCTCTATCGTCGCGCTTGTCTCCACGAGAGCCTCTGGGTTTGAGAGCTCGTATTCGTTCTCGTAACTTCCATAGAAACCCGCGGAGCCGTCATAATTAAATTCTCCGACCGGCGCGCTAATCTCCTGAACTTGATTCCCAGCCGCGTCGAACAATCTCGTTTTGACAGCGTAGCCGTTTACGTCCTGATTACCAATATTTTCGATGTTCGCTCGTACTTTGAGCGTTGACTGAGTATAGTCCTCGTTCTCAAATTCGGTGTCTATCTTAAAGTCGCGGATATGCACTTTAGGTACCGAGGTGATATAGCAGTCTCTGAATATTCCGGATAGCCTTATAAAGTCCTGATCCTCCGCGACAGACGCGTCCGACCAGCGGAATACTCTGATAGCTATCTTGTTCTCGGTAACTCCGTCGGCCGTTACATAGTCGGTGATATCGAACTCCGCGCCGCTGTAGCTGTCCTCGTCGTAGCCGACATAATGTCCGTTCACCCATATATAATACGCAGACTCCACGCCCTCGAAGTTAAGCAGTATCTGTCTGCCGTCCCAATCCGCCGGTACGGTAAAGGTACGGATATAGTGTCCGACCGGGTTGTAGTTTCTCGGAGCGATCT
The DNA here is from genome assembly GCA_904419955.1 of Candidatus Roslinia caecavium. Lineage (GTDB taxonomy): Bacteria > Bacillota > Clostridia > Monoglobales > Monoglobaceae > Roslinia > Roslinia caecavium. Next base: position 44,097 of record CAJFTO010000014.1, on the reverse strand, counting down.
GCTGATAGCTCTCTGTAACTCCGTTCCAACTCAGACCGTCCCACGGATAATAGTAGTTTATGTAGATCGGATAATCGTTAAATGGCGATACGTCCTTATTATACGCGTCCACCTGCCAGTTTGACGGTACGACTATATTTTCCCAGGTATCGTCCATCTCGAAATCCGTTTCATAGAAATCCGCTACGTTATACTCGTCGTACCACATCTCATCCGGGTTGAAGTACTTAAAGATCTGCTCGTTTACCTGCTGGGGCGAATATACCAGCTTAAACTTCCAGTCGGGATTATTCTCTCTGCCCTCTCCCTGGTTGGAGCTAGACAGCGACTGATAGTACTTGGAATCCTTGCGATCCGCTGCGAGAGCCTTCTCGTCGCTCTCATAGCTCATATATGACGTATGAGGCGCAAGGCGGTTCTCCTGGAACGTCTGCGGACTTGCGAACCATTCGAGTCCCGGCTCAGGGTCCGGATCGGTCATATCCTCGCCGAAGAATCCGGTCGACGGCGGAGAGGTGACGATCGGGTCTGTATTTTCCTCCAACGCGAGATAGCCCTCGTTCTTTATCAAGTTATATCTTGGGTACGCCGTATTATTAGTAACCATAAAACCTCCGGTATCCAATTCTCCTATATTTGCAATATTCTGTAGCGCCTGTCCGGAACAATCTATAGTAAGCCGAGTCGGCTGCCGCTGGATAGTAAGCGGAACGCCTTCCGTATTTTCAAGCTTGATCGAGCTAATATTTGAGTTATTTACTGTAGCGTCCGTATCCTCGCATACTACCAAATCGGCGGTGTTGCTCTCAAACGCCGCGCTCTCTCCTATGTAATTCCGCTCTGCTAAGTTGTTTAGGTAGATAGCCGTAACGTTGTTGCTGAATACGCCTCCATTTATCGTAGCTGCGCCGCCGGCTCTTTCCTGCCCCTCCGTTTCTCCAGTCGGAGTAATAGTTCCGTTCAATGTGATCTCCGACCAATCGGCGGGAACGTTCCAGCTCTTTGCGCATACGAACAAATATCTGTACTCCGTTGTTTCGTCGCCTGTGTAACCGTTGGCAAGCGTGTATGTGAGAACGTCGACCCCGGTAAATTCCGTTTCAAAGTTGGCGAACGTATCGTTCGGTCTGGTCAAATTTACATCGCACGTCGTCAGCGCGTCCACAGTGAAATCAGAATCGGGAGTAATTCCTATTAACGCCGAGTCGGCCGACGCCCCGGCGATCGAAGCGTCCGTCAGCGTCATTACCGCGTCTTCTCCGGCGTCGATCAACACTCCGTTCACAAACGGATTGTAGTTATGATTGCTTTGACGATCTACCGTCGCCGCAGTCGTCGCCATATCCCCGTCGCTTATCGCCGCATAGCTAAAGGTATCCATCTCGTACGCCGTAACTCTCTCGGAACCCGCTACCCTGATTAGATTACCGGTCTGAGGTCCGCCCGCGCCCGTCTGAGCTACTTCTATGGCGGTATTGAAATTCTCGAACGTAACTCCCGCGTTTACTATCGCGTTAAAGTTTGTTTCGCTCGAAGAGGAAAATACGCCCTTACGCGACCCGTCCACGCCGTCGATAGTCAGGTCCGCGCCCTCTCCGCCGAAAGTAATACTAACTCCTCCGCTTACGTCAAACAGATCTACTCCGTTTGCGTATATCGTTCCCGAACCGATGATGGTCGTGTTCTTGGTAACGGCTATGGTCTCGTCGACATAGCAATTACCGCTGACCGTTACTGTGCCGTCCGCCGCGCAAGCCGCTACCGCCTCGTTTAAGCTGTCGTATACTTCGCCGCCCGTCTCGGCAAGTCCCATAGATCTGAAGTCGAACTGACCGTATTTGGCGTTGGTTCCTGATACTGAATTTGTCAGTCTGAGTTCGCTTACCGTTATCTCAGAGTTAAGCCTGTATATCTGACTCTCCTCGGAACCTTTTTCTACCAGCGTAGTCCATTCTTCTTCAGCGTTTTCTCTGTATTCAATTTTAAATCTTATATTTGGCAAACCCGTTCCGCTTTCAAATGTAAAATAATTAAAGGTAAGCGGTTCTGTAAACGTGATATAAAACTCTGAAATCCCAGCGTCCATCGCCGATCTTATATTATTCCTTCCGGTGTTGTTAATATCGCCGCTGCCGTCCGCGTTTCTTATGATCTGCGGTCCGTACTCGTTAGCGTCTACCAACTCCCCGTTCAGCGAGTACTGCACGTTATAGTCGACTCCCGATTCAAGACCGTCCGAATACGGGAGCATATCTCCGATCAGCCACTCGCCTTCCGGCGCCTCCGCGGATACGGTCGCGCTTCCGAAAATAAGTATCGCCGCAAGACTAAATAATAAAAAATTCAGCTTCTTTTTAATTAAACTCATTTTTTCATCTCCTTTTAGTAATTTACCGCTATAAGCTTTTTAAATATTGTCGCTATTTATTTCAACTTCCGCCGAACCTCTCTCCTTTCTTCAATTCAATACATTCCAATTGCTTTAATCTGTGTTTTAATTATATCAGACGCGCCGATCGCTGTTAATATCCAAACTTGATTTAAACTTAACAATTCTTGAACAAAATCCTCAAAAAAAGCGGCGCGGAAAGTCCCGAATTTCTCTTTACATTCCGGTATGCCTCTGTTATACTTTAACTATAAAGGAGCGCTATTTATGAACTTCCAAGAGCTTTTAACCAAAACCAATATAAATGTTTGCAGCGCGGCGTATAAGCCTTTTAAACCATACGGTTTTTATGGCGTCAACGGCCTCTCTCTCCACAATAAAATATACTATGTGCCGGTAGGTAAATGCGAATGGCAGATAAGAGGCGAGAAATATGTATCGTCGCCGAATTCTCTTATATTCGTCCCCGCGGATACCGTCGTCGAGTACAAGATAGCGGACGGCCGCTCAGCGGACGACACGCTCATGGCCTACTACAGCTTTGAATCAAGAGTAGACGGGATCAATATATTCGATTATATCAATTTTGATCTTACGGCTAAGTTTGAACCTGAATTCGATTTAAAGGCTCTGTTTATAAAAGGGGCCCCCGAAAGCGGATCGGACGATATATGCAGGGACTTATGGCTTAAATCCGTCGTCTGCGAGATACTCTATCATTTTTTCAAAAGGACGAGTTTTATCCAAGAGACCGAGAGATATAAATCGTCGATCGATTTCAGAGCGGTTTTATTATTTATCGATAAAACTATTACTCAGACGCCTATAACCCTCGACGACCTGTCAAATTTTGTACATGTAAGTCCATCGTATTTTTCGCGCGAATTTAAAAAGACATTCGGCATGTCTCCAATGAAATACGTAGACACGCTCCGTATGGAAAAGATCGCAAAGCTGCTCGGAAATAAAACTGTTTCCTTGAGCGACATAGCCGACAACTTCAATTTCAGCGGAGCGAGTTCGCTGTCCCGATACGTTAAAAGCCATACCGGATTGTCTCCGAAGGAATTTAGAAATCGGGCTCTTTTGAAATAAAAACATAAAGCAATTTGAAAAGCCCGTTTATACGATCATAATATCTTCTAAAGATTCAAAAAGCGCGGCGGCTAATAATATGCCGTCGCGCTGAGAAATCTAATTTTTTTTAATCTTTTTGCAAAGTTTTGATTTAAAACTTAAAATCCATATCAAAATAAACGTATCTGTTTTACGATTCAGCCAAAGGCCTTATTCCGGTAACCGTGCGTCTCATGGGAATGGTGTAAGCGTCGTACTCATTAAGCTCCACTATCCCGGTAATATTGACCCTAATACCGTTTGGATCGTTGCTCTCGACGCCAAGCTGCTGAGTCCAATAGTCGGCCACGTCGGGAATACTGCTGAGCGACACCATATAGGCCGGATTCTCCAGATCTTGAAGATAATATTGACCTTCAATTCTCACAATTGTTCCGTCCACCGATACAAGCGTATCGTTTTCGACCTCGGCCTTGTTATATAGATCCATTACGGTAACCGTATTTATATCCTTCGTCTCATAAAAGTCGTCTTCAAGAACGATATTCATGGGCGCGTCGTATTCTCCTTCATGTCCGCTGACGATCTCCGCGTCGATCTTTGCGCCGAGCGCCTCGGCTATAGCTCTGAACGGAACAAACGTCCTGTAACCTCTCGACTCGTCGCCAAGCTCGGGCGGAGCGTCCAGCTCGGTTTCTCCGACCTCGGTAAATTCATTATCGATTATCTGATACACCTTCATTATGTTATTATCGATCTGGAGCGTAAGAGTAGTGTCGTATCTCACGATCTGTATCGATTTATCGTCGTCAAACCAATAAACGGTCGCGTTCATCGCCTCGGAAACCGCTCTTAGCGGTATCATTGTCCTGTCGTTCTTTATGTACGGAGTCTGAGACTCGTCTATTTCAAGAACTTGCCCGTTTACGTATATGTCTTCTATCTCCGCTGCGTCGGCGGACAAAAAAACTCCGGAGGAGACCGAAACGACCACGCAAAATATAAGTATGCCCAAAAACTTTTTCATCTAATTCCACCCTTCAAACTTTTTATTTTAATCTTTTCTTTTGGCCTAATTTCTGTGTTAACAAGCGCTACCGGATATAGCCTTACAGATATTATATATCACTTAAATTAAAAAATCAATCTTTAAATTATAATATTCATAATTTCACCGCATAATGACATATCGACAAGAACTATTTATATGAAGAACTTTAAATACGACGCATTTTAAAACGGTTTTTTCAAAAAAGTGTCAAACCGCGGAGCTTATACATATGATATAAATAACAGCATCAGGAATTGGAGGGATTTAATTTGAAAATTATGACGCTCGACGAGCTTCCTATAGATGTCGAAGCCGATATAGTCGATATGGATAATGCGCTTAAAGAAAACGGACGTCTCTATGAGTTTGGCTTTTCGCCGCGAGCGACGATTACGGCTAAGTTCTGCGGACCGTTCGGAGATCCGACCGCGTATATGATCATGGGCGCCTTGATCGCGCTGAGAAAAAACGAAGCGGAACTGATAAGGGTTTGTCCTCATGAAGAAGCATAATAAACCGAAAAAACGCGCGGCTTCAGAAAGCAAAACGCTCCTGCTCGCCGGCAATCCTAACGTCGGCAAAAGCACGGTGTTCAACGCGCTGACCGGTCTTAAGCAACACACCGGGAACTGGACCGGGAAAACGGTAGAACTCGCCCGCGGCGGTTTTGTGTTTGAGGACCTCAGTTATACGGTATACGATCTTCCGGGTACATATTCGCTAAACTTCAACTCTGCCGAAGAAAAAGTCGCTTCGGATTTTATACTGAACAATAACTGCGATCTAACGATAGTAGTCGTCGACGCAACCTGTCTTGGCAGGAACTTGATCTTGGCGCTGCAGATCCTTGAAATGGGCGGCGACGTTTTGATCTGTCTCAATCTTATGGACGAAGCAAAACGCAGGGGTATAGAAATAGACGCGTCTGAATTGGAAAAAGAGCTTGGCGCTCCTGTCGTAGCGATCGCCGCAAAAAATAAAAGGGATATTTTAAAGCTTAAGGAAAAAATACGCTCGGCGCAGTCTCAAAACAGAAACGGCGACGCTACCCGAAATATTTACCCAAGGTTTATAAATAACGCGCTCGACGATATCTCCGAAGCTCTCGAGTCCGATCTTATCGAGAATAAAACGTCGGATATTTCAGACTCTGCAAAGAGATATGCGGCGCTCTCGGCTCTGACCGACCCGAGATCCGTTTCAGAGCGGCTGTCGGAGATTACCGGTCTAAAAGGCGCCCAGTTTAATCATACGCGGCAAGAGCTTAAAAAGATAGAGTCCGAGCTTGAGTTTATGGGGATGGATCCAAAAGACTTACGCGAAACGATAAGCGCTTCCAGAGCGGCGGCAGCTAAGCGAATTTCGGACGGCTGCGTAAGCTTTACGAACGGGAAAAGGAGAGAGAGAAATCTAAAAATAGACAAGCGCTTGACCTCCGGACGCGCGGGAGTTTTGACTATGCTGCTCTTCTTCGGCGCGTTGATCTGGCTTACCGTATGCGGCGCGAACTATCCTTCGACTTTGCTGAGCGGCTTTTTTGAATGGGTAAAGTTTTATCTTGAAAAGGCGCTGGAGCTGCTGAAGCTTCCCGAACCGGCAGTCCGTCTGATAATCGACGGCGCGTATACGACCGTAACGTGGATAATAGCGGTAATGCTTCCGCCAATGGCGATATTTTTTCCGCTGTTCACGCTTTTGGAGGACTTAGGATATTTGCCGCGCGTAGCCTTTAACCTCGACAGCTGCTTCAAACGCTGCGGAACCGGCGGGAAACAAGCCCTGACCTTGTGCATGGGTCTCGGCTGCAACGCGGTAGGCGTCGTAGGGTGCAGGATCATGCCTACTGAAAACGAGCGCAAGATCGCTCTGCTCACAAACAGCTTTATCCCATGCAACGGGAAGTTCGCGCTTATAATAACGGTATCCGGCGTAATCTTAGCCGCGGCCAAGCCGGGGATATCCACGTTCGGGCGCGCGGCGCTCATACTCGGGGCGATTACGCTTAGCGTCGGAGCCGCTCTGCTCGCCACAAAAATACTCAGCAAAACGGTTTATAAGACGGACAACAGCCGCTCCGTTTTGGAACTGCCGCCGTACCGAAAGCCGCAAATATGGAAGACTATCTACCGTTCCGTATTCGACAGAACTCTATTCGTGCTCTGCCGAGCGCTTGTTTCCGCTCTGCCCGCCGGAGTTCTGATCTGGCTCCTTGCCAACGTACAGATCGGCGACGCAAGTATTCTAAACTGGGCGGGGCGGTTCTTAGACCCTATCGGTTCGATTCTCGGGATCGACGGCTTTATTATACTCGCGTTTATTCTTTCTCTGCCTGCGAATGAGATAATGCTGCCGATACTTATAATGTGTTATCTGCAAACCTCGGGTATGCAGGATGTATCCGGAGCGGCGAATCTTGCCGAAATATTCAGCGCGCACGGCTGGACGATACTTACAGCGGTCAACGTATTGATCTTAACGTTGTTTCATTCTCCGTGCTGCACAACTCTGCTGACGATCATTCGAGAGACCGGAAACAAGCTCATGGCGCTGTACGCGGCCCTTCTGCCGACCGCGTTCGGCGTCGGCATGTGTCTTTTAACTACCGGGATATATAAAGCGGTTGAATTAATATTTACCGTATGCTAAAACGAGCTATCTTATATGAGCGCGATCAGATTATATTTATTCGCCGGTGAATTTTATCATCGGCTTTTATATTGCGCTTATATCCTATTTAATTTTATTGCGAAAACAAATTTTACAAACCGGTTGTAACTTCAGAATAAAATCGTGTAAATCAAGCGCAGAGTTTTGTCACCTAAAACTATTATAAAAGTATAAATCAACTCCGCAATACAGCAATATTACTAAAATTAACCCTGCGGCGTTGACACGCAAAAAAAGTTATTGTATACTTGTAATTGTTATTTCACAGCATAGTTAAGGCAGATAGAAATTCAGACTTTTAAAGACTGTTAGTTCGCAAAATATTACGTTCAAGGGTTGTGTTCAATATTAATCGATATTGTTTTTTTAATAGTTTTTAATAGTCGGTGTTATACAAAAATAATTATTAATTTTAAAATATCAAAATTTACAAAGGATAGGTGAGAAAAATGACATTTGAACAGGCAGTTGAAAAAATTCAAGCTCTGTTGGAAAACGCCGATACGAGTAAGATGGGCGAGGTTGCTTTTCAAATCGAATTCACAAACAAAGATTGCAGCGGTATAATGTACATCGCTAATAAAAACGGCGCGTTGGATGTTGCCGGATACGATTACAAGGATAACACCGCGGCCGTTACTCTAAAATACGGCGACCTCACAAAGATCTTAACAGGCAGACTCAATCCCGTCAACGCCGTAGAAAAAGGCGTTATATCGGCGGAAGGCGACGTTGCGGCTCTCACGGCTCTCTCCGGTATCGCTAAGAAAGCTGAAACATCGGAAACCGAAACCGATACCGCGGCTAAACCGGCTGCAAAAACCGCCGCTAAGTCCGCTGCAAAACCAGCAACTGCCGCAAAGGCTAAGACGGGCGCTGCAAAAACGACTTCAACGGCTAAAAGCGCGGCTGCGAAAACTACTGCGGCAAAGAAGACGACTTCGACTTCAACCGCAAAGACAAAGACTACTAAAAAAACTACTAAATAAGATATTGAAACGACAATATCCTATAACATTTATCGTTCTTTTGCGCCAAAATCATTTTAGCGCTACAATAAAACCCCTTAAGAACAGCGATCGTTTACGCTTTCAAAAGGGGTTTTTCTATTGCGCTCGATACCGCTTCACAATCAATATCAACGCGCGTTGTGTAAAATGCGTGCGTAAAACGCGCGATTAAATGTGCGATTAAATGTGCGGTTAAATGTGCGGTTAAATACGCGATTAAATACGAGGGCAAAGTATTCGAGTTAGAGCGAAACTATTCGCGGCAAGCCTTCTACGTATATGCGTTTGATTCTCTCTCTTTTGCACGAACTACTCGGCATAGTCGAGCGGGAGCATATCGTTCGTCCAAAGGAAAGCTTTATCGGCTTCGAAACCGAAATCCTGATACGTATATTCTCCGGCAAACTCCGGGGTTTCTATAGCTATATTTCTCAATATACCATTCTCGTCATAATCGGCGACGTATAGCGTCCGACCGGGTTCGGATACGCTGACTTTTATACCGTTTGGATCGAACGAAATAATTTCGTCGCTAAACTGAACGTCGATCTCCGGAAATGAGAACGAGTCCGTCCAGTACACTTTTAAATTCGGGCTTGCATCCGTAGTATCGCGCTCGAATACGATCGGCAGCCAGACGTAGGTGGACTTTTTCACTCCAAGATGTCCGTCGTCCCAGTAATCCGAGTTCTTCCACCTATCGCCCATGTAGTAATAACTCGCCTCTCCTTCCTCGTTCTGCACAGAGAAGATACAGGTACTCTGCGAATTAAAACTGTATTTTGCGCTTGCATCCCAACCCTCGGTCCATTCGGGATCAATCGTCTCCGGTCCGTTTCCCGTAAACGGATTTCCGCAGTCAGTCCATCTTCCGAGCAGATCGCCCGTCTTTAAAGATTTACCCGCGTTCGCCTTCCATCCGCTTATGCCCGAGCAGATCATGTAGTATACGCCGTCCGCTTTGATAAGCGCGGGCGCCTCGAGCTGCGTGGAACATATATCCGAGTACTGACCTATCTTCGCCCATCTTCCATTGTCCGGATGCGTAGGTATACGCGTAAGACCGTCGCCGGTTACGGTTCTGTTATTCTTTATTGACGACGCTATCGCTTCGCCGCTCGCAAGCTGATACCTGGTATAAGACGGCAGACGATAGTTCTTATTCGAAACGGTCTCGTTGAAACCGTTCGGCCCCGCCTGGGTAGTGTCAAAGTATATCAGCGTCTTAAGATCCTCCTCCGTCGGTTCGTACGCCTCTCCCGTCCCGCTCGAGCTCGCCGTTAAATAGCTGTTTTCAGTCGTATCCACGTATCCGGTTCCGTCCGAGTTATAGTCGTACAGCGTTCCGGTAGCGTACATGCCAAGTTCGTTGTAATCGATCTCGTCGGGATCGGCGGTATTTAAACCTTCGGTATCGATCCATGTATACTCGTCGTTTAATCGAACCGCGTACGTGACCTGATTTCCTTCCGACGCATAGATAACATAGGCTTCTCCGTCGTCGTCGACAAACAGGTTCATATCCCTAAACGTCTGGAATATCTTTTCGTTATACGTAACATACGGATCGAGTACCGGACAGCCGTACCACTTCCATTCAAAAGGACCCGTCGGGCTGTCGGCTACGGCGACTCCCGCCATCGACAGCGTATATACGCCGTCCTTCTCAAGATGCATCCACATTACGTATTTCCCGGTCTTTTCGTTGTATATTACTTTCGGGCGTTCTATCCTTCCCTGGGTCCCAACTATATGATCCGTTAAGAATTCGTCGGTAAAATCAGAGTTGGTCTCGCGGTCGAACGCGTTAAACGCAAGCCCCTCGTACGTCCAAGTCTTTAAGTCCTTTGACGAATAACAGCTCACGCCCGTGCGCAGCGAATACGCTATCTTGTTATCCTCGCCGTACCAATAATACGTGTCGCCGACCTTGATTATGGATCCGCCTCCGGCTGAAATCTTCGAGCCGTACTTATCCAGCCATACGTCTCCGGACGAATACGTATCATGAACGGCGCTGAGTCCGCCCGCATCCATTTCTTCAAGATTATCAAGCGTGAAGTTGATATTCGTAACGATATACTCGCAGGTGTCCGCGTCCGAACCGTACTCGTGACTAAGATCGGTATACTTGGGATCGTCGCCCGCCGTCATATATGAGATAAGCTCCTTAAGCATAGTATAATCCTCGGTTGGATTCGCGTCTATCCTCGCCTTCGCGCTCTCTATGGCGCTGTTCATTCTCTCTATCAGCGGCTGTTCCTTCTCCTCCTCGCTCATTGTATACTCGGGTCCCATATCTCTTATGATATTCTCGTCCAGGTCTTTCCCGAGCGCGTTAAAACCGGATATTTCGTTTAGATATCTATATAGCGCCGTATTGGAAAATTCATTTTCTACAACGCTCTCGTTTAGCCGTCTTATAAAGTTAGGATTCAGATCCCTGTCTATCCAATCGATACTCTGAGTATAATACGAAGCGAGATTGCAAAGCTCGTCTATAGCCTCCGCCGTTACCAACTCGTCGCCTCTGTACTCCGAGAGCTTCCGCTCGATATAACTTCTAAACGACTGATCCTCAATTATAGTCAAATCAATAGAGTCAAGTTTAGTTTTATCCACGACCTTATCCTTTTCAGACTTCTCTATATTAACTTCAGCCGCGCTCGCAGCGTAACCGCCGGTACTGTGCAGACAATCTCTCGCCGCAAGTCTAACGTACCGCGCGGATACCGGGTCGAAAGACGCGTATCTCTCGGCGGAATCGGGCGCGTTTTCGTCGTACAGCCATTCGCCTCTCGCCGCCTCGGTCCAATTTATATTGTCTTGAGAAACATATATCTCATATTCGGTTACTATTCCGTTCATAGTCGAAACGTTGGAAGAGCTATATATCCTCGGCGTATATACAAACCTTGAAACCCCGTCGACTACTTTCCCTAAGTCGATAGTCAACATATACGGCGGCTTCTCGCCGTCTATCGCTCCGTCTTTGGAGAAGTTATCCGGTCGGCCGCCCGTCCAATCGCTGTGCCAGAGCGTGTTCAAATCTCCGTCGATCGCGTAACTCGCCGGATGTCCGCTGTTTGACGAGTTCGCCGACACCGAGAACATATCGCGATTCAGCCTGATAAATCCTTCATCGTCCGACGCGATCTTCTCAAACTCCGCCGTTATCGTAACGTCCCCGGACGGCATAACGAAAGTATTATCAACTATTTCGTATTCCTTTCCGTTATAGATATATTTCAGACTGCCGTCCTTCAATTTGTATTCAGGCTCTGCCTTAACGTCTAACGCAACTTCCAATGTTTCTTTTACTTCTGAGGATCCTGTTATAACTCCGCCCTCTACCTCCGGATATGTAATATTATACGTATCCAGATCCACAGTCACGATCTCGCCGTACAATTCGAGTCCGGCCGCGTTTCCGTACCAGTCTCTTGTATCGTTGGCAAAACGTATATACCTATAAGCCGTATCGTCGGTAACGCTCAGCTCCTGCCATACGCCCTCATAATTGTCGTCTCTGACAAACGCCGTGGTAATATCCTTTCCGCTCCAGCCGTCGGGCGATATCGAATCCGCAGGCAGGACGTTGGTTCCCTGGAGTCTTATTCCTTCGGCTCTTGTATAGTATCGATCCTGTCTTGCCATGACCCTGACTTGCGACAGTTTTACCGCATACTCGGCGCCAAAATCGAATATCACCGAGCCGTTACTGTTGCTTGTCGCCCCGTTATTACTATAGCGAAAATCCGAATTTGTAGCCGGATCGTCGTCAAACAGATACATCGTCTGCTTCAAGGTCTCGCTCTCGTCTCTCGTATCGTTTCCGTCAATCAGCTTGACGGCTCCGCTCTCGATCAGTCCCGCCATGTCGATCTTCCCGGTACCCGACGGATCGGAGGTCGGCTCTGACGGCTCTGACGGCGCGTCGCCGGAAGTACCCAAAACCAATTGCGGAGTCTTTGTCCAGAAAGTGCGCGTCATTTTCCCCTGAGCCGACATCTCTATCAAGACGGTCTTTGCCGACTCGGTATTGTTCGTAAATACTTCTGGCGCAAGCTCTATAGTAATACTCCCGCTCGCTACGTCTTCATCCGAAACAACGCCCGAGCCGATAATGTCGCTAAGCGCGGTAATACTCCTGGACGCGTTATTCCAAGTTATTGTATCAACATCGTATCCATTCGTTTCGCACAGCCTGAATTCATAACCTACTCCGGTCTTAAGCGAGCTGTTCGACGCCTCCCGATGGAAAAGCGTAAGCGTCGCCGAATCAAATCCGACGGTCTGAGCCGGGATCTCGAATTCTATGTACGCCTTTTTAGGATCGTTAGACGAAGTCGATACCATAATATAATCGTTTCCGCTCATATTTTTATCGACGTCGCCGGACCAACCGCTTACGTAAAACGCCGCCGTCGGAGTCAAGGTCGTCGCCCCGCTTTCAGTCGCCGACGCTCCGAAAAACGAAAACAGCATCGCAAACAAAAACAGCGCCATTGTTGATAATGAAATTTTTCTTCTCATGATTATTACCTCTTTTATATATGTGTGTTTTATTTTTACAAATTTTAAATTATGTTAGCACAATAAATTATACATTATTCCTAACTCTATTAGAATAATAACACATTTATTTTCCTGTGTGAATTGCAATATATTGATATACCGTTATAATATTTCACGGATTTTATTTGACTAACCTATATTTTATGATATAATTAATTATGAAAAAATAAAGAGTTTGTATATAAAACGAGGGGAGCGCTCTCTATGAGTCCGGTAATGCTGCCAATATATATTTTAAGCGTCCGAGCGCACGAACAACAGTGGATAAGTCGTCCAAACGGATACGGTAATCATCAGATCGCATTGTGCGCTGAAGGGAAAGGGTATTTTGTAGACGAAAACAATACTTGCCACACGATAGAAAAAGGGGATCTGTTCTATTTCGCCCCTGACACGCCGCATAAGTATTATCCGGCCGAAAACGTTAAGTGGGAGGTTTCATTTATTGTTTTTTCGGGAAAATGCGTGAAAGACCTGCTTACGTATTTAGGTTTTAATAAACCCACCGTAGTTTTTAAAAACTTGATGCAGTATTACGACGAATTGAAATATTCCTTCGATATGATTTTTAACGCATTTTGGAGCAATACGCCTTACAGCCTGACAAGAAGTTCGGGAATGTTTTACAATTTGCTTCTTAAGCTGTGGGAATACGTCGGAATAGAAATAGAGAATAAAAATAGTATAGAAACGGGCGTCTTGGCGCCGGTCATAGATTTTATAACGCTTTACTATAATCAGCCGATCACTCTCGGCGATATGGCGAAACGAATCAACGTAACGCCAAACCAGCTTTGCCGCCTGTTTAAAGAGTACTATAATATATCTCCGGTAAAGTTTTTGGTGCAAATGCGTATAGAAAAGGTTAAGTTTCTGCTTACCAAGTATCCAAACATGAATCTAAATGAGATCGCGTTTAAGACGGGTTTCTCAAACAAACAGTATTTAGTTAATACGTTTAAAAAATATACCGGCGAATCCACGACCGAATACAGAGAGAAACATCCGTATATTCCACCGTGGTAACGCGGCTTTCTAAGCGCTTGGAAATCCTCAAGCGCTTAGTTTTTAATTGCGCATAATTCGCCTCTGGATAATAATAATTCCCGCGTATCAATTATCGGCTTCGACCTCGTCCATCGGCTTTGGATCGACGGTTATCGTATAGTAGTTATCATATATAACAAAGCCCGGCTTTGCGCCGTTCGGCTTTTTCACGTTCTTTACGTGGGTATAATCGACAGGAACGTGACTCGAATTTCCGGCCTTACTGTAATAAGCCGCGAGCTGAGCCGCTTCCGTTATCGCGGCGTCCGACGCTTCGCCGGTCCCGTTCGTCCTAATAAGCGTATGCGAGCCCGGGATATTCTTGGTATGCAGCCATATGTCGGTCGAATACGCCATCCTGATGGTCAACTCGTCGTTCTGCTTATTGTTCCTGCCGACTAATATCTCGTATCCGTCGCTGGATCTAAACTTCATGGGCGCGGATTTTACCCTGCGCTTTTTCTGCTTGCCGCCGCTTTTTGGGATATATCCCTGTTCTGCCAGTTCTTCGCGGATTTCAGACAGATCCGCCGGAGTTTCAGCCTTCTCAAGACTGTTCAGTACAGTCTCCAGATATTCGAGCTCCTCTTCGGCTTCCTTTATCTGCTCGACTGCGTGCGTCTCGGTCGCTTTAGCCTTATTGTATCTTTTATAATACCTCTGTGCGTTCTGGGACGGAGATATATCGTTTTTGAGTTTTATTTTTACTTTTTCCATATTCGGACTGTAGTAGTTTTCGACCTCGACCTCATCCATTCCGTATTTGATACGGTATAGGTTCGCCGTAAGCAGGTCGCCGTATATCTTATACTTATCCCTGTCCTGGGATTTTTTAAGGTTTTCCCTGTGCAGCGCAAGTTTTTTCTGACAGCGCTCTATATTATTGTGTACAAGCTTTATCATAGCGGCCGACCGCTGTTTCATCCTCTCCTGCCTCGCCCGGGTCTCATAAAACGTATCCACCGCTTCGCTTATCGAGCCGATAGATTTAACGTGGGCGGACGATTCATATTGCTTTAGTTTTACGCAGGAAAACGCAAGCGGTTTTTTCTCCACGTTGTCAAAAGCTATACACGGAGAATATTTATGATCCGCTATATCGCCTAAAAAAGTTTCAAGATACGCCGCAAATCTCGCCGTGTCGATCTCGCCGATAGTTATTTTGGTATGACCGCTAAATCCGTACGCTATCTCTCTCGCTATGAGCGGACTCATACCCGTTATCGTTGAGAGTAACAACTTATCTAAAAGCGTCTCGCCGGGCTGTCTATCGAGCATATTCAGATAGCTTAAAACGTCGAACTCGTCAGGTTCGAGCTTATCCTGCTTAGGCGGCAGCTCGTAGGTTATCCCCGGAAGTATTTGACGCACTGCGCTCACGGTGAAATCGACGCGTTTTATACTGTCTATCACCCTGCCGGAACTCTCGGTCAGAATTATATTGCTGTGCCTGCCCATGATCTCGACGATCAACGACTTTACTTCAAGATCTCCCAGCTCGTTTCGGCTCTCTACGTCTATTTTGATCACGCGGTCGAAACCTATCTGCTCCACGCCGATTATCTTCCCGCTCCCAAGATGTTTTCTCATAAGCATGCAAAACATAGGCGCGATCATAGGATTCTCTCTCGAAACATTGGTAAAATGGACTCTCGCGTTCGACGCGCTCGCCGAAAGCAGCAGCTTAAAACTTCCCTCGAACGTTCTCAGCGATATCAGTATCTCGTCGCTCTCCGGCTGATGTATCTTATCTATCCTTGCGCCTAAAATTGTATTTTTTAGTTCGTCTACCACGCTATGCGTAACAAATCCGTCGTATGACATATTTCCACAGCCTTTCCATCCGCGGGCGCAAGATCGCGCCGCGCATATATTCATTAGATGCTCAGGCGAATATCCGCCGTGATATAAAATCGAGCTTCGCCAAATTCGGCAAAGCTCGCGGTTTTAAATTAAACACCGGTTTATATTTCATGTCTCAAACGCATAAACCTAAGCGTTCTTAAGCGCTTCGACCTTGTCCAGCCGCTCCCACGGCAGATCTACGTCGGTTCTGCCAAAATGTCCGTAAGCCGCGGTCTGCTTGTAAATAGGACGCCTCAGATCCAAAGAATTGATTATTCCGCTCGGCGTCAGATCGAACACTTTGTTTATCTTTTCTATGATCTCTTCCTCGCTGACCGCCCCGGTCCCTCTCGTATCTACCCTGAGCGACACAGGCTCCGATACGCCTATCGCGTACGCGAGCTGAACCTCGCACGCCTTAGCAAGTCCCGCCGCAACTACGTTTTTAGCTACGTATCTCGCCGCGTACGCCGCGCTTCTGTCGACCTTGGTCGGGTCCTTACCCGAGAACGCTCCGCCGCCGTGGCTCGCGTAGCCGCCGTATGTATCGACTATGATTTTGCGTCCAGTATGTCCGCTGTCGCCCTGAGGTCCGCCTATTACAAACCTACCGGTCGGATTTATGAGAAACTTCGTATCGCCGTCGATCAGTTTGTCGTCTACAACATATTTTATGACGTTTTCTATTATGTCCTTCTTCAAAGTCTCAAGGGTAACGCTTTCGTCATGCTGAGTCGATACAACGATGGTGTCGATCCTCTTAACGGAACCGTCTTCGTTGTACTCGACCGTAACCTGCGATTTTCCGTCGGGTCTTAAGTATTTAAGTATCCCTTGTTTTCTCACGTCCGCCAAACGCTTAGCGAGTTTATGCGCGGTCATAATCGCCATCGGCATATATTCCTCGGTCTCGTCGCATGCAAAACCGAACATCATCCCCTGATCGCCGGCGCCTAATCCGTGCTCGTCCTCGTCTACGCCCATCGCGATATCTCCCGACTGCTCGTCGATCGCGGTCAAAACGGCGCAGGTATCGCAGTCGAAGCCGTATTTAGCTCTGTCGTAGCCTATCTCCCTTACCGTCTCTCTGGCGATCTTCTTCATATCCACATACGTCTTAGTCGTTATCTCTCCAACGATCAAGATCAGACCGGTCGTAACGGTGACCTCGCACGCGACCCTCGCTTCTGGGTCGTCCGCCAAAATAGCGTCGAGTATCCCATCCGAGATCAAATCCGAGATCTTATCCGGATGCCCTTCGGTAACCGATTCGGAAGTAAATAATCTCCTATACATATCTCATTATCTCCTTTGCAACCTCGTCGACGTCCCTGTTTGCGTCGACGATATAAATATTCTCATCATTCTTAAGTCTGCCCAGCGCCGAGATAAAGTTTTCTCTTACCTTAGCCATTAGCTCGACGTCCCTCTCATAAAGCTCGGCTTTTTCACGGGTCGCATCTATCCTGCCCTTGCATGTCGCCGGATCGACGTCAAGAAATATACAGACGTCCGGCTTTATTATTTTATCGCAGCCGAGGTTCATATCCATGACCCAATCCATATCGGTAGCGGTTCCCTGATAAGCGAAAGACGAATAATAATATCTATCGCAGATAACCGTATATCCCTTGTCAAGGTATTTCTTTATCCCGTCGTTTTTGTTTGTAACATGGTCGATCCTATCAGCCAAAAACAACGCCGCCTGAAAATGCATATCCGTCTCCACGCTCTCGGACAAGATCGCCCTCAAATATCTGCCTATATAACCCTCGCTCGGCTCCGCAGTCGCATAAACCGCTTCGCCTCTATCTTTTAACGCCTTAGCCAAAAGGTCTATCTGCGTGGACTTGCCGCTTCCGTCAAGCCCCTCGATAACTATAAACTTTCCCATACGTCCGCCCTTCATACGCACAAACTCTTAGCCGCTCCGCGCTCTCCAAACCGTCGCGGTTTCGTAACCTCAATAATTCTTTTTCACAAAATGTTAAACGCTTGTCATTTAATGATACTACAAATTTCTTATAACGTCAAGTAAAATGATATTTTTACTTATTCCTATAAAAATCTGTATAGATTAAAAAAATAACGCCGGTTTTTCGTCTTTTGTCGCCGAAAGCAATTATGGCAAAATTTCTGTAATCAGTATGATTTACAAAAAATTACACCGTTTGTGCGGAGAATTCGGTTTTATAATTTCTATCAAAACATGTCCGCAAATACGCTGTTTTTTCAGCCTGTGGAAAACCTTAAAAATTCAATTTGATTGTGTGTAATTTCTCAGCTCAACCTGTGGATAATGTGTGTAAATCTGTGAATAACTATATATACGCCGCTTAGAGGCTGTGGATTAGATGAATAATTTGTTAACAAAATGTTATTTTCAAAAAAATATTAAATACTGATAAAATTTATGTACAGGCGCGTTTCAGTATTGTCAAGGGGTAATTTTGTCTTTTTGTGAACTGATTTTTTGATTTGATTACTGTTATTTTGCAAAAAAATAACCGCACAGGAAGCGCGCCTATTGCGGTATTTTTATAAGACCGGTTTATATATCGATCTGTTTGTCCAATTTACGTTTTATTCTTTGCAAAGCGTTGTCGATAGATTTCGGCGTCTTGCCAATGACTTCGGCGATCTCCTTATAGCTCAGCCCCTCGAGATAAAGAGATAAGACAGTCTTTTCCATATCGCTTAATTTCTTTTCGATCTCGTCGCCCAAGGCTTTTATCTTTTCACGTTTCAAATACAGCTCCTCGGGGTCTATCGAATCTCTTTCGATCAGCGTTTCCACAAGAGTCCGCTCCGACTCATCGTCATACGCCGGCTTATTTAAAGAGACGTAGTTGTTAAGCGGAAAATGTTTCTGCCGAAGCGACGTTTTTATAGCCGTTATAATCTGTCGCTTTATACACATATCCGCAAAAATATGAAACCCCACTTGTTTCTCAGAGTTATAGTCCCTAATGGCTTTAAAAAGACCTATCATTCCCTCCTGAACCAGATCTTCTCTGTCCCCGCCGGCAATATAATAGGATTTGACCCTGGATTTAACCAAGTTTTTATATTTATTAAGTAAAAACTCCTCCGCTTTTTTGTCACCGGTCGCGGACATTTCTACCAACTCTTCATCAGAAATTAAAGAATAATCCATATAATCGAGTCCTCCTATCATAAAAGAACTTTTATCATAATTTCAAGCAAAGTCTCCGCCCATAATTTACGTCAATAATTTATCTTCCCCTGAATCGTTTGTTTAATTATATTATCACAGCCAAAACATTAAATCAATAGAAATTTAGCATATATGAAGCCGTTTATATCACGACTGCCTAAATAACGTTGCGGCCGATAAAAATAAAAGGATAAAACAAGCCGGTTAAAACTTGTTTTATCCAATTAAGCTTCAGTATATATGATTCAGATTACTGGATACTGAACAGCAGATCTCCATACGTCGGGAACGGCCAGTATTCCTTAGCGGTGCACTGCTCTAATTCGTCCGCGTATTTTCTAAGCTCCTCCATAGCGGAGAGAACCTCGTCGTGATAAAACTCAGCCTGCTTCTGCCCCTCTTCCATCTCGTGAGCCTTAGCAAGTTTGATCTCCAGCTCGCCAAGCGCTTTATACATAGAATCGATTAGCTTGGAGTTTTCTTCTATCCTGCTTTCCTCAAAATCGCAAACAATATTTGCGCTTACCTGTCTCTTAGCAAGCGCTGTCTCGCTAAGCATCTGTACGTATTTAACCGACGCCGGAAGAATATCGCGCTTCGCCATCTCAACCATAGTCGTAGCCTCGATATTTATTACCTTACTGTAATTCTCAACGCCTATTTCATAGCGCGCATACATTTCATCTTTAGTAAGAACGTTGTGCTTTTCAAACAGCTCTATATTTTTCTCCGCAATGAAACACGGCAGCGCGTCCGGAGTGCTCTTTAAGTTCAAAAGACCTCTCTTTTCGGCTTCCTCTACCCACTCGTCCGAATAGTTGTTGCCGTTAAATATGATTCTGCTGTGATTCTTCATAGTATCTCTAACTATGTCGTAAATCGCCGCGTTCTTATCCTCCGCCGGCTCGAGCACGTCTGCGAATCTGTCGAGAATCTCGGCTACCGCGGTATTTAAAATGAAGTTCGGTCCCGAAATAGATAACGAAGAACCAGCCATTCTAAACTCGAATTTATTACCCGTAAACGCAAACGGCGAGGTTCTGTTTCTGTCGGTCGTATCCTTAGCGAAGCCCGGAACAGCGTCCACGCCTGCGCCCATTACTTCTTTCTTCTTGTTTTCATAATCGGCATCGTTCTGGATCGATTCCAGTATCTCCAAAAGGTCGTCGCCGATGAACATAGAGATGATAGCCGGAGGCGCCTCGTTAGCTCCGAGTCTGTGATCGTTGCCCGCGGAAGCTACCGAGAAACGAAGCAGATCCTGATACTCGTCTACAGCCGTAATAACCGCGCTGAGGAACAATAAGAATCTCGTGTTGTCGTGAGGCTTCTTGCCCGGATTTAAGAGGTTCTCGCCCTTGTCGGTCGAGATAGACCAGTTGTTGTGCTTACCGGAACCGTTGATGCCTTCGAAAGGTTTTTCATGCAGGAGACACTTCATGCCATGCTTCTCAGCTACTTTCTTCATTATCTCCATAGTGAGCTGGTTATGATCAGTAGCGATATTAGCCTGCGTGAAGATAGGCGCGAGCTCGTGCTGAGCCGGAGCGACTTCGTTATGCTTTGTTTTAGCCAGTATGCCGAGCTTCCAAAGCTCTTCGTCTACTTCTTTCATGTAAGCCGAAACTCTCGTCTTTACAACGCCGAAATAGTGATCGTCAAGTTCCTGACCCTTAGGCGAAGGCGCTCCGAACAGCGTTCTGCCGGTATATGTAATATCGCGTCTCTTTAAAGCCACGCTTCTGTCTATAAGGAAATATTCCTGCTCGGGTCCGACCGTAGTCATAACGCGTTTAACGTCAGTCTCGCCGAGTATTTTAAGAATTCTGCAAGCCGAATTACTTATCGCGTCCATAGAACGCATAAGAGGCGTTTTCTTATCCAGAGCCTCGCCGGTATACGAGCAGAATACCGTGGGGATACACAGGATTCCGTCTTTGATAAACGCGTTGACCGTCGGATCCCACGCAGTATAGCCTCTCGCCTCAAACGTAGAACGCAGTCCGCCCGAAGGGAAACTCGATGCGTCCGGCTCGCCCTTGATCAGCTCTTTACCACTGAATTCCATGATAACTTTATCCACTCCGTCCGGCTGAATAAAGCTGTCGTGTTTCTCCGCGGTTACGCCGGTCATAGGCTGGAACCAATGCGTAAAATGCGTTACGCCGTTCTCAACCGCCCAATCCTTCATCGCGTTCGCTACAACGTCGGCCACTTCTCTCGTGAGCGGGGTCCCCTCTTCCTTGGTTTTTCTGAGCTGCTTATAGATCGTATCCGGAAGACGCACTCTCTGCACTTCATCTTCAAATACCGCGCTGCCAAAAAGCTCGTTCATGTCTTTCATAAAAAACACCCTTTCAATATAAATTAATATGGATAATAATTTTACTATAATAAAGAAAAAACGCTGTGAGTTCTAATAACTCACAGCGTCATTGCTGTATCCAACTTACGTGTGAATTATACCGCTGAATTTTTTGTTTGTCAAGCGTTTTTAATTAAAAAATTTGTTTTACCAAATCTTTCAGCCGTTTTACTAATTAAATCCACTGAAAATTCATCATACTTGTTAAAAACTCACCTATTTGTTATTCTTAATATCAAAACGCGTCATATTAGGAACACACTCTAAAATTCATCCCAATAATCGCTGTCTTCTCCGGCGTCTTCCGCCGTCTCGTTATGTATTTTATTCTTTTTGCCCATTATATATAACAGCGCCGCAAAAATCAAACCGACCGCGAGACAACCTATATATATATATAGCATTGCCGGAGGCTCGAAACTCATGGTAGACAGCGGGTTAAAGACGACTGTATCCGATCTATATTCCCCGTCGGCGTCAAAGCTCACCGGCGACGTCTCGCACATCCTCTCAAACAGCCGATATAGAAATTCAGCCGCAGATTTTCTGTCAAATCTATTCTCATCCGCAGTCAGCGCCATTCCATCGTTGATTATCCCTTCTCTGACTCCAAGCGCAAGCTCGTCCAATGAATCGACTCGCATATACTGACAATCAGGGAAATTCAAATATGGACTCGCGTACGGTCTGTCCTCGTCGTCGCTCATTGCCGGCGGATAATAACCCTTGTATTCGACGAGCAACGCCATGCTCCTAACCAGCGTATCTTCAAGTCCCACCGCCGAATTGCCGTTAAACTTTAATCCGCCCTGATCGGAATACAGCGTTATCCCGGCGTTCTCTATAGAGGCTACGTATATAGCGCTCGGATCCGTCTCGTCCACGTCGCTGTAATCCGTTCTTGAATCGGTATCCACCGCGAACAGCATGGAAGCCACCGCCCTTGCGGCGTTGTAGTTCGTATACTGCTCGTCGCCTCTGAACGAACCGCCCACGCAGGTAAAATAATCCTTAGAAACAAGATATTTTATATGCTCCTGTTCCTCCCCGCTAAGGTCTCCGATGTCGTCTATCTTAGGCTCGTTGTTCTTGACCTTATATTGGCCCGGGGTCTTCGTCTTAAATTCAAGGCTCATATTGCCGTCGTCAAATTCGCCGCCTATATTAAAGTCACGGCCGTCGCTCGTAACGTATACGCTGTCGTACATATTCTGAGCCGGGATCGAAAAGTTAATATTCGTCGGCGCTTCGTCTAACTCTTCTCCCGCCGCGTTATAAAACTTTATCAAATACCCGCTCGCAGTCATTCCATACTCTATTCTAAAACCGCTGCTAAGCTCTTCTATTATATAATCAAGGCTCGCCTTATCGAGCAGAATTCCGTGGTTGTTATCGCCGAGCAGAATCCTCATATTGTTAAACCCGAACTCCTCGTCCTTAAGACTTTCGTCGAACGTAACTGTCGGCATACCCTCCTCGTTCAGTTCCGTAACAACTATCTGAATAGGTACGGTTATGTTCTTATTCGGCTGCACTCCGAACTCTGAAGCGGTATCCCATAGACGTTCGCTCGCTTCCTCGGCGGCTTCAGCGCCGTCTCTTATGACCTCTGGAGCGATCTCGACCGAGTTGTCCTCGGCTCTAAGCTCTACCTTGGACAATCTTGAACAAGCCGCCGATATGTACGCCGCTATATCGTTTACGCCCGGACCGTTAGGAAGCTCTCCGTCAAGACTTGAGATAACTTCTCTTAAATATGCGTCGTACTCATCCAGCTCGCCGAAGGTCTTAAAGCGTTCGTAGTCGAACTCAATATTTGAAACCGTGCGCGCTCCGTTTTGGGCGTCCTCTATAAAACCCATATCGACGTATTCGTCGTCCAGTGCGGATATAGTTCCTATCTCATATGCGGTATAGCCGAAATCGTTCGACGCTTCCTTGAGCTTAGCATAGTAAAGAGAGCCGCTATGCATTCCCTCAGCGGATTTTAAATATTCCGGGATATATTGAACGAGAAGATCGCCGTTTTCCAGTCTTACAACATATTGTATCTTACAGCTCTCGGGCGAACGCGTCCACATAGTCCCGCTCGGATCCTGCTGCGGCGGATGGTAATTGCCGTCCGAGTGATCTATATAGTAACTGTCCGCTACTGCTCTGACCGCGGACGGAGTCTCGTTGACGTCGAAAGTATCCTTCACGCACCGCCTCAGCGCCTCGGGAGTTACTAGCTTAAGATTCCCATATATCGGCGCGTTAGGATTTTCTCTGTCGCTCTTGCTGTAGGCCAAATACTGCCACCAGATTATCTCCGACATAATATCGCTCCAACCCTCGTCGAACCTGACTTTGCCGCCTTCCTCTCCCTCGAAATCGGTAGTATAGCAGGCGCCGAATCTGCAAAGATAGTCGCTTAGCTCGCTTCGCCGCTCCATACTGAGCTGCGAGGTTATGTCGGTATACGTCTTTTCTGCGTTCGGCGCGCTCTCCGCCTCTTCCGCGTTCGGGGTTTCATTCTCGGCAAAGACGACGCTAAAAACGCTCGAAAACACAACCGTAAAAATTATAAGATAAGGAGCTATCCTTTTTGCTATATAACTAAACCCAAACATTTGTTACTCCACCCGTCTAAAATGATTCTTAATATTATCGATTATATTGATAACAAGCTGCAACTCAGCCTCAAATTACTAAAAATAGCAAATATATCTTTAGTATTATAACATACATATCAATAATTACACAAGTAATATTTTTGACAAATTCGTAACATGAATTATACAATAATATAAAAACCGTCCGCCTCATTGATCATACCGCTTGACATTAAATAAATCTGTTGTTATAATATACAAGCTTGCTCGGAGGGCGAATCATTCATAGGAAATGACGAGCCGGATAAGGCTACAGGCTGAGACGTCTGTTATTCTTATCCGGCTTTTTGTTTTATACAAAACGATTTTTAGGAGGAACGCGTATGGATTTTTTAAAAGGAAACATAAAGAGCCTGTACTTTAAATATCTGACGGCGGCGTTCGGAAGCGCGCTGATCTCATCCATTTATTCCATCGTTGATATTGCGATGGTCGGACAGTATCACGGTCCCAACGGAACAGCGGCGCTCGCCGCGGTCGCTCCGGTCTGGAACATAATCTACAGCCTCGGCCTACTCATGGGAATAGGCGGTTCGGTTATCTTTAGTTCCATAAAAGGCCGCGGCGAAAACGATTCAAAACACGCCGAGGAGTATTTCACCGCGTCCGTTATCGGATCAATAATTTTATCAGTCGCGGTATGGCTCGCGTTCATATTCTTCGATACGGAAATACTGATATTTTTCGGAGCTCAGGGCGACCTTTTGCCGCTTGCCGAACGCTATATCGAACCGATAAAATTCGTTCTGCCGCTGTTTCTATTCAATCAGGCGCTCGCCGCATTTTTAAGAAACGACAAAAACCCGGCGCTTGCGACGGCGGCGGTTTTAGCCGGCGGTATATTCAACGTGTTCGGAGATTACGTATTCGTTTTCACATTCGATACGGGCGCGTGGGGCGCGGGTCTCGCGACCGCAATAGGAGCGGCGATCACGTTTATCACAATGCTCTCGCATTTCTTCACAAAACGAAACACACTAAGGCTTACGCGCCCGACTCGATTATTCAAAAAACTCGTCAATATTTCGGTAAACGGCTTCTCCACATTCTTCATAGACGTAGCGATGGGGATCCTGACTATATTGTTCAACCGTCAGATAATGAAGTATTTAGGCGCGAACGCTCTGTCCGTCTACGGAGTAATCGTCAATATAAGCACGTTCGTCCAATGCTGCGCCTACAGCGTCGGACAGGCCGCGCAGCCTATAATATCGATGAACTTAGGCGCGAAGCTTGGCGGCAGGATCAAACAGGCGCTTAAATATTCTCTGGGAGCGACGGCGTTCTTCAGCCTTATATGGACGACCGCATGCCTCGCTTTCCCTCTCGCGTTTGTGAAAATATTCATGGATCCGACTCCGGAAATCCTTGCGGCGGCGCCGAAAATTATAAGAACATACGCGCTTTCATTTCTCCTGCTGCCGCTAAACATCTTCTCAACCTACTACTTCCAGGCGCTTATGAAACCTTACGCCTCCTTTGCCGTTTCGGTATCGAGAGGTCTGGTAATAAGCGGGATACTTATAGCCGCGCTTCCCGCGATTGCCGGAGCCGATTCGATCTGGTTCGCAATGCCTATTACCGAAGCTCTCACCGGCATTTTTGTCATTACCGCTATGACGTATTACACAAAGCGTCTGCCGGAGAAAAAACTAAATTTATAACGACGCTCGCTCTACCGGCTCTATAAATCGGCGCGTCATATTTTACGTTAAAATAGATAAAAACCAAGTATTAACATCTTGTAGCATATGTAAAAAACATATGCTATTTTTTAATTACCGCAACATTTTCCATAACTTGATTGTATTATAAATGAGGAAATAAAACGCCCGTTATTAAAACGCATATCCACAGAAAAATAAGACAATGTTGAGAAAACGCCTCTGTTTCTCTATAATTAACGCTCGTCACGCTTTTGCACAGCGTTTGCAGCGCTCGCTCAAATCATAGACGATACCGAATATCGAATTATGCTAAAGGGCGAGCGTATCGATCTACGCGAAAGATCCGCATATAGCAGCAGCGCGGCAACGATTCCTCCGCTCTTGCGGGACAAAACTCGACTTTTACGTCGCAGGAAATCAAATTTTAAAGGAAGTTTTTCTTGACAACGTATGTCTGACCGTTACAATATATGTTGGCGCAGAGAATTACTGTTTAAAATAAATTAAAACGATTGATTGTATCTGCGCCCGGCAAAGCCGCTTCAGATCTATACGATAATACGCGCCTCGCGCCCGCGCGCATATCCGAAGCGCTTACAAACGACGTTAACGCAGTTTATACCGCAGGCGACGCAAAGTACGGCGCGCGCCTTTTTAGAAACGTCGTTGCCGTCGGCGCGCTATAACAGCGATAACCGCGCGTATGTTTGATACGCAGCCTAATACCGATAATATTAAAATTCGGAACGGTTTAGGTATACGCCGCGGATAAAAATTCGACCTCGGAAATATTTTTTTCGGCTTCAGACGCCGATTTACATAATTGCAAAGGAGGAGTCGCCGGGCATGATTACAAACGATTACGCCGAACGTCTTATTGAAAAATACGGAGACATGTGTCTGCGGCTCGCCTTTTCATACCTAAAAAACATCCCGGATTCAGAGGACGCGGTACAGGACGTATTTATTAAAGTATTCGAGAAGAACCTTTCATTTGAAAGCGACGAACACGAAAAAGCTTGGTTTATACGCGCGACAATAAACGTCTGCAAAAACAAACTCAAGCTATTTTGGAACAAAAATACATGCTCTATAGACGATATTCCCGAAAGCGCGGAAAGCGACGGTTACGACAGCGACAGCGCTATAATGCAGGCGGTCATGAGCCTGCCTCAGCAATACAGGATAGTCGTTCATCTGTACTACTACGAGGGCTACAAAACAATGGAAATATCTCATTTTATTGGCAAGCGCGAATCTACTGTGCGTTCGATATTGCATCGAGCGCGGCTTCAGATAAAAAAAATATTAAAGGAGGAATATGACTTTGAATAACGGTTATAAAAAAGCGATGGACAAAATAACCCTTTCGGACGAATCAAAGCGGAAGATATTGGACAAAGCGCTCGCCAACAAAAACAAAAAAATACAAAAAATGTTTTATATAAAACGCGTCTCAGGTCTCGCCGCGTGCCTTGCGCTGGTTATCATATCGTCGAGCTATTTTAGCTTTATGAACCTCGATCAAACGCAACCTTTAGACGTTCCGTC
This sequence comes from Candidatus Roslinia caecavium, assembly GCA_904419955.1. Taxonomy (GTDB): domain Bacteria; phylum Bacillota; class Clostridia; order Monoglobales; family Monoglobaceae; genus Roslinia; species Roslinia caecavium. The sequence goes on along the minus strand of CAJFTO010000014.1, from coordinate 17,018 downwards.
CTCCTCGGACTCTATTTCTCAGACGGAAACGCCGGAAACGGCTTTGCCGCAATCCGAGTCGACGCCCGACGAGATTAATCCGCGACCGGATTCCGACTCAACAAACGCTCGGAATGCGGACGGCGCGGCCGCGCCGGATACAAACGCCGCTCCGCGGCTTCAAAACGGCGCGGAGGACTCCTCCGGTTCGTCGGACGCAGGCCGAACGCCCGATTTAAACGCCTCCTCCCCAGCGTCTCGCTCCTCGGTTTCCGATTCGTCCGCAGCGACTTCTGACGGCTCGACGCATTCCGAAACGGGTTCCGGCTCCGCCGCCCAGGCCTCCGCTTCTAATTCCTCGGCCGACCAATCAAGCCAAAACGACGCTCGGCCGCAAGCCGAAAACAGCGCTCAAAGCGCCGCGGATACGTCGGCTTACGAAACGTCCGGATCGACCTCCCCGTCAACCGGCGGCTCGGACGAGTCGGATCAATCTGAAAGCTCGTACGACGACTACGGACCTCCGGTTATGAGCGGCGGCGCAAGCGCCGCATCCGACGATTCTTCAATTTTTTCCGGCAGCTCGATTCCTGAATCCTCAAACTCAGGCGACTCCGATCCTGCCGTAAGTTCCTCAGGCGGCGGTTCCGCGCAGAGTTCTTCCGGCTCCGCCGAATCGGAAACGGTCGGGTCTTCTTCTATTCTCGAAAGCGCGCCGGATCCGGGATCCGCATCAGGCGGATCGGCTCCCATCGACGAGACGTACTCGGACGATTCTGAGAGTTCTCCGTCTCCTTCGCCGTCGCCGCAAACTACGGAGCCTGACGATTAAATAACGTCAACTGTTATTTATATTTTAAATGCAACATAACATTCCGCAGCTTAATTAACAATAGCTGCGGAATTGCCGCTTAAAAATATTTCAACATAAACGTATAAAATTTGTGCTAAAATACAATAAAAAACTTATATTACGACTAAAAACAATAGCTAAAATCAAATTATTCCTCGATATCGGCTTGAAGCCTCTACTCAGATTCACGCGCCGCAAAGCCGCGGAGTATTGACTTTTTATAAAAAAGATAGTAGAATATATAAATTAAAAAAATTGTCATACAAACGTTTATTAACATGAAAGATAAACAGATCGGCAATTTAGAATTTATTTTTAGGAGAAACGCTATTATGGATTACAATAAGCTCGCTGAACTGTTATTTGGGGATATCGACAAGACGCCCGAATACTATGAGGAAAAATATCCGCCGCGCGATCTACCGAGCGGCGCCAAGGTTACGAGAATAGGTCCCAGCCCCACCGGTTTCGTACATCTCGGTAACCTATATAACGCGATAATCGGCGAACGTCTCGCTCATCAGAGCGGCGGTATTTTTTATCTCAGAATAGAAGACACCGACGCGAAACGCGAAGTAGAAGGCGCGGTCGATCTCGTTATATCGGCTATGGATTTCTTCGGCATACGCTTCGACGAGGGCGCGACGGCCGATCCGGACGCCGACAACGGCGCCTACGGGCCTTACAGACAGAGAATGAGAAAAGATATCTATCAATGCTTCGCTAAGAAATTGGTTCAGATGGGGCTCGCCTATCCGTGCTTCTGCACCGAGGAGGAACTGACCCAAATGCGCGAGGAACAGACGCGCTCAAAACAGAACTTCGGCTATTACGGCAAGTGGGCTAAATATAGAGACGCAGAGTACGACGAGATCGAGAAAAGGATAAACGCCGGCGAGGAATACGTTTTAAGATTCCGTTCAAACGGAAAAGAAGAGAATCACGTTAAGGTCTTCGACGGGATCAGAGGCGAACTGAACGTCTCGGAAAACTATCAGGATTTCGTCCTGCTGAAGTCGGACGGGATACCCACATACCACTTCGCTCACGTTATAGACGACCACCTGATGAGAACGACTCATGTTATAAGGGGCGAAGAATGGCTCTCTACTCTGCCGATACACGTTCAGCTGTTCGATACGTTCGGCTGGGAACGTCCTATCTACTGTCACACCGCGGTGCTTATGAAGATGGACGGCGATACGAAGAGAAAGCTTTCAAAGCGCAAAGATCCGGAGCTTGGTCTCGAATATTACCGCGCCGAGGGCTATTCGCCCGCGGCGGTTTGGGAATATCTGCTGACGGTGCTTAACTCAAACTACGAGGAGTGGCGTATCGCGAACCCCGGCGCGGACGCGAACGACTTTGAATTTACCTTGGATAAGATGAGTAATTCGGGCGCGCTCTTTGATATTATGAAATTTGAGGATGTAAGCCGGAACATTTTGCTCGCTACAGACGTCAAAGATATATACGCTGAATTTGCGGACTGGCTAAAGGAATATAATCCCGAATTCTGCGAGCTGTTCACCAGAGACAGAGAGTATACCGAAAAAGTTCTGGACGTCGGCAGACACGCGGCGAGACCGAGAAAGGATCTGACCAACTGGAAGCAGGCGACGGAGTTCATCTCCTTCTATTTTGACGAGACGTTTAAAATAGAGGACGATTTCCCGGAAAATGTTTCGGACGAGGACAAAAAGGCAATACTCGAAAAGTATTTGGAAACCTTCGATTACTCGGACGACAATTCCGCGTGGTTCCAGAAGGTAAGAGATATAACCGCCGAGCTTGGATACGCGGTAAAGCCTAAGGATTACAAAAAGAATCCCGATATGTATAAAGGCAGCATAAGCGACGTCAGTTCGGTTATCCGCGTAGCCCTGACCGGCAGGACAAACTCCCCCGACCTATGGGAGATCATCCACATAATAGGCGAGGACAGAATGAGAAAGCGGATAGAGAACGCTCTTAATTAGAAATCCCGACCGCCGATACCGCGCTCGGCCGATAAAACGGTTCGATCGTTCGCGCGGCCTTGAGGGATGGAATCAAATCTTTAAACCCTTGGGGAAATAATTCCCCAAATTGACAAGTATGGGGTATAAAACAAATAAACGGCGTTATCTGCGGCGTTTTTAACTGATATGAAATATTAAATTTATAAAAACGTAAGAATTTATTTATATTTATATGGTATTATTAAAATTGGCCATAAAATAGAGATCATATGAACTTTGGCAGGAGGCGGCAAATGGCAGCGATGAAAAATGATAGAAACGGCTACAACAGGCCAAAAAAGGCGAGCGTATTCGATATACCCAGACCGGCGTTTCCGAAACGCGCGGTGATCACCGGAGGCATGCCCTACGGCAATAAAAAACTGCACTTCGGGCACGTGGGCGGAGTGTTCGTTCCGGCGGACGTACTTGCGAGATTCCTGAGAGACAGGATCGGTAAAGAAAACGTCATATTCGTCAGCGGCACCGACTGTTACGGCTCGCCGATCGTCGAAAGCTATCGCAAGCTTAAAGAGAGCGGCGAATTCAGCGGCAGTATCGAGGACTTCGTAAGACAAAACCATGAAAGCCAAAAACAGACGCTCAGCGATTACGACATAAGCCTGAACCTGTTCGCGGCTTCGGGACTCGGCGAGAGCAAGGATATCCACGCTAAGGTCAGCGCCGAGCTGATGGAGCTTTGGTACAAAAATGGATTCCTGGAAAAATTGGTAACTTCCCAGTTTTACGACGCTAAAGCGGGACAGTTCTTAAACGGCCGCCAGGTTGTCGGAAAATGTCCTGTCGATAAGTGTCAGTCGGACAAAGCTTACGCCGACGAGTGTTCGCTCGGACATCAGTATATGCCCGCCGACCTCATCGATCCGAAAAGCACGCTCACAGGCGAGACTCCCGAGATGCGCGACGTTGCAAATTGGTATATCGACCTGACGAAGTTCAGCGACCTGCTTAAAAAATACGTCGGCGAGCTTGAAGAATCGGACGACGTGCGGCCGCTTGTCAGCGCCACCATAAAGGAGTTTATGCTTCCGCCTATATTATATGTAAAGAACGATTTCTTCGAGACGTACGAAGGACTTAAAGCGGAGCTTCCCGAGCACGAGCTTGATACGGAGGAAAACAAAACTTCGTTCTCACTGATATTTAAAAATCTGGACGATCGCGAAGCGGCTAAAAATCTCCTGAACGAAAACGGGATCCGTTTCCGCGCGGGAAAAACGCTCGTTCCGTTCAGGCTTACCGGAAACATAGAATGGGGCGTTCCCGCTCCCGTTTTAGACGGCGAGGAAGGACTCACTATCTGGGTATGGCCGGAATCGCTCTGGGCTCCTATATCGTTTACAAAAACATATTTAAAACAACAAGGCGCGCCGGACGACGAATGGAAGAAGTACTGGATGAGCGAGGACGCCAAGGTGTACCAGTTCATTGGGCAGGATAACATCTACTTCTACGGCATAGCCGAAATGGCGATGTTTATGGCGACTCAGGGTAAGGATAACCTTACGACCAAGCCAAAGGACGGACAGCTCACGCTTCCGACGCTGGTAGCGAATAACCATATACTGTTTTTGAATAAAAAAGCGAGCAGCAGCGGCGATATCAAACCGCCTATGGCTGAAGAACTTCTCGACTACTACTCGGCAGAGCATTTAAGGGCGCATTTCCTGAGTCTCGGACTCAGCATGAAGAGCGTGAGCTTCCAGCCGAAGCCGCTCAACCCGACCGCGGGCGAAAAAGACGCAGACCCGGTCCAGAAGGAAGGCAAACTGCTCTCAAACGTGTTCAACCGCGTAGCGCGTTCCTGCTTCTATACTTTGCAAAAGTACAACGACGGTGCTCTACCCGAAGGCGAAGTATCGGAAGACGTTCTCCACAGTTCTAAGGAGACTATCTTGAAGTACGAACACGCGATGTACAAGTTTGAATTCCATACGGTCATGAGCCTTATGGACAGCTATATAAGAGACGCCAATAAATACTGGGCTAAAAATATCGCGGTCGCCGATAAAATGGAAAAGGAAGGCGACCCGACGCATAGCGAGCTGAGAAATCAAATTCTTACCAATACTTTGCATATGGTAAGAACGGCTATGGTTCTTATGCACCCGGTAGCTCCCAAAGGAACTGAAATGCTGCTTGATTATATGAACATAAGCGACGAGTTCTGGCGCTGGGACAGAATCTTCGATAAGATAAGCGACTTCGTCGAACCGGGACATAAATTCAAGTTCCTTGAGCCGCGCGTCGACTTCTTCCCTATGTTTATCCGGGAAGAAAATTAAAATGAAAAAAATAAATTAAATCAATTATATAAATAATATGGAGGATTATTGATGAAAAATTTAAAAAGCATCGCGCTTCTTCTGGCGCTGTGCATGATCGTTTTCACTTTGCCAATGTCGGCGTTCGCTGAAAACGCGGGCGCAGGCGATAGCGAAACGACTATCGCAGAAGAAGCTAACACAGAAACAACAGAGACGACAGAAACGGCTGAAAGTACTCAGGAACCGGACGCGACGACCGATCCGGAAGCGACCGCCGACGCGGAAGCTACTCCAGAACCTGAAGCTACAAGCGAACCGGAAGCGACTTCAGCTCCTACGGCTACTTCGGCTCCGTCGGGTCAGAACTACACAATAACCGTAGACGATCCCGATAACGCGAACCTCGAAGTTTCGCCGACCAGAGCTCCTGAAGGAACCGAGATAACGGTTGAGGGCACGGCGCAGCGCGGATATAAGTTCACAAGCGTTTACTATACTCCTGCAGAAGCGACTTCGTCGCCCGAGGCTACGGACGAACCGGAAGCTACCTCTTCACCAGAGGCTACTACCGAACCGGAAGTAACGGCGGATCCGGACGCTACGACAGAACCGGAGACTACGGCGGAGCCGGAAGCTACAACAGAGCCGGAGACCACAGAAGAACCCGAAGCTACGGCTGAAGTTGCTGAAATCAGTTCCGTTGAATTAGCTGCTGATAACGTCGATATCTCAGGCGGCGAAACGCTCGGCGAAGATTTCACTGTAACTTTCGATATGCCGGCATACAACATAATAGTTTCGGGAGAAACTGAAGCTATGACCGCAAGCGACGTGCTTGAATCAGCTAAAAAGCAAAATACCGTGGTTACAAGCAGACTCAGCACGTATGAAAACAGATACGCGTCAAACACCGACTATTCTTCCGAAGATCGTACGGAGCTGAGAAGATATATTTCTGACGCCGAAGACGCTTTGGAGATCCTGGTTGAAAGAGCGGAGACCCTTGAGAACTATTTGGATTCAGACACGTCCTCGCCTTCGGCTATTGAAAACGCAAGAATCTCCGTCGTATCGGCTCAGATGGACGTTGATGAAGCAATGGAAGACGTTGAAAACAAAATATCTGATATGACAGGCGGCGACGGCGAGGTATTTAATCTCTACATAACAACGAATAACGGCATATCAAGCGTAAGCGTTTCTGGTTTAGTTAGCCATAACTCGTCTTCTACAAATACTACTGTAAGCAATATCGAACCTAACGGAGAAGATAGCCTGATAATAACCTTCGCGGTAACCAACGGATATTACATAAACAGAGTAACCGTTAACGGCGCTAACGTCGGTTCTGGAATGTTCAGCAACAACAGGCTGACGCTCTCTCCGAGCGAAGTAGCGGATTATTCGATAGGAGGCTCAATCACAGTTATAGCCTACACTTCTTCTAACAGCTATAGCAGCGGCGGCGGAACAACCGGCGGCTGGGGCGGAAGCGGAACCACAAACAATGGAACGTCTACTCCGACTGCGGCTCCCGGAACCACGACCGGATTCACCGACTTGGGCGACGTTGAGTGGGCTCAGGAGGCTATAAATCACCTTGCAAGCCTTGGAATAATAAACGGTATGGGCGACGGCACGTTTGCTCCAAACGATAACGTAACGCGCGAACAGTTCGCTAAGATGATAGTTATGTGCATGGGATATACGGTAAACGAATCGGCGACTTCAAGTTTCAGCGACGTTGTAGCCGGCGAGTGGTACGCGCCTTATGTTGCGGCCGCGGCAAACAACAGCCTTATAACCGGTTTTGAGGACGGCACGTTCGGCGTTGGTCAGAACATCACCCGTCAGGATATGGCCGTTATCATCTACAGAGCTCTTGGAAGCCCCAACCCGTCGTCGACAGGATCTTTCAGCGACGACGCTGAGATCGGAGACTATGCGAGACTGGCTGTTTATTCCTTGGTTGAGATAGGAATAATCAACGGTATGGGCGACGGAACATTTGCTCCTCAGGCTACGGCTACGAGAGCGCAGGCGGCTCAAATGCTCAACGGCTTTTATAACTACATTAATCAATAAAACCGTTAAACTAAGCGGTTTCCGCTGTGATCCAAATTACATCGGACGCCGTTAAAACTTCCTATTATTTACGTCTTAAGCGCCAATGCGGCGTTTAAGACGTATTTTTTATATATGGGCTTAAACTTAAGCGCAAGATAATAATCGATTCCGCTATTAATATAACAAAAGAACGTTTATAACTAAAAAATAACAACATTTCTATCGAAAATTCAACATTTTACAACAATATTAAACATAAATTATCATTTTTGTTTGACACATATAGCTAAAACATGTTATAATATTATAAATTATTACGGTGGAGGGTTATTATGAAAATATTAAAAAACATAGTAAAAATCATATCCAGTTTTACCTTAGCGACCGCGCTGATCCCTTCCGTAGGCGCAGCGACCGCTCAGGACTTCAAAAATATTGACATCGTTCAAACAAGCTCGGATCAGAGCTCTGCTTCACACGGCTCCTATGAATATTTAAGTTATCAAATGTATCCATATGGAATAGAAATAACGGATTGCAGCGAAGACGCCGTATCTGTCCAAATACCGTCCGAGATAAATGGATCGCCGGTCGTATCCATAGGCGCCAATTCCTTTTCAGAGCTAAACGATCTTGAAAGCATAGAAATTCCCGACAGCGTTACCTCTATTGGCGACCGCGCCTTTTACAATTGCGAAAAACTCAGTGGGATAACGATTCCGGACAGCGTTGAACGCATAGGCTCGGACGCGTTTTCAGGAACCGAATACTATGACAACGACAATAATTGGACGGACGGCGCGCTATATATCAGCAATCACTTGATCGAAGCGGCTTATAATATTTCAAACTCGTACGAGATAAAACCGGGAACGGTTTCGATCGCTTCGAATGCGTTTAGCGCAGCCAGGATGCTCTCGAGCGTTACCATTCCCGACAGCGTAGTAAGCATAGGCGACTACGCGTTCTACGGCTGCTCCTATCTCAGAAGCGCCGCTATCCCCGAAGGAGTTAAATATATAGGCGAAAGCGCGTTTCGTTCATGCTCGCTCGCGCCGAGGATAATTATTCCCGACAGCGTAGCGAGTATAGGCGACAGGGCTTTTTACGATAATTCTCAATTGATCGGCGTTACTATCGGCGGCGGAGTTACAGATATAGGCTCCGAGGTCTTTGAAAATTGCGGCCGGCTGGACAGAGCGATCTATAACGCCGGACACGATCGCTGGAATAACCTAAATATTGGCGAAAACAATTCGGTTCTGCTCAGCAAGCTCAATTTTACCTATTCCATCCCGGACGCGGATTGCGCGTTAATATACGCGATAAACGACGGCGAAGCGACCATAAGCGGATATACCGGCTCCCCGATCGAATTAGAGATACCGGATAGTATCCAAGACACGCCTGTGACCTCTATCGGAGAAAACGCGTTTTGGAATTGCGACAGTTTGACCGTTATAAAGATCCCCGACGGCGCGGCCGAGATCCAGGACGGCGCTTTTGAAGACTGCTCCTCGCTCGCCGACGTCGAGTTCGGCTCCGGCCTTACGTATATCGGCAAACTCTCTTTTTCATCATGTCCGGCGTTGAAGAGCATAACCATACCCGAAAGCGTTACCGAAATTTGCGAACGCGCGTTTAGTTCATGTACCGACCTCTCTGAAATAATTCTTCCCGGCGGAGCGATCGATATAGGCGAATCCGCTTTTGCGGGTACCGCGTATTATAAAGACCCGGCAAACTGGACCGACGACGTTTTGTATATCGGCGACTGCTTGATCCAAGCGGACATCGGGATAAGCGGCGGCTATGAGATAAGACCGGATACGAGGTCGATCGCCGATCACGCGTTTTACGGCTGCGCAAACCTTACGATATAACGATCCCGGACAGCGTCGAACGCGTCGGAGAATACGCTTTTAGATCGTGCTCGGCTCTCGAAAACGCGCAAATCGGAACCGGACTGCCCGGTGTCAGTACGGGAATGTTTTTTGGGTGCGGTAAACTTTCCGGTATCCAACTCCCGCAAAATATCAAATACATAGGCGACGGCGCTTTTGTGCAGTGCGGCTCCTTAACGGATATAACTATTCCGTCCTCCGTCAGAACAATAGGCGGCGAAGCCTTCTACTACTGCGGCCTCGAGAGCTTGACCGTAGAAGACGGCGTAGTATCCATAGGCGACGGCGCTTTTTCGGCCTGCGAAAAACTCGATTGGATCGAACTCCCGGACAGCGTATCCGATATTGGCAGATCGGCTTTCGCCAACACCGCGTACTATAACAATGATGATAATTGGAGCGATTCACTGCTCTACATAGGCAATTGCCTGATCGAATGTAGGGATAACACGGATTTTCCATACGTCATATACGAATCAAGAGAGATAAGACCGGGAACCGCGACGATAGCCGACTACGCCTTTTATGACTGCGAATGGCTGGACGGCGTAACTATTCCGGACGGCGTCGTAAATATCGGCGACTATGCGTTCGCAAACTGCGTAGCGCTGAAAGCGTTAGAAATTCCTGACAGCGTAAAAAACACCGGGATAGGAGCGTTCGCCGATTGTTCCAATCTCGAAAACATAAAAATCGGGAGAGGGCTAAGCTCGATCGGCGACAGTATGTTTGCAAATTGCCGCGCCCGCGTTACGATCCCGCCCAACGTTAAATCTATAGCAGACAACGCGTTTGGCATTGAAAATTACGACATAACTATAATCGGGAGAGGCGGTTCTTGCGCCGAGGAATACGCCGAGGCAAACAACCTTGAATTTTGGTACTTGTATATAGACGCGAAGATCTCTTCCGTTACCGAAGAGGCCGACGGCGGGTACGCGTTCGAGCTTTTAGTATCCAATTACACCGGCTACGACATTACCGACGCTAAGATAGTCCTCGCGGCGTATGCGGACGCCGAAGCAAACTGCGTCAGAGATATTAAAACGATCGATTACTCCGCTAAGAATGACGAGGAGCAAAAAATAACCGTGAATATCGACGCGGGCGAAAACCCGACGCTTAAACTTTTTATATGGGAGAGTCTCGAATCTCTCTCACCGCTTGAAGATCCGATCGAGCTGACCGTCAATTAGCCGCGGTCCTTACATATGCGCGCAGCGTCAAAACGCGTTTATACGCCGTATATACACAGCGCAGTATGTCGAGGTATGTGATCAGGTCTCATATTTTCGACCATATAATAACAAGAACGCTGCAACTCCAATCGCAAGCGTTCTTTTTTGTTATGTTATAAACAGATCTTAATTATATATAATGTATCCAAAAGCTCGAGGCGCGGCTATTATTGCGAACCAAGATCATTCGCCGCTCCACCGCTTTCGTTTGCTGAACTATAATACCGCTCTATTCCCTTGTAAATCGACATGGCGATCTTTTTTTGATACTCCTCGCTTTGCAATAAACTCAGTTCTTCCGGATTAGACATAAACCCGCATTCAACTATGACGGACGGGATCGTCGCGTTTTTGAGCAGATACACTCCGGTCTCGTTTTTCTTGATCTGTCTCTCGTTCTCAGGATCGATTTCTCTTAGCGCCGTCTGGATACTCTCGGCAAGATACATACTGTCTTCAACGTTCTCGGCGTATATTACCTGCGCGCCTCTATATTGGGATTGCTCGAACTTATTCATATGTATGCTGACCATGATATCCGCGCCGGTCGACCCCATCATATCGACCCGGGCCTTTAAATCGTTCCGCTTTTGCCCTCTGACGGTATCGCCGCTTTCTTTTCCCAGAGATACGTCGCTCTCCCGAGTCATAACGGCGCAGTCTCCGCCTATATTTATATAATCGCTTAAAATCGACGCTATTTTTAAATTAATATCCTTCTCCAACACTCCGTCCACCGACGCGCCGCCGTCAATACCGCCGTGTCCGGCGTCGATAAGTATAACCCTGCCGCTCTCGGCCGATGTCGCAACGCTCGATTCATATCCGCCCGGGGCCTGCGTAAAATTTTTTATCATAACAACGGAAGCGGCTATTATAAGCGCCGCGGCGCAAACCGCAAAAATCAAAGTATTTTTCTTGATCGCGTAAAACATTGACAACACATCCTAAGTTTAGTATTAGTTAATTTTATGCAAAACTTAGGGATATTATTACATGTCCGAAATCAAAAGCGGACCGCCGTAAAACCCTCGGCGATCCGCTTTAAAATCATTTATATTCTTGCGGCAGTTATTGGTTCCTTAGATAAGCGGTCTCATAGCTCCATCCCACAGCATAATACGAACGTTTTCGTTTTCTACGATCCTATTCGGCTCAAAAACATACTCCGTCCTGCCCGCTTCGGTCGTAAACCTGCATATCTCTATATCTTCAAGAATACCGTCGTCGGTATATTTAGCGACATAAAGATAATTTTCCTCTCCCGCAGGCGTATCCGTCGGAGCCGTTACGATTATCGCCCCGTTCTCGATTTCCGAAACCGACCAGTCTAAAATTGGATCCGGAGTCGCCGTTTGTTCAGGCGTTGACGTGGGCGTCGCCGTAGACGTAGGAACCGGGAGCGCCGTTGGGATCGCGGTCGCCGCAGGACTTGCCGTTGGCGCTTCCGTTGGCTCTGCCGTTGCAGTTGCAGCCGGCGTAGCCGTTGGCGCTTCTGTTGGAGCGGCCGTAGCTGTCGCAACCGGCGGCTTTATTGGCGCCGTCGCCGTAGGTTCAGGCGTTGACGTTGACTCAGGCGTCGCTGTTGGGACTGCTGTTGCAGTCGGCGCCGGCGTCTGCGGCGGTATCGGTATCGCTGTAGCCGTTGCGCTTGGCGTTGCAGTGGGAACCGCCGTCGGTTCTTCTGTCGGAGCCGGAGTCGCCGTAGGAATGATCGTCGCCGTCGGCTTAGGCGTTGACGTTGGAGCCGGAGTCGCAGTTGCTGTCGGAATCGCTGTTGGTTCTATTGTCGCCGTAGACGTAGGAGCGGGGAGCGCCGTTGGCGCTTCCGTTGGAGCCGCTGTTGCCGTGGCTATCGGAGTAGCCGTCGGCGCGGGCTGCTTTTCAATAGTTACTTCAACGCTCTGCGGTTCGGTATCGTTGTGGTTATTATCGCCCCGAACCATGTACCATACCGTATATGTATCTGCATCCGTCGCCTGCGGTATATTCTCCGTATATTCGCCCTCGTCGCCGAGACGGTATACCAGCGTTCCGCCTACAGCCTCTCCGGCCGTTACGAGCGCCAGCGCATCTCCGTTGTAGGTAAGCGCGTTCGCCGTCGGAGCGACGCTTACGGACGACGCCGCCTTGTTTACGTCGACTGTTACGTCGAGGCTTACCGGTTCCGTACCGTAGTCCGCCGAGGCCAGAGATATCTCCGGCTCTTTCGCCGTAGCCTTTATCTTGATCGTATACGCGTCGGCGTTGGTATCCGCCGGGATAGTCAGCGTGTCGCCGTCTATCGTCGCGTTAATTTTATTACCGTTATTCGTAAGATTATCGTCGTCTATATTTCCGCCGGTTATCTCATACGTAAACCTTCCGGACGCTTCCGTTCCGGCCGCGTATGTCATATATTTCGAAAGGTCCTGAGTCGCCGCCGTACCGTAAGTCGTCTCTATCTTCTTTTCTCCGTCCGTACTTCCGTACATCTCCTCGACTACGGCGTATACGGTCGTATCCGCCGTAACCGGCGTCTGATCCGTGAAAGCGGCTCCGCCTAAGCTCTGAGTCTGCGACCACTTAGTAAATTTATACTCGTCTGAAGTCGGGTTCTGCGGTAAGGTTATAGTACCGTTCGGATTTGCGTAAGCCGCCGCGTATTCGGTATAAGAACCCTCGGTCTCGCCCGCGATCATAAACGATACTTTCAGTATCGACCTTGTAACGTCGCTTGTGATCGCCCGAAAGCGTCTGTCCCCATACCTGAGGCTTAACTCCCTCTACTTCCTCCTGAGCGTCCTGCAGGAGGTACGCCACCTCGCCGGACGCGAACTGCTCCGTCGTCATGCCGGTAACGCCGGACGTACTGTCGCCGTCCCTATATACGTCGCTATTGTAGTAGCTGTTGGTTACCGTACCTGTACCTGCGTTTGAGCCGATCACGCCGCCTACATTGAAACTGCCCGATACCATTCCTGTGTTATAACAAGCGCTTACTTCTATGCCATAGTTATAGCCGACCACGCCGCCAACGTCGTACCCGCTACAGATTACGCCGCCGGTGTTATAGCAATCTACTACTATACCGCCTGTATTGTTATAGCCGACCACGCCTCCTGAAATAGAACTGCCGTTTATGTCGCCGCTATTATAGCAACCGCTTACTTCACCGCCAAGGTTATGACCTACCACGCCGCCAACAAAATGATCGCCGACGACCAAGTTGGTGTTATAGCAATTTCTTACTATAGCGCCAGTATTGTTATTGCCGACCACGCCTCCTACATCGCCTACATTGACGCCGCTGCCGTTTACGCCGCCGGCGTTATAACAATTTAATACTGTGCCGCCCGTATTGTTATATCCGACCACGCCTCCTACATAGGAACTGCTGCCGTTTACGACGCCGGTGTTATAGCAATCTATTACTATGCCGCCCGTATTGTTATAACCTACCACGCCTCCTACATCGTAAGTCCCGGTTACATATCCTGAATAACAGCAATCGCTTACTTCGCCGCCGTAGTTATAGCCGACCACGCCTCCTACATCGCCGCCGCCCGTAACCGAGCCGGATACGTCGAGACTGCGTATTGTGCCGCCGTTACCGAGAGCGCCGAACAAGCCTTGATAACCGTTATATATGTTATTTATATACAGCCCGCTTATCTTGTGCCCGTCGCCGTCGAAAGTTCCACGGAACCGAAAACTAAAGCCTATAGGCGTCCATGGATTCTCCTCGCTTCCTCCAAGATCTATATTATTCTTCACCTTAAAAGTCAAACCTACGCCTGAATTTCTAATTGTGTATTTCGCTAGCGCCTCCATGTCCTCTCTGTCTTCTATAAAATAGGTGTTGCCGTATGCATCAGAAGGATCTACTGTAAAGGTTTCTTCCAAATTATCGGTTATAGTGAACGAAAACGTCAGATTAGCCGTCACAACCGCGGGATCTGGATCGAGCGCCGCAAGCGATACGTATGGCTCCGTGTCAGTCACAGTAACAGATACGTTCGTTATTTCAGCCGTCGTAGTCGTTCCTGTTATCCGCCCGTCGCTCAAACTTAACCCCGAAGGGAGCGCAGAGCCTTGCGCTACCTCAAAATTGAATATGCCGGATTGAACGCTCAAGCCCTCGTCCGCGAACCGTATATAATCATTCAAATCCAGATCGATACTATCGCCGACGTGCAGATATATCTTCGTCGAAACATCGGTAGATATGAACTGTCTCGCATATACCGCGTATACCGTCGCGTCCTCCGTCAGGCCTATCGAAGCGTCAAATGCGTTATCCTGCGTATTAGACGGCGGATTCGCCGCCGTATCCGCGCTGGTAGTCCAATATGCGAATTCGGTTTTGTTTATAGTCGAAGGAGTCTGTGGGAGCGTCACGGTATCATTCATATTGACGTACTCCACCGCGTATTCTGTAAAAGAATCCGCATGCTCGTCCGTCGTCATAAACGTTGCTTTCAGTACCGCCTTTGTACTATCGTTCGTCAGTACCGGACACGCGTCCGGAGTCTCGCCCGAAAGCGTCTGCCCCCATACCTGATACATCAGGTCTCCTGTTTCCTCATAACCTCTTTGTAAAAGCCATGTTACCTCGCCGGACGCGAACTGCTCCGTCGTCTTGCCTGTAGCCCCTTCCATATCGTCCGGAGCTGCATATACTTCATTATTGTAATAAGTGTGAGTTACAACGCCCTCGTTTGCGCCGACCACGCCGCCGACATCTTCGTTGCCGCTCACAAAGCCGATGTTATAAGAAGAGCTTACCGTGGCGTTAGAATTGTTTATACCTACCACGCCTCCGACGCTTGTATCGCCTTTTATGTCGCCGTTGTTATAACAAGCGTTTACTATGGCTCCGTTTAAATTAAATCCGACAATGCCGCCTACATGGGATCCTTCGCCGATTAAGTTTCCGGTGTTATAGCAAGAACTTACTTCGCCAAGGTTATAGCCGATTACTCCGCCGACATTTAACCCGCCCTCGACCGTTCCTGCATTATAACAAGAGCTTACGTCGCCAAAGTTATATCCGATCACGCCTCCGGCATTGTCGCCTGTGACAATTACAGAGCCAATGTTATAACTGCCGCCTACAGAACCGGAGCTGGAGCCGACCACGCCGCCGGTGGCGCTGCTGCCGGTTACGGTGCAGGCGTTATAACAAGCGCTTACGTCGCCCCGGCTATAGCCAACCACGCCTCCGGCAGAGTAACCGCCGGCGACCAAGCCGGAAACGCCGAGCTCATGTATCGTTCCGCCGGGGCCAAGATAACCGAACAAACCCTGGTAATTAGCTTCACTGTTATTGATATACAGCCCGCTTATCTCGTATCCGCCGCCGTTAAAGTTTCCCTGGAATGAGTGCGATCTATCTCCTATCGGAGTCCACGATACCGCCGCGTCGTCTTTGCCCGCAGTCTCGCCGTAGCTTTCGGACATATCTATGTTATCCGTGAGTTTTATATACTCGCCCACATACGTAGTACCTGAGTTTACACTGTCGCGGAACTTCTCGAGCATTTCAAGGTCCGGGATAATATACGGATCTTCTTCCGTTCCCGAACCTCCCTCTATACTGCTCTTCAGAACAGGTCTTCCCAGCCAGTTGCTCATTGTCCATGTAGACGTGAAATCCCAGCCGGTAAAAGCTGACTGATCTGCGAACTGCTCAGAAGTCAACGGAGAGCCATAGCCGTTTCGTGATGCAGATCCCGCAAGTGTGTAACTATTCGTTATTCTACCTTCAGTAAATTGATTATGATTATAGCCAACCACGCCGCCGCCACCAGATATCGTTCCTACGTTATAACAATTGCTTACATCGCCGATATTATAGCCGGCTATACCGCCGGTCTCATAGTATCCGGCTACGTCGCCGGTATTATAACACCCGGTTACTCTCCCGCCGTTATAGCCAACTATGCCGCCTACATAGTTACCTCCGGTTATAGCGCCGGCATTATAGCAGTCGCTTACTGTACCCCAGCTCTCGCCGACAACTGCGCCTACATAGTTATGACCTCTGACCGAGCCGGATACGCCGAGATTAAGTATTGATCCGTAGTTGTTAAGACAACCAAACAAACCTTGAAAGTCGGAACCGTTATTAATATACAATCCGCTTATCACGATCCGCAACCGTTAAAAGTTCCCCTAAATGGTGTTGACCAACTACTGGCTATCGGGGTCCATTGATTTTCTTCGCATCCTTCAAGATCTATATCATTCGCGACCGCAAAATACACGCCGCTATAGCTGTTTCCTCCGTTGACAGCCGTCGCCAGTTCTATCATGTCCTCCGCCGACGAGATCAGATATGGATTATCTTCAGTACCGTCGCCGCCGCTGTAAGCTCTGACCGTGAGCGTACCCGCGCCAGTTGGCAGGAGCAGCGCCAGCATAGCCAAAACAAGCGACCTACATATAAACCGTTTCGCTATATTTTTCATATTATGCCTCCTAATTATAATATCTGTTTATATAAATGTAGCTTTATTTACGTTTTATAAGAATTGACGATATATATATCTTATCCTAAAACAAAGATTCAGTCAATAAAATTTTGTAAATACAATATTACACAAATCAAAAAAGACCGATACGTAAACGTATCGGTCGTGTTCCGGCAACTACCTATGTTCCCGGGCGGTCGCCCACCAAGTATTTTCAGCGTAGGGAAGCTTAAC
>CAJFTO010000013.1 GCA_904419955.1 Candidatus Roslinia caecavium | reverse complement strand
AGCGCCGCGACGATGGACGTCCCCGCAAGATTGATAAACGATAAGACGATGGTCCCGCTCAGGTTCTTATCCGAAAACCTCGGCTTCGACGTCCAGTGGGACGAAGCAACCAGAACGGCTATTGTGACTACGGAGTAAAGAGCCGCGCCGCGCGTGCGGTTTCTATGAAGCGTCTTGCGTATATTTAAACAATATTTTCATATATCGGAACTTTTTTGTATTCTATCCGTCAAATAATATATAAATATCAAGGAGTGATGGGATGGATACGAAGTATAAAGACGGAAAAAGAAGCAGGTTTGGCGTTTTCTTTGCGCTCGGCGTCTTGATCGCGGCGCTGGTCGCGTTCGGAGGATATACGGCCGGGGCGGAGGAGAGCGAAGGCTTTTCGGGCAGTTACAGTTTGACCGACTTTCCGGTGTATGTGGACGGGTATCGAATACAGGGCTATTACTGCGATAATAAGATATTGATCTCGGCCGACGATCTGACTCGATACGGGTTTGAGATGAATCTCGACGGCAATATCTTAAATTTTAGGACGCTGTCGGATATCGGCTCATATCCTGAAATGCAGACGATAAATATAACTAATTACAGCGCGGTAACCTCGCCGCTCGACGTGAGGATAAACGGGATAAAGATACCGGCTTACGAGCTGGACGGATACGCTTGCGTCAGCGTGGACGATTTGGTCTATCTCGGCGACGAGTATAACGTTTGGTGGGGCTGGTCGGATTACAATATGAACGGCGGCTACGACGCGGCGGATAATTCGTTTAAAATAAACTGTTTTAGAACAAAGATATGGGATTGGGACGCACTGCTCCGCGATATGGAGGAGAAGGTCGATAAGACCGAACTCGAGCTGTATACCGAAGGGGCGCCCGAGGAAGCGGTCTATTACGGGGCGAGACTGGAGCCGCGCAGCGGAGTTTACGCGGGAATAGTGAGCGACGGCAACGGAGATCCGGAGATCGGGACGCCGCCCGTGTTCGATCATGATTTCGGCATGTATTCGTCGTATATAGAATTCGACGATTTTCAGACCCAGCTTTTTAAGCCGAGCAGTTATCTGATCCCTGAGAAGGACTGCGTAAGTCAGGTCCCGTGGAATATCCAGGATATAAACCTCGCGTTGAACGATATGAACGAGGGTTACATAAGAGAGACGCTCGACAATCTTGCGGCGTATAACAAGCCTACAATAATCCGTTTCGGCGGCGAGATGAACATAGGCTATCTCGGCGATTCGCCGTCGGCGTACGTCAAGGCTTTCAGAAAGGTCGCGGACATCGTTCACGAATACCCGAATTTCGCGGTCATGTGGTCGCCTAACGACAGAGGCTCTTTGGACAGACCTTTTTGGTTCTATTATCCGGGCGACGAGTACGTGGATTGGATAGGCGTGTCGTCCTTCTCCAAAAAGGACTTCTTCAGCAGTCTCGAGATCGAGGACAACGCTGAGATCGTGACCAGCCGCGAGGCGCAGATATATTTCACCCTCGGCGAGTTTGGATATACGACCAATTCGCTCAGGTATATAACCGATTTCATGGAAGAATATAACATAAACAAGCCGCTTGCGATAAGCGAGGGCGGCGTGGCGACGCGGTTTTCTTATACAAACGAGGACGTCGGCAGATGGGGCGACGTCAGGATCAGAAACATGTACTGGTACGCCGCGATGAGGTATCCGCAGCTTAAGAGCATAGTATACTTCAACCACGATATGGAGAGCGAGATAATCGGCTTCGACCTGAAATACAGACCAGACTTTGTCGAGGTCATGGACGAGGCGTTTTCAAACGGGCAGTATCTCATGTCCTACGGCGATACGCCCAGGTTCGCTTTTGTTAAGGCTGACGGCGGCAGGTCTTACGGCGCCGACGAGATAATACCTATATACGGCTACGTATATCAGCCCGAGCAGTACACAAATTCGGTCGAGTATTATATAGACGGGATTTGGCTCGATACCAAGACCGAAATACCTTTTAGAACTAACCTGAGCGCCGGCATGCTGGCGGACGGCGTTCATACGCTGACGGTGATAGCCCGGGGCGAGGAGTCCGACTATACGCGGGAGTATACGATAACCAAAAGCGGAGGAGCGGTCGCGATCGCGTAAGAGGCGGGCCGTATTAAACTGACGAGCGATAAAAGTTTATAAAGCTGAGCGAGCGGGAGTTGTTTCCGCTCGCTTTTTGATTATGGGATCCGATACGGCCGATCTAAAACGCCGCCAATTTTTATACTTGACCGGAACGGCGGAAAGAGGGCTTTTATACGCGGGCGCTTTCGCATAGGCGCTTGACGGCGCGGGCTGAAAGTATATAATGTATTAGGATAAAAATTTCTGTCCGGGGCGGCTTGGCGCGCGTACCGCGCGGGTGTGAAGGAGAGGGCTCGGGTAGGAAAAAACGGCGTATGAAGAGGAGCGAGATAGATGAAGATAATGATCGTTGAGGACGACAGGGCGCTGAATAACGGGCTGGCTTTGTCGCTGAATACTTATGATATTACGCAGGCGTTTTGCCTTGAAGAGGCGAGAAAGCTGTTTGACGGATCGGTTAATTTGATAGTTCTCGATATAAATCTGCCGGACGGCGACGGCGTGGATTTTTGCCGGGAGATACGCGAAAGGAGCCGGGTCCCTATAATCTTTTTGACGGCGAACGATATGGAGATAGATATTGTCGCGGGGCTTGAGAGCGGAGCGGACGACTATATAACAAAACCGTTTTCACTGGCGGCGCTCAGGGCGAGGGTTGGCGCGGTCTTAAGACGCGCTTACGGCGATACGAACGTCTACGCCTTGGGAAGATACGCGTTTGATTTTGACAATATGAAGTTCAGCGTGGACGGAGCGCCGGTAGAGCTTAGCAAGACCGAACAGCGGCTTTTAAAAGTATTCGTTCAGAATCGTGGGATAACGCTGACGCGCGACGCGCTTATCGAGCGGGTATGGTCGGACGGGGCGGAATTCGTTGAAGAAAACGCGCTGTCGGTCGCCGTGAAAAGGCTCCGCCAAAAATTGACCGGGATACCTATAAAAACGGTTTACGGAATAGGTTACGTATGGGAGAAGTAGAAATGTTGTATATAATTTTATCGACCGTTATCGTTGTGTTGGCCGTTTTGGCGGCCGCGATTTACCGGCGCGCCTCGATAACGCTGCAGAGTATAGACCGGGCGCTCGACGCCGCGATAGACGGCGAATTTTATGAAAGCTCTTTTACCGAGAAGAGGTTGTCTAAGATCGAATCCAAGCTGCACAGGTATTTGTCGGCGGGAGACGCGTCCTTGAAACGGATCGAGGAGGAGAAGGACGGGATAAAAACTCTGATCTCAGACATATCGCATCAGACGAAAACGCCGGTCTCGAATATCCTGCTATACTCTCAGCTTTTAAAGGAAACGCCCGATCTGAGCGACGACGCGAGAGAGATCGCCGGGCGGATAGAGGAGCAGACCGAAAAACTGAGCTTTTTGATCTCGTCGTTGATAAAGCTCTCGCGTCTGGAAAACGGCATAGTAAATGTGGAGCCGAGCAAGAACGGCGTGGATAAATTATTAGGCGGTATCGACTGCCGCGCGGCGGCGGACAAAAAGGGCGTTAGCCTAAGCGTCGAAGCGGCGCCCGGATTGGCGGCGGTATTCGATTTTAAGTGGACGCTCGAGGCGCTGACGAATATCGTTGACAACGCCGTAAAATATACGCCTTCCGGGGGCCGGGTAGAGGTTAGAGCCAAGGAATACGAGATGTTTGTATGCATAGACGTCGAAGATAACGGAGTTGGGATCTCGGAGAAGGAGACGGCCAAGATCTTCGCGCGTTTTTACCGTTCGCCGAGAGCGCGCGACGAAAAGGGGGTCGGGATCGGCCTGTATCTGGCGCGCGAGATAGTTTCCAAAGAGGGCGGATATATCAAGGTGAAGTCGAGCCCGGGAAAAGGCTCCGTGTTTTCCGTGTTTCTGCCCAAACAGGCAAATCTGTCAAAACTGTAAGATTTCAGAAAGAACGTCGAAAGAATCGCCTGATAAAATAGCGTATGTAGAAAAGATTACATACGCTAAATTTTTTTGGAGGTTTTAACGCTATGGATATTTTAAGGACTGAAAATTTGAAAAAGTATTACGGCGGCGGAGACGCCCTCGTCAAGGCGCTGGACGGCGTAGATCTTTCGGTTCCGAGCGGCGAATTTACTGCGATAGTCGGAACTTCGGGAAGCGGCAAGTCTACGTTGCTCCATATGCTCGGCGGGCTCGACAGACCTACGGACGGCAGGGTCGTCGTGGACGGCAAGGACATATTTACGCTCAAAGACGACGAGCTGACCATTTTCAGGCGCAGGAAGATAGGCTTTATTTTCCAGAGCTATAATCTTGTTCCGACGCTCAACGTGTACGAAAACATAGTTCTGCCTATTCAGCTCGACGGAAACAGAGTAGACGATAAGCATATAAAAAATATTATCGAGACTCTCGGTCTGTCGGAGAAGACGGACAGCCTCCCGTCTCAGCTTTCGGGAGGACAGCAGCAGAGGGTCGCGATAGCGAGGGCGCTCGCTACCAAGCCGGCGATAATCCTTGCGGACGAGCCGACGGGGAATCTGGACAGTAAGACCAGTCTCGACGTGCTGGGACTTTTAAAGATCACAAGCGACAAGTTTAAGCAGACGATCGTTATGATCACTCACAACGAAGAGATCGCCCAAATGGCCGACAGGATCGTGCGTATCGAGGACGGAAGGATAATAGGTGATAAGAATGTTTAACGTGAATAATTCCAAGAGCATATCCCTATTGTCAAGACGTTCGCTAAGGCGCAACAGAACAAGGAACATAGTCGCGGTTATCGCGATAATACTGACGTCTGTGTTGTTCGCTACGGTGTTCACCGTGGGGCTTAGCGTTATAGAGTCGTTTCAGTTGTCAACTATGCGCCAGGTCGGGACAAAGGCTCACGGCGGCTTTAAATATTTGACGCAGGAGCAGTATGAAAAGGTGTGCGCCGACCCGAAGGTCAGGGATATATCTTACAATATACTCATAGGCTTCGCGGAAAACGAGGCGCTTAATAAGACCTACACCGAGATAAGATACACGGAAGAGAAGGCGGCGGAGTGGTCGTTCGCCATGCCGACGACAGGCGGACTTCCCAAGGAGAGGCTCGACGTCGCGACTTCGACCGCCGTATTGGACGCGCTCGGCGTTCCGCATGAGATAGGCGCGGAGGTCCCGCTTGAGTTCACGGCGAACGGAGTAAAATACAGCGAAAACTTCAAGCTGTGCGGATTTTGGGAACAGGACGCCGTGTCTGCCGCAAACGAGGCGTTTCTCTCGCGCGAATACGCTGACGAGGTCGCTCCCGTATGGACGGAAGTTCCCGAAAGATTCGGCGAGAGTTCTTACGACTCGGGTTCGATACACCCGTCTATATGGTTCGCGAGTTCGTGGAATTTAGAGGGGCAGATGCAAGAGCTGAAGGAGCGCTGCGGCTTTGGCGATGATGTAAACGACGGAGTGAACTGGGCCTATATGTCGTCTACGGTGGACGCGACGACTATCTTGTTGATAGCCGGGCTGTTGATCCTGATCATGCTATCGGGGTATTTGATAATCTATAACGTATTTTATATCTCGGTCAGCAATGAGATAAAGTTTTACGGTTTGCTGAAAACCATCGGAACTACCAACAAACAGCTTAAGAAGATAGTCAGGAGACAGGCGGCGCTCTTGAGCCTGCTGGGCGTGCCCGCGGGGCTTCTGCTCGGGTATTTGCTCTCGGTATTCATTATTCCGGTCGTCTCCGGAACGCTGTCTATCGGCTCCGACTATGAGATCTCGGTAAATCCGCTGATCTTTATCGGCGGCGCGGCGTTTTCATTGATAACGGTCTGGATAAGCTGTATCAAGCCGTGCCGCTTCGTGTGTTCGATATCGCCGGTGGAGGCCGTGCGGTATACCGATAACGCGTCTCAAACTCGTAAAAAGCGCAAGAAGACAAGACGCGTTACGCCCGTGTCGATGGCGGTCGGAAACATAGGCAGAACCAAGAAGAAGACCGCGGCGGTCGTGATCTCGCTTTCGCTGTCGCTGATCTTGTTGAACGGAACGGTAACTCTTGTAAACGGTTTCGATATGGATAAATATATCGAAAATTCCGTCGTGTCCGATTTTTATGTAACGGACGCGTCGATCACAAATCTTAGCTCCGCGGCGGAGATCTACGACGGCGTCTCAGCCGATCTTCGCGGCCGGATATCCGAGCTTGAAGGGATAACCGAAATGGGAAGCGTCTATATGAAGGAGAGCCTGCATAAGCTGAGCGGCGAAAAGCTCGAAAACGGCAAGCGCCTTCTTGAATCGTACCGCGATATCATCTTCCCGCAGCCGGAATACGCGGCGGAGGTAGACCGCCTGCTCGGCGAGGAAGGCTCTATGCGCTCGCATTTATACGGAGTCGACGAATTTGTCGCCGAAAAGATGGAGATATTCGACGGACGGATAGATATGGAGAAGTTCAAAACCGGGGATTACGTCGTCGTCACGACTGTATCGACCGAGGGCGACGGTCATTTTTACGAGGTGGGCGATACCGTGGAGATAGATTTCGGGAACGGGAATAAGAAAGAATACGAGGTCATGGCGCTTGGCAATATTCCGTACGCGCTGTCTCCTCAGCACAGTCATGCGTTCGATATATATTTTACGACGTATTCGGACGAGTTCATAGCGCAGACCGGAGATACGGGGGCGATGAAAACGGCGTTCAACGTTCTGCCGGAAAACTACGACGCCGCCGAGGAATGGCTGAAAGATTACTGCGAGAACGTAGATCCCGATATCGATTACCGCTCGCGTAACATCTATATTGAAGAGTTTGAAAGCGTGAGGAACATGTATCTGTTTGTGGGCGGAGCTTTGAGTTTTATCCTCGCGCTCATCGGGATATTGAACTTCGTCAACGCGGTCGTAACGTCTATACAGACGCGGCGGCTCGAGCTTGCGGTCTTGCAGTCGATAGGCATGACGGGAAAGCAGCTAAAAAGCATGCTGGTCTTTGAAGGGGTATTATATATACTGCTGACCGCCGCGTTTTCGCTCTCGCTCGGCAGTCTGGCCGTATACGCGATAGTAAGCGGCGTTGCGAATCAAATATGGTTCTTCACCTACAGATTTACCATAACGCCGATGTTACTGTGCATACCCGCGTTCTTGGCGGTCTCGGTCGCCGCGCCGATCATATGCTATAAGAATATGAGAAAGCGCAGTATAGTTGACAGACTGAGGGTAAGCGAGTGAGAAAACGGCGCGGCTATGATTTTAACGAAAAACGACCATAGGCGCCGGGAGAAGGATAGTATTAGGGCGGCGGACTCGGAAAGAAACGCCGCCGCGGATCTTGATAAGGTTTATACGCGAGAAAAGCCGCGCCATATTATCGCGGCGTAAAAAAGGGGCCGATAATCTGTTCGCATATCGGATTATCGGCTTTATGTATTTAGATGGAAACGGCGGCTTGCATTTGCGGCTACAGCGAGAGCAGGTAGTCGGCTATAACTTCGGCGGCGAGAGTCATTCCGTAGATCGCTTCGTCTAAGGTATTTCCGCTGGAGCCGACTTCGATTATCAGACTGCCGTTGGTGGTGTGGCCGTTGAATCGCTCCTGTCTGAGGTTTATGTATCTCATCAGGGTCGGGTATTTGTTGTTTATAGCGTTTTGGAGCTGGATCGCGAAGGTCATGTTATTCCGCCAGTTCGGATGATAAAGCCCGTTGGCGTCCGTTCCGACGACGAACATCAGCTGCGCGGCCTTGCGCCCGTTTATCTCGGTTACCGGCTTGGCCATGGTCCCGTCGTCGTATACGATAGAATCCCTGTGCAGGTCGAACACTATCTGGATGCTCGGATATTTTTCAAGGTACTGCTCAGTCGTCTCGAGCGCGTCGCCGTAACTTCCGTTAAACGACGGGTAGTCGTGAAGTTCGGTGTCGTGAAGAGTTTCTATTCCCTTAGAATTAAAAAGGTCGGCGACGACGGATCCGACCTTTACAACGTTTTCTTCAGTATTCATGCTCCTGTCGCTCTCGGTGGCATCGTACGTATTCGCGCCGCTCTTGGCGTAGGCTTCGGTCGCGTGGGTATGGACTATTAAGACCTTAGGACCCTCTACGCTCATGTCTATCGCGGGTCTTGAGGCCAGCGCTTCCTCGACGTTTATCCCGTAGTCGGTCTCGTTGCCGAGATATATCTGAGGAACGCCGTCCGCAGTATTTTTGGACGCGTTGATCTCCTTGATGTCAGAGCGGGAGCCGTCGTCGGGCGCCGGCGTGGGCGAAGGACTCGGCTGCGGGGTCGGAGTAGTCGGCGCCTCGGATGAGCTCAAGTCTTTTACCATAGAATATGAATTTACCACGGCGGAGGTGGGGATCTCGGTTTTAAAAGTTTCGCTCAGATCGGAATAATCAAAGCCGAGTATGAATTTAGCGGCGCCCGACAGCGCCGCGAGTATATTTCCGCTCTCCTCTTCAAAGCTGGTGTTGCCCGCTTCGGTTATGGTTATCGCGTCGGAGACGCCGTAGCTTTCCAAGCCGCCCGCGAGAGCGTCGAGACCGCCCGACAGCTTTAAGGTAAGACATATCAAAATTATTACTATCCCGCCGAGCGCAGTGAAGACCAAGTTTTTAAATATTTTCTTTCCGTCGAGCAGGACCGCCGTGTACTTCTCGCATTCGGAATATTCGGCGGAGTCCGGATCAAAGCGGTCTTTTAGCTCAAAGCCGCCCGTTTTTTTTATTTTCGCCGGATACGTTTTTAATTTTTCTGCGCCGTTTGTCCTAAGCCGAGCCAAGCCGCCGGTCGAGTCTTCGCCTAAGCGCCGGCCTAAGCCTATGTCCGAAACGGCGGCGGAAGAGGATCTCTTTTTACTAAGACTCTTTTCGAGTTTGGGCGCGCTTGGTTCGCCGCCGCGGATATTTTGGCTTAACACGCTGCGTCCGAGCGAGCTTTTTGCGCCGCGATCCGCCGCGTTTTCGGCGTTTTTTCTCTTTTTGCCGTTTTTATCCGGCGTGTTTGTAAGATTCATTTGTATTCCTCCACGCTTGTCTTTTACTTTCATTCTATTAAATGAAAATGCGGATTATGCGTATATTGTAATTTTAAATTAACAAGCCTATAACATTAGATATTGACGCTTTTTTTGTTTGATGATATAATTGTTTTGGAAAATAAGACGATCGGGCTTATTCGGCGGCGTCCGCGCCTAAGCGCCGGCTCGAGTCAAATAAGGCGTTATTCGCCGAAAGGCGGTAAATTATCAAGTGGGAGGCGAAGACGAGTATGTCGTCAAAAAGGCTGAAAACAACGGCTCTGTTTCAGTTGAATAACAACTGGTACGAAGTTATAGCGGCCATAACCGCGGTAACATTGATCCCCGCGGCGGTCTCGGCGGCGGCCGTATTTTTATCGAATATCCTATCCGTGATATATGGAATGTTTGACGCGGTAATATTATTCCCGCCGTTTTTTATAGCTACGATAGCGCTCGGCGCGGTATCGTATTTGATATACGGGATAGCCGAATACGGCAAGTATACCTATACGCTGGGCTTTGTCAGGTCGGGAGTCAAGGATCTAAGCGCCCTGGTAAGCGGATTTAAGAACTTGCAGAAATGTATTTTGCTTTATATAATAAAGTATATATTCATATTTCTGTGGTCGCTCTTATTTATAATCCCGGGTATCGTAGCCATGTACAGATATTCCGCGGCTACGTTCATATTGATCGAGAATCCTGAGATGTCGCCGACGGAGGCGCTCAGAGCCAGCTCCGAACTAATGAAAGGGCGCAAGGGCGAGCGTTTTGTATTGGATCTGAGTTTCCTGGGCTGGACGATCTTATCGACGCTGTCGGTCTATGGGTTTATACTGCTTAATCCGTATTACGAGACCGCCGTTACTGATTTTTACGTGGAATTAATGGACGACAGATCGGCGGATCCATACGGAGCGGCTGTTTAATATGAAAAATAAATTTATGTTTTATAATTTTTATGATTAAGGAGGGGTATACAAATGCCTTCAAAAAGTCTTAAACAATTAGCGCTCAATCAGCTGAGAGGTAAGTGGGGGATCGCGATACTTATCATCGTGGTCGGAGGGATCTTAACGAGTATAATTTCTTCTATCCCCACGCAGATAACCAGATTGCTATATACTCTTGCGGGATTGCCGATGAGTATTACTGACGTTTTAATCGGGGAATCAAGCGGAGCCGTCGATGAAGCGATACTCTACAGTTTCAGTTTTGCGGACGTAAGCGTAGCTTTGTTTGTAGTAGGAACCGTTATGCTGTTTGTCGCGTACTTTATTTCCTACTGCGCGGCGGGTATATTCGATTTCGGTATATGCGGCGCGATGCTCAAAAACGCAAGGACGGGGTATATGGAACTTAACGACGTGTTCGCCGGATTTAAGTATTTCGTAAAATGCGGCGCTATGTATTTTCTTATGGCGCTGTTCCAGTTCCTGTGGTCGATTTTGTTCATAATCCCCGGCATAATCGCCGCGTACAGATATTCGGCGGCTACGTACATACTTGTGGACAGTCCGGAAATAAGCGCGCTCGATGCGATAAACAGGAGCAAAGAGCTTATGAAAGGGCATAAGATGGAGCGTTTCGTGCTTGATCTGACCTTCCTCGGCTGGGCGATCCTCTGCGTGATCACATGCGGTATAGGCTTCATATGGCTCACGCCGTACCGTCAGGCTACGATCGCAAACTTCTACCGCAATCTCATAGGCGAGATCTAAGGCGAAGTTTAGAACGAGAACTACAAGAACGTTTTACATCAGGGGAGCGCGGCTTGCGCTCCCTTTATTTCTAAGACAAATTTGATCTTAATGTTATAATAATTAAATCTTGATTTGATGATACTATTAAAGGAATGATCGGATTGAAACTTCAATATATTACAAAACCCATACTTACAAGCGAGGACTACCGGGAATTTCTGGAATATTTAAATACGCTCGCCGACGATAAATACCGGATGTTCAACGAAAAGCTGGTTCCCGGCAGAGAAAAGATCCTCGGCGTGCGCGTTCCCGTGATGAGAAGAATCGCCAAGGAGATAGCCTATCTCTGCGGGGAAGAGTATTTAAGGATCCCCAAGGGCGATATCCATGAGGAGATAATACTGCACGGTCTGGTCATAGGCTGCTCAAAACTGAGTTTTGAGGATATGCGCGATAAGATACGCGAATACGCCAAAATGGTTGATAACTGGGCGAACTGCGACGTTCCGGTATCGTCGTTTAAGTCGATCCAAAAGCATAGAGAGGAGTATAAGCCCGAAGCCGTAAGGTTTATAAAAAGCGAGAATATGTGGGAGCGGCGCGTAGGTTACGTTATTCTTTTAGATCACTATTTGGTAGAGGAATATATAGATTTCGTCTTAGACTGTCTGGACGGAGCGGCCGATGGGGAATACTATGTCCAAATGGCGGCCGCGTGGCTGCTCGCGACCTGCGCCGCCAAATTTGAGGAAAAGACGGTCGATTTCGCGAGAGAGCGGAATATCGGCAAGGAGATCTTTAAGCTGTTCGTCAAGAAATGCCGCGAGTCGTACCGTGTCGGCGGCGAGGTCGTGGAAGAGCTTAGCGGGATATATTCGGATAAGTATAACCGAGCGTAAGACGCGGCGGTTGCGTTTTACATACCGGCGCCGAAACCGCAGCGGATCTGATCAAAAATTGATTTAGCTCGCGGCGCCGGACGTTCGGGCGCGGAAACATGGATAAATTCGCGGCGCGGATAAGCGGAAATGGAAAAGGATGTGAGATAGGTGAAAGATCTGCCTAAATTTTTGGAGCGCAAGGGCTTTGGGATGAGGACGATAAAAACGATGATCGCGGTCGCGGTCTGTTATCTTCTGACGACCTACGTATTTGAGTGCAGTCCGTACTTCGCCTGTATAGCGGCGGTGTTTTCGATGCAAAACGATCTGGACAACTCCATACAGGCTAGTATATTCAAGATAGCCGCCACGACGATAGGCGGTTTTGTCGGAGCGGGGATATACTATATAGACCTGCACTGGTTCAACGAGATAGGACTGAGTTTCATAACGATAGCCATAGGTACGGGGCTTGTAATCTATCTGATGAACAAATCCAAAAAGAGCAGCTCCATACCCACCGCGTCGGTGGTTTTCTTCGCAACCATGCTCACGGCGTCGGGGAATATAGTTATGTACGCGGTCTCGAGGATCTTGCAGACGATACTCGGGATATGCGTCGCGCTGATAATCAATAAGCTGGTGCATCCGCCTAAAGAGGAATACCGGCCCGACGCTCGAAATTAGCTGCTTATTATAAACGCCCGGCGCAGAGAGACGCTCGGGCGTTGTTTTCATATTTGCGGAAAGTCGGTTTAAATAAGGCTCAGTCCAGCGAAAGCGTGATATGTAAGGGCGCCGTGCAGCCGGTCAGGGTGGTTATCTCGACGTATATTTCATATTCGCTTCCGGGTCTTAAAACGAACTCGATATCGGAGCTCATTTCATACGGGTCTATCCTCTCCTTAGGATCGCTCGTCGAGGTTGGATCCTCGGCCGGATCGTAGTCGAATTTCTTCATTATGTAGTTGCCCTCGTCGCTGTATACGACGTTTTCCGATCCGTCTACCTGCCTGAACCTATACACCTGCCCGGCGATAGAACTCATGTCGAATACGAATTTTCTCTCTTTCTCCCCGTTGTTTTCAAAGTTGAATTTATATCTGTAGGTAACCCCAAAGTTGCCCAGGTTGCAGGCCGTGTCCGAATAGAATTCGTCGGTCGATTTCTCGTATCCCGTAGGATATGGAAGCTTGCTCGTCTCGTCGTTGGGGACGAACCGGTCGCCCGGCTCTATACCGTATTTTTTTAACCTTTCGTCGCTCTCGACGATCTTTGTGTGATACGGTTCGAACCTCCATATATTGTCCTTGCCTTCGGCCTCGGCTCCGTACAGCTCCAGCTTGGAATCGTCTCTGTATTCGATCAGCATCAAGTCGGACTCGGCGGCTATGGGATCCTCCTCCCGCCATGTGTTTACGTTGGTCGCAAACCTGCCGTCGGTCAGGGTAAGTCCGTCCGGAACGCGCATATTCTTGACCGTTATCGGAAGTCTGCCGGACGGCGCGTCGTCGCCGATCGAGTAACTTAGCTCGGCTTCCACGATCGGCGCGTTTTGAGCGATCCCCTTATACTGAGGTTCGTGTTCGAATTTCCCCGGGCTCATCACCGTTTTTATATTATTCAGCGCGGTCTGTTTATCCTGATACGCTATAGTATCCAGCGTTACCGAGCCGGATACGACCTCGAACCTCAGCATCATCCACATAGGCTCGTCGTAGCCGCCGTATCTGAAGTGGTTTATATCGTTTTGGCTTATATAGCTTATGTGATCGCTGAGCAGAACTATGTCCGAGCCTGATACCTCTTTCACCGCGCCGATATTGTCGAACAGCGCGGTCTTAGGATCCCGTCTCTCGTCTCTGACGATACATTCGCAGCCGGGCGTGTAGCAGTCCCGCCCCGTGCGGCAGCCGCAGTCTGAGGCGCAGGAGCATTTAAAGGTCTGTACGTATTCGGGCGCCAGGACGGGGGTGTTGGAATAATCCGCCCAGGCCTGGTTCCAGTCCCAGTTGTGATCCAGACCTATATTCAGTATTTTAAACGAGCCGCCCTCTTCGGCGGTAAAGGCCGCGTCGTAATACAGGTCGGCCCGGTAGTCTACCGAATCGCCTCGGTGATGGTAGCTGAACACTGTGTATATCCCGGGCTGCAGATCCTCGAAATGCGCGATCGAGCTCGGCGCGTCCGCGCTGTCCGCCAAAAAGTTCGGGTTTAAATGTTCGGGATTGTCGTCGAAGAGATAGTATTCGTTTTTCCCGTCCTCGCTCGTCTTTACCGGCTCAAACTCCAGTACGGGCGCAGACGAGTCTAAATATACGCCGCCTAAGCCGCCGGATCCGCACGACGCCGTAAATATCAGACTCAATACCGCTATCAGAAGAATACATTCTTTTACATGTCTCATTTGTATTCCGCTCCCCTATGTCTTAGCTCCGCCGCGTATCGCGCGAGTATGCGAAACGCCGAACCTATTAAATATATTTTAACATCTTGATGCTATTATGTCAATGAGTCGGCGAGCGATCTCAAGACCCGGATAGGATATTT
The DNA here is from genome assembly GCA_904419955.1 of Candidatus Roslinia caecavium. Taxonomy (GTDB): domain Bacteria; phylum Bacillota; class Clostridia; order Monoglobales; family Monoglobaceae; genus Roslinia; species Roslinia caecavium. The sequence goes on along the minus strand of CAJFTO010000013.1, from coordinate 50,766 downwards.
ACGCGGGCGGAGATTTGCGGTAAACGCGCCTAAATCATAGCCGTAACTCGGCCGCGGACGGCGGCTGAACTTGAATGAAACTCAGACGCGGCTTAACTCAAATAAAGCGCGGACGGCGATTGAAACTTGAACAAAACGCAGAACGAACTTGAAACTCGAATAATAAAAAGGCCGCTCGCTTGTTTCGGCCAGCAAGCGGGCGGCGTATCATATCAGACTATATCGACGTCGTACTCCCTGAGCCAAACGTCTATCATATACATGTATCCCAATATCTGCGGGAAGTTCATTAGCTGACCGTACCAGGGTTTGTTAAACATTCCCGCCTCGGTGTCTATCAGCTCCCTGAGTTTTTTCGCGTCCACTATTTCGAGCAGCGGCGAGTTCTTATCGGCGAGGATCTTTTCGACCTTGGCCTTGACGTTGTTTAGGTAGACCGGGTTATGGCTCTTTGGATACGGGCTCTTTTTGCGGTAAATTATTTCGTCGGGAAGTATTCCGCTGAACGCCTTTCTCAGCAGACCCTTTTCCCGTCCCGAATACGCTTTGATCTCCCAGGGTATGTTGTATACGTATTCCATTATCCGAAGGTCGCAGAACGGAACTCTGACCTCGAGCCCGTTATACATGGACGTTCTGTCCTTGCGGTCGAGCAGGGTCTGCATGAACCACTTGAAGTTCAGTACGGACACCTCCTTGATCCGCCTGTCTATGTCGCTCTCGTATCCGGTCATGGGCGCCGAGGCGATCGTTTCCCTGTACCTTGAATTTACGTATTCGGTCGGGTCGAAGGTCGTGTACTTCTCGTTTATAAGTCCGGCCTTTATCTCGGTGTTCCCGCTCCACGGGAAGTCGGCGGCGTTTAACATTTCCTTGTTCGTGTACCAGGGATAGCCGCCGAATATCTCGTCGGCGCATTCGCCGGACAGGGCGACCTTGAATTTCTTTCTTATCTCCCTAAAAAGCAGGAGCATCGACGATTCTATATCGGCCATGCCGGGCAGGTCTCTCGCTATGGTGGAGTCGAAGAGCGCGTCGCCTACCTCGTCGTTATCGAGCGTCACGACGGTGTGGTTGGAGCCGGTGAACTCGGACATTATATTTATAAACGCGTCGTCGCCCGTGGGTTGGTAAAAGCTCTTTGTAAAGTATTTTTCGTTGTCGGTATAGGTGACCGAGTAGGTGTTTAAGGTCTTTGACTCGTTCTTAAACTTATCCGAGGCGACCTTGGTGATTATGCTCGAATCGAGACCGCCGGAGAGCAGGGTGCAGAGCGGAACGTCCGAGTTGAGCTGCCTTCTCACCGCGTCCTCTACGAGGTATCTCACCTTTTCTATAGTGTCGTCGGCGCTGTCCGTATGTTCGCGCGCGCTAAGCTCCCAGAACGGTTTTATATAAAAGCCGTCCCTGCTGAACTCCGCGTAATGCCCCGGCTTTATCTCGTCTATATCGATAAACGCGGTCCCGCCGGGGGTCCTGCCCGGACCTATCAGAAATACTTCGGCCACGCCGTATTTATCGACCCTTGAGCTTATATCCGGATGCTCTAGCAGAGCCTTGATCTCGGAGCCGAAGACGAGCGTATTACGGGCTTCGTCGTAGTGGTAGAATAACGGCTTTACCCCGCCGCCGTCTCTTGCGAGGACTATTTTTTCGTCTCTCTTGTCGTATACCGCGAAGGCGAAGATCCCGTTCAGCTTTTTAAGACAGCCGATCCCCCATTCAATGTATGAAAGCAGCAGGATTTCGGTGTCCGAATGTCCTTCAAATTCATAGCCCAGACCGGTCAGTTCCCGTCTTAGTTCGGCGGTGTTGTACAGCTCTCCGTTATAGATGAGGACGTATTCCCCGCCGCCGGTATTCCTGCGCATAGGCTGTTTGCCGTTTTCTATATCCACTATCGCGAGCCTGCGGTGTATCAGGGCTATATGCTCGGCGACGTATTCGCCCTTTTCGTCGGGACCTCTGCGCTTTAAAGCGTCGGACATAGCGTTTATCGTTCTCTCGTATTTTCTTACGTCTGTTTCAAAATCAGCGAATCCAGCAATTCCGCACATAACTATCTCCTATCTGCCCGCGCGTTCAGCTAAGGCGCCTCTCCTGCGGGCGCGGGATAAGGCGCGTATATAAACGTTTGCATATATTATAATTATTCTTTTTATATTATGCGTTTTATGTTATATCCGCAAGTTGTCCGTCATATACTTGTTATTAAGAAACGGCGCTTTGATCTCCGCGCCGCGCTTTTCCCGGCGTATTTCAAAGCGTTTTTTGCGCGGCGGCGTAATAATTTTAAACGGCTGAGCATAATAATGAACAAACAGGCGGGTCGAACGGCCGATACTTAAGGAGGCAGAATAAATGCAAGAAAATCTTTACAAAGACATTGTTACAAGAACGCAGGGCGATATATACATAGGCGTTGTCGGCCCTGTAAGGACGGGCAAATCTACTTTTATCAAGAAGTTTATGGATCTGCTTGTGATTCCCAACATAAAAAACGACTTCAAACGCGCCAGGGCTATGGACGAGGCGCCGCAGAGCGCGGGCGGGCGGATGATCATGACGACCGAACCGAAGTTCATCCCGAACGAGGCGGCGGAGGTCAGTATAGACGGGAACACAGATTTCAGGATACGGCTTATCGACTGCGTGGGTTATATAGTTCCGAACGCGCTCGGTCATTTGGACGGCGAACAGCCGAGAATGGTCAACACGCCGTGGTCCGACGAGCCGATGCCGTTTGCGCGCGCCGCCGAGATAGGCACCAAGAAGGTCATAGCCGAACATTCCACTGTCGGGATAGTGGTTACGACCGACGGAAGCATAACCGACATCCCGAGAGAGGATTATATAGACGCGGAGGAGCGGGTGGCGAGCGAGCTTACCGCGCTAAAAAAACCGTTCGTCATACTCCTGAACAGCGTAGAACCGGGTTCCGAACGGGTCGCAGAACTCGCCGAAAGGCTCTCGGAGAAATATAACTCAACGGTCATACCGGTCAATTGCATGGAGCTTACCAGGGAGGATATAAATTACATCATGCAGAGCATATTATACGAGTTCCCGCTCAAGGAGATACGGGTCGAGATCCCTGCGTGGATCGACGGCTTGGACGACGGCGACGAGATCAAAAAGGTCTTAAAGGAACACGTGTTCGGTTCGATGAGCGGCATACGCAAGATCCAGGACGTGAACGGGCTTAAGGATAAACTATTAGACTGCGAGGCCGTGCAGAGCGCCGCCGTCGAGAGGATCGACGCGGGAGAGGGAAGAGCCGCGCTCAGCGTCTCGGCGCCCGATAAGCTGTTCTATAAGATAGTGGAAAAACGCAGCGGCCTTAAGATAAATAACAGACGCGAACTGCTTGAAAATATCGAAAAGCTCGCAAAAGCCGAAAAGGAATACGACAAGGTGGCGGCCGCCATGCGCGAGGTCGAGAGAAAGGGCTACGGTATAGTCTCTCCCACGATCGACGAGCTGACTTTGGAGGAGCCGGAGATAATACGCCAGGGCTCGAGGTTCGGAGTCAGACTAAAGGCGAGCGCGCCGTCGATACATATGATCCGCGCCGATATAGAGACCGAGGTCAATCCTATCGTGGGCACCGAAAAGCAGTCGGAGGAGCTTGTGCAGTATCTTATGAGCGAATTTGAAAACGATCCGAAGAGCATATGGAATTCAAACATATTCGGAAAGTCTCTGCACGAGCTGGTCAACGAGGGGCTGCATAACAAACTTAACAGAATGCCGGACGACGCGCAGATGAAACTGCAGGAGACGCTTCAGAAGATAATAAACGAAGGAAGCGGCGGACTCATCTGTATCATATTATGATCCCGCGGCGTTTGATAGCCGTTGTATTGAGAATTTAAAAGGGGGCGATAAACGGTTTCAGAACTTTTATTTTAAGCGTAAATTTAAATTATGCGTTACGGAAGCGGCGGTACGTAGACCGTCGTTTTCGCGTTTTTAGGGGATATATCTGCATATATGCCGAATTATGGTATTCCCCGGAGGGTTTATTTGTCAATAAAATTATTGCAAATCAGCGTGAAGTAGGCTATAATAATAGAATATCAAATAGGAAAAGTATTGGGAGCGGTAAACAATGAGAAAAATTTTAGCCATATGGGCGGCGAAGCTGGCCAGCATAGCGGGGAGATTAGTCGGAAAGAAATCGTCCTCGACTCCCGGAGCGATAGCGCTCAAGATCTGCCCCGACCTTATAGCGAGATTAAAGGGCGGGATAAGCAAAGGCGTTATCGTCACCTGCGGAACCAACGGAAAGACGACGACGAATAATCTGCTCAACTCGGCGCTCAAAAAATGCGGATATACCACGGTCTGCAACGTTTTGGGGGCGAACATGCTCGGCGGTATAGCCACGACGTTTGCGCAGGCGGCCGGACTCGGCGGCGGACTCAAAGCCGATTACGCCGTGCTCGAGGTGGACGAGGCGTCCGCGAGACGGGTGTTTAAGTATATAAAGCCCGATTACATGATAATAACCAATCTGTTCAGAGACCAGCTCGACAGGTACGGCGAGATCGACATCACCGTAGACCTGCTGAACGAGGCGATCGACATGGCGGACGGGGTCAAGCTTATACTAAACGGCGACGATCCGCTGACCGCGCAGTTCGGCGAGGGCAGAGAGGCGTATTATTTCGGGATCTCGGAACAGGTGCTGCCTCAGGTTGACGAGACCAAGGAAGGGCGTTTCTGCGTAAAATGCGGCGCCGAACAGGAGTATAACTATTTTCACTATTCCCAGCTGGGCGATTATTACTGCCCGAACTGCGGCAACAAGCGCCCAAAGATAGACTTCCCGGCGACCAACGTCGAGCTTTCGGAGTCGATGAAGTTCAACGTCGGCAAAGAGCGCATAGACGTAAACTACAGGGGCTTTTACAATATATATAATATCCTTGCTGTCTATTCGGCGCTAAACGTTATGAAGATAGGAACGAAAAAGTTCAACGACCTGCTCAGCGACTACAAGCCGCAGATAGGCAGAATGGAGCTTATCGACCTCGGCAAGCCGGTCATACTCAACCTCGCGAAGAACCCGGCGGGCTTTAATCAGGCGATACAGACCGTAATATTGGACAAGCGGAAGAAGGACGTAATCGTAGCGATAAACGACCTGGCCAACGACGGGCGCGACGTTTCGTGGCTTTGGGACGTCGATTTCGACAAGCTCGGCGACGAGAACCTAAACACGCTCACGACGACCGGGATACGGCTCTACGACATAGCGCTGAGGTTTAAATATGCGGATATAGAGGTCAATTCGATAACCTCGGATATGAAGCAGGCGGTGCGCGCATGTCTGGAAACCGACGCGGAGGTCTGCTACGTGCTCGTCAACTACACCGCGTTGTATCCGACTCAGACGGCTCTGCTGGAGCTTAAAAAAGAACTTGACAATGGAGGGGTCAGCTAATGAGCGATAATACGACGATTAAAGAGACGACCGCGGCGGTCGCGGCTCCGGCTCCCAAGTATAACATAAAAATAGCGCATATGTTCCCCGACCTCTTAAACCTATACGGCGACAAAGGGAATATCGCCTGCATGACCAAGCGGCTCGAGTGGCGGGGGATAGGCGCTCGGGTATACCAATGCACGAGTCGAGACGACGATATCGATCTTACAGATACCGATATAGTTTTCATCGGCGGCGGCTCGGACAGAGAACAGGAGATAGTCTGCAACAAGCTGCTCGCCAAGAAAAAGGAGATAGAGGCTTACGTCGAAGCGGGCGGCGTTTTGGTCGCGGTCTGCGGCGGCTATCAGCTCCTCGGCAAGTATTACCAAACCGCGACGACCAAGATCGAGGGACTTGGAATATTGGACATATACACCGACGCGGGCGATACCAGATTGATAAGCAACGTCATACTGCACTGTACTAAGTTCAAACAGCCGATAACCGGGTTTGAGAATCATGCGGGCAGAACGAACATAGGCGACCATACGCCGCTCGGCAAGGTGGCGTACGGCAACGGCAACGACGGTAAAAGCGGATACGAGGGCGTTATTTACAAAAACGTGATCGCGACCTACCTGCACGGACCTCTGCTCCCCAAGAATCCGCAGCTCTGCGACTATATACTGACCTGCGCGCTGAGGCGCAAGTACCCCGATTTTAAAGAGCTTGCGCCATTAAACGACGAGCTGGAGAATATGGCGAACAGGTATATCGTAGACCGTTTCGCAAAGGCCGCGCAGCAATAGACGTTTTTATGAAATACGATCAAGTTTAAAAGATAAATACGCGCCGCGCGCGGTAATTGCGCGGCGTTTTGATTTTGGGTGAAAATATGAATTATAACGAGACGATCGAATACATCCACAGCAGGCCCAAGTTCAGCCGCGTTTTGGGAAATAAGGCACTCCTGAAACTGCTCGGGCATATGGGAGATCCCCAGAAAGAACTTAAATATATCCACATAGCCGGAACGAACGGCAAAGGCTCGACCGCGGTCATGACGGCAAGCGCGCTTATGGAGGCCGGGTATAAGACCGGACTGTTTACCTCGCCGTATCTCAGGCGTTTCAACGAGCGTATCCGCATAGACGGCGCGGAGATAGCGGACGACGAGCTGGCGGAGATCGTTACGCGCGTCCGGCGCGCGATTGAGGAAAACGACGCGGCGGTGTCGGAGTTCGCGCTTAATACGGCGGTCGCTTTTGAATATTTCAGACGCAAGGGCGCCGACTACGTCGTTCTGGAAACCGGGCTTGGCGGACGGCTGGACGCGACAAACGTAATAGACGCGCCCGAGATAGTTATCTTGACCTCGATCGGGCTGGATCATACCCAGTATTTAGGGGATACGATAGAGAAGATTGCGGCCGAGAAATGCGGGATAATAAAGAAAAATTCCACGGTAGTGGTCTGCCCAGACCAGCCGGACGAGGCGATGTCGGTCATAGAGCGTTTCTGCGCGGATACCGGCTCTAAACTGATCGAAGCCAAGGAGCCGCGCGTCACGGACGACGGCTTAAGGTCGGGGAGGGGCGCAGCGTTCGAGTACGACGGCGAGAGCTACAGACTGTCGCTGCGCGGCGGGTTCCAGCCGTATAACGCGGCGGCGGTCATAGAGGCCATGCGGGCGCTGTCTAAAGGAGGCGCGGACAGGATCTCCGCCGAGACGATCAAGACCGGGATAGAGAAAGCGTATTTAGACGGGCGGTTCGATCTGATAAGGTCGGACGAATACGGAGATATAATAATCGACGGCGCGCATAATTCGCCGGCCATGTCCGAGCTTGCTAAGTCGCTCAAAAAGCTCGAAAGACCGGTCAACCTCGTCGTCGCCATGATGGGCGATAAAGACGCGAAAAGCGCCGCGGCGGCGATAATAAAGGCGGCGGACAGCGCGACCGTAACCGAGATAGAAGCGCCGCGCGGAATGGCGGCGGAGGAGCTTAAAGCGATAATCCTCGGCGAAGATCCCAAAGCGGACGTCGTCGCCGAGCCGGACCCGATAAAAGCGTTCGAGGCCGCGGCAAAGCGAGACGGCGCGACCTGCGTCTGCGGTTCGATATACTTAGCGGGATTGATCGAGAGATATTTAGACGGCGTAAAGATTAGAGATTAGCGAATAGCGAATATGAACGCGGACGGCGGCCGCAGCGTTTAAACGGCGGCGTAGGCGGAAGAGGAAGACTATTTTCCTTTTCCGCTAATTTTTTGCCCGGCGGAGAGTTAGCTTATTACACGCGTATATGTCGGTTATAAATAGAATTACATTAAAGCCCAAACCGTATAGTAAAACAACGTATTCCATTTCCGCATACGCTCATGTTTAGCGCTAAAGATTCCAAATTTGCCCCATATTCTCTATTCGCTAATCGCCGATCTCTATGTTGTCCCCGCATGTCGCTTTTTTGGTTGTATAATATAAATATACTTAAAAGATTGGAGGGGAGACGGACTTTGAATTACATAACCGAAATTTTAGCGTTCAACGATTTATTGCTGAGTCAACCGCTCTCGACAGGGCAAATTGCTTTATGGTACGCGCTGATGTACGTAAACAATAAATGCGGCTGGGCAGAGTGGTTCTCGGCGCCGAATCGAACGCTTGAATTTTATACCGGGTTATCGAGGCAGGGAATAAACAAAGCCAGAAATTCATTAAAGCAGTTGGGGCTTATAGATTTTAGATCGGGCGGTACAAAAGCCGCGACGTATAAGCTGACGCCTATGTCGAAAAGTGTACAAGATAGTATACAAGAAGAATATAAAACCTCTTTGTCTGCTACGTTAAATAGTTTACAAGACGGAGTACAAAGCAGTATACAAAACGGTATACAAGACGGAGTACAAAGCAGTATACAAAACGGTATACAAGACGGAGTACAAGAGAGTGCGCAATACGGTAGCGCATTAAATAAACAAAATATAAATATAAATAAAAATAAACAAAACAAAACAGCTAAGAAAGAAAGTAAAAAGAAAGAAGCGTCTTACGACGATATTCTTAGCGAGTTTGTTTATGACGAAAGGCTTAGAGAAGCGTATCTGGAATTTATCAAGATGCGCAGGCTAAGCAAAAAGCCTATGACCAACAAGGCTTTAGAGACGCTTATCCGCAAAGTGGATTCGCTCGAGCCTGAGAGCGTTAAGCGTAAGATCGAGCGGCGCGCAGTATGAGAACTTAAAGGATCAACGACCGTCCTTGGGGAGATCGCATATTAGTTCTAACGCGCGCCGGCCGGTTTTATGGTAACGCATATTAATTCTAACGCGCGCCGACAGGTCTTACCGGAACGCCTTCGGATGCGAGGTATTTTTTCAGTTCGGATATCTCTATCTCCTTAAAGTGGAACAGCGAAGCGGCGAGCGCGGCGTCCGCCTTTCCGACCGTCAGGGCTTCTTTGAAATGTTCCATCGTTCCGGCGCCGCCCGAGGCTATGACCGGGATGGAGACGTTCTCGCTGACGGTTCTGGTCAGTTCGACGTCGTAGCCGTTCTTGGTACCGTCGCAGTCCATAGAGGTCAGGAGTATCTCGCCCGCGCCGAGCCGGTTGGCCTTTTCGGCCCATTCTATAGCGTCGAGCCCGGCGTCGATCCTGCCGCCGTTTATGTATACGTTCCAGCTCTTGGTCTCGGGGTTTCGCTTGGCGTCGATCGCGACGACGACGCATTGGCTCCCGAATTTATCGGCCGCCGCGGTGATAAGTTCCGGGTCGCGTATCGCCGAGGAGTTGATGGAGATCTTGTCCGCTCCCGCGGAGAGCAGTTCCCGAAAATCTTCGACCGTCTTTATGCCTCCGCCGACGGTAAACGGTATAAACACCGTCTCGGCCACCCGGCGCGCCATATCGACAACCGTTCCCCGCGCTTCGTGCGTCGCGGTGATGTCGAGGAAAACCAGCTCGTCCGCGCCGGCTGCGTTATATACCTTAGCTGCCTCGACGGGGTCGCCCGCGTCTATCAGATTTACAAAGTTAACGCCCTTTACCACTCTGCCGTTTTTTACGTCGAGGCAGGGGATTATTCTTTTTGCATACAATATGAATACCTCCTTAAATCGTCTGTTGTTTAAAGCTTTGCGAAATTGTTCAGTATTTTAAGCCCGTCGTCGCCGCTCTTTTCCGGGTGGAACTGGAGCGCGAATACGTTATCCTTATGAAGAGCTATCGGCAGTTCGGCGGAATAGTTCGTCACGGCGGATATTATCTCCTTATCCTCAGGCTGCATGTAATACGAATGTACGAAATACATATACGGCTCCGAGCCGGGCGCGAACCCTTCAAAGAGCGGACATCCGGGATCGAACTTTATCGAGTTCCAGCCCATGTGCGGGATCTTCAGCCCCTCGGACGGCGGTATCTTGACGTTTTTGCCCTTGAACACGCCGAGCCCGGCCACCCCCGGCGATTCCTCGCTGCTTTCAAACAGAAGCTGAAGCCCGAGACAGATTCCCAAAAACGGCTTGCCGGCTCCTATCGCGTCGTAAATACATGAATCTAAGCCCAGACTCTTAAGCGACGCCATGCAGTCGCCGAAAGCCCCGACCCCGGGCAGGATAACCTTGTCGGAATCCGATATTTCAGACGATTTGTTCGTGACTACGGCCTCATGCCCCAAAAATTCAAGCGCTTTTTGGACCGATCTCAGGTTCCCCGCGCCATAATCTATAATAGCTATCATTTTATCACTCCCAGTAAGATTTGATTGGTAAGATATGATCTAAAACGCCCGGCCTCCGGCGCTCTCCGCGCTCCAAAGACCGACTTTTCGCGCCGACTTGCAAATAACGGCTCGGCGGCGTATTTATTATGATTATACACTTTTATCGACCGGTTGGCAAGCTATTACCGAAAATATTATGTTTATTATAGATCCGCGGACGCTTTCGGCATAGGAGATTAGAATTGGAATTTGGAATATTTGATAAGGAATATGTTATTTTAAACAAAGATATATAGCGAAATTTGTGATGGTTTAACGTGTATTTTGGACTGAATTTATGTTAATATAAATGTATACGAAGCGATAGAGATAATGCGATCATACCATAAGAGTATTATTTTTGCGGATTTGGTTTAAGAGAACAAGGGGATGATTTTTATGAAGTTAAGGATGATAGCGGGGATACTAATAAGTTGCTTATGTTTATCGATTGCGGGGTTCGCTTATGCGGACGAGGCTGTTGAGGTAGACGATAGCAAGGCGAAAGAGACGCTTGATAAATATAGAGTGATCGACACGTCTTTATACGACGGCGAAACTTATATCACAAGAAACGACGGGCTTTCTATTATTTTGCGTGCTATTGGTACTACTGAGAACGTATGGTATGAATCGTATGGCTCAAAGGGACCTATATATAGCGATGAAGATTTTCCGGATAATGTCTCGGGAGAGGAATATATTAAAACGATATACGGCGATAATAGCAAGTTTAATACTGCTGAGGGTTACGGCTATTATTGGGCGGACTATATTACGTACGCCATACGGTTTGATACAGGTATTGTTTATGGCGACGATCGTACTGAGGATGGCGTGATCACGTTTAGGTTCCCGAGACCGATAACGACGAACGAAGCCCTTGCTTTTATGGTAAGATGCCTTGACAATAGGGATATAGATATGGATATATATAATCTGGAAGATACATTTAAAAGGGCTGAAGAGCTGGGCTTAATAAAAGAAACGGACGCGTTTTATTCCGATCCCGACGACCAGATAGCGCCCGACGACTTTTTTGTATTAGTAAATAGATTTATACATCAAAAAAGATACTTGTATTTCGATAGGGAGAAAGGGTATGATTATTGGCATGATTGGGAAGGTTCTACGACTTATATAGAGTATCTGGCGGATAGTATGTGTATAGCGGAAAGCGCCGATACGGTTTATTTAGGAAAAAAAGGATACATGAATACGGCGGAGCATTTATGCGGCTGTATGGAATAAGCTAAAATGCGGCGCGTTATATTAGTATGATAAGGAAGTGGTGTTCATGAAAATAAGGATGATAGCGGGGATACTAATAAGTTGCTTATGTTTATCGATCGCGGGATTCGCTTACGCCGACGAGACTGCTGAGGTAGACGACAGCAAAGCGAAAGAAACGCTTGATAAATATATAGTGATCGACACGTCTTTATACGACGGCGAAACTTATATCACAAGAAACGACGGGCTTTCTATTATTTTGCGGGCTATTGGTACTACTAACAATATCTCGATAGAGAGCTATTCAGGTAAGCATAGTAAAATTACCCGTATTGATGAATATTATAATACTGACGAGGCGTTTACAGACTTTATTATTAATTATTTAAATACATGCAAGTTTACGTGGGAGTCTGAAATTTATTCCGGCGATTATTTCTCGTATGCGCTATGCTATACTGATATTGTCAACGGCGAAATAAATACAGGCGAAGGAATAGCGTTTAATGATTTAAGACCGATAACTACGAACGAAACCCTTGCTTTTATGGTAAGATGCCTTGATAATAGGGACGTAGATATGGATATATATAATCTGGAAGATACATTTAAAAGGGCTGAAGATTTGGGATTGATCAAAGAAACGGACGCGTTTTATTCTAATCCCGACGACCAGATAGCTCCCGACGACTTTTTCGTATTAGCAAATAGGTTTATACATCAAAAGAGATATTTGTATTTTGATAGAGAGAAAGCTGAGTACCGCCATGATTTAGAAGGAAGTATGACGTACCTCGATTATTTAGATGCGACTTTTGAACTTGGTAAGGAAAATGATTTCGGAGCTTTAGCATAACAGCGCTTTGAATTTATTGATTATATTTGCTAAATAGCAGAAACGCGGCGTTGGAGTAAAAAGACATGCGGGAGCGATGGCGAGGCGCGCGGGACTCAAGAAAGACGCGGCGGCGTATACGCATGACGACGACGGAAACTGCCGGTCGAAACCGATGAGACTTAAACGGCGATATAACGGAGACGCCGAACGATACGGCGGAAGGAGGATCAAAAATGGTTAAGAGATATATCTTGTTGGGACTGTGCATATTGATATTGTTCTGCGGTGCGTTGTTGTATTTTTACCCTGTTAAAGAAATATCCGGGTATTTTACAGGTGGAGATACGCTGTACTTCAGTGTAAATTCTAATGGAACTGCGGATTATTATACCAATTATTATGTGCAGCAACTAATTGACAACGGACCGGATGATTGTCCTCATACAGATACCAGAAGTATAGTCGTAAGTAAGCGGTTGAATATTTTTGAAAAAATAACGATAAACAAATATGCGGAGCAGATCGTGGAAAGCGGAAATACAGGTAAGCATCAGGTAGGTTCAGATGGATTAATTTATATGTGTATAAAAATTGATGGAGTTAAGTACTATTCGGATCCGTATCAAATATATCGATTTAATGAGGCAGAATATGGAGAATTTGAACATCCGGACGTAATTGATTTAAGCACATATATGTGGTTTAACAAACCTAAAGAGTGCGACCAATATTGGAATATAGATAGGAATAGTTATCCTTATTTTGCCATGGATAAGGATAATTATAAAGGGGTTTTAGATTACTTTAGGAATTATCATAACCGGATGATCGAGGAATGGTCGTAACCAAATGATCGAGAAAGAAAATGTTTAAATTTAGATAAACGACAGAGGCGGATGAATTGACTTCCGCGTACGCGCCAATATTTATCCAAGAGTATATGTAGACGGTTAAAGAGGTGGGTTTATGATGAAAAAAGCGATCATGTATTCAATTGCCATTGTCATATCCGCAACAATTATCCTGACGGTAGGCGTTCCGCATCATATTAGCGAGTCCGCAGCCGCGGAGCTTGCCTGCGAATATTTTAATTACCGAATGGACGATCCTGAAATAACTATAAAATCATATAGCGTATGGCGGGAATATGCGCGAACAAGTATTGACGATCAAACCGGAGATTCATATATTCAAATGGAGCAAAGAGATCAAGTCGGTTTGCTTACAAAAATATATGACTACTGGAACCCCAATTTTAAAAACTATAGCGTGTATATAGAGGCTGATATGGGATCGGGGAGAGAAGGCGCGTTTACGATAAAGGTAGACGCGTATACAAGTTTTGTATTTGACGGAATGGAGGAGATCTCGTGGCGAAGATAGGGAAACTGCATTACATAGTATGCGCGGGTATAATAATAGTCGCGGTCGTTTTATCTGTGATTTTAAAGACGGCGGTATTTAAAATGCCGGACGAGTCCGCGATTAGAGCCAACGCGGAAGAGTATTTAAGTTCTAAATATGACAACGAATTTTTATATGGTTATGAAATAACCTCGATAGACCGCGATTATGGATATAACGGCGAACCGGATTCATGGGTCGTCAGAGCGTACGCTAAAGAACATATAGGTTTCTCGTACTACGAGCTTTATTATGACTATATAGGGGGAGATTTGATACGAGAATATGTTGAACGTCAGTATGACGACGGCGAGTAAGGGTATATCGTATGGCTCCGCGTCCGGGGTCGTTTGACCGTATTGGTGTCATTTTATATACGGCGGATTTTAAGTCGATATCAGTGTTTTATATCAATTCAGAGCGAGGACATAAAAATCATAATATTTGCGGTCGTTTCTCCCGCACGAGCGGGCGCGCGTCGGATAAAATCGCATTTGCGGTTCAATAACGCTTGATAAAATACATATAATGTAGTATAATTATTTAAACATAGGCTCTCCTGCGGGAGCCGTATAAATATAATACAAATTAGGAGAAATAATAAATGAGAATAATGTTTATGGGAACGCCCGATTTTTCAACGCCGTGCCTCGAGGCGCTGGTCAAGGCCGGGCACGACGTCGTCGGCGCGGTCTCTCAGCCGGATAAGCCTCAGGGGAGAGGGCGCAAGCTCGTTCCCACGCAGGTGAAACAGGCCGCTATGCGGCTGGGACTGCCGGTTTTTCAGCCTGAAAAGCTCAGAGACGGGGAATTTGAAAGGATACTATTGGGCGTAGATCCGGAGCTTATCGTCGTGGTGGCGTACGGTAAAATACTGCCGGGGTTCGTGTTGGACTACCCCAAATACGGCTGTATAAACGTTCACGCCTCGCTTCTTCCCAAATACCGCGGAGCGGGACCTATACAGCGGGCGATAATCGACGGCGAGAAAGTCACCGGCGTTACGACCATGTATATGAGCGAAGGCCTCGACGAGGGGGATATTCTCCTGTCGCGGGCGACCGAGATAGCGCCGGACGAGACCGCGGGCGAGCTGTTCGACCGTTTGTCCGAGATGGGCGCGGAGCTTCTGATCGAGACGATAGAGGAGATCGAGAGCGGCCGGGTCGTGAGGACGAAGCAGGACGACGCCCTCAGCAGTTACGCGCCGATGCTGAAGAAAGAGGACGGCGATATCGACTGGAACAAAACCGCCGCCGAGATCGTCAATCTGGTAAGAGGAACAAATCCATGGCCTATGGCCTACACCCAGTACGAGGGCGAGACGATGAAAGTTATATCCGCGCGCGCGGACGGCGGTTGGATAGGCGGCGAGCCGGGGAAGATACTGGAGATAGTAAGTAATCCCGATAAGTCCAAGAGTTTGGCCGTGGGCTGCGCGGACGGGCGCGTGCTTATCGACGAACTGCAATTTAAAGGCGGCAAGAGGATGGCGGTCCGCGATTATCTGAACGGACACGAGATCAAGACCGGAGTTATTCTGACCAAAAAGTCATGAGATCGAGCCGAACGGCTAATAATAGATCGATTATAAATTTAGAAACGGAGGATGAAATATGTATCCATACGGTGGATTTGGATTTTATTTTGATTGGACGTATATTCTGCTGATACCGGCGTTTATCTTATCTATGTGGGCGCAGTTTAAGGTGTCCTCGACATTCAGCAAGTATTCCAAGGTATCCAACAGAAGAGGAATGACCGGAGCCGACGCGGCGAGGTATATCCTCGACATAAACGGCCTGAGACATGTAAGGATAGAGAGGATCAACGGCAATCTGACAGACCACTTCGATCCCAGGAGCAACGTGGTAAGGCTGTCGGATTCGACATATGCGAGCACGAGCGTCGGCGCTATAGGAGTCGCGGCTCACGAGTGCGGACACGCGGTGCAGTACGCGACCGATTACGCGCCGATACGGATCAGGAACGCTATCGTTCCGGTTGTCAACATATGCAGTAAGCTGTCTATTCCGATAATCATAATCGGATTTATATTTGCATATGCCGGAAGCTTTTCAAATACGCTGCTCAATATCGGCATAATCCTGTTTTCGGCTACGGTGTTCTTTCAGCTTATCACCCTGCCGGTCGAGTTCAACGCGAGCAACAGGGCGATAGCGACGCTGGAGCAGAGGGCGCTCCTTCAGGACGACGAGCTCAAAGGGGCTAAGAAGGTGTTGTCCGCGGCGGCTATGACCTATGTGGCGGCGGCGTTCTCGGCGATAATGAGCCTTTTGCGGCTTATAATCATCGCAAGAAACAGCGACAGAGATTAGAGCTAAGAGAAATATGAAAAATCAATACGGAAAAGACGGAAAAAGCGAAGAAGTCAACGCGCGCGAGACGGCGCTTAAGATATTATATTCCATAGACGCCAAGGGCGCTTATCTGAACATAGCGGAGAACGAGGAGTTTAGGAAAAATCCCAAGGCGACGGCCAAGGATAAGAGCTTTATAAACGAATTGGTATTCGGCGTTACCGAAAACCGGATCCTGCTCGACAGGATAATAATGCGCTTCAGTAAGGTGAAGATAAAAAAGATGAGCGTTTGGGTCAGGAATATCCTGAGGCTGGGAATATACCAGATATACTTCTTGGACAGGATACCCGAATCCGCCGCCTGCAACGAGAGCGTGCGGCTCGCCAAAAAATACGCCCGCAGATCGTCCGGTTTTATCAACGCGGTACTCAGAAACGCCGCCCGTAAATACGCGGACTTCGGCGATCTGAGCGGCAAGTCCTTCGAGGAAAGGGCGGCGTTGTTTGCGGGGATAGAGAACGTAAAAGGCGGCGAATACTTAAGCGTCGTATATTCGTATCCGCTTTGGATCGCGGAAAAACTTATCGCTCAGCGCGGATTTGAGGAAGCCGAAAAGATTTTGAAGGCGTCCTTTGAAAGATACGCTCCGTTTATAAGGGTAAACGGTTTAAAATACGGCCGCGGCGAGCTGATAGAAAAACTCAAAGAGGAAAACGCGGACGCGCGAATACCCGATACCGCTTTTTTGGCCGACGCGGCGCCGGGCGCTCTTGAAAACTGCCTTGAGATCCATGGCGGACTCGATATATATAATTCAAAGCTTTACGGGGACGGGGCGTACACGCTTCAGAACATAAGCTCTCAGCTTGCGGTCGAGGTCTTGGACCCAAAACCGGGAGATACAATAATCGACGCGTGCGCCGCGCCGGGAGGCAAGAGTACGTATATCGCCGAGCTTATGGAGAATCGCGGCGAGGTATTGGCCTTCGATATCCACGAGCATAAGATCGAACTTATCAAAAACGCGGCGAAGCGGCTCGGGATAGATATTATCAAGGCCGAAGCCTGCGACGCGGCGGGATTTATCCCCGAGCTTGAAAATAAGGCGGACAGGGTTTTGGCAGACGTTCCGTGCAGCGGGCTCGGAGTCGTTCACACAAAGCCCGACCTGAAATACGCGCGCGAGGCCGGGGATATCGAGGAGATAAGACGCGTTCAAACCGATATACTTGAAAACGTTTGTCGCTACGTCAAGGACGGCGGAGTTTTGGTCTACAGCACCTGCACGATCCTGGACGAGGAAAACGGCGCTCAGACGGACAGTTTTTTGAGCCGCCACCCGGAATTCACGAAGACGGCCGAGTTTAAGCTGGATACATATTCCTGCGGCGGTAGCGGATTTTATATCTGCCGAATGGATAAGCGGGATAAATAAAGAATATGAAATTATATTGTTTAATACGGAACAAATCACAGATTAGGGGTGTCTAAAATAGAAAAGACGTTGCCTGAGAAGATAGATCTGAGGGATCTGACCTACTCGGAGCTTGAAGAGAAGGTCTGCGGAGAGCTGGGAGAGCCTAAGTTCAGAGCCAAACAAATATACGGCTGGCTGTACAAAGGCGCGGACAGTTTTGAGGAAATGACCGACCTGTCAAAGAGCTTGAGGGGGCGTTTGGCGGAAATGTACAAAATAAGCCGAACGCGGATAAGAAAAAAGTTTATTTCTAAGCTTGACGGAACAAGGAGATATTTGTTAGAATTAGAAGATGGAAATTTAATAGAATCGGTACTGATGAGTTATCATCACGGCTATACTATATGCATATCCTCTCAGGTAGGCTGCGCTATGGGCTGCGCGTTCTGCGCGTCCACGAGGAACGGAAAGGTCAGGAACCTGACTCCGGGAGAGATAACGGGGCAGATTCTTGCGGTACAGAGAGAGGAAGGCGTTAGGATATCCAATATCGTCATGATGGGCGTAGGAGAGCCGCTCGACAATTTCGAGAGCGTTATGAAATTTTTGGATAACGTCACGAATCCGAACGGACTGAATATCGGAGCGAGACATATAACGATCTCGACCTGCGGACTTGTCGAGAGAATGAAGGAGCTTGCGGATAAAAAGCTCCAGATAACGCTCGCGGTCTCGCTTCACGCGACGGACGACGAGAAGAGGTCGGCTATCATGCCGATCAATAAGAGATACGGTATAGCCGAGCTGCTCGAGGCTTGCAGGTATTATACCGATAAGACGCATAGGCGGCTGACTTTTGAATATACATTAATCGCGGGGGTCAACGACTCGCCCGCCGAAGCCGACCGTTTGGCGCGTCTGCTTAAAGGTTTGCTCTGTCACGTCAACCTGATACCGGTGAACAATACCGGAGCGGGCTTTAGACCGAGCGATATGAAGCGGGTAGAAAGATTCAGAGAGAGGATAGAGAGAGCCGGGATCTCGGCGACGGTGCGCAGAGAGCTGGGAAGCGATATAAGCGCGGCCTGCGGTCAGCTCAGGAACGCGGGTTCGGATCGATAGAGCCGCCGGACGGTCTTTATACATAGATAAATAATTAAATAGGTTAACGATATAAAACTGAGGATCAAATTGTGCAAGACAAGGTTGTTGTCTGATATCGATCGAAGCGGTCGGCCAAATAATTCGACCGCGCCGGTTCGAGAGCGATTTGCGATTATGGACAGAGAGCTAAGCGCTGCATGATTAATATCGATATGCAGAGGGGAGTGAATAAGGTTGAAGTTTGATGTATACGGTATTTCCGATACCGGATGCGTTCGTGAACTAAACGAGGATAGTTATTGTATACGCGGATTTAAAGACGGCGAGGAGCCGGGATTTTGCGTCGTGGCGGACGGTATGGGCGGACACAACGCGGGAGAAGTGGCCAGCGCGCTCGCGGTCGAGAAAATTTCCGGCGAGCTGAGCGGGATATTGACTTCAGAGGGTCAAGGTAACCGCGATCTGCCGCGGCTCATCAATGACTCGATAGACTCGGCGAACTATGAGATCTACGAGATGTCGAAAGAATCCGCGGCTCAAAGCGGAATGGGCACCACCGCGGTGATATGCGTCATGGCGGGAGCCGAGAGTTACATAGCGAACGTCGGCGACAGCCGCGTTTACGCTTGCCGAAACGACGAGATATATCAGGTCACGGTCGATCATTCCGTGGTCGAGGAGTTGGTCGCAAACGGAACTATCACGCGCGAGGAGGCGAGGTATCATCCTCAAAAAAACATTATAACCAGAGCGTTAGGCACGGAATCGAAGACCCGCGCGGATATTTTTGAATACGAGTATTTTCCCGGCGACGTTATATTGATGTGCAGCGACGGTCTCAGCGGTATGGTCGAGGATAGCAGGATGAAAGAGATAGTGAGGCTCGGCGGAAGCGCCGAGGAAATAGCCTCGAGCCTGTGCCGCGAAGCCAAGAACAACGGCGGCTCCGATAATATTACCGTCGTTTGTATAAGATGTTTAGAGTAGCGCGATATCAATAGATCGCGGCTTTCGAGCGTATATACAAAAATTACTGATAATATGATTTGTTTGGATTGTGTTTAAACAGCACGTTTAGGAGGAAAAAGCATGGATTTAGTTGGAAAGACTATTGCCGACAGATACGAGATAATTGAAAACGTCGGCAGAGGCGGAATGGCCAACGTTTATAAGTCGAAAGATAAACTGTTGGACAGATTCGTCGCCGTAAAGGTGCTCAGGGAAGACCTTAAAAACGATAAGGAATTCGTCAGACGCTTCAATACCGAGGCGAAGGCGGCGGCCAGTTTGTCTAACCCGCATATCGTATCGATATTCGACGTCGGCTGTGAAAACGGCCTGTACTACATCGTTATGGAGTTTGTAGAGGGCGACACTCTCAAGGAATACATAGACAGGGTTGGAGCTATTCCTTGGCGCGAGGCGGTCGGGTACGCAAAGCAGATCTGCGACGGTATCGCGGAAGCGCATAAAAATTCGGTCATACACAGAGATATAAAACCGCAAAATATAATCATGACGCCGGATAAGACGCTTAAGATCACCGATTTCGGCATAGCGAGAGCCACGTCTCAGGCCACGATGACTATGGCGGGAAACAACACTATCGGCACGGCGCATTACCTGTCGCCCGAGCAGGCGAGAGGCGGATATATCGATCAGAGAACGGACATATATTCCTTGGGTATAGTGATGTACGAGATGCTGACGGGACAGCTTCCGTTTAACGACGAAAGCCCGGTTGCGATAGCTATTAAACATTTGCAGGAGTCGGCTAAGCATATCACCGAGATAAAATCGGATATACCTAAGTCGCTCGAGGCGATCGTGGAGAAGGCTATGGCCAAGGAGCCGGACAACAGATACGCGTCGGCTCAGGAGCTGCTTAAAGATCTCGATATTGTTTTGAAAAATCCCAACGCGCGGCTGTCGTTTATGGCGGCGGATACCGCGGCGGCGACTCAGGATAGTACGGAGACGATAGCTATTCCTAAGCTCGGAAGCGACGCCGGGGAGACGCGCCCGATAAGCGACGATAACGTTCGGGAACAGGGAAAGAGTTCTCCAAATCGAAAGAGAAATTCAGGCGCTAAGAATAATTCCGACTCGCGGCTCGAAGAGGACGAGAGCCTGAAAAAAATAAGAGATAAACGCGCGAAAAGGGAGAAAAAGCGCAAAGAGAGAAAGATAGGCTTTATAGCGTTTCTTTTAGGATTGGCGGTTTTGGCTACAGGAATAGGCGTAGCTTATTCGATAACGGACGGGTTCGGCCTTTTCGGCAGAAGTCATAGCGGAGTAGAGATACCGAACTTGATAGATATGACTCTTGACGAAGCGAGAGAAAAATATGGAAGTCAGGGCTACAGCATAGTTCAGTCGGGAAGAACGGAGAGCACCAAGCCGGTCGGAACGATACTCGACCAGAATCCCGAAGCCGGGACCAGGAGCGCGTCGGAAGATATCGTAATACGCGTCACAGTAAGTTCGGGCAGCAGTTCGGTTACGCTTGACGATTATACCGGAATGGACTACGAAGAGGCGAGGGAGCAGATAGAAATGCTCGGCCTTAGAGTAAACAGGCTCGAAAGATCGGACGACGAGATCGAGGCCGGAAAAGTAATCGAGCAGACTCCCGAGGCGGGCAGCTCGGTATCATCCGGCGAGACGATAACCTTATACGTAAGCAGAGGAAAACAGGCCACCCCGGAACCGATAAGAGATTCCGGAAGCAGCGGTTCGTCCGGCTCAAGCGGTAGTTCATCGAGCGGGAGCGGTTCGTCGAGCGGTAGTTCGTCAAGCGGAAGCAGTTCGTCAAGCGGCAGTAGTTCGGACGACGAGGATACGTCGAGCGGGAGCTCTTCGTCAGGAAGCAGTTCGTCCGGCTCAAGCGGTAGCTCGTCGAGCGGAGAATCTTCGGGAAGCGGTTTGTCAGGATCCTCAAGCGGCAGTTCTTCAAGCGGATCGTCTTCGAGCGGAGGTTCTTCATCAAGCGGCGGATCTTCTGAAGACGGCGGTTCGTCAAGCGGAAGCTCTTCGTCGGGAAGCGGTTCGTCCGGTTCGTCAAGCGGCTCTTCATCGAGCGGCGGCTCTTCCGAAAGCGGCGGTTCGTCCGGATCAAGCGGCTCGTCGAGCGGAGGAAGTTCGTCAAGCGAGAGCGGCTCATCTTCGGGCGGAGTAGACGCCAGAGAATAACGGTTAAATCAAATATATATTCCTCGGAAGAATTTAGCGGTTCTTTCGAGGATTTTTTTGAAATTTTTTATTGATATTGCTAAAGAAAAAGTGTAAAATTAATATTATAATAATCTTATACGTATGCGCCGAGGGAATACGGCTTTTTAAGCCGGGATTGGACGCCGGAGTTCGCTTAAACCGGAGCGCGGGGCCCAAGCGGCGCGCTAACTTGCCGGAGGCGTATTATTTAAAGGCGTGGATAAATTTATAGAATAGGAAACGGAGGAATAGAGAAAAATACGGCATGAGAGAAAGAGAGATTGAAGGTATCATAATAAAAGGAATAGGCGGATTTTATTACGTAGACAGCGGCGAAGAGATCTACGAGTGCCGGGGCAGGGGAAAGTTCCGGAAAGAGGGGATAACCCCGCTCGTGGGGGACAGAGTAGTTTGTTTGGCGGATACCGAGGCGCTTACGGGAACGGTATACGAGATCCGCGACAGAGAGAGCGTGCTGATACGCCCGGCGGTCGCGAACGTCACGCAAATGGCGGCGGTGTTTTCGCCCGAAAACCCGAAGCCGAATCTATCCGTAATCGACAAGATGATAACGTCGGCGATATACGCGGGCATCAAGCCCATAATCTGCGTCAACAAAACGGATATATCCGACGGCGGAGAGTATGAAGATATATACGAGCGCGCGGGGTTTGAGACGATCATGCTCAGCGCCAAGGAGAATATCAACATAGACAGACTAAAGGATTGTCTCAAAGACGAGATCACCGTTTTCGCCGGTAATTCCGGGGTTGGAAAATCGAGCCTTTTGAACGCGGTATTCGGAGAGGAGAGGTTTGAGACCGGCGACGTGAGCGGCAGGGTCGAGCGCGGACGGCATACGACCAGGCACAGCGAACTGCTTAAAGCGCCGAGCGGCGGTTATATTATCGATACGCCGGGATTCAGTTCGTTTACGATCTCCGAACTTGACGAGAAGGAACTGATGTATCTGTTCCCGGAGTTTAAACCGTATATGGACGACTGTATGTTCAGCGACTGCACTCACCGTAAGGAGAAGGGCTGCGGCGTTCTACGGGCGGTAGAGGAAGGTCTGATACCCAGATCGAGACACGAGAGCTATCTGCTTCAATATCAGGAAATTTTGGATAATAAGAAATATTGAGCGCGGAAAATCAGTGAGGACTTATAAAAAATTATGTTTTTTTAATTATTAAGCGAGTTTCAACAAAAAATGTATTGAATTTATCCGCGTTATTATGTATAATGTAGACAACGCTGAAATAAAATTTTATTATCGGTCGTCGGATCGTCTTTTTGACGGTCGATAAATATACTGTAAGGGGAGAGAAGTATGCTGCCTATAATAGCGCCGTCGATACTGGCCGCGGACGCGGCTAATTTGGAAAGAGAAGTAAAATTAGTGGAAGAGAGCGGAGCAAAATACCTGCACATCGATATTATGGACGGGCATTTTGTACCCAATCTGAGTTATTCACCCCTTACGGTCAAGGCGCTCAGAGGAAAGTCGGATATGGTGTTCGACGTGCACCTTATGGTGGAACATCCGGAAAATTTCGTAGACGCTTTCGCGGACGCCGGCGCCGACGTAATAATTTTTCACGATGAGACGCGGGAGCTTGGAACAAACGTCGCGGCTCTTATAAACAGGATACGCGAGCTCGGCCTAAAGGCCGGTATCTCGCTAAAACCCGCGACGCCGATAAGCAGACTTGAGGGGTATTTGCATATGCTCGACAGCGTGCTGCTGATGACGGTCGAGCCGGGCAGGGGCGGCCAGCAGTATCTCGAATTTGTAAACGAAAAAATAAGCCGGCTGAGAAAAATGATAGACGATAGGAACCTCGCGATAGATATCGAAGTGGACGGGGGCGTAGGTCCCAACAACGTACATATCCCGGTGGAAGCGGGCGCGAATATAATCGTCGCCGGGTCGGCGATCTTCGGCTCCGAGGATTACCGGAGTACGATAGAGCTTATGAGCAAAAACGCCGCGGCCGCCGCGGGCTGTTTAAACGCGATCGTTTAGAGGCCGAAAGCTGCGGATCGCGGGCGGTTTAACGCGATGTTAAACAAACCAAAACTACGGATCGCAGACTGTTTTACGCGGTCGTTTAAAGGAGCCGCAGGCGGTTTTAACGCGACGGTTAAACGAGCGAAAGCTGCGGACCGCGGGCGGGTCAACCGACCGTTTCAGTAGCGAAGGACAAGCTATAGAGCCGCCGCGGCGCTCGAAGAGCTTTAGTTTCCGTTATAACGCGGCGTCTATAAGCGGCAAAGATCGATCTGCGAGCGCCCCGCGTCGAACGGGCTTAAAAGTTTCCGGGGAGCGGGAACGCAAAACTAAACTTAAGACGTATAGGATAAAAGCGGGCGACTGTTTTTATCCTTAAAAAATGCTATAAATTACCGTATTGATTTATTATGAAAAACGCTATGAAAGACTTTAAAAATAAGAAAAGATGTGTTATAATATCCGGAGCGCCGATAACGGATTACGAATATTTAAAAAGCGTGGATTTTAGCGAGAGTTTCGTTATCTGCGCGGACGGCGGCTACAGACACGCGAAAAATTTGGGCGTGATCCCCAACGTATTGCTCGGCGACAACGATTCGTATACGCAGGATTATCCGGACTATATCGAGAGCTACAAATACCCGCCCGAAAAGGATAAGACGGACACGAACATCGCGCTCGACTTCGCGCTCGGCGCAGGGTATGCCGACATAACCCTGCTCGGCGGCTTGGGCGGCAGGATAGACCATGAATATTCTCATTTCTGCCTGATGAAATACGCGCTCGACCGCGGCGGGAAATTGACTCTGCTCGACGGCAAAAATAAGCTCTGGATGGAGAGCGGCGGCGCGGGCGAGGGCGAAAAAGCGAAGTTTTATTTAGAAAGAGACCCAGCGTACAAGTACGTTTCGTTTTTCCCATACGGCGGAGACGTCCAGGGGTTTTCGGTATCGGGACTTAAATATACCGCGGAGAATATGACGCTCAGCGTCGGAGAAGTACAAGCCTCGAGCAACGAATTTAATCCCGGCGGTTTAGCAGCCGAGATCGGTTTCAGAAGAGGCGGAGGGGATATTTTGGTTATTCTCTCAAAAGATTGATAAGCCGTTTGATAAATTTGCGGGCAAAGCCCGTATGCGTTTAGACGGCGACGGCGGATACGGAGCCGGCCGGTTCTATATCTAAACGCGGCGGCTCGCCGGTTTTAACGGACGCCGATCCGCTTTACATAGGTTTATTATTCCGCGCCGCCCGTTTGTTGGGCGCGGCGGGATCAAGCGATATATGGAGCTAAATAGACAGGAGGAAGAAGTAATGGCGATAAGGAAAATAGTTAAGTATGGGGACTCGGTTCTTACCAAGAAATGCAGACCCGTTCAGAAAATAGACGGCAGGATAACCATGTTGCTCGACGATATGATAGACACGCTGCATGAAGCGGAAGGCGTCGGACTCGCGGCGCCGCAGGTAGGCGTGCTCAGGAGAGTGGTTGTCATAGATCTGGGCGAAGGGGTCATAGAGCTTATAAACCCTGAAATAATCAGCGCGGAGGGAGAACAGACCGACGCGGAGGGCTGCCTCAGCTATCCCGGAAAATACGGACTTGTGACCAGACCGAATAAGGTGACCGTCAGAGCTTTAAACAGAGACGGCGAGACTGTAGAATATACGGGCGAGGGGCTTCTGGCGAGAGCGTTTTGTCACGAGCTGGACCATCTTGAGGGTAAGATGTTTATCGATAAGGTGATCGAATGGGTCGAGGATTGATTCGATCTGCGGATTTTAATACGATCATACATAGGGAGTAACGACGCGTTATTCCCTTTTATTTTTGCGGTTTTATATTAAAACAGGCTTTGATCGAACGGATTAATATGACAAAATTATAACAATTGTATGACTAATTTTTATTTATACGTTACGAATGTTGACACTTAAAGTTACATATTTTATACTTATTTATATAAAATACTACATGAAACGATATTCGTTTTTGTAATAAGGGGATATATACATATAAGTTACACTGTTTTGGGAGAATAGAAATGCGAAAAACTTTGGTTATACTTACGTGCTTGGTTTTTTGTTTTATTTCTACAGCTTGCGGAAACGCGATGGTTCGGAGAAATACTGACGAGAATACGGCGCCGGATATACAGCCCGCCGCCTCGGCCGCCGCGGTCGAGTTCGGGGATATATACTGGTCGTTTACCGAGCTTGAGGCGAAGACGAACGAGCTTATAAATATAGAATCGAGCGAGATAAACGAGATGTGGTGGGTAAGGTTCAACGAGATATATTACGACGCGGGCGCGATCGCCGAGGCCAACGCCGCGGCTGTCGAAAACGCGCAGCTCAGCGAGGTGGATACGGTTCTGGCGAATAACTTAAGCGGGATAATCGCGCTGTACGTAGACGCGTTCGAGCTTGTTAAAGCCGCGGAAGCGGAGAAGGACGACCGCGAGATCGTAGATTTGGTCTTCGATCAGCTTAAAACTAACGTCGCCGACGCAAATTCGAAGTGGGACAGAGCGTTGCTGGACGCCACAAGTTGATTGAGCGGCGCGGAAGTTGATACGATCTGCATTTCGCAGACTTAAATTATATCTTAAATACAGGCGATATTTAGCGATCTTAGCTTTATTGAGCGAGTTTATTATAGATCGACGTACTTTATTGGCAACGGAGGAATGGATGTGGGCAAAAACAGAATTGCGGTAATAGCTTTGGCGGTTATAATTTTATGCGCTTTGGGCGTAGGTTTCTATTTTTTGTGGAACGGCACGGAGCGGACGCTGCCGGGCGACGATCCCAAATTCGCCGAAATAGGCAACGTTTTGATGGACGATCCGACATATAACAGAGGAATCGTAAAAGTACAATCTTTGATGGGAGGAGAGGTATCTTACACGAATCTAAACGGCAGGGATCCAAATTATTTACAGGACAACAACGTAATAATCTATTACAGGACGGCTCCCGGGAACAAATACGAGGTTATGACGTATAATTTCCAAACCGGAGAGAACTATACTTTCTACAGTACCGTCGAGAAGATCAGCTCGCTGAGGCGCGTGCACGGCAGCGATAACTTCACGGTTATCCTCAACGACAAGAGAATGATGCATTTCGATATGCTGACCGGTTACGTCAGCGAGGTCACCGAGGTCTACGGCAGAATATCGAAAGTATATTCATGGGCTGAGAACGGAAACCTTTTGTTTTACGATTATAACGGATATATACACGTCTATAACTTTATCACAAAGACCGATATAGAGATGACTCAAGGAATAGAGCCGGTCGTCTGCGACTCTATGCTGCTTTATAAGTTGAGCGAGGACGATCAAAGATTGAGAGTCATGAACTGGAACAATCCGTCGGAGAGCAAGATCCTCGGCGATTCGGACGTGGGAACGTATTGCTTTACCGCCGACGGCAGATACGCTATATATACGGCGAGATCGTACAGTTTAAAGAATAAATTTAGCTTGTCCCTGAAATTGTGGGACTTTAACGCCGATAAGAAATACGTGATAAAATACGGTCTGAAATCTCTTGTAGGCGATCTTAACATGGACAGCAGAGGCTGGTAGCGGCGGGATTTATGTTTTTTTAGCCGACGCGTATAGAGGAAACGGTATTGTTTTTTTTGCATGATTTATTTACAACACCGACGGATTTTTTGACAGCCTCTTGTCGATATATATTATGGAGCCGGACGCTTTTTGGCGCCCGGCTTTGGTTATCTAAACGCGTTAACATTGCGATTCGCTTTTTTATTTAATATCTGCGAACGATCCTCTAATTTATTAAATTATATTTACATTATAACAAACGTATGGTACAATGGTCTCGGGGCGGTATTATGAGATCTAAAACAGGAAAAATAATAAACAACATAGCTCTATACATAATCCTTGTCGCGCTTGGGTGCGGGATCGCGTGCGCGTCGCTTATATTTTTCATGGTAGACGGATTTGTCAATCAGTTCGGTAACGGGCTTTTGAAAGCGGTATTTGTAACTATTTATCTATGCGCAATAGCGGCGACGATTGCGATCGGCAAAAAGAAAAAAGCCGGTTTAGCGCTCCCGCTCTGTCTGACGATCGCCGCGCTTTCGGCGCTTATGGTCAACGGGATAATCTACAACGCGGCGGGACTCTATTCTTCCGTATACACCAGAGAAAAATGGGACGAAAACGAGGAGATCCGCTTTTATATGATAGATGATCTCGAAAAGAAATACGATTTTGTCGGTATGACCAAGGCGGAAGCGATTGAAATTTTAGGCGAGCCGGACGCTATATCGGAGTACGGCGGCTGGGAAGTATTCGATTATTATCTTGGTTACGGCGACGATATGATCGATCCGTATACGTATAATATTAGATTTGAAGACGGGATCGCCGTTTATGCGGATAGAGAGAATAATTGATAGGCAAAAGAGTTAATTAGAATTTGGCGGGAGCAGACGTATTCTATTGGCTTTTTGTGAGGAATCACGCTCGATATCAGCTAATTTAAGGTATTATCCGGCGCTTTGGACGATAGAAGCGCGTAAAAGGGATAAAATAATTATTTTTATATTTTAGAATTTGGATAGACTATATATGGATGGGTGAGAAAAAATGGATACGCGTAGCGCTGTCGTTCACAGAATATTAGAATTATGCGCTCAAAATGAGATCACTGTCAGTAGATTATCAACGCTTGCGGCGGTTCCTCCGTCAACTGTAAAAAATATATTGAATGGATCAAGTAAAAATCCCGGAATCGTTACTATCAAAAAGCTATGCGACGGTTTAGGGATTTCGTTGGTCGAATTTTTTGACGCGCCCGTGTTTCATAAGTTAGAACAGGAAATTCAATAACGCCGGGTTGATTTGAGCGAGAGAACTATATAATTAGTTTATTAGGTCTAAGACGAGCTGTTTATGCTCGTTTTATTATTATTTCGAAGTATTTTCGTATAAGTCAAAAAGGAGCTACGAGATAGGAGCGCCGGCCCCAAATACCGATTTAAGACGCCGTCTAAATTTAATCCAATATTCAAGGCAAAACAAAAGGCCAAATGACGCGATGCATTTGGCCGGAGAAAGCGCCTTCGGATATAATTAGTTTGCGTTCTCGCTCGGCGCGGGCGCCAAGTTCTGAGAACTTACGGCGTTGTTATTTCTGAGCTCGTTTCTGTTGTTACGAACGATAGAAATGCACTGTTCCATATCCTTCATCGAACTCAAAACGACTTTTTCGACCGTTTCGAGCAGATTATCCGCGTATGCGTAAGAAGAATCCTGGATCTGCTGAGCGTTGTCGCGCGCCTGTTCCATCAGTTGATTGCCCTGAACTATAGCTTTCTTGGTGATCTCGTTTTCGTTCACCATAGCTATGATCTTGTCTTCGGCGGTTTTGATAAGGTTGTCCGCCTCGGCCTGAGCCTCCTGGATGATCCTGTTTCTTTCTTCCTTGATCCACTTAGCCTGCTTGAGATCGTCCGGAAGTTTTAACTTGATTTCTTGAAGTATATCCAAGAGCTCGTCTTTTTCGAGGATACAGCGGCCAGAAAAAGGTACGGCAGCGCCTTTATCGATTATATCCTCTAACTCGTCTAACAATTCTAAAGCATCCATTGTAAACTACCTCCTGAGTAATGATGTAGGTCTTGAAAATCAAGCGTTTTCAAAACGTCTATTTATAATAGGAATTAATTTTTCCGGAACGAGTCCGTTTAAATCTCCACCGTATTTTGCAATCTCTTTGACGATACTCGAACTTAAAAACATGTATTCCTTGCTCGTATGAAGGAAGAGCGTCTCAAGCTCGTCGCATAACGTGCGGTTGGTGAGCGCCATTTGAAATTCATATTCAAAATCTGATACGGCTCGAATTCCCTTAATAATTATCTTTGAATCGATTTTCTTCATAAAATCCACCAGAAGACCGGAGAATGCGGCGATTTCGACATTTTTCAGATCCTCGGTCGCGATCTTTAAAAGCTCTATCCTCTCCTCTACCGTAAACGCCGGGGTCTTAGAGCTGTTTGTCAAAACGCCGACTACGACCTTGTCGAACAGCGAAGCGGCTCTTTTTATAACGTCCAAGTGTCCGTTTGTGCACGGGTCGAAACTGCCCGGATAAACAACAGTAATCATATTCTCACCTCTGAAGTACGGTAATAGAGCTTCTTCCGTATTTTGCGGTTTTAAGGACTGATAATTTACCGTCGAAACAATTCAGAAGGTCGCCAAGCTCCGAGCCTTTTGTTTCGGATTCAATTACTATTATACCGCCGCCGGCCAGAAGATCGCGTTCTAAGATCTTATCGATCGCCGGCTTCAAAAAACCTTTGTTGTACGGAGGGTCGAGGAAAATAATATCGAACTTGATATCGCATATATCAAGATATTCCCGAGCCTGCATACGCTTAATTTCAGCGCCGCCGCTCAGCGACGCTCCGGTCAAGTTTTTATCGATAAGCTCGCATATCCTGCGATCGCTCTCAACAAAGACCGCATGCTCGGCGCCGCGGCTGAGCGCTTCTATACCGAGCGCGCCGCTTCCGGCAAACAGATCCAAGACGTTTTTACAAGGCATACGCGTTTGTATTATGTTAAACAGAGACTCTTTGACTCTGTCGGTGGTAGGTCTTGTGCCGTCGCCCATAGGAGGGGTCAGTTTATAACCGCGTCTTTTACCTGAGATTATACGCAAAACAAAACCTCCTAAAGTATTCTCTATCGGTTCAATAGCGCGTAACAAATAATTTTTCGACATAAAAAATTATATCTGCGATACAAACCGAGATAACTACATAAAAATATAATTATATACCTTATATTTATATATCATAAAAGCGATTTTGTCAAGTAGTTTTGTAACAAAACAGAGATATATGAGAGCTTTTAGAGCTATATAAGAAGATACCCGCGGAAAACGCGGCGATAATTAAAGATAAAGCATAATTAAAATAAAAATAATCCCCGCAAGTGCCGTAGATTGGCTAAAGTAAAAACCTGGAAGCCAGGTGGGAAAGCACCCGGAGACTTTACAAGTCCACTGGACGTCCTAAGACGTGAGGCATGTGCGCCGCCGCCGGAGAATTAATCCCTTAAAATAAGTGTTGGTTTTACATTATGACCTAATATACAAACATCGCAGGGATGAATTATTCAAATTATAGGTTTTTATAAATTGAAAGTTTTTCACTTACAAACCTATTATATCACATTTTCTGAAAATTACAATAAGAAAATATTGCGATTTTGTTACGCCGATTTTATGATATTTTACAGATGGTTTACAAATTATTATATAATTATTATTTGCATTGCATTATGGAAAAAAATATATATAATATTCAATGTGATTTTAATTTGAAATTTATATTAATTGATTATTGCTTATGCGGCTCGGAACTAATATACTGGATTCGAAGATATAGGCTTTTAATCGAAGTGAATATTTCAAATAAAATCGTCTTAAAAGATCAACTTAATGCGTATATTTAAATAAAATGATATTCATATTATTTTATAAAGCGGATCAATAATTTGAAATAGAATTAGTTGTGATTGACACGGGGAGAAGTATATGAAAATCGAAAAAATTAATAGCAACAAAATCAAAGTAATGATAGACGACGACGAGGCGAAGGCCTGGAACGTCAGTATAAAAAGCATTTCTCAGAATACGCCTCAGGTTCAGGATATGTTCTGGAAGGCGATCAGGAAAGCGGAGCGGGACATGGAATTTTTTGTGGACGGAGCCAAGCTGTTTGTCGAGACGGAGCCGCACGGCGACGAGGGGTTCGGACTGTTCATCACCAAGATCGAGAGCGAGCTCGAGCTGGAAAAAGCCATAGAGCAATGTTCGTATAAAGGGCATATAAAGCGCAGAGAGATACGCAGCAAGGTCACGAGCGACGACCTTGAAACGTACGACGCAAGTAAGAGCAGAGCGAAGAAGGCGACGAGCGAGTTTAGAAGAACGGCTGATAAACAGTTCACCCATATCTTTAAGTTTGTGGAGTTTGACGCGGTTTGCTCGGCGGCCAAAACGGTCGGCGGCAAATTTAAGGGCGACAGCAGATTGTATAAGCTCGAAGAAAACTACTATATCGTTCTGAGAGCCGAGGAAAAGAGAAAATCTTCTAAGATATGTTCGCGCTTGTCCGAGTTCGGAGAAAATTGCAGCGCCACGCCTTTGATGTTTGGAATATTGAACGAATACGGAAAACTGATGATCCCGGAATCTGCGCTGAATAAGATAGCTCTGTATATGTAAGCAAACTGAATACTACGCTCCGGCCTGCGCGTAAAGCGCGGGTCTTTTTTTGCGCAATGATAGAATCGCGTAGTAAATATTTATTGATAAACAATAAATATTTATTGATTTTTGAAAAGAGGTGTGTTATAATTTATACATGAAAATTTTAGATTTTGGAGGCGGCTTTGCAATGCGTGAAAAGAATATCATTCAAACGGCGACAATAGTGATTATCGACGTCATGTTTTATTTGGGGATAGTCTGCGTCGTTTTGACGCCGATTTTTTCAAATACTATAAACAGATTTTATAATTACAGCCAAGGCAGACTTATTTTGTTTATAATGATATTGTTTATCTCAGGCGTCTGCGCGGTATATATTTTGTTCAATTTAAAACTGATGTATAAAACGCTGTCAGGCGGCAACCCGTTTGTAAATAAAAACGTAGTTTGTTTAAAGCGGATGGCTGTAGCGTGCGGGATTATCGCGCTGGCTTATGTTGTGAAATGCGTATTTATATTTTCCGTATCGACGGTTATCGTAGTAATGGTTTTTATACTCGGCGGATTATTTTGTCTGACTTTGAAAGATATATTTAAGCGGGCGATCTTGTATAAAGAAGAAAACGATTGGACGGTGTGAGATGGCTATAGTAGTTAATTTGGACGTAATGATGGCGAAGCGAAAGATCGGACTTATGGAGCTTGCGGATAAGATGGATATTACGCCCGCGAATCTTTCTATCTTGAAGAATAATAAAGCGAAAGCCGTTAGGTTCTCGACGCTGGACGCGATCTGCAGGATCCTGGACTGCCAGCCCGGAGATATTTTGGAGTATACGGAGGATTGACGTATGCAAAGCGTTAAGAAAAATTTTAATTGTTTTTTAGGCGGACTTTTGATCGTTTTATCGGCTTTGAACATGCTGTTATATTTTTGCGGATATTGTTTCGTCCCATCAAATTGCGCAGCGTTAGCGGCGGCGTACGGAGCTTTCGCACTGATATCGGCCGTTTTGTCGGTCGGGTATAGAAGAGTAAAAACCAAGCGGTCGGTATTTTTCGGACGGATCATGCCGGTCATAGCGCTCGCGTTTACTGTTTCGTTGTTTTTCGCCGTCGATTTTAACGGGAGCGCGGTATACGCGAATATCGTGATAATTATTTCGTCCGTAACGGCGGCGTTGATATTTTTCGCCGCCTCAGATTCAATAAAAATGAAAAACGTTATAATTAAAATATGCATAGGCATAATACCGGCGGCGCTGTGGCTATGGTTCGTATTTATTTTTTCCTCGTTAGGCGAAACGACAGTAACCCAAACGGCGCCGTCGCCGGACGGGACCAAAGAGGCGTGGGTCGTCAGATCGGATCAAGGGGCGCTCGGCGGCGATACGTCTGTATATGCAAGACGCGTCGATTGTGATCTTGAGTTGTTTTTAGGTACGTTTAAGGTAAGGGATCGGCTTTTGCATTACGGAGGCTGGGGAGAAGAATACGAGCTTGAGTGGATAGACGATAGCGTTTTATCAGTCGGCGGCGAGTTATATGACGTTAGATGACGGACGGGCGTCGAGTAGGTCTTTGATTTGATAAAATTTATTCCATGGTGATTTAATATGAAAAAGCTGATAAATATTGTGTTTGTTATATATATTATTGCGCTGTTTAAAATAACCGTTTTCAGAGACGGTTTTGAGATCGCGGGAGCCTTTAATTACGGAAAAGTCAATTTTATTCCTTTCACCGACCTGTTTCGTATAGCGGCCGAAGATTTAAAATATTTTATTTACCTGTTTGTCGGCAATATAGTCTGGTTTGCGCCGATCGGGTTCTATATGTTCGGGTTTAGAAAAGCGTCGCTTGTAAAGACTTTGGTTACCGGGTTTATCGTCTCGGCGGTCATAGAAACCATGCAGTTTATTTTTGGCGTAGGCGTTTGCGAGATCGACGATCTGATCCTAAACACGCTGGGCGTTTATATCGGAATTTTGACATATAAAGTCGTAAATTTGATAAGGAGACAAGCCTTGTTTATTATACGTTATTATGGTATAATTATAAAAGAATTTAGGCGGAAATAGAGGCGTCGGCGTATAAAACCGACGCAAGCGGATCGGAAAGGAGAAGAGGACGATGAAAAAATATCTTTACGTTTGTATTTTTGCCGTTATATGCATAAGCTGTACGCTTTTGACGGCGTATGCGGCTACGGGAGACGCGATCGGGAATATCTATGCGACGGATATCAAAGCGGTAGTTAACGGAGTGACCGTTCCGTCCTATAATATCGGGGGCAAGACCGCGGTTATTATCGAGGATATAACGGACGGTTACGAATATAACGACGGGCTGCGGACGCTGCTGTTTTGGAGCCTTGCGCCGGACGATCTTAAAAGCGGCGAGAACGTATCCGCTGAAAGTCCTGGCACGGTCGTGGGCGATATATATGAGACCGATATAGCGACGTATATTTACGACCGGAAATTGCCAGCGTACGCTTTAAACGGCAAGACTGCGGTAGCGATCGAGGATCTGGGCGCCGATCGGGAGTTTTCGGATATCGGAGGCAAATATATCTGGGATCCGGATAGCCGCGTTATTGAACTGGAGTTTATGTATCCGACTGACGATATATTTAATATTTTGGACGAAAAACGCGTTTCGCTGGAACTTACTGAGACGACCGATAATATCGCCGCGGTTTTCGAGTCGGATCCGCTGCAATACGGAGGTATCGGCGCGAGCATAGCCGGGGCTTCGGAATGGGAAAGACCTTTCCGGGAGATCGTTTCGGACGGCGTACTGATAGGTTACTGTTTCAGACGTCCGACCTATAATTTTTATGTAGGCGACGGAGGTCAATATGAGCTTATGACCGATCAGATCGCGACTTTTTATTATTTTTATCCGGATAAAGTCGGCGAAGTCCTCGCGGACGTCGAGCCCGCTCAGCCGACCCGCGAAGAGAGGATAGAATACTACGAAGAGCAATTCTTCACAGTTATCGACAGCCTCGAGACCGACGAGTATACCTTCTTGTATATGAGTCAGGCGAACGCGCACGGAGGAAGCGAGTATCTGCGCAGGATCGCGGCCGACGGAACCGAGATATGCTACGATCAGGAATTTCAGTCGGTCAGTTTTTGGGGGAATAAATATTTTGAGAACGTAGTCGTAGATAAGACCGGCGAGAAGGTTTATTTTCATTACGATAAGGACTACGTCATCGATTTAAAGACCGGAGGAATGAGCGCGGCAGAATATCGATAAATAATAAATACGGGGCCGTCCGCGGTTTTGCGCGGGCGGTTTTTTTGTGCGCTCGGCGCCGGCGAGCTTTAACGAGAGAAAGACCGCCGACGCACCCGGATAGCGGGAAGCGCGCGGCCGAGCGGCGAGTGGCGCCGGACTGCTCGAGGCGGCGCGAAGAGTTGGGAGTTTTCGAGCGTGAGAAATTCGTCCTGCTCGATTTACGCGGTAAGAATTTCGGTCGGATAGGCTCGCAAACGCTTCGGCTATTTTTTTATGCGCCGCATAAAAGCGCGCGGCTCTGAATAATATTAAATATGCGGATTTTATGATCAGATCTTTTAAAAAGCGGAAAAGGGAGGGAGTATGTATGGAAGAAAACATGAAACAACATCTTGTGAAGCTGGAAAATAGATATAATATCTCCGTCACGGCGGTGGACGACGTCATAAGCTTCGACGAGGAGAAGATAGTTATAGCGACGAACTTCGGCATTATGGAGCTGCTCGGACGCGATTTTAAAATAAACCAGCTCAATACCTCGAATGGAGAATTATTGGTAGAGGGCGTCGTTGACAGGCTGGAATATTTAAACGACGAGGAACCGCAGGCGGAGGAGACGGGATTCTTTGGCAAATTATTCAGATAAATGTTTATAAAATACATAGTACGGAGTGATGAAAGTGGATAAGTATCAAGGAGTGGAATGGAACTATTTTTTGTGGTCGGTCTTATGCGGCGTTTTGATGGCGTTTATATACGATCTGGTCAGAGCCGGGCGGATAGGCGGAAAAAAGCAGAACACGGTCGTTGTGAACGCTTTGGATATACTGTGGTTTATCGGCTGCGGTATCGCACTGTTTTTCGCCGCGTATTATAAAAACGCGGGCGAATTCAGATTTTACAGCGTTATAGCGTTCGGTTTGGGTTTTATCTTGTACAGGCTTGCGCTCAAAAACAGGGCGGCGCGGTTTTTTGGATTTATTTATAATAAGACCGCGCGGTTTATTTGCTGCGCTATAAAGATACTGCTGTTTCCGGTCGAGCGCTTTTGCAAGCTGATAAATCGTCCGATCAAGGTCATAGGCTGGCATACGCGCAGAAAGGCCGGCGGCGTATTCGAGAGAGTCAAACTTAGGGTCGCGGCCGCTTTCGCAGGTCGGGGAGGCGGCGGAGAAGAAGAGGAGAGAGACGGGTTTAATTCTTAGCGGCGAAACCCGTTCGGTTTTGCACGAATTAGCCGCGGGGACGATAGCTCAAGGTCAAAAGAGCCTCGCAATACGTATATTTCTCCGGCATAAAAGAGATTATTGAGTATTTTTGAAAAAATATAGATTTAATGCGCCATAATACTCTTTTTTGCATTGACAAAGCCGGGGGCGTATTATATAATTATTGTAATTAGTTAGGCGGGGTGAAAAATATTGAAAAGTTATAACGATTACGGGGCCTTAAGCGTAGGCGGGGCCGATCCGGCGCTGAACGAAGCCAAAGCGGCGGATAATGAGCGCGGGAAGAATAAAAAGCGCGGCTCAAGAAAAGTTAATCTGAAAAAATTATTAGGGAATATATGTATATTCGTTTTTGTGATATATTTTATTTATACGATAATATGGCAACAAATCGATCTGCATAATAAGCAGGGCGAGGTCGAGGAGCTAAACGAACAGATTACCATCGCGTCTCAGGAGACGGAGCGTCTTCAGCAGGAACTCGGCGAGGTCAGCGATCCCGACTATTTAGAGCGCATGGCGAGAGAGAAACTCGGCCTGGTCGAGCCTAACGAAAGAGTTTTTATCGACGCCAACAGCGACAGCGGAAGATAAGCCGTACTTATACGGTATCTAATTTTATATAACATAAGAGAAATTAAAAAAATAATATAAAGAGGAGTTCGTTGATCATTCCTCAGGAGGGAAAATAATATAACATGCAAAATGAAATGGTGAAAAAACAAGCTGCGGGCGACAAGAAAAAGACGACGGCGCCTGAAGTCGGAGCGGTTCTTGAAGGCAAGGTGACCGGAATAACGTCGTTCGGAGCTTTTGTCGAGCTGCCGGGCGGAAAGTCGGGGCTTGTTCATATATCGGAGGTTGCGACCGAGTATGTAGACGACGTAAATAAACACCTTAAAAAGGGACAGACGGTAAAGGTCAAGGTAATAGGAGTGGAAAAGGGCAAGATCAGCCTTTCCATAAAGCAGTTAGACTCGGATAACAGATCCGGAAAGGGAAAATCGAAAGCCAAAGGCGGCAAAGAGAAGAGAAATAACGGCGGGATAGGCAGACAAGCCCCCGAAGAGTTTGAGTTTGTACGTAAAAGGGATCCGGAAAATATGTCGTTCGACGACATGCTCCAAAAATTTAAACACGACAGCGACGAGAAATTTCAGGATCTAAAGCGCAGCGCCGACAACAAGAGAAGCGGCGGATATAAGCGCGCGTATTGATCCGGGGCGAAGTTTGGAAGTTATAAGCGAGGTGGGAATATGGAACCTGTAGCGATTGTTTGGTTTGTATTTGCCGTTCTGCTCGGGACGGTCGAGGCGCTCACGGTGTCGCTTGTTTCGATTTGGCTCGCATTTGGGTGCGTTTGCGCCGCAATATCCTCGATTTGGCTGGATATTCCGGGTCAGGTCGCCGTTTTTGCGGTCTCTTCGGTTATCCTTATCTTGCTTACCAGACCTTTGGCCAATAAACTTAAAGTTAAAAAGACGGTAAGAACAAATTCGGATAAATATATCGGTATGACCGCCGAGGTCTGCAAGGCGATTGATTCGATCGACGGACTTGGCGAAGTTAAGGTCGACGGGAAAATATGGTCCGCGAAATCGGCGGACGGTTCTCCGATCAAGGAAGGACAAAAAGTCAAGATTCTCTCTATCGAGGGAGTTAAATTGATCGTTGAAGAAGTAAAAACGGATGAAAATTAATATTTAAGTCGAATTTTGATTGGAGGCGATTAAATAATGGGAGAAGTAGGAATATTTTTTTTGATCGCTATATTAGCGATAATAATCATAGTGGCTATAGCTAATATAAAAATCGTTCCTCAGGCTCACTCATACGTGATCGAGCGTTTGGGGGCGTACAGCGCAAGCTGGGGAGTAGGCATTCATTTTAAGGCGCCTTTTATTGAAAGAGTAGTGAAAAAAGTTACGCTGAAAGAGCAGGTCGTCGACTTCCCGCCGCAGCCGGTCATCACGAAGGATAACGTTACGATGCAGATAGACACGGTCGTTTATTATCAGATAACCGATCCTAAGCTATACACGTACGGGGTCGAGCTTCCTATGTCGGCGATCGAAAATCTGACGGCTACGACGCTCAGAAACATAATCGGAGATATGGAACTTGACGAGAGCTTGACTTCGAGAGACGTAATAAACACAAAAATGCGTTCTATTCTCGACGAGGCGACGGATCCGTGGGGGATAAAGGTCAACCGAGTAGAGCTCAAGAATATCATACCTCCGGCGGGAATACGCGAAGCGATGGAAAAGCAGATGAAAGCCGAGCGCGAAAGACGCGAAGCTATACTCCGCGCGGAAGGCGAGAAAAAGTCGGCTATATTAGTCGCGGAGGGCGAAAAGGAGTCGAGGATACTTCAGGCGGAAGCAGAGAAGGCCTCGCAGATACTCAAAGCCGAGGCGGATAAGGAATCCGCTATAAGGATCGCGGAAGGCGAAGCCGAAGCTATCTTAAAGGTTCAGCAGGCTACCGCGGAAGGTATAAAGATGGTAAACGAGTCAAAGCCGACGCAGCAGGTTCTGACGATTAAGAGCCTTGAAGCGTTTGAGAAAGCGGCGGACGGTAAGGCTACAAAGATAATAATACCGTCGGATATCCAGGGCTTGGCGGGACTTGTTTCAAGCATTACCGGTTTAGTTGAAAAATAATAAGCCGTTTAAGCGGATAACGCCTGCTTAGCGGGAGGGTTTTAAGATCCCGCAATGCCGCGATATTTACCGGAGCGTATCGGCGTTTTAAGCCGGATCGTTTTAAACTGAGAGTCGGCGGGCTAAATGGCGTATACTTTACGGCGTATTTGAACGCCGGGCGAATACAAATTTAATATAAAGAAATATCAACGCGCAGATGCTTATTTCGTATCTGCGCTTATGCTGTGATTTAAGCGCTTGCGGCGAGCGAGGCTATGCTCGTCGTCGGTTGCGTTACATATATTTTACTTTTGATCAAACATTATAGGAGGATACAGACATGTCAGGACATTCGAAATGGGCTACGATAAAGAGGAAGAAGGGCGCTATAGACGCAAAGCGCGGAAAGATATTTACCAAGATAGGCAGAGAGCTGATGGTCGCGGTAAAGGAGGGCGGTCCGGATCCGGACAGTAATTCCAAGTTGCGCGACGTAATAGCAAAGGCTAAGGCGAATAATATGCCTAACGACACAATACAGAGAAGTATAAAGAAGGCTTCAGGCGAGAGCAGCGCAAACGAGTACTTCGAGATGGTCTACGAGGGCTACGGCCCGAACGGGATCGCCGTTATAGTCGAGACTCTGAGCGATAACAAAAACAGAACGGCAGGAGATCTGAGACATTATTTTGACAAAAACGGCGGTAATTTGGGACAGACCGGCTGCGTCGGATTTATGTTCGACCGCAAGGGTATGATAGTTATAGAGAAGCAGGACGGCGTAGACGAGGAGACGCTTATGATGGACGCTCTCGAAGCTGGCGCGGACGATTTTAACGTCGAGGACGACTGCTATGAGATAATGACCTCTCCCGAGGCGTTCAGTTCCACGAGAGACGCGCTTGAAAAGGCGGGGTATAACTTCGTTCAGGCCGAGATCAATTATATACCGAAGACCACGACCGTTCTCGAAGATCCGGACGCTATAAGCAAGATGGAAAAGCTGATCGATATGCTTGAAGAAAACGACGACGTTCAAAATGTATATCACACATGGGAGATGCCGGACGAAGAATAATCCGGCGAAGAAGAGAGAATTAAATATCAAATCAGGGGCGTTAATCGTCCCTAAATTTATATTACCGATTTATAGCCGCAGTCTGATCCGACTCGTGAAATATCTATTCTTCAGACTGCCGGCTTCGATCGGTTTTTAATTAGACAAAGCGAGGCGATACGTATGGCTTATATTGTGCATACCGCGGATATACATTTTGACTCGCCTTTCGGCGCTGTGTTCGATAGACGCAAGGCGGAGCTCAGACGCAGCGAGCAGAGGGCGGCTTTTTCTAAAACGATAGATCTTGCGTCGAACGCGGATATGCTTATTATGGCGGGAGATATATTCGACAGTGAAAACGTATCTTCGGAAACGATAAATTTTATGAAACGTAAGTTTTCGGAAATTCCCAATGTAAAGGTATTTATCGCCGCGGGGAATCACGATCCGTATACTATAGATTCGGTATACGCGTCCGAGGATTTCGGAGATAACGTTCATGTGTTTTCAATAGAACCGGAGCGCATAGTTTTAGACGAGATAGGTGTTGCGGTATACGGGATCAGTTTTTCAAGTCCGCATGTGGAAGAGCCGCTGCTGAAGATGTTTAACGGCTTAGAATTCGATCCGGATCTGACCAATGTGCTTGTGATGCACGGAGAAGTCGTAAGCCGCGGCGCGGGCAGCGATTATAATCCGATCTATCCGGAGTTTATCGAGGAATTTCCTTTCGATTATGCGGCTCTGGGGCATGTTCACAGTTTCAGCGGGATAAATAAATTTGTCAGTTCAAAGAACCGGCGCGAAATATACGCGGCCTATCCCGGGGCGCCGGAGCCAAGAAATTTCGGCGAATGCGGCGAGAAGGGCGTAATAGCAGGAAATATCAAAGCGGGCGAAAACGATCTTAAGTTCGTTAGAATATGCCGCAGATGTTTTAGGAATATTTCGGTCGATATAACCGGGACCGGAGACAATCAGAGAATTTACGAGCTGATCATTTCCGAGATCGAAAAGTATGATAAGGACGATATTTTTAGGATCGATTTGACGGGGACGTTTGATGAAGATTTTACGCCCGACCTGGCTTCGCTGTCGGAGCAGCTTAAAGACGCGGCGTTTTATTTAGAGATCGAGGACGGCTCGGACGCGTCGCTGAATTATCTTAATTATAAGGACGAGACCGGGCTCAGGGGCGTGTTCGTCAGAATGATGATGGAGCGGCTTGAGCGCGCCAAAGACGAGGACGAGAAGAGGATCGTAAACAAAGCGATAGCTTACGGTTTAGGCGCTCTGTCCGGCGGCGAATAGCGGAAATGTTTTGGAGAGAGATATTATGGCGGTAACGATCAAAGAACTCAACTTAAAAAGTTTTGGGAAATTCAAAGATTTCAAATTGAAATTGCATGACGGATTAAATATTATATTCGGCGATAACGAAGCCGGGAAGACGACCATACAGCTGTTTATCAAGACCATGTTTTACGGGTTCCAAAAGCAGAGCAGAAGAACGGGATTGACGGACAGAGAAAGAGCCAGACCTTGGGACGGCTCGGCGTGCTCGGGTTCAATAGTTTTTTCCGACGGCGCGAGGGAGATAGAGATCGTAAGAAAGTTTGGCAAGACGAAAAGCGGAGACAAAATAGAAGCTTTCGACACGGTCACCGGAGAGCGCATACCTGAGTATTCGGTAAACGAGCCCGGAAAAGCGATTTTCGATATGTCCTGCGGGATGTTTGAAAAGACGATATGGATCAAACAGGGCGGCGTTCCAATCAGCGGCAGAGACGACGAGATAATCAATAAACTTATCAATCTGAGCGAGACGGGAGCCGACGACGTTTCGGTAAGCAAGGCTTTTGATAAGCTGAAAAGCCAAAGGGTCGGACTAAAGGCGGACGGCAGGATACGCAAACCCGGGATCATAGACTCGCTCGAGGAGAAAAGGCGAACGCTTAAGGCGGAAGCGCTCAGGGAAGAGGATATAAAGCGGCAGATTGAAAGCTGCCAAAAGAGGATCGATGCGCTCAAAAACGAAAATGTAATATTGGAGAGCAGAGTAAGCGAGATAAAAGTCAGGGTAAAAGCGGATAAAGATAGAGAAAAAGTCGATCGGGCGGAAAAACTGTCGCAGTGCATAAAGAAAAAGAAGACGCTCTTAAATACAAAGGCGTACAGAAATATGCAAGGGATTACCAAAGACGAGGTCGACGGAATAAACGAATTGAGCGACAAGCTCGAAAGCCGCGCGGGGGCGGTTGAAGAATTGGAGAACAACGATATATACGAGCTCCAGGAAAAGAGAAGCGGACTTAAAACGATAGGGAGATTCGGGCTGATATTTATAGCGCTTGGACTCGTTTTGCTGATAACGTCCGGACAGATCGTATCCGCCGCGGAGATCGCGGCGACCGTAAAGACCGCGTTTTATGTTCTCGGCATAGCAGTTTTGGCTTTGGGCGCCGGACTTAGTATATACGTCGGTTTTTACGGCAGGAAATTAAAGCGTTTGATACGGCTTGCGCAGCTTGATTTCGAGGACGGAAAAGCGGAGTTTAGCGCCGAGACCGATAGATTAAAAAAAGAGCTTAGGGATCGGTTGGCCGAATTTGGATGCGAAGATATAGACGAGTTTGGTATTATGTACGGCGAGTACCGGCGGACGGCGAGCGAACTTGAAGCGCTCGACAACGTGTACCGCGCTTTTCTCGGAAGCGACGAAATACATAAGCTGTTAGAGGAAGCCGCAGAACTGAAAAACAGTAACAGTATCGATACGACAAAGCCCGCCCCCGCAAATGCGGACGGGTTATTGGAGGATATCCAAAGGCGAATCGCCGAAAATAACGATAATATTTCCAAGATAGAGAATAAAGTCGGTTACGAATATAGATCTAAGAACAACTTAGCCGATATACGCTCCGAGATCGAAAGCGTTGAAAACGGGATAAGATCGGCGTACGACGAGCTCGAGGCGGTGAAGCTGGCCGAGGACGTATTGAGCGAAGCGTATAATACGGTGAAGTCGGATTTTACGCCGTACGTCAATGCGGAGGCTAAAAAAATAATAATGCGCCTGACAAATGGAAAGTATAACGATATAAGAGTGTCGGACGGATTCGACGTTATGATATCCGACTCGGACCGCTATCATGTAGAAGCGGAGTATATGAGTATGGGAACGTACGAACAGATCTATTTCGCGTTAAGGATGGCGGTCGCGAAACTGACGTCCGGCGAAGATTGTATGATGTTCTTCGACGATATATTCATGACTTTTGACGACGGCAGGGCGTACGAGGCTTTAAAATATATCTGCGGCGAAGCTAAAACTCGGCAGATACTCTTGTTCACCTGCCGCGGGAGCGACGTCAGAAACGCCGAAAAGCTTGATAAAAGCGGAGCGAGCGTTTTGGATCTGAATGAAATGCAAAAATCGGCGTTAAACATTGAATCGACGGCGCGTTAGGTACGACAGGCAGTGGAATAATGATTTAGGACTGATACGGAGAGCTAAAACTTAGACTAACTAAGGATAATATGTATTATTCAAAATATAACATTTGCGAGGAGGAGATTGCATGTCTGCAAAAATTGATAATTCGAGGGGTTATGTGAGAATATCGAACAACGTTATCTCAAAATTAGCCGGTTACGCGGCTACAAACTGTTACGGAGTAGTGGGAATGGCGGTCAAAAGCGGAAAAGACGGCATTGCCAAACTTCTCAAACGGGAGAATATGGACAAGGGCGTTAAGGTAAAGTTTTTTGAAGACGGCCTTGAGATATCGCTGCATATCGTCGTGGAGTACGGGATAAATATTAGTACGATAGGCGAATCGATAAAGAATAACGTTAAATATCAGGTCGAGGAAGCTACCGGTATCGACGTGAAGTCCGTGATAGTTAACGTCGAGGGTATACGCGTAAATCAATAGCCGGAGGCGCGCGAATGGAGGAATAGATATGACTAAGCTGAGCGGCGGCGAAATCAGGATTGCGCTTATTTCGTCGGCGAATAATTTAAGAAATAATAAGGATAAGATAAACGATCTAAACGTCTTTCCGGTGCCGGACGGAGATACCGGAACCAATATGGGCATGACGTTCGGAGCGGCTGTGAACGCGGCGGCGGAACTTGGCGAGGATGCGGGCGCGTCGGAGATTTTCGACGTTCTTGCAAAATCGTCTCTCAGAAACGCGCGCGGAAATTCAGGCGTTATATTATCGCAGATACTAAGAGGCGCGGCAAAGGGGCTGGGCGGATGCGCGGACGTCGGCGTCGAGGATATAAAAAACGCGGCGCGCCTGGCGAGAGACACTGCGTACAGAGCGGTCATGAAACCTACGGAAGGAACTATCTTGACCGTCGTCAGGGAGATCGCAGAGTGTGCGGAGGAACGCTATAAGGAGTTTGAAAGCGCGGCCGACTTTTTAAAAGAACTGACCGTCGCCGCCGAGAGGAGTTTGGAGGGAACGACCGAACTTCTGCCCAAACTGAAAGAGGCCGGCGTAGTAGACGCGGGG
Organism: Candidatus Roslinia caecavium; assembly: GCA_904419955.1. Lineage (GTDB taxonomy): Bacteria > Bacillota > Clostridia > Monoglobales > Monoglobaceae > Roslinia > Roslinia caecavium. The sequence continues at coordinate 6,034 of CAJFTO010000013.1, read as the reverse complement.
GGCTGCGGGGTAGTAACCATACTCCGGGGCGCGGTCTACGCGATAGAAAACGGAGAACCCATAGCGTCGAGCGAGACGGAAGAAACTACGGCGGCGCGCGGAGCGGGCGCTCAGGCGCAGGATATAAGATATAGATACTGCACTGAATTTTTGATCAATAAGGAAGACGACCGCCAGCCAAATCAGTTCACCGCGGCGATAAAACCGAAGGGGGATTGTATGCTTGTTATCGACGACGAGGATATCGTTAAAGTTCATATCCACACCAACCACCCCGGTTTCGTCATAGAACAGGCGCTTAAGCTCGGAGAGCTTACGAACATAAAGATAGACAATATGAAGTATCAGCATAACGAGCTGACTAAACTCATGAAAGAAGACGGCTCCGAAAAGGCGTCCGAAGAAGAGAAAAACAACGATCGGCCCGCAGCCTATGACCGACCCGGGAAGAAATACGGTTTTGCGGTCGTGGCGTCGGGCGAGGGATTCAGAGAGATATTTATAAGTATCGGCGCGGATTCCGTGGTCGAAGGCGGTCAGACTATGAACCCGAGCGCGCAGGAATTGGTAGACGCCGCGGAGCGGATCGATGCGGAGAACATTTTTATACTGCCGAACAATAAGAATATAGTTATGGCCGCCGAGCAGGTAGGCGAGCTTACCGATAAAAATATATACGTTATCCCGACGGTCGACATACCTCAAGGGATCTCGGCCATGCTCGGATTTGACGAAAGCGAGAGCTTAGAGGATAATTTAGCTAATATGAAAGAAATGTCGCAAAGCGTCAAATGCGGTCAGGTAACGACCGCGGTAAAGGACGTGGCGATCGGCGGCGCGACCGTTAAGACGGGGGATATCATAGGAGTGGTAGACGGCGGCGTCGAAGCCGTCGGAGACGATATAGATAACGTCTGCCTCGAGCTTTTCGATAAGCTGACCGACGACGAGAGCGGAGTACTGTCTATTTACTACGGGCGCGGCGTGGATAAGAGCGCGGCGGAGGAACTTAAGGAAAAGGTTAGCCGTAAATTCCCGGATCTGGACGCGACATTAAATTACGGCGGACAAGCGGTTTACGATTATATTTTGGCTGTGGAGTGATGAATTATGCTGCCCGGAGACGATATCAAATATTTAAAAGGCATAGGCGAGAAGCGGGCTTTGCTGTTTCATAAGCTCGGTGTTTTTACCGTGCGCGATCTGCTGTATCACCTGCCGCGCGACTACGAGGACAGGTCTTCTGTGAAGAAGATAAACGAGCTTGTCGGAGACGAGCGCGTCTGCGTAAAGGGATCGCTGGTATCCGGTATCAGAAACTTTAGGGCGAGGAGCGGCGTCAAGGTGACGCAAACCGCCGCCGGAGACGATACCGGCGTAATAAAGCTCACGTGGTTCAACGCGGATTACGTTAAGAATACGCTCTCGCCCGACGAGGAGTTTATCTTTTTCGGGAAAGTTACATACCGAGGCTTTTCGCCCGAGATAGTCAATCCCGTGATCGAAAAAGCGGATAGCCCGGGCGGCAAGACCGGGAGAATAATCCCCATATATCCGTGCGTCGCCGGACTCAGTCAGAAAAACATCAGGGACGCCGTCGCTCAGGCGCTCGAGAAATTGAGCCGCCCGATCCCTGAGATAATTCCCAAGTCCATACGCGATAAATACGGATTAACGAGCTGCGAACAGGCGATACGAAGCGTGCACAACCCCGGCGAGACGGGCGAGTTCAACAATGCGCGCAGGACTTTGGCGTTTGAAGAGTTTTTGGTATTGCAGATAGGTATATCCTCGTCTAAAAGCTTGAACAAGAAGCTGACGGCTCCGGTCATATCGAACGTAAAATGCGTCGCGGATTTTGCGGCGGGGTTGAAATTTACTCTTACCAACGCTCAAAAAAGAACGATCAACGAGATCTGCGCCGACTTAAGGAAAGCGGTTCCCATGAACCGACTCGTCCAGGGCGACGTCGGTTCGGGTAAGACGATAGTCGCCGCCGCGGCGATGTTCGCCGTCGTAAAAAACGGGTACAGAGCCGTTATGATGGCGCCTACGGAGATATTGGCCGAACAGCACTATAATAATTTAAAAAACTTATTCGAGCCGTGGGATATAAAAGTCGCGATCGTTACGGGCGGACAAAAGTCAAGCGAGCGAGGCGAAAATATGCGGATGATAGAAGACGGCGAGGCGGATATAATCGTTGGAACCCACGCCGTTATCGGCGAGAATGTGAATATAGAAAACGTCGCGCTCACCATCACCGACGAACAGCACCGTTTCGGAGTCAAGCAGAGGAGTATGCTCGCGGGCAAGGGAAGGCGGTCTCATAATCTGGTGATGACGGCTACGCCTATACCGAGGACGCTGTCCTTGGTAATCTACGGCGATCTGGACGCGTCTGTGATCGACGAGCTCCCGCCCGGCAGAAAACCGGTAAAGACCTACGCTATGCCGGAAGAGATGAGAGACAGGGTCGAGAGCTTTGTGCTCAGGCAGATGGACATGGGCAGACAGGCGTACTTCGTGTGCGCGCTGGTCGAGGAGTCCGAGGCGCTTAAGGCTAAGGCGGCGACCGAGTATATCGATAAACTGGAAAAAGGCAGATTTAAGAATAAGCGGCTCGGACTGCTTCACGGCAGGATGAAAAACGCTGAAAAGGAAGAGGTCATGCATAGGTTCGCGTCGGGCGAGTTGGACGGGCTCGTCGCGACGACCGTTATCGAGGTCGGAGTGGACGTTCCGAACGCGACGGTCATGGTGATCGAAAACGCCGAACGCTTCGGACTGTCGCAGCTGCATCAGCTTAGAGGCAGAGTCGGCAGAGGTTCGGACGAGTCGTATTGTATAATGTTCTGCTCGAGTCATGGCGAGATCGCTAAAGAGCGAATGAAGGTCATGTGCTCGACCAACGACGGGTTTAAGATATCGGAGAGAGATCTTGAAATACGCGGCCCCGGCGAGTTCTTCGGGACCAAACAGCACGGACTTCCGGAAATGAAGATCGCTAACTTCTTTACCGATATGGATATATTAAAGGAAAGTCAGGCCGCCGCGGCCGAAATACTAAAGGCCGATCCCGGACTTAGTCTGCCTGAAAACCGTGGTCTTAAAGAAGCCGTCAATCGGACGTTTAAAAAAGTCAGAGGCGTTTTGAATTAAAATTATCATACACCCATCTTTCCTATTTGAATATACTAAAATAGGGAGGCGAGGGCGATGCTGATATTTGGGGGAAGAAGACGCCGCCGCAGACGACGCTGCAGATGCGATTTCGGACCGGTGTTGATAGCTTTGGGAGTCGGGGTGTTTACGACGTACCTCATCCCAAATCATATTTTGATAGCGCTGCTCGGTCTGGCTCTGATAGCCGCGGGCGCCAGATTTTGCGCGACATAAAGACCTCGGCCTATCAAACCGAATTGAAAGAGCTCGGATCGTTAGTCGGTCGGCGGAGATCAGGTTTAAATATGAATTATTTTGTTATTGAGAAGGGAGAATATTATGCAAATTGTTGTAGTAAAACCGTCAAAGTTTGTTAGGAGCATACTTAAATTAGTTTTCGGCATCAAGAAAGATAACGATTTGGCGTAGTTTAGGCGTTATGCGCCGCTTAAGCGGTAAAATTGAGGTTCTTTCGGAGAACGCTTTATACATAAATGAGTTTCAGCGGAATATAAATATCCCCTTAACGCGGTTTAAACGTTAAGGGGAAACTTTTTAATATATAACGAGGCAGATCCCTCCGCCTCGACAAAGTGCGCAGAGGTAAGAAAATTTCTGTAGATTGAACATATCAAAAATTTTCTGCCGTTGCGTTATAAACAATTCTTAAAAACGAACCGATAAGCCGAATTAGACAGCTCTGTCAACTTTTCCCGATCTGAGGCATCTTGTACAAGCGTATACCTTCTTGGGAGTACCGTTAACCATAGCCTTAACTCTTCTTACGTTTGGTTTCCAAGTTTTGTTGGCTCTACGGTGCGAGTGAGAAACTTTGATTCCGAAACTTACACCTTTGCCGCAAATTTCACATTTTGCCATCTATAACACACCTCCTTGGTAAGTTGATACATTTAACAAAAAACTCAACTCGCAATATTATAACAGAAAGAATTTAATAATGCAAGCATTTTTTTAAAATATATTTAACTTAAATAAAAATATTCTAAAATTTTGGCGAAAACCGCGCATTTTGTCGCCGCGCTCGGTTAAGATCGGTAAATATATCGACTTCCAAAAGCCGCCCAAGGACGCCGCCGCGCCGTCTCTTGCATGTCATATCTCAGAGCTTTAAGGGGCCTGGAGACTTACTGATCGAGCATTATTAATATTTTTTGTTTACGCGTTAATAAATATGTTAAAATTGTTGCAAAATCAATAAAAGAATAGTATAATCATAGTATTAAAATGGTTTATATTGTATCCGCAAGCTAAGTTTTAATATATATTTTCATGGAATTCAATGTAAACCGACGCCGACGGTCCGATGCTTCTATTTGTTCCGTTTTAGGCAAAATCAAATCAAAAGGATGAGTTAGTTATGGAAAATGCTTCTGTTGATTTACAAAAGGTTATTCGCGAGATGAAGTTGGATAAACTCTATTATCCAAAAGATAAGAAAATAGAGATAGTCACGGCCGACCTGAACAGGCCGGGATTGCAGATAACCGGTTTTTTTGATTATTTTGATAATAAACGCATACAGGTTTTCGGTATGGTGGAAAATACCTATCTCTCAGGACTTACGTCCGAGGAGAGATACAACAGCCTGAAGCGTTTGTTTGAAAAGGACATATCCGCGGTCATCCTCACAAGGAGCGGCAACGCGTCCGCCGAAATGCTGAGACTCGCGGAGGAATTTGAAACGCCTGTGCTTCGTACCGCTCAGCCGACTTCGGCGTTTACCAGCACTTTAAACGCGTACTTAAACGTCGAGCTCGCGCCGTGCATAACCAGGCACGGGGTTTTGGTCGAACTCTATGGCCAGGGGGTCTTGATCCTGGGCGAGAGCGGAGTCGGAAAGAGCGAGACCGCCGTAGAGCTTATCAACCGCGGTCACCGTCTGATCGCCGACGACGCCGTTGAGATCAAAAAGGTCTCGTCCAAATCGCTGGTCGGCTTTTCGCCGGATATAATACGTCACTTTATCGAACTTCGAGGGATAGGTATCGTAGACGTGAAAAATATATACGGTATGGGCGCGGTCAAAGAATCGGAGAAGATCGACCTCATTATCCATCTTGAGGCGTGGGAAAAGGGGAAGCAATACGATCGCCTCGGTTTGGTCGACGAGTATACGAACATACTCGGTCTGGACATCCCGTCGTTGACGATACCGGTAAAACCGGGCAGAAACCTCGCCGTTATATTTGAGGTCGCGGCGATGAATAACAGACAGAAGCGCATGGGCTATAACGCCGCTGAGGAACTTAACAGAAGAATAACCGAGCAGGTTGAGAATATGTAGTTTTATTATTCTTAGAAAACGCGGCGGCTCTATATAAGCGGAGCCTGTTTCAGTTCGGAAATGAAAGGATATAGGTTAGCGCGGATATTGGATTTGGAGGATATAGAATATGTATAAGATCTTGGTTGATACTCATACTCATACATGCAGCAGCGATCACGCTTTCAGCACGATTTATGAGAATATATGCTTTGCAAAAAAGAGAGGTCTGGAAATGGTTTGCATGACCGATCATGCGCCCGCTATACCCGACGCGGCTCATATTTGGCATTTCAGCACGATGAAGGAGCTTCCGAGAGAGATAGAAGGCGTGAAGCTCTTATGCGGAGTGGAGGCTAATATAATCGGGGTCGACGGAGCTCTCGACATGACGGACGATATGCTTGCGGGTATGGATATCGTGGTCGCGTCGATACATACTCCGTGTTACGCTCCGAGGACGGTCGCCGAGCACACCGAGACATGGCTGAACGTGATAAAAAATCCGTTTGTTACCGTTTTGGGACACGCGGGAAATCCTAAGTATGAGTTCGATATCGATAAGGTAGTAACCGAAGCGAAGAA
>CAJFTO010000012.1 GCA_904419955.1 Candidatus Roslinia caecavium | reverse complement strand
TTCGGATCGGGAAGCCCTTCGCTCTCGAGCGCTTTTCTAAGCGCGTATTCCTTTATAATACTCTTATTCGTAAGTCTTTTTGCGCTAAACGCGATCAATCCCCTCGCGGCCGCGTAGTAGCTCTCTTCCCTCTCGTTCTCTAAAAAATCGATAAGATTAACTATGATCTCGTCGTTGTTTAATTCGTTAAATATAAATAGGTTCATTCTCATCCCAACGCCTTTCATATCTTTATTTATTCCTAATATCCGATTACCGATCCCAACTATGATTATTGCCGACGGCTTTCCCCAAATTGTATTTGGCAATAAAAGCGGGAGAAACGTAAGCCGGATCCGCAGTCCTACAATCGCCTTTTATCTGTACGCATAATTATATAACATACGACATGTTTAGTCAATTTACATTTCTTTTACAGCTATTTATTCGGCATATGCATTTAAAGATCGCTGGCTCGGCGTTTTAACGCCCTTCGCGGTTTTTAGACTTTTTCTTTATTTCTTTTTTTGAACGTTGTTAAAACTTTAACGACCCTCTTGACAACATGAGGCGGTTATTATAAAATATATAATTAAGTAAATATAACATAAAACAGATTAGGAGTGATGCAAGTGGGTTTGACACTGACGGAAAAAATACTCAAAGAACATTTGGTCGAAGGCGAAATGATAAGAGGCGAGGAGATAGGGATAAGGATCGACCAGACCTTGACGCAGGACGCGACCGGCACGATGGCCTATCTGGAGTTCGAGGCTATGGGCGTTCCTCGCGTAAAGACCGAGAGATCGGTAGCGTATATCGACCACAACACTCTCCAGAGCGGTTTTGAAAACGCGGACGACCACAGGTTTATAGGCAGCGTATGTAAGAAGCACGGGATATATTTCTCAAGACCCGGAAACGGTATCTGTCATCAGGTCCACTTGGAACGTTTCGGCATACCCGGAAAGACGCTGATCGGCTCGGACAGCCACACTCCGACCGGCGGCGGTATCGGCATGATCGCGATCGGCGCCGGAGGTATGGACGTTGCGGTAGCTATGGGCGGCGGAACGTATTATATCACCTGCCCAAAGATCGTTAAGGTAGAGCTTACCGGAAAGCTCAGTCCGTGGGTGGCGGCTAAGGACGTCATTCTCGAGGTTTTAAAACGTCTCACCGTTAAGGGCGGCGTAGGAAAAGTAATAGAATACTGCGGCGAGGGCGTAAAGACGCTTTCGGTACCCGAGCGCGCGACTATAACGAACATGGGCGCGGAGCTGGGCGCGACTACGTCTATATTCCCGTCCGACGAGACCACGCGTCAGTTCCTGAAGGCTCAGGGCAGAGAGGGCGATTATACGGAACTCTCGGCCGACGCGGACGCTGTATACGACGAGGTCGTAGAGATAAATCTCAGCGAACTAGTTCCTCTCGCGGCATGTCCTCATTCGCCCGATAACGTCAAGTCGGTCGACGAGATAGGACCGATGAAGATCGATCAGGTATGTATCGGCTCTTGCACCAACTCGTCGCTTTTGGATATGCTTAAAGTCGCTTATATATTAAAAGGAAAGACGGTCCACCCGGACGTTTCGCTCTCGATAGCGCCCGGCTCCAAGCAGGTGCTCAACATGCTGGCCGAGAACGGGGCTTTGGCTACTATGATAGACGCGGGGGCGAGGATATTGGAGAGCGCTTGCGGCCCGTGTATAGGCATGGGTCAGTCGCCGAATTCGGGCGGTATCTCGCTCAGAACGTTTAACAGAAACTTCGAGGGACGCTCAGGCACCAAGGACGGACAGATCTACCTCGTATCCCCCGAGATGGCGGCGGCTTCGGCTATAACCGGAGTACTGACCGACCCGAGGACATTAGGCGATATGCCGGAGTTCAAGCTCCCCGAGGTGTTTACGATAAACGATAATATGATAGTTCCTCCCGTACCCGAGGAGGAGATGGACAGCGTAGAGGTCCTGCGCGGCCCGAATATCAAGCCGTTCCCGGTATCCGACGCTATGCCGGACGAAATCGACGCAAAATGCAGTCTTAAGGTCGGCGACAATATAACGACCGATCACATAATGCCGGCCGGAGCGAAGATCCTGCCTCTGAGATCGAATATCCCCAAGATCTCGCAGTACTGCTTCGCGGTATGCGACGAGGAATTCCCGAAGAGGGCGTTAGAGCTCGGCAAGAGCATAGTAGTCGGCGGTTCCAACTACGGTCAGGGCTCGTCGAGAGAACACGCGGCGCTCGCGCCTCTGTATCTTGGCGTTAAGGCGGTTCTGGTGAAATCGTTCGCGCGTATCCATATGGCGAACCTTATAAACGCCGGGATCATACCGATGACCTTCGCCGACGAGGGCGACTATGATAAGATAGATATGCTGGACGAGTTAAAGATAGAAAATCTAATAGAGAGTCTGAAGTCGAGCGACAGCGTTATCGTCAAAAACGTTACAAAAGGCGTGGATATAAAGGCGAAGCTCGATCTTTCGGAGAGACAGAGAGCCATGCTGATCGCAGGCGGTCTGCTCAATTACACAAGAGAAAAGGCGTAACGCCTACGTTAATAATATTAAAATGGAGGTAGAATAATATGGATTACAAAGCTCAAATCGAAGCTGCGAAGGAAAAATTCGGCGCAGTAATAGAGGATCAGCTAAAGCGTATAGAGAAGATGAAGGCGGAGAAGGACTTCCTCGACTACTCGAAGCTGGATCAGATAGTTATAGGCGTAGTGGGCGGCGACGGTATCGGTCCCGCGATTACCGCGCAGGCGCAGAGGATACTCGAATATTTACTCAAGGACGAAGTATCGAGCGGCAAGGTAGCGTTTAAGGTAATAGACGGCTGCACGATCGAACACAGAGCCGAGGTCGGCAAGGCGCTCCCCGACGACGTGGTGGAGGAGCTCAAGCAGTGCCACGTCATATTAAAGGGTCCTACGACCACGCCGCGTCAGGGCGATCCGTGGCCGAATATCGAGAGCGCAAACGTCGCTATGCGTAAAGAACTCGACCTGTTCGCGAACGTAAGACCGGTCAAGGTCCCGGCGGAGGGCATCGACTGGACGTTCTACAGAGAGAACACCGAGGGCGGCTACGCAGTAGGTTCTAAAGGCGTCAACGTAAACGACGACCTCGCTATCGACTTTACGGTAGCCACTCAGGACGGCTGCGAGAGAATAATCAGAGCGGCGTTCGAGTACGCAAAGAAGGCCGGCAAGACAAAGGTCACCTGCGTCACCAAGGCTAACGTTATAAAGACCACCGACGGCAAGTTCTTAAACACCGCGCAGGAGATCGCGAAGGATTACCCCGGAATAGAGCTCGACGACTGGTATATCGACATAATGACCGCTAAGCTGGTAGATCCTAAGAGAAGGACGCAGTTCCAGGTAATGGTTCTGCCCAACCTCTACGGCGATATCCTGACCGACGAGGCGGCGGAGTTCCAGGGCGGAGTAGGAACCGCGGGTTCTGCGAACATCGGTAAGAGATACGCTATGTTCGAGGCTATACACGGCAGCGCTCCGAGAATGGTCACCGAGGGCAGAGACAAGTACGCGGATCCGTGCAGTATCATAAGAGCGTCGGTCATGCTGCTCGAGCATATCGGATACCTCGATAAGGCTAAGGCTCTTGAGAAAGCGCTCGACGAGTGCATGTATACAGAGAAGAAGCTCGTTATCACAGGCAGAGACACAGGCGCGACGTCCGCCGAGTTCGCCGACTATATAATGAGCAAGTTGTCATAATATAGAAATAAAAGCGGCGGAATTATTTTGATATGAATCAAACGACTATGTATCATTATGGTTTCGCCGTTTTTTGCGGCGCGTCCGAATGCGCCTTGAGCGGGATAGTATTGATTATAAGGCGGACGGCCGACGGCCTTCCGCGCAGACGGTAAGAAAGGGAAAAACTATGGATAAGAAGGTTTCCGGATCGGTCATAAACAGACTGCCGAGATATTACAGACATTTGACGGATCTGCTCGAGTCCGGTACGGAAAGGATATCGTCAAAGGAGCTCAGTAAGCGCATGGGCGTCACCGCGTCCCAGATACGCCAGGACCTGAACTGTTTCGGCGGCTTTGGACAACAGGGCTACGGCTATAACGTCGAGTATCTACAAAAAGAGATAGCCAAGATCTTAGGCCTCGACCAAGGCTATACGGCGGTCATGGTCGGAGCCGGAAATATGGGCAGAACGTTCGCGACCAACACTAAGTTCGAGTCGAGGGGCTTTAAGCTGATAGGCATCTTCGACAACAGCGATAAGGTTATAGGTACTACGATAAACGGTATGAAGGTGCTCGACTATGCGGATATAAAGAGCTTTATCGAAAAGAATAAGCCTCAGATGGCGATACTGACCGTCCCAAAGGCGGCGATCCATTCGGTCGCGGAGGAACTTATAAGCTACGGTATAACCGCGTTTATGAACTTTTCATATACCGAACTTCCCGAAACCGAAGGGATAATAGTGGAGAACGTTCACCTAAGCGACAGCCTGATGAGACTTTCGTATAAATTGCTTGAAAAGAATGAAAGTAAAGCAAACGGCAGCAAGGATAATAAAGAAAACAACGAGGACGAAGGCGACGGCATAGAGAACGGCGATTAGAGCGGATATCGATTAAGAATGTTGGCGGTCTTTATATAGTCTGAAAAACGAAATCGCGGGCGCGATAATGGTATAAGGTATCCGGGCGTACGCGAACGTTCCGGCGGCAAAGAAGCCGGTCATACCCGCTAACTCCAAACTACAGGTCTCCGCTTTGTTATGTTTTGAGGTGATTTATATGAAGGTTTACGCTCTTGTGGGCAAGTCGGGGACCGGCAAATCCCACCACAGCATGTGGGTCGCGAGAGAGAACAATTTGGATTATATCATAGACGACGGTCTGCTGCTGTCCGATAAGGAGATCGTCGCCGGGAAGAGCGCCAAGCGCGAGAAGACCAAGCTCGCCTCGGTCAGACGCGCCATCTTTACCGACGAGGAGCATGTCTGCGAAGTCAAACAGGCGCTCAAAGATCATAACGTTCAGTCGCTTTTGATAATCGGAACAAGCGACAAAATGGTTCAGCAGATAGCTAATGCATTAGGAGTCGCGCCGATACAGAAGACGATATATATCGAGGATGTCTCGACTCCCGAGGAGATAAAGATCGCGGAGGAGATGCGCAACAAGCAAGGCAAGCACGTGATACCGGCGCCGACGTTCGAAGTAAAGAAACAGTTTTCGGGCTATTTTATAGATCCGCTGACCTTACTTTTCAAGAAGAAGGGCGCCGAGATAGCCGAGGAAAAGACGATCATACGTCCGACCTACAGCTATTTGGGCGACTACAAAATAGCGCCCAGGGCGATATTCGACATATGCGGCTACGAGGCCTCGCAGATACCGAGCCTGTATAAGGTACTTAAAATGAAGAGCATGTCCACCAAGGGCAAAAGGCTGATATTGGATATAGACGTATCGCTCAGATACCCGTGCAACGTCGTGAAAGAGGCCGAAAAGATCGCGCTGAGGGTCAGAACTTCTATCGAGGAACACACGTCGATCAACGTGAAGGAGGTCAATATCAACGTGAAGACGTTGCATTTGTCGCGGGAGATCGAGGGCAAACTTATCGGACGCGCTTAAGACTATGGCTGCGCGCGTAAATTCATACGTTAAGAGGTAGTTTAAGAGGCTTATGCTAAAAATAGAGAATAACTTCGTTCCGGCCGACACTTTCGACTGCGGTCAGTGTTTTAGGTGGAACAGATTAAACGAGGATAAAGACGATACGTATATCGGAGTAGCCGGAGGCAGGATATGCAAGGCGGCCGGGGATACGATCTACTGCGGCGACGCCGAAAACGAGTTCTGGTCGGAGTACTTCGCGGTCGGAGCGGATTACGACGCGATAAAGGCGGAGCTTTTGAAGGTGGACGACCGGCTTGAGAAATGTATCGAATTTGGCAAGGGGATAAGAATATTAAAGCAGGATATTTGGGAGACGATAATATCGTTTATAATATCTGCAAATAACAATATACCGAGGATAAAGAAGATAATCGAAACGCTGTGCAGGCTCTACGGCGACGAGATAGAGCCGCCGTCCGAGTTGGGTCTCGACCCGGGCGCTAAGTTTTATTCGTTTCCGTCGGCGGAGCGGCTTATGGAGCTGGAGCCTGAGGATCTGGGCGAGCTGAGAGCCGGATACAGAGATAAATACATAATAGACGCGGCGAGGAAGGTCGGCGGCGGAGAGATAGATCTTGCGGCCGTCTCGAAGATGGATACGCCGTCGGCTAAGAAAGAACTTATGAAGATAAAGGGCGTCGGCGGGAAGGTCGCCGACTGTATACTTTTGTTTTCGATGGGGAGGTTCGAGGTCTTTCCAAAGGACGTATGGATAAAGCGCATCCTCAGCGAGGTGTACGGCGTGGGCGAGAAGGATATAGATGGATTCGTCCGGGATACATTCGGCATGAGCGGCGGCTACGCGCAGCAGTATTTGTACTATTATTACCGCGAGAACTCATGATGCGCGGCGGACTTGGATTCGATCGGTTCTAATCGAGAGAAATGCGTTTGCGAGGGCGCGGTTTTGAAGACGACGGCGCGAATCGGCGAGCTTTGGGCGATATAAATATGAATCTGCGGTATAGACGAGCCAAAGCGAATATTATGGGTAATATTATTGAAAATTGAGAATAATAAAATTTAATATATAACTCTAATACCCTAAGGAGGAAAAGAAAAATGTTAGTAACAGGTAAACAGATCTTAGACGACGCGAATAAGAACGGCTATGCCGTAGGCGCGTTCAATGTGGTAAATATGGAGATGCTCCAGGCGGTAGTTACGGCCGCTGAGGAGGAGAAATCCCCGGTGTTCGTGCAGACGACCGAGGGCGCGCTCTCGTACGCAGGCTACGAGTATCTCTCGGCGATGGTTACGTATGCCGCAAACAGCGTAAGCGTGCCGGTAGCTTTCCACCTCGACCACGGCGGCAGCTATAAGACGGTCATGAACTGTTTAAGAAACGGCTGGAGCTCGGTCATGATAGACGGATCGCACCTGAGCCTTGAGGATAACATAGCGCTCACGGCTAAGGTAGTAGAGTCGGCTCACGACGTAGGCGTATCGGTAGAGGCGGAGCTTGGCAGACTCGGCGGCATAGAGGACAACATTAAGGTCGACGAGAAGGACGCGATGTACACTGATCCCGAAGAGGCTAAGAGATTCGTAGCCGAGACCGGCGTGGACTATCTCGCTATAGCGATAGGCACGGCTCACGGCAAGTATAAGGGCGTTCCGAAGCTCGACTTCGACAGACTCGACACGATCAAGAAGGACCTGAACATGCCGATAGTTCTCCACGGCGCGTCGGGCGTAAGCGACGAAAGCATCAAGAAAGCCGTGTCTCTCGGCATAAACAAGATCAATATCGATACAGAATTAAGATGCGCTTATACTGATAAGGTGAGAGAGATATTCGCGGCCGATCCCGAATTGTTCGATCTGCGTAAGTATATAGGCCCCGCGAGAGAGAACGTTAAAGCTAAGGTAATCGAGAAGATAAGACTCTTCGGCTCGAACGGTAAGGCGTAATAGATAAAATAATATAGAAAAGATATGGCGCCGCGGGTCTTTTCGGCCTGCAAACGCCGCGTAGGACGGGATGGGAAGAATAACGCTCCCTCTCCCGTTCTTTTTTATTTGAAGAAGCAAACGCCGGCGCCGCGATCTTCTAACTTTATGCGTTGATTTTTAGCTGTTTTTGCGGTATAATCTTGTTATAGCAACATTGTTTGAAGGAGGTATTGCTATATGCGCGTTCGTAATAGCGCCCGAGCGTTTATTCTTAATGAAAACAATGAAATCCTTTTACAGAAGTTTGAATTTCGTTTTACGAGAGTATTGAAAATTCTGTGGGTTACGCCCGGAGGCGGAGTAGAGGAAGGCGAGGATTTTCGTCAGGCGTTAAAGAGAGAATTGTTCGAGGAACTGGGGTTAAACGTAGACGTAAATGGCGAGAGCATACTATCGTTGGATATTCCGTTCGACGGCAAAAAGGGAAAGTTTATAAGTCACGAAGAATATTACTTGGTTCGCATACCGAAGACTACTGATTTCTCGTTGGAAAATATGGAGAAAATTGAAAAGGATACTTTTTATAACCTTAAATGGTGGAGTTTAGACGAATTAAGAAAAACGGACGAGGAATTTGAGCCTAAAACTCAAATATTAAGTATCTTAGAAGGCGAATAAAACAACTTCCCGTTTATTGGTTAGAAAATAGCGAATGCAGAGAATAGCGAATAGGGGGTAAAATGGGCTGCTGTAACGTGTTAGCGGCGGCTGAAGCGTTTGGGAAAAACAGAGCGTCCAATTTACGCCGATTATTTTGCTTGACTGCGGGGAGATTTTGATGTATAATAAAAGCAGAAAGGGAACTGTTTCGGTTATCCTCAAAAAACGACTACGAATATAGCCGCCGCTTTTGGGTTTTGCCGGCGGCTATATTGCTTTCATAGAAAAAACTATGAGAAATATAACAATGAGTACAAGTACTCTAAGTATATACTTCACAGCAAATATCACCCCTTTCTTCGACATAAGTCTTGAATGGGATAACACCTCCCTTCTTTATAGAAGTAGAGAGGATAACCGCTAAGTTCCAATTTCTGCTAACGATAATTATATCTCATTCGACGTAATCCGTCAATTTACAATTCCTTTACAGCGTAGACGTTAGTAATTAGGTATTAGGAAACCCAAAAGGCTCTTATTGCCGTTTTTACGGCCTCTAAACCGCAGAGAAAAACAAAGTATCCCATTTCCGCATAATTATCCGTCAGGCGTTACAGCCGCTCGTTTCAACGCTCTATTCTCTAATCCCTAATTCCTACGTTGGCATCGCCCGCAGTCGCTGCAGCCGTTGCAGATCGGGCGGGAGCCGCAGGTCTCGCAGTTTTGCCCGAACCGCGGAACGTACAACAGCTCTTTCGGGATATCCAGACCGAAGCCGTCCTTTAGCTTAAACTCTATCGGTCTGCCGGCGAAGCTCGTTTTTGATTTGAACGCCATTTCGCTCTGGACCCGCTTGTTCGGGATAAAATACCTCTTCCCGTCCTTGATGAAATTCGTTCCGGTCTCTATAAAACAGAAATTTATATTATGCCGCTCGCATTGGCCGCGCAGCGATTCTACCCATTCGAAGCGGCATGGGCGCGCTCCGTCGTAATTTTCGCCGCCGCAGACCACCTGCTCGATCTCGCCCGAGCTCAGATATTTCTCAATATTTATTTCCCCGATAAACGGCGCGCACATGATCCCCTTGTGCTTAAACGGCAGGCTCAGCAGGAGCGGGATACGCTCGTCGGCGCGGCTCTGGTTCTCGCAGGTCACGTTGAAGAATACGTTTTCCCAGCCGTCTCCCCAGTCGTAAGGCAGCCGGTCGCGGACGAGCTCTGGCCGTTTGGTCAGCAGGAAGAATACGACGTCGCTCCTCGTTTTGATAATATCCCACGCGTCCTCCCGCCATTTATCGGCTTCCTCTAAAAAGAAATCCGAGGTCATGCACACCCGGATCGTCTCTCCGCTCTTTATCTTGTAGCCGCCGCCCCTGCGCCTCTGAAGAGGATAGTTAAAACCGGTCTTGGCTTGGTATATATCGCCTCCGTCCTTGCCGTGGGCGCGGTCTAAAAAGTACATGTAGCAGTTTTGGCAGCCTTCGCTGCATTTTACGCAGCCGTGCCACGGGTTCCATATATCGTGCATAGCTTATCCTCCGGTCTATATCTCCGCCGCCTTGTATTGTCGGGCGCGGCGGATACGAACTTATATATGCTTATATTACACTATACATACTTAAAACGCAAGTTTTTGAACATGCGCCGGCGGCGTTTTGAGTCTTGCCGCCGACCCGACGCGTTTCGCGGCGTACCGGAGAGTCTTATCCGGGATGAAAGCCCATATTTCTCTATAAATTCATATTTTAGGACTTTTTTCTTTGTTTCTTTTGAATATTGACACGGTTTGATATTTGGAGTATAATTTATAAATAGCTATTTGGGCAAGGAGAAGTTTAACCTTACTCAAGCAAAATAACGGCTTTTTGGTTAAATTTAACGCTTAATATAGTAGAAGTTTAGAAAAGGAGATGTATTAAAATGAACAAAAGCGGCGCTGATATTGTACTCGAATGTTTATTGGAGCAAGGCGTGGACACAGTGTTCGGCTATCCCGGCGGAACTATACTCAATATCTACGACTCGATCTATAAATATTCGGATAAAATCAGGCATATACTCACTTCACACGAACAGGGCGCGGCGCACGCGGCCGACGGTTACGCGAGGAGTACCGGCAAGGTCGGCGTTTGTTTTGCTACATCGGGACCCGGCGCGACCAACCTCATAACCGGCATCGCTACAGCGTATATGGACTCTATCCCGATAGTGGCGATAACCTGTAACGTCGCGACCAATTCTTTGGGTAAGGATTCATTCCAAGAGGTGGATATAGTAGGCGTAACTATGCCGATAACCAAGCACAGCTTCCTGGTAAAGAAGGCGGAAGATATCGCCCCGACCATAAGAAGGGCGTTTGAGATAGCGGCGTCCGGACGTCCGGGACCGGTCCTCATAGATATAACCAAGGACGCGACCGCCAACACCGCGGAGTATACCAAACAGATACCTAAGAAGATCGATAACTATAAGATGCAATCCGAGGTCGAGGATTTCGACAAAGTAATAGAGATGATAAACGCGGCGGAGCGTCCGTTCATATACGCGGGCGGCGGCGTAATAGCCGCGGGGGCGTCGGAGCAGCTTATCAAGTTCAGAGAGCTGGTAGACGCGCCGATAACGACCTCGCTGATGGGCATAGGCGCGTTCCCCGAGAGCGATCCCAATTTCACTGGGATGATAGGCATGCACGGAACAAAGATCACCTCGCTCGCGATAAAGAACTGCGACCTTTTGATTGCCATAGGCGCGAGATTCTCCGAGAGAGTGACCTGCGCGCCGGATTCGTTCGCGAAGAACGCCAAGGTCGTACATATCGACGCGGACGTCGCGGAGATAGATAAGAACATCATGACCGACGCTCATCTCATAGGCGACGCTAAAGCGGTCTTGGACGAGCTGAATAAGAGACTCTCCAAGCTTGAGCACAAGGACTGGATGGAACAGATCTATAAGTGGAAAGAAGAATATCCGGTATGCCATCCGGGAAGCGACGAGTTTAACCCGCAGTACGTGGTCGAGAGACTCAACCGGATAGTCGGCGACGACGCGATAATCGTTACCGACGTAGGCCAGCACCAGATGTGGACCGCGCAGTACTTCAAGATAAACAAGCCGAGACACTTCATCAGCTCGGGCGGACTCGGAACGATGGGCTTCGGACTCGGCGCGGCGATAGGCGCCAAGGTGGCGAACCCCGACAAGACCGTAATAAACGTGACCGGCGACGGCTGTTTCCATATGAATATGCAGGAGCTTGCGACCGCCGCGAAGGAGGAGCTGCAGGTAATAGATATTTTGATTAACAACAACGTTTTGGGCATGGTAAGACAGTGGCAGAGACTCTTTTACGGGAAGCGTTTCTCAAACACGACCCTCGATAAGAAGACCGACTACGACATGGTCGCGAAGGGTCTGGGCGCGAACGCGTTCACGGTGACTAACGCCGAGGAGTTCGAGGCGGCGATCCAGGCGGCGCTTGCGGATAAGACCAAACCCGCGCTGATCAACTGCGTAGTAAACCCGGACAACAACGTCCTGCCGATGGTGCCGGGCGGCGAGTCGATAGAGGAGCCGATCCTGGAGATCAGCTTGGACTGACGCGTATGGATCCAAAGATAGATAACAATAATTTAGAACGGAGGTTATAGCATATGAACGGTTATGACGAGAACAAAAAGGATATGCACGTGCTTTCCATATACGTCGAGAACCACGCCGGCGTGCTCAGCCGGGTATCGGGACTGTTTTCAAGACGTATGTATAACATAGACAGTCTTTCGGTAGGCGTGACCGAGAACCCTGAGATATCGAGAATGACGATAGTAACCCACGCGGACGACAACACGTTCCGCCAGATAAAGAACCAGCTCTCCAAGCTCGTAGACGTAAAACATCTCTGCGAGCTCGAGCCGGACAGCGCGGTGCTGAGAGAGCACGTGCTGGTCAAGATCAACGCGAAGGACACGACCAAGGTCATAGAGATCTGCGATATATTCAGAGCCAACGTGGTGGACTACTCCAAAACGCTGATGACGGTAGAGTTGACCGGCGGCCCGAGCAAGATCGACGCGTTTATCGATCTGATGGAGGATTTCGAGATACAAGGCCTTGTGAGAACCGGACTTACGGGACTCAAGAGAGGCAGCGCAACAACGTAGCGATTAGGGATTAGCGAATAGGGGTCAAACGATTTGTTTTAACGTCTGACGCGAGTTTATGCGGAATAGGAATACGTTGTATTTATATATGCCTATGTCGCCGTTTTACAGCTAAAGGCCCGAATATGTTCCTAATCATAACGTCTAAAATACTAACGCTTATATAACCGCCTTTTGATTCGAGGGCGGTTATATTTTTTATACGAAACATTTTACGAAACAATTATTAAGAATATCGACGATCTCATAAAACATCATATTCCATTCCGGATATATAGCCGTTTAAACGATTTATTAAGCCGCAAAGAAACGCAAAGCATTCCCCGTTCCGCCGACGCTCGCGTTCGGCGTCAAAGCGCTGAATCTTACCTCGATATTCGCCGTTCGCTAATCGCTAATTTTTACGTTGATAAGTTGTATAATAAAGAGAGCGAAAATGATGTGAAAACTATAACTTATCATAAAATCAGATAAAAAATATTGACAAAAACCGTATAGAATTATAAAATAGATGAGAACATTTAATAAATATATACCTAAAGCCCTTCAAGAACTGACTTTAGGTGGTTGGAGGTAATGTTAAAATGGCAAAGATATTTTATGCAAGCGACTGTAATTTAGGATTATTGGACAACAAGACCATTGCTATTATCGGTTACGGAAGCCAGGGTCACGCTCACGCGCTCAACTTAAAGGACAGCGGTATGAAAGTTATCGTCGGTCTTTACGAGGGCAGTAAGTCCTGGCCGGTAGCCGAGGAGGCGGGCTTCGAGGTCTACACCGCGGCAGAGGCTGCGAAGAGAGCGGACCTTATAATGATCCTTATAAATGACGAGAAGCAGGCTAAGTTATATAAAGAGAGCATCGAGCCGAACCTCGAGGCGGGTAAGATCCTTGCTTTCGCGCACGGATTCAATATCCACTTCCAGCAGATAATCCCGCCGAAAGACGTAGACGTTATCATGGTAGCGCCTAAGGGACCCGGTCACACGGTTCGCAGCGAGTATGTAGCGGGTAAGGGCGTTCCGTGTCTGGCGGCGGTAGCTCAGGACGCTTCGGGACAGGCTTTCGACATCGCGCTCGCATATGCGGCGGGTATCGGCGGCAGCAGAGCCGGAGTGCTTGAGACCACGTTCAGAATGGAGACCGAGACCGACCTCTTCGGCGAACAGGCGGTTCTCTGCGGCGGCGTTTGCGCTTTGATGCAGGCGGGCTTCGAGACCCTGGTCGAGGCGGGTTACGATCCCCAGAACGCTTACTTTGAATGTATCCATGAGATGAAGCTCATCGTCGACCTCATCTATCACGGCGGATTCAGCGAGATGAGAGCGTCTATTTCCGACACGGCTGAATACGGCGACTATGAGATCGGTAAGAGAATAATCACCGAGGACACCAAGAAAGAGATGAGAAAGGTCCTCTCTGAGATTCAGGACGGCACGTTCGCAAGAAACTGGATCGCTGAGAATGCAGTAGGCAGACCTCACTTCAACGCGACAAGAAGAATAAAGGCGGAGCACGAGCTTGAAAAAGTCGGTAAGGAACTCAGAAAGATGTATTCCTGGAACGACTAATCAGCTTTTGCAAAGCGAGATCGGACGCGAGTTCGACGGATACCAAACGTCCGCCGGCCGCGTCTTAGAGCTTAAATATATCGTCACACCTTTAATATTGGATATTTGAGGGGCGGGCAGATTGCCCCGCCCTTTTAACGTAGTATCGCAGAAATTGAGAATAGCGGCGGAATAGATCCGTTTAGCCGCGGCCGTTCGGATCGCGGAAATGGGATACGGATCGATCAATAATATATAGAGAGTTGAGGGCTAAAAATATGATTTCAGATAAAGTAAAAAAAGGCGTCGGTAAGGCGCCGCATCGTTCGTTATTTAAGGCTATGGGCTTTACCGACGAGGAGATCGACAGACCGCTCATAGGCGTAGTCAATTCCCAGAGCGAGATCGTTCCGGGACACGTTCACTTAGACACGATCGCCAAGGCGGCGAAGGAAGGCGTAAGGATGGCCGGCGGAACCCCGATAGAGGTCCCGGCTATAGCGGTCTGCGACGGTATCTCGATGGGTCACGAGGGTATGCATTATTCGCTGGTATCCCGCGAGATAATCGCGGACTCTATCGAGACTCTCGCTAAGGCGCACCAGTTCGACGGGCTTGTGCTGATACCCAACTGCGACAAGGTCGTTCCCGGTATGCTCATGGCGGCGGCGAGACTCAATATCCCCGCTATAGTCATAAGCGGCGGACCTATGCTCCCCGGCAACAGCAGATGCAGCGACAAGCGTCTCAGCCTCACCGATATGTTCGAATATGTAGGCGCCGAGGCCGCGGGCAATATGTCGGAGGCCGAAGTAGTAGAGGAAGAGAACGTCGCGTGTCCTACCTGCGGCTCATGCTCGGGTATGTTCACCGCAAACAGTATGAACTGCCTGACCGAGGTCATAGGCATGGGCCTGCCCGGCAACGGCACGATCCCCGCGGTATACGGCGCGAGAGTTCAGCTCGCCAAAAAAGCGGGTATGCAGATAATGACCCTGGTCGAAAAGGATATAAAGCCCCGCGATATCATGACCGAGGCGGCGTTTATAAACGCTATGACGATGGATATGGCGCTCGGTTGCAGCACCAACAGTATGCTCCATCTTCCGGCTATAGCTCACGAGGCAGGAGTTACGCTCAACCTGGAAATAGCGAACGAGGTAAGCGCGAGAACGCCGAACCTGACCAAGCTCGCGCCCGCGGGACATACGTTTATCGTGGATCTCTACGAGGCGGGCGGTATCCCGGCGGTCGAGAGCGAGATAGCGAAAAAGGGTCTGCTCGACCTGAGCTGTCTGACAGTTACCGGCAAGACGGTCGGAGAGAATATAGAGGGCGCCGTTAACAAGGATACGAATATAATACGCCCGATAGACAATCCGTACAGCGAGACCGGCGGCATAGCGATACTCAAAGGGAATATCGCGCCCGACAGCTGCGTTGTAAAGAGGAGCGCGGTAAAGCCGGAGATGCTCGTACACGAAGGCCCGGCGGTAGTATTCGACAGCGAGGACGAGAGTATCAAGGCGATACTCGGCGGCAAGATCAAGAAGGGCGACGTAGTAGTTATCCGTTACGAGGGACCGAAAGGCGGACCCGGAATGAGAGAGATGCTCTCCCCGACCTCGGCTATAGCGGGAATGGGACTTGATTCGGACGTCGCGCTTATAACCGACGGACGTTTCTCCGGAGCGACCAGAGGCGCGGCTATCGGTCACGTTTCGCCCGAAGCGGCGGAGGGCGGACCTATCGCGTTTATCAAGGACGGAGATATAATATCGATCAATATCCCCGAGGGTACGATAGAAGTCAAGGTCTCGGACGAGGAGATGGAGGAGAGGAAGAAGAACTTCACTCCCAAACCGCCGAAGATCCAGGGCGGTGTCCTCGCCAAATACGCGGCTTTGGTAACGTCCGCGTCCACCGGAGCGGTTTTAAAGGTGAACGTAGGAGTTAGGGATTAGGAATTGGGAATTAGGGGGGTAGAATGGGCGGCTGTAACGTCTGACGGCTGCGTCTGCGGAAGTTGGAATACGGTACTTTCCTATAACGTTACGGAAGCCGTATAAACGGTTGCGAAAGACTGTTGGGTTCCTACGCCCTAACGCCTCCCCCCTAATTCCTACGTTAACGTAGGAGTTAGGGATTAGAAATTAGGAATTAGGAGCCCAGAACGCTGCTGTAGCGTGGATACGGGCGCTGTAACATTATAGGAAAATAGAGTATTCCTTTTCCGCAGACGTAAGCGTTCGGCGTTACAGGGGCGAAATTCGCCCCCTACTCCCTAATTCCTATTATCCTAATTCCTACGTTGGGTAAATTATGATGAATAATAATAACAACAACGCTTCAAAAAAAATACAGATATTTGATTCCACTCTTCGGGACGGAGTCCAGGGGGAGGGGATAAATTTTTCTGTGTCCGATAAGATAAATATCGTAAAGGCTCTCGACGAATTGGGGGTCGGATATATCGAGGCCGGGAATCCCGGCTCTAATCCTAAGGATCTCGAGTTTTTCGAAGAGGTCAAGGGGCTTGAGCTGAAACACGCTAAGATAGTCGCGTTCGGTTCGACGCGGCGGCGGAATATTCTCGCCCGCAACGATTCCAATTGCAGGTCGCTGCTCAGCGCGGGAACGGACGCGGTCGCGATATTCGGAAAGAGCTGGGATCTGCACGTCGAAAAGATACTCGGCGCGACCCTCGAGGAGAACCTCAACATGATACGGGACACGGTGAGCTTTTTTAAGGACATGGGCAAGGAAGTCGTATTCGACGCGGAGCATTTCTTCGACGGATATAAGAACAATCCCGACTACGCGCTCATGAGCCTGCGCGCCGCACGCGAGGGCGGAGCCGACTGCTTAGCGCTTTGCGAGACGAACGGCGGCGCGTTTCCGGACGAGGTCTACGAGATCGTCAAGGCGGCCGCTAAGGAGGTAGACGTTCCGCTCGGCATACACTGCCACAACGACAGCGGCTGCGCGGCGGCTAATTCGATCATGGCGGTAAAGGCCGGCTGTAGCCAAGTCCAGGGCACGTACCTCGGCTACGGCGAAAGATGCGGCAACGCGAATCTATCGACGATAATTCCGGGTTTGCAGCTGAAGCTCGGATACGACTGTATCCCTAAAGATAACATACTCAAGTTGACCCGTACGGCGCGGCTTATAGCCGAGATAGCCAACGACCCGCTGTATAAGGGCATGCCGTACGTCGGACGTTCCGCGTTTTCGCATAAGGCTGGGATGCATATCGACGGGGTGAATAAACTGCCAAAGTCGTTCGAGCATATCCCGCCGGACAGCGTCGGCAACGAAAGACGGTTCTTGATGAGCGAGGTCGCGGGACGGAGTACGGTTCTCAAAAAGATCAACAAGATCGCGCCCGAACTGACCAAAGATTCGGAGCAGACGCAGGCGATATGCGACGCGGTAAAGCAGCTCGAATACGACGGCTATTCGTTCGAGGCGGCGGACGCCAGTTTTGAACTGCTTGTCAGAGAGATACTCGGGACGAGAAAAGAATACTTTAAACTCGATTACTTCAAGGCGATAACCGACGAGCCGGCGGTTCAGAAGTACGCGGCTTCGGCGCTCATAAAGGTGTCGGTCGGCGATCAGACCGAGATCACGGCGGCCGAGGGCGACGGACCCGTGCACGCGCTCGATACCGCGCTCAGAAAGGCGCTCGCGGTATTCTATCCGCAGCTTAAGAATATGCAGCTCATCGACTATAAGGTTAGAGTATTAGAGGACAGAAAGGCCACCGCGTCAAAGGTCAGGGTATTGATCGACAGCTCGGACGGATTGAGATCGTGGTCGACCGTGGGCGTGTCCACCGACGTTATAGAGGCGTCCTGGAAAGCGCTCGTCGAGGCGGCCGAATATAAACTATTGATAAGCGAACGTAGCGAATAGCGATTAGAGAATAGCGAATAGGGGGTAAAATGGGTTAATTTAACGCCTGACGCGAGCTTTTGCGGAAAAGGAATACTCCGTTTTCCTATCATGCTACAGAAGCCGTTTTTCACGTTAAAGAAGCGTTTTCACCCCCTAATCGCTAATCGCCAATCGCTAATCTCTACGTTGACATCAGATATTTAATATTGTATAATTATTGGCATAGTTAAAAGATAATCAAAGGATAGTGATTAGAAAATAGAGGGTAGGACTGTATCGGTTCGTTTTGACGGCGCCGCTTGCTAAGCTAAATAAAATACTTTGTTTTCATCTTCGGTTCGCGCGGTCGTAATATGCAAACAGAGTATTCCTATTCGGCGAACAAAGCGGCTTGGTCTTCAAAGCAAGCCATTTTACCGCCTAATCCCTAATTCCTAATCTCTAATCCCTACGTTTGGAGGAATTTGACAATGGGCATGACAATGACTCAAAAGATACTTGCCGCGCACGCGGGTTTGGACAGCGTTAAAGCCGGACAGCTTATACGCGCTAAGCTCGATATGGTTCTCGGCAACGACGTTACGACTCCGGTCGCGATAAAGGAATTTAAGGCCGCGGGTTTCGATAAGGTTTTCGACAAAGACAAGGTGTCTATAGTGCTCGACCACTTCACGCCGAATAAGGATATAAAGTCGGCGGAGCACTGTAAGATGTGCCGCGAGTTCGCAAACGATAAGGACGTTACAAACTTCTACGACGTGGGCGAGATGGGCGTGGAGCACGCGCTTTTGCCCGAGAAGGGGCTTGTCGCTCCGGGCGAGGCGGTCATAGGCGCCGACTCTCACACCTGCACCTACGGGGCGCTGGGCGCGTTCTCGACCGGCGTCGGCTCGACCGATATGGCGGCCGGCATGGCTACGGGCGAGGCGTGGTTCAAGGTCCCGCCGGCTATCCGCTTTAACCTGACCGGAAAGCCCGCCAAGTGGGTATCGGGCAAGGACGTGATCCTGCATATAATAGGCATGATAGGCGTGGACGGCGCGCTGTATAAGTCGATGGAATTCGGCGGCGACGGCCTCAAATACTTATCTATAGACGACCGTCTCTCTATGGCCAATATGGCGATCGAGGCGGGCGGCAAGAACGGCATATTCGAGGTGGACGAGATAACCTTAGACTACCTCAAGGATAAGGTCGACCGCGAGTTTACGGTATACTCCCCCGACGAGGACGCGGAGTACGAACAGGTCATAGATATAGATTTAAGCGAGCTCAAGCCGACCGTGGCGTTCCCGCATCTGCCGGAGAACACCAGAACGATCGACGAGGTCGGAGAGGTGAAGATCGACCAGTGCGTGATCGGCTCCTGCACCAACGGCAGACTCGAGGATCTTGTAAAGGCGGCCGAGGTATTCAAGGGCCGTCATGTGGCGAAGAACGTCAGAGCGCTGATAATCCCGGCCACGCAGAAGATATACCGCCAGGCTATGGAGATGGGCTTGTTCTCGATATTCTTAGACGCGGGCTGCGTCATATCCACCCCGACCTGCGGACCATGTCTCGGCGGACATATGGGAATACTTGCGGCGGGCGAGAGAGCGATCTCGACCTCGAACAGAAACTTTGTCGGACGTATGGGACACCCCGAATCGGAGGTATACCTCTCAAGTCCGGTGATAGCGGCGGCTTCGGCGGTAAAAGGCCGGATATGCTCGCCCGAGGATTTGGACTAAGATAAGGAGGAATACGACAGATGAAAGCAAAAGGCAGAGTTCATAAATATATGGATAACGTCGATACCGACGTAATAATCCCGGCAAGATACTTAAACTCCTCTGTTCCCGCAGAGCTTGCGGCGCATTGCATGGAGGATATAGATAAGGATTTCGTAAACAACGTTAAAAAGGGCGACATAATAGTCGCGCACAACAACTTCGGCTGCGGCTCCTCGCGCGAGCACGCGCCGATAGCAATCAAGGCTTCGGGTATAGACTGCGTCATCGCGGCGACCTTCGCGAGGATATTCTATAGGAACGCGATCAATATCGGTCTGCCGATAATGGAGTGCCGCGAGGCGTCGGAGAGGATAGAAGACGGCGACACGGTTGAAGTCGATTTTGACACCGGCGTGATCACGAATATAACCAAGAACGAGAGCTACCAGGCCGAGCCGTTCCCGGATTTCATCAAGGATATAATCAACAAAAACGGTCTGCTCAATTCGATAAAGGAGAAATAAGAGATGGATATAAAATTAGCGGTTGTAAAAGGGGACGGGATCGGACCCGAGATAGTGGAAGAGGCGGAGAAGGTATTAAATAAGATAGGCGAGCTTTACGGCCACACCTTTACCTATACCGATATTTTAGCGGGCGGCTGCGCGATAGACGCGACCGGCGAACCGCTGCCCAAGGAATCGCTCGAGATTGCGCTGAATTCGGATTCGGTGCTGCTCGGCGCGGTCGGAGGTCCCAAGTGGGATACCCTGCCGGGCGATATGCGCCCTGAACGCGCGCTGCTCGGTCTGCGCTCCGGGCTCGGCCTGTTCGCAAATATCAGACCGGCGAAGCTGTATCCGGCGCTTGCGGACGCTTGCCCGCTGAAGCCTGAGATAGCGAAGGAAGGTCTCGACCTGGTCATAGTCAGGGAGCTGATAGGCGGGCTGTATTTTGGCGACAGAGGCAGAAGACAGACCGAGGACATGGGCGAGGAAGCTTACGACGAGCTGAAATATTCGGTAAAGGAGATAGAGAGGATCGGACGCGTGGCGTTCGAACT
Source organism: Candidatus Roslinia caecavium (assembly GCA_904419955.1). Classification (GTDB taxonomy): domain Bacteria; phylum Bacillota; class Clostridia; order Monoglobales; family Monoglobaceae; genus Roslinia; species Roslinia caecavium. Next base: position 49,990 of record CAJFTO010000012.1, on the reverse strand, counting down.
GGCGAGAAAGAGAGACCGCAAAAAGGTCACCAGCGTAGACAAGGCGAACGTCATAGAGACCTCGAGACTCTGGCGCGAGACGATGCATAAGCTCGCCGAGGAGTATCCGGACGTCGAGTTCGAGGATATGCTGGTCGATAACTGCGCGATGCAGATCGTGAGGAATCCGTCTCAGTTCGACGTAATCGTGACCGAGAACATGTTCGGCGATATTCTCTCGGACGAGGCGAGCATGACGACGGGTTCGATAGGAATGTTGCCGTCTTCGTCGCTCGGCGAGGGAACGCGGGGCATGTACGAGCCGATCCACGGCAGCGCGCCCGACATCGCGGGACAGAATAAGGCGAACCCGATCGCGACGATAATCTCCTGCGCGATGATGCTCAGAGACAGCTTCAATCTATTGGACGAGGCAAAGGCTATAGAGGACGCGGTAACCCGGGTATTAAACGACGGCTTCAGAACCGGCGACATCATGGACGAGGGCGGAATACTCCTCGGAACCAAAGAGATGGGCGACAAGGTCGTCGAGTACCTGAAAAAATAGTTAACGGATAAAGATAAAATAGATATTAAAGACGAACCGCGGGAGCGGCTTGACGGAACTTATGAAGAAAGGGTAAATCGATCTCTTTAGCAGGGTTTTCGTTTGGCGCTGAAGCGGTTCGTTTTATTATTGCTTTTATATATCGATACGCCCGGACGGCGATATTTTTGTTTTGCTTTTTATATCTTTAATCTTGCGAATTATAAAACGAATCTATTATATATCTCCAAAATAGTTAAAAGAATTGTTTGCGGATAAAAGCTATAGGCGCGTTAAACGCAAAAAAAGAGCGACGCAAACGCCGCTCTCGTATTATTCATAATCGATCCGATCTTTTGGATCAAATCGCTGTTTTCGCGCGCGAAAGACGTATTCCCGCGCGTTACGTTTTATTTTATCTCCTTGACCGCGATAACGTCCACGTCGTCCGGAGTATAGTTCTTTTCCATTATCTCGGCTACCGCCTCGACCGTGTCGAGCGAGGTCATAAGGGTTATCGAACTTTCGGCCGCGCAGCGTCTTATCTTAAATCCGTCGCTGCCCTTGTCGTTGCCCTTTTGCGGGATATCGATTATCAGGTCGCAAACGCCGCTTCTGATCACGTCGAGTACGTTAGGCACGCCCTCGCCTATCTTTTTAGCGATCTTAACGCTTATGCCGTGGCTTTCGAGGAATTCGGCGGTTCCCGACGTCGCTATGAAACTTACGCCCATGTTCGCGAACTTTTTGGCGATCGGCAGGAAGTTCTCCTTATCCCGCTCCCTGACCGTGGCGAGAATACTGCTACCGCTTTTCGGGATGGCGGTGCCCGCCGCGACGAAGCCCTTGTACATAGCCTCGTAGAAGTCGCGGCCGACGCCCAGCACTTCGCCGGTAGAACGCATTTCGGGGCCGAGGCTCACCTCTACCATCGGCAGTTTCTCGGTCGAGAACACCGGGACCTTGACCGCGGTCATCTCAGCTTCGGGATTGATCCCGGTCGAATAGCCCATATCCTTGAGCGTCTCGCCCAGCATTATACGGGTCGCGAGCTCTATTACCGGCACGCCGGTTACCTTCGTGATATACGGGACCGTACGGCTGGAGCGCGGATTTACCTCGATTATATACAGCTCGCCTTCAAATTCGATAAACTGGATGTTTATCATTCCTATGACCTTGAGCGCGACCGCGATCCTATGCGTAACATCCATTATCTTCTGTTTTATCTCGTCCGACACGTGTTTCGGCGGGTATATCGAGATACTGTCGCCCGAGTGTATCCCGGCGCGTTCCAAGTGTTCCATTATACCCGGTATGAACACGTCCGTACCGTCGCATATAGCGTCGACCTCGAGCTCCTTGCCGCCCAAATACCTGTCTATCAAGACGGGATTCTTGTTGTCGTTCTTGAACGCGTCCTCGAGATACAGAGTCAGTTCTTCCTCGTTGTGCGTTATCTCCATGCCCTGTCCGCCGAGCACGTAGGACGGCCTTACAAGCAGAGGATAGCCAAGCTCCTCGGCCTCGCGGATACCGTCTTCGAGCGTCCATACGCCTCTGCCCTTAGGTCTCTTGATATTCAGCTCTTCAAGTATCGCGTCGAACTTCTCTCTGTCCTCCGCCTCGTCGATCTGCTTCGGCGCGGTGCCGTATATCGGAACTTTCATCTCGTCTAAGAAGTTGGCCAGCTTTATAGCGGTCTGGCCGCCGAACTGGAGGATAACTCCGTCCGGCTTCTCAAGCTCGATTATGCTCAGCACGTCCTCCTCGGTGAGCGGCTCGAAGTAGAGCTTGTCCGAGGTGTCGAAGTCGGTGCTGACCGTTTCGGGGTTGTTGTTGACTATTATGGTCTCGATACCCATCTTCTCGAGCGCTTTTATGCTGTGGACGCTGCAGTAGTCGAACTCTATGCCCTGACCTATGCGTATCGGACCCGAGCCGATGACCAGGACTTTCTTCTTATCCGACGGCTCCGCCTCGTTCTCCTCGTCGTAGGTCGAGTAGTAATACGGCGACACCGCCTCGAACTCGCCCGCGCAGGTGTCTACCATCTTATAGACCGGCAGGATATTCCACTTCTTGCGAAGTTCGTATATCTCGTTTCCGCCGCAGCCGACGAACTGAGCGATACCCTTATCCGAAAAGCCCATTTTCTTATACTCCCTTAAGACCTCCGGGGTCAGCGTGTCAAGGTCGTATTCCTTAAGCTCTTCTTCCTTTTCAACTATATTCTTTATCTTCTTGACGAACCACGGATCCATTCCGGTGAGCTCGCAGATCTTCTCCATCATATAATCGCGGCGTATCAGCTCCGCGAGGTCGAAGAGCCTCTCGTCGTCCGGGACGATAACTCTACGCTTAAGGTCCTCGAGGCTGTGGCTCTTGGAGTTCTCCCGCTCTAAGGTGTACTGTTTTATCTCGAGCGAACGCACGCCTTTAAGGAGCGCCGCCTCGAAACTCGAGCCTATCGCCATGACCTCGCCGGTCGCCATCATCTTGGTGCCGAGCTGGCGTTTTGCGCCGAAGAACTTATCGAACGGCCACTTCGGTATCTTTATAACGCAGTAGTCGAGCGCCGGCTCGAAGCAGGCGTAGGTCTTGCCCGTGACCGCGTTGAGTATCTCGTCGAGGTTGTAGCCGAGCGCTATCTTGGCCGCTATCTTTGCGATCGGGTAGCCGGTCGCCTTGGAAGCGAGCGCCGAAGAACGGCTCACCCTCGGATTTATTTCTATTACCGCGTACTCGAAGCTGTTCGGGTCGAGCGCGAACTGAACGTTGCAGCCGCCCTTTATCTCTATCGAGTTGATTATATCTATCGCCGCCTTGCGCAGCATCTGGTATTCCTTATCGGCCAGCGTCTGAGCCGGAGCTACGACTATACTGTCTCCGGTATGAACTCCGACCGGATCGACGTTCTCCATCGAGCAGACCGTGATGCAGTTGCCCGCGCCGTCGCGGATCACCTCGAACTCTATCTCCTTCCAGCCGCGGATACATTTTTCGATAAGTACCTGACCGACCCTCGATAGGTGGATACCCTGAGTCGCTATCTCGATGAGCTCGCTCTTGTTCTCGGCTATGCCGCCGCCCGTTCCGCCGAGCGTGTACGCGGGGCGCACTATTACCGGGTAGCCTATCTTTTCGGCGAAGCTTATCGCGTCCTCTACCGTGTTGACTATCTCGCCCTGTATCATCGGCTGGTTTGTGCGCTCCATGAGCCGCTTAAAGCTGTCTCTGTCCTCGCCCTCTTTTATCGACTCGATAGACGTGCCTATTACCTTTATTCCGTATTTGTCGAGCGTTCCGTTGTCGTACAGCTCGCAGGCGAGATTGAGTCCCGTCTGGCCGCCCATGCCCGCGATTATGCTGTCAGGACGCTCCTTTTCTATTACCTTTTCCAAATATTCGACCGTAAGCGGCTCGATATACGTGTCGTCGGCCATATCCTTATCGGTCATTATAGTCGCCGGGTTGCTGTTTACCAGCACGACCTCTACGCCGTCCTCGCGCAAGGCCTGACAAGCCTGAGTGCCGGAATAATCAAACTCCGCGGCCTGTCCTATAACTATCGGTCCCGAACCTATTACCAGGACCTTTTTTATATCAGTATTTCTTGGCATAATTATTTCTCCGTATATTAAATATTTTATTATCAAGCAGGCGTCCTAATTCCTGCTTCCGCTTTCTAACTCCAACAAACATATCGATTAAGAACGCAAATCGTTTCTATACCGTTTATACGGCTTCTGAACCGTTTTATGAATACAAAGTATTCCCATTCGCTTACTGTTCCGTTCGGCGTTAAAGCCGCCCGTTTTACCCAACGTAGGAGTTAGGGAGTAGGGGTTAGGGAGTAGGAACGCAAATCGTTTCTATACCGTTTATACAATCTCTGTAGCCGCATAGGAAAACATAGTATTCCATTTCCGCTTACTGTTGCGTCAGGCGTTACAGCGGCAAATTTTACCCAACGTAGGAGTTAGGAATTAGTAATTAGGCATTAGGAACGCAAATCGTATCTATACCTTTTGTACAACCTCTGCAGCCGCAAAAGAACTACAAAGTATTCCAATTCCTCCAACGTTTCCGTTCGGCGTTACAGCGGCAAATTTTACCCCCTAATTCCTAATTCCTAATCCCTAACGCCTATGTTCAAAAACATATCGAATATGTCTCCCGTATCGAGCGGGCCGGGCGAGGCCTCGGGGTGGAACTGCACGCTGCATATCGGCAGACTGTCGTGCTTTATCCCCTCGCAGGTGCCGTCGTTCACGTTTCTGTACCATTCGCTCACGCCTTCCGGCAGCTTTGATACGATGTAGTTATGGTTTTGCGAGGTTATATAGACCTTGCCGGTCTCGAGGTTCTTGACCGGGTGGTTTCCGCCGTGGTGGCCGAACTTGAGCTTTTCTATCGAGCAGCCGAGCGCGAGACCTATTATCTGGTGTCCCATGCAGATGCCGCAGATCTTGTATTTACCCACCAGCTTTTTGACCGTCTCTACCGTGCCGGGCACGTCTCTCGGATCGCCGGGGCCGTTTGAGATGAATATCATGTCCGGCTCCACCGCTTCTATCGCATCCGCGCCGACGTTGTACGGGAATACGAATATCTCGCAGCCGCGCTTTTTAAAGTCGCGGATTATCCCGGCCTTGGCGCCCATATCGATAAAGGCTATCCTCTGCCCCTTTCCTTCGATCCTGTACGCGCGCTTCGTACTCACCCGGCTTATAACGTCCGAGTTATCCAGCGCGTCCAAGCGTCTTTTGACGTCGTCGTCGCTTAGCTTTCCGACCTTGGTGGTTATCGTACCGCGCATGCAGCCGTGGTTTCTTATTATCTTTGTGAGAGCGCGGGTGTCTATGCCCTCGAGCCCCATTATCTTATTCTGTCTTAAAAATCCGTCCAGATCCATCTCGGTCCTGAAATTGCTCGGGTAATCGCATCTCTCCCTGACGATAAAAGCCGTAAGCGCGGGCTTGTCCGACTCCATATCCTCAAAGTTTACGCCGTAGTTCCCGATCAGCGGATAGGTCATAACGACTATCTGACCGCAGAACGACGGATCCGTCAGCGTCTCCTGATACCCCGTCATATTAGTCGTAAACACAACTTCTCCCGTCGCGTCGTGCACGTGTCCGAACGTCTTGCCCACAAACCTGGCGCCGTTCTCCAAAATCAATTCAGCTTCCTTACCGATCTGCATACGCCCAACTCCTTTACTTATATATATTTTGATAGAAAGCCGCCGCCTTAAGGATAAGCGCGAGACGGCCGACGGCTCCTTGGGAGCGGGATAGACCGCGTCCGCGCAAAATAAAAGGACTATTGAAAACAAAATGTTTACAACGCCCTTAAGCAACAGCTTTTTTTGAAATTATTATCCCTTAAGAAATGGGAATATATAAAAGACGATAATTTAAATGAAAAGGCCTCGATAAATAGTGAATCCATATCGATCATTATAGCTAAAACGCGTCTCGTCATTTAAATTTTCTCCTCTCTTAAATATATTCGCCCATACATTTTAAATATCTTATCACCTTTTTTGTCGATTGTCAAGCATAACAACAGAAATTGGAGCAGAGAATTGCAAATAAGGAGAATTTGGGCGTTTAGACGGCGAGACCGATAGGTTTGCGGAAAGGAAAGAGGACGGAGATGAGAATGGTTAACAAATATTGGATATTATAAACATGACGAACAATTATCAAGACTGCGCGGCCTAAGCGAGAAGCGTGCGCGCCCGTAAAAGATAAAAATAAGTTACACGATAGTCAAAGTATAGTCAAAACGCTTAAACGCGCAAATTCCAAACAAAACGAAAACCCCGTGAACTAACGTTTTCACGGGGCTAAGCCTGGTACATCTTCGGGGATTCGAACCCCGGACACCCTGATTAAGAGTCAGGTGCTCTAGCCAGCTGAGCTAAAGATGCATATATTAAATTTGAGTTAAACACTGTCGCATCTCAGCGACAACAAAATGTATTATACAGGATTTTTATATATTTGTCAATACCTTTTTTGAAATTTTTTCGTTTTTTATTAAATTATATTTTTACAAGTCCCGGATAGCGGCGATTCGACTTGTTTAGTACGACGCGGACATACGCGTTTAGAGAAAAAGCCCCGCGAACATGCAACGCTGCGGGGCTTGTCAACATACGTAAACTCGAGATTGCCAAAGTCTAAATTATCGCCATCAGCACGAAATTCAAGATAAATAACGCCGTTGCGACCCAGATTATAGGATTGATATCTTTTATCTTCTTTTGACAGATCTTTGTAATACAATAGAAGATGAATCCGGTCGCTATACCGTAAGCGATGCTGTAGCACAGCGCCATAAACACGCCGGCGAAGAACGCGGGTATCGCTTCGGAGAGGTCGTCCCACTTGATCTCTTTAAAGGCCGACATCATCATTATTCCGACAACCACGAGCGACGGGGCCGTAGCCGCGGCCGGGATCGCGCTAACAAAGGTCGAGAGAAACGCGCTGGCCGCGAAGCAGAGAGCTACGACGACGCTGGTAAGCCCTGTGCGTCCGCCAACCGCGATGCCCGCCGCGCTCTCGACGTAGGTGGTGGTGTTGGACGTTCCGAAGATCGCTCCGATAGAGGTCGCCACCGAGTCCGAGAAAAGCGCCTTGTCCATTTTTGAACTGAATCCGGAATTGTTTTCCATGGCCTTCTCGTCCTCTTCGCTGAAAATACCAGTTCTACGTCCCGTTCCTATAAACGTGCCGATCGTCTCGAACGTGTCGGAGAGACTAAATGAAAATATCGTGATCAACACCAACGGGATCTTTGCGGGGTCTGAGAACAGCGATCCCAGTCCGTCGCGGGTAAAAACCGCGCAGAAGGTTGTCGGCAGTTGTCTGCACGCTTCGGTAAAGCTGACGCTTTCGGTCGCGGTGGTGACCCCCATCGGGATACCGAGCAGAGCGGTTGCAATTATACCGATCAGGATGGCGCCTTTCACGTTACATAGCAGCAGAACGACCGTTAGGATAAGCCCTATTATAAAGAGTATGAAAGACGGTTGATTCAAGGCCGCGAGCGCCGGGACTCCGGAACTGAAATCGAGTATACCGACGTTTAGCAGGCCGATGTACGCCACGAATATTCCTATACCGCCGCCGATCGCGTTTTGAAGACTGAGCGGGATCGATCTTATGATATATTTACGGAGCTTTGTGACCGTGATAAGTATGTTTAAAAGTCCGCAGATAAAAACCATGGACAGCGCCTGCTGCCAGGTAAATCCGAGCGTAAAACAGACTGTGTATACGAAAAACGCGTTAAGTCCCATGCCGGGCGCCAACGCGTAAGGAACGTTAGCGACAAGACCCATGATCAGCGTTCCGATAATAGAAGCTATGATCGTCGCTAAAAATACTGCGCCCCATTCCATGCCCGATTCGCTTAGCAGCGTCGGATTGACCACGATGATATACGCCATCGCGAAGAATGTCGTCGCTCCGCCGATGATTTCTCTTCCTATTGTGGTATTGTTTTGTTTGAGTTTAAAAATATTTCCCATAACTCTTCGCCTTCCTTTTTCATTTCGATCGCGCGGTCGACTTTTTTGATAAATAAAACGGCTCGCGCGGTAATATAAAACTTTACTTTAATTCTATTTTAACATACGTGAAATACAATAACAAGAATATTACAAAATATTTAATTTTCTCTTTTTTCCGACATTGCTTATCAAGGTCGAAGATAAAATTAAATTTATATTACAGATGATTATAAATTATGTATAATTCATTTAAAGTACAGATATATTGTTAATTGGCATTATATAATCCTCTATTCCGGCTATTTACATTTTGTGAAAAGTATACTATAATATATTTTACTATAAATATCAATTTATTAAGTTTCTACATAAGGGGGAAAAGTGATGAGAAAGCATTTAGCGTTATACAGGATGATGTGCGCGGCGCTCGCGTTCTGTCTCGGTCTGACTGCGCTCTGTCTGCCGGTATTCGCCGAAGGGGAGCCGCGTCAGGTCATATTGAAATACGACAGCTCGATGGGGTCGGTCGCCGTAAATTCCGCTCAGACCGACGCTGCGGCGCTCGAGGAGATCGGCGTGTGGACGCCGAGCAAAAATATAGCGCAGGGAGAAGAGGTCGAAGTTTTAGGCGGAGATATAGTTATATCGCCGGTCGAAGCTATGACATATAATAGCGGAAATAAGGCGACGGTAGACGGAACGGACTATACCGGTTCGATCGCTGGGTCTAATAATCCGAAATTTACGGATGGAGTCGCTACCGGTTCTATCTTGAAGATAGACGTTAAGAAAACAGGACTTCTTTCGTATGTGTCAAAGCTTGGCAACAGTAAAATAGCGAGAGCGGTAAATGTAGAAGACGTAAATAATTATCTGGTCAACGAGACCAACAACTCGGGCGCAAGCATGGACGTAATGGTCTCGTTTGCCGTCACGGCCGGAGAGTCTTACTATATTTACGGAAACGGCACGCGAATGGCTATATTCGCGATCATGTTCGAGGAGATGCAGACTGCCGAGGCCGTACCCGGCGATACCGTGACGCTTAATATTAAGCCGAACGGCGATTCTCTTATAGGTAACGTCGAGCTGGACGACGATACTATCGCGATTGAAAACAGCGACGACTGGACCATGGTCGAGTTTGAAATGCCCGATAAGGACGTGATAGTAAATATTGATTTTGTATCCAAGTCGATAGAGGATGAGATCGCGAACATTTCATTCGACGAGATAAGAGGCGAGAACACGGATATGGATTCGATAACTTCGAATCTCGAGCTGTGGGACGGCAGAAACACGTCGATAGGCTACGCCGACGTAAGATGGACTTCGTCCGATGAGAATATTATAAGCGGAAGCGGGGTGATAAATCCCACGTCGGAGGACAGAGTAGTAACGCTTACGGCCATATTCTCATACCAGGATTATTCAAATATATTCCTGCAAAAAAGCTTTACGTTGACTGTACCCAGAGACAGCTCCACTGACGAGGAAGCGGTCGAGATCGCCAAAGATAATTTGACGCTCGGTAACACAAGTTCGGTCAGAAACGATTTGACGCTGCCGCTCGAAGGCGTCAGAGGCACGGCTATTAGCTGGACGAGCAGCAATGAGAATGTTATTTCTACGGACGGTAAGGTGACGATACCCGAGGGCGATACGGATGCGGTCGTTGTTCTGACGGCTACGATAAGCAGAGGCTCGGCTTCGACAAACAAGGAGTTTACGGTTACCGTTCCGGCAAGAAAATACTTGGATATAATAAATTATTCGTATAAGAGCGAAGACGGAACTCCGTCGTTTACCAAGATAGACAACGGAACGCTGGACACTATCAGATTAACCGAGGATATACCCGAAAAGACGGGCGACGAACTGTTGGTCCTCGCGTCATATGAGACCGACGGAGACGGCGTGAGGTCGATACTCGACGCGAAATTGATAAGCGTCGCGGATATTTCCGCCGGCTCGGATGGAGTGTTGGCGATCCACGATGCGGGACTTAGAATAAACTCCGGTTCCGAGGTTAAGATATTTTTAATAGACGGCGCCGACAGCATCGCGCCGATGCTCAGCGAGCCGTATACTCTGACCGAGACCGTTAAGGACAACCCTACTATATATGTAGCCGGAGATTCGACCGCCTCGGTATACGCGCATACCGGCAATTCGAAAAATAACAGGTTCCCGCAGACAGGCTGGGCTCAGGTATTTGGACAATTCTTCTCCGGAGCGACGGTAAACGATAAGGCGCTGAGCGGCAGAAGTTCGCTAAGTTTTCGCAGCGAGTCCAACTATCGCGACATAGTCAACAATATATCCGAAGGCGATTATTTGATCATTCAGTTTGGCCATAACGACTCAAAGTCGGACGACGCATCAAGATATACCGATCCTAACGGCGATATTGGAGACCCTTCATCGTATAAAAATTCATTGATGCAATATATAAACGTTGCGTTTGATAACGGAGCGTATCCGATACTTGCGACGTCTATAAGCAGAAGACAGTTGTCAGATTCAGGTCTTGAGCAATACGTAAAAGCCGCCCGCGAGCTTGGAGAGGAACTTGGTATTCCGGTTCTTGATATGTATGCTAAAACGAACGGCTGGATAAATAAAGTCGTCGTTGTTCCAAACGATAGTGGCGACGGATATACCACCGATCCTGAAAGAGCCAACGACATATTCAATCATGTGAAGCCGAAAGATTCGAGATTTGTCAACGTTCCGTTTGGAGATTTTGCAAATTCTCAGTATTATACGAGCGCGCCCACCGACAACACCCACCTCAATTACTTCGGCGCGCTGATGGTATCTCAGTGGGCTTGCGAGGAACTGGAGAGGCTCAACCATCCGCTGACCGAGAAATTCAGCGGCTTCAGCTACAGCGAGGACGATCTCCCGTCGTACGCGGACGCGACCTCGGTGGAATAGTGGGATAAGAAGAGCTTTAAATTTGAATCGATAAACGAACGTATAGTCAATAGGCTAAAAATAATACCGCGCTTATGATTTAGGCGCGGTATTCGTTTATTTTGAGCGATCATGGCGCATATTTTATGGAATTATTTTTAATCGAGACAACAGAATAAGAGAAACGGAGAAAACGCGATCGTCTATTTGAGAACGGCGATAGTCTTTATCAAGACGCGTCGGCGCTGTTTTAGGTTAGGTTTTACATTTTCCGATTCAAATTTGCGCGAGCGGCTCGCCGATAAGATCAAAAGCGACTTGAAGACCGCCTCCTGTTAAGTTTGTGCGCGTATTGCGCGGAACGTTTAAGCCGCTGCGCGCTCAAAAAATGGATTGATTATAACGATAACGGCCGCATGCGGCTTTGGAACTGCAAGCGACCGTTTTAGGTTATGTCAAAAATTTTTGCGGCCGCAAAGCGATATATTTAAAATCCTTGCCCCGCGCTTTGCCGCAAACCACGGTGGCGATCCCGGCCTCAGCGTTAAAACGTATCGGCTGATCGGTTTAGCCGTAGATATGTATCAATTTGCGTCCGGCTGTTAGCTGAGGAATGGGATTATATCGTCCAGTCTGCTAAGCGTCATATCCGCCGCTTCTTTCATCTCGTCGTCTACCGGTACGACGTCCGGGATCAGGATCGCGTATGCGCCCGAGCGGCTTGCGGAGATTATACCGTTGTGCGAGTCCTCGAACACCGCGCATTCCTTTATATCTACTCCGATCCTGTTCGACGCGAGCAGGTATATGTCCGGCTCGGGCTTGCTTTTTTCGCACATATCTCCTGTTATTATAACGTCGAAATATTGGATCAGCCCCGATCTCTCGATGCTGTACATGGCTCTTTGATTCATGGACGAGGTGGCCACGCCGCATTTTAAGCCGTTTTTACGGGCAAATTCCAGCGTCTCTGCAAGTCCCGCCTTTATTGGAACTCCGTTTTTATCGACCCAGTCCTGCATAAATTTGAGTTCGCGTTCTCTGAATACCTCGTACGGAACGATATTCCCGTAGTCTTTGATATATTTTTCCTTTATCAGCCTTGAAGTAAGTCCCATACAGCTTACTATAAATCCGGGATCGATCTCTAAGCCGAGACTCTTCGACACTTCTTGCCACGCGATTACCGAAAGATTTTCGGTGTCGAACATAGTGCCGTCCATATCGAATAAAAGCGCCTTTATTTCTCTGTCTTTAAGTTTCATTATATTTGTCTCCTAACGTAGGTATTAGGTGTTAGGGATTAGACGGAGAACATACCCTCTTTCTAATCCCGATTAAACTCCTATGTTTATTTCCATATGTGTATTTTTCCGGCTTTATGCAGCGAGACGATTATATTCATCGATATCGGAAAGATTATCGCGCCGTCGAGTCCAAACCACACAAAGCCGAGGTATATGCTGATCAGCGTGACGATCGGCGGGAGTCCGAGCTGGTCGCCGACGATCTTGGGCTCTATGAACTGTCTCACTACAGTAACTATCAGATATAGCAGAACAAGTCCTCCGGCAAAGAAATACTGCTGCTGTATCAGCGAGATAACGGCCCAAGGAAGCAAGATGGTTCCGGTTCCGAGTACGGGAAGCGCGTCGGCTATAGCTATTATCGCCGCTATCCCAAACGGATTGTCAACTTTAAGCGCCAGCATGCCGACCGAGATCTCTATAAACGTTATCAGCATTAATATCAAATAGGCTTTGGCGTAACTCGCAATAGTTTTTCCGAGGTACGACTTTATACCCATCACGATATTTAGCGTCTTTTCGCCCATCTGCCGTTTTATAAAATTCGTTATGGACACGTAATCCATAGTCACGAACAGTGAGCCGAGTATTGTAAAGATGAACGAAAGCAGGTATAGAGGGATCCTTCTTGACGTGCCCGCAAGCGCAGTCAGAGCGTCGGCCGACAAACTTACGATATAATCTCTCAGCGAATTGGCCGCCGCGCCGAGCATATCGCTTATCTCGCCCGTAAATTGCGGCGCAAGTCTGTTCACCAAGTCTAAGACCCAATTGTTCGTATTTTCAAAAATAGGGTAAATGACGGCGCTGTAGTACTCCGGCATATCGGTTAAAATATTTCGGAGCCACACAAATATTCTGTAGCCGCCGAGCCAGAGTAAGACCCCAATAACGACGTATGATACGACGACCAGCAGCACGCCGCTGAGACGTTTGTTCATGCCGATCTTCCTGTGCAGAAAATTGATCAGCGGTTTAAACGCCAGGGCTATCGCGAAGCTGATCAAAAACGGCATGACCCATCTTATGATGTAGCGCATGGTCAAATACGCGAGCGCGGCTATTATTGCGTAGTATACGACGCTTATGATAAACTTGCGCCTGCGCTCCGTCTTGTTGACGTCCGACGTTTCCGCCGTATAGCTTTCCGCGCCGTCCTCGGTTTGATCGGCGTCGCTCTGTTCTATCTGTAATTTTTCAAGATTAACGAACTTTTCCAGCTTGTCGAGCATAACGTAAATGCTCCACTTGTTATGCTTCTGCGGAACGCCGCCGCTCGCTTTGTTTTCGTTTTCTTCCGTTTTGGGCGCGTCTTTTTTATCCTGCGCGGCCGTCTCTTGTTCATTGCGGTCGTTTTCTTTTAGCATCAAACCATTCCTTTATTTTGTCCGCGTATATTCGGATTCAACCGTCATACCGCGCGTATAATAATTCAGCGAAAGCCCGAGCTCTCTTTTTGGATAAGAGCCACAAGTTTGCAAAAATATAATAAAATCGATCGGCGCTATGCGTTGAGTCTTAAAAGACGCTGTTGCGTATCTTCCGTTAGCTCATATACGCGCGAGTATACAAACAAAATTATAATTTTATTATACATTTTTACCGGCTGCAATTCAAGAGTATAATAACATAAATGTCCAAATAATATCAATAAAATGTTTAGCCGCCGGGTATGTTTTACTATACAATATTTTTGCCAAAAATTCAACAAGCTACTTAAAATTTTAGATATTGTTAACAATTATTAAACTTAATTTATAAATATTGCAATGCCGTTCGCGCTGTGCTATAATTTATTTTAGCCGCGGATGCTTAGATAGCGTGTATCGAAGAAGATAAAGAACGCACGTTTCCGCGGATCGCAAGCCTGTTATTGTGGGAAAGCTGTGACGAGATGTTAAAATTAAATTACAAAGGTAATAAACAAACAAACGGCCGAAGCTGCGCTGCGAGCAAGAAGTTTGCGGTAGCCGCGTTTTTGGCCGCCGCGGCGCTTACGGCGGTATTTATATCCGCTGCGTATATACTTAGCGAACGCGGGATAACGATCCACGTCTGTCCGCTATATTCGGCGACGGGTATAAAATGCGCGTTCTGCGGCGCAACCCGCGCGGTATTTGCGGCGCTCGGCGGCAATTTCCCGGAGGCTTTCGGATACAATATACTATGGCCGCTCATATGTCTTATCGCGGCGGGAGCTATGGTCTGCTTTTTTATAGCTATATTCTTTGAGAAAAGCTTTAAGCATGCCGATAGAGCGCTCTATTTGCTCGCCGTGTTCGTCGTATTGTGGACGGTTATAAGGAATCTGCTCGGTCTTTAGCCGAAAGTTTTTAAGCCGCGGATTTTAATTTAAGCTTTCGGCTTAGTTTTAAGCGGCGGAGAAAGATCGGGCAGCGCAGAATACGACCGAAGATAAAATTGTCAAATATTTAAATAAAAACGCTTTTAATATATAAGGAGGAATCAGAAATGAGCGATAGATTTTGTGTAAACTGCGGCGCCAAGCTGCATCCCGGATATGAATTCTGCTCTCAATGCGGACATAAAAATCCGGCTGCCGAGAGCGCGGGACAGACTCCTTCGACTAAAACGTGTCCGAAATGCGCGGCCGAGTTGTCCGATAAGATCGTTATCTGCCCGAGATGCGGCTATGATTTCGGTCAGACTCAGAATGCGGCGCGCGGCGAGACTGCTTACGGACAATACCAAAGCTATGCGAATTATAGGACGGCCGTAAAGCCGCCCAGATCCAGGCTGGTAGCCGGACTTTTGGGTATATTGATCGGCGGTCTTGGGATACATAACTTCTATTTGGGGTTTACGACCAAGGGCGTTATCCAGATAGTTTTAACGGTTTTGACCTGCGGTATCGCCGCTTTGTGGGGCTTTATCGAGGGTATACTCATCCTTTGCAATCAGATCAACGTCGACGCGGACGGAAATCCGCTTCAGGATTAACTAAACGTTTGATTCGCAATTGCAATAACGCAGTCGTTTTTACGCCGTTTGCATTCGTTTTTCGCGGTATGCAAGCGGCGCTTTGTTTTACGCTCGACAGACGTATCTGATCCGGGAACGAGAACGGCGGGAGACGCGGGACGGAGCCGCTGAAGCCGCTGGAGAAAGGAGGGTATATTTATGATATATAAATTTAACGCAAGCGAGTATAAATTAGTAAAAGAATATGCATTGGAGCAATTTTACAGCGACGTTGTTTGCGACGATGAAAATTATACGGTAGAGATATCGGATTCGGACATAAGCGAATTTATGAGCTCGGCTGACGACGCTATAATTGGTCACGGCATGGTAAATCAGGACAATTTATCTGAGTTGGGTTGTAAATTGCAGCTTCTTTACGACGAGATATATTACCAGACTAAAGAACAAACTAAATAGACAGGCATCGACTAAAAATAAAATAATATAAAATAAAAATATAGGAGGCGTAAAGATATGAGTGGAAATATGGTTCTGTGTCCGTTGACCAATACTGAAATTGAAGAATACGATTGTTATTTAATTTGCGAAGCGACGGAAGGTAATATTCCTCAAAATTAAGCGCCATGCATAAATAGCTTTGAGGAAGAAAGCAGGGTTTGTAGAGAGTGCGAATATCACAACATCGATTGACCGTCTGCATTTTGCGGACGGTTTTTGATTTATAAAGCATAGCGCAAACATGCGCCGTCTGCGTTCGTGTCCGCGGCCTGGTTTGGATATAGACATATCCGCTCTAATTTAAGCCGGTACCAGGCGCGTTATCCACAAGCCGACTCTAAACCCATTGACAATCTTGGACAATTTGTGGATAAGCGCCCGCCGTCGATAGCAGAACATGCGGCTTAAGAAATACAAGACCCGCCTTGCGCGACTCGAGGCGGGACAGATGTTATATTTAATTATGCGCTCAAAACTTGATCCTAAAACAAGTCTTTGTCCGTTAAATGCGTATGTTAAGCCGATGCGGGATCTTATGAATATATACGGACTAAAACGCTATCTTTTGGGGATCCGTACCGCGGCGCCGGACAGCAAGCCCAAGACCAGCGCGATCAGAGCCGATATAAGTATTGCGGCCGGGCTTATTAGGAAGAATACCGCCGCTATTATTGTGCCGGCTATCGCGCCTATCAGACAGGCGACGATCGACCATATGGCGGTCTCGAATACTATCTGCATTTTGATCTCCGAATTCAGCGCGCCTATCAAACGTCTCAGCCGGATCTCCGCAGCGCCGACGTATACTCTGGTTTTCATTAGATATATTAGTCCGGCGCAGCCTAAGATATACATAAGTAATATAATCGCCGAGACGGCAAGCGCTATATTGATATCTACCGCGCCGTTTGTGTAATCGCTCGCCGTCTTAAAAGAGTAATTCTCGCCGACGCCAAGTTTTGACAGAGCGTTCCCCATCTCGGCTCTTGCGTCGCCAGCGCTGCGCGGTGAATCCGCGAAGACCGCGTAATCGGTCGTATATGCCGAGTCGGTTATAAGTCTTACGGATGTGTAAGGAACGAATATATATCTATTGATAGCTTCGCCGCCGCGTGACGACTTGGACGAAACCACGCCGGTTATCTTAAACACCTGATTATTAATCTTGATCTCGTTTCCCACGGCGTCCCTGTCTCCGAACAGCTCGTTTTTCAGCGTCTCGCCTATCGCGGCCGATTTTGTTCCGGACGCGGCCTCGTTTGCGTTAAAAAAACGCCCCGATTCAAGCTCTAGAGAGCTTCTCTCAAAGAAATCCGAATCCGTCGCGACCAGAGTAGCGGCGGCGTCCGTCCTGTCGTAGCGTATTTCGACGTCGCGGCGCTCGTAAGGCAGGATACGCTCAATATGCGAACCGCGCTTTGAAGCAAGTTCCTCGATATCAGATAATTTGACGTTTTCGGTCTGGAGCAAAATTACGTTCTTATCCGTTATAGCCGTATCGTAGACGATGCCTTCCGCTCGGCTGAAATAAAACGAGAGCGCCGAGCAGGTCGCCGCAAAAGCCAAGATCGATCCGACAAGGCTTATCAGACATCTCGCCTTATTATATTTAAAATATCCGAACACAGAACCGAGCGCCTGAGAAAAAGCGACCGCGGCCGAGCTCGCTCCAATTCTTTTAAATACCCTGCCTAAACGATTCATGTTAGCTCCTTTTACAATTTAAGAAAGAGCCGTCCGGCTCGCTTGCCGAGCAGAAGATAGAGCCGATCTTATCCTCAGGCGAGGCGTTAGGTCGGATCAAACTTTTATCCCGCCGCGCAGAGAGACGCGGAAGCTCTTCCTGCAAATATAATATTGTTTTAAACCAGATTTGTTATTATTTCTTCTTCGATCGCGCCGTCGCGTATCTTGATTATCCTGTCCGCCCAGTTAGCCGTATACCAATCCGAGGTTATAAGAATCAGAGTGCGGCCGAGCACGTTCTGTTTAGTCAGCAAGCCGAGAACCTCTCCGGCTTCCGTTCCGCTTAGTTCGTCCGTCGGCTCTTCTGCGACAAGTATGTCCGGATCGTTTATAACGGCTCTTGCAAGCGCCGTCTTAAAAGCCGCGATAAAGTCAAGTTCCTTTGCCGGTTTGTTTTTTAGTTCGTCCGCCGCTTTCTCCGAAAATCCGCACTGAGTCATCGCGTACTTGTACAGCGCGGGATAATCGTCGCTTATATCATGGCGATATTTAAGAGGAAGCGTCGCGTTTTTATATACGCTCATATGTTGTATAAGATTAGGCTCCGAATAAACGTAGCCGACGTTTTCCCTTCTGAGCTTTGAGAGCCTTCGCGGCTTTAGTTTGCCTATATCGCGACCGTCGAGAGTTACTTTGCCCTCCGCGCCGAACATATCCAGCTCAAAAAGCTCGTTTAGCGCCCGTTTTTCTTTCGACGTCTTTACATGTATCGAGACAAATTCGCCCTGTTCCGCCTCGAATGAGACGTTCCTGAGCCGCGCGTCCTTCTTTTTATCCAAGTCGGCGTATTTTGTGATGCTGTCAAGCGAAATTTTCATGCTGATTTCTCCTAAACGGTTCAATAATAAGCGATATCCGCCGCTCAGTATGCGCGCCGGGTCTATTGTCCGGTCGGCGTAAATCGATCCGTGGCGCGCCGAACGTCTTATTGCTCCATAGTCGCGTATCTGTCGGTCGAATGCAGACCAAAGCCGTCGGCGCCGGAGCCGCTCGTATCAGGAAGAGCGTCTAAAGCCGAGCCGCTCTCGTCGTCGCTTCGAATTATAATATCCGGATCCGCGCCGCTTAGCCTATCGTCGTCTGAGGAGCTGTTCGAGCCAGCCGTCGGCGTAGGCAGACTGACGCTGTTTGCGTTAAAGCCGCCGCTTGCGCTCTCGGGCGAGTTTTCGTCTTTGATATATAACACTTCGTCGCCCGCGCGAAGCCCGGATACTATCTCTACGTTTACACCGTCCGAAACTCCGTATTCGATCTGTACCAACTGATATCCGTCGGGAACGAATATGCCCGGATATTCGGAGCCGTCCACTACGCGTTCTTCGTCCGCTCCGCCCGCTATTCTCGCGATAACGAGGGCGTTTGTTCCGTCCGCCTCGTATAAAGCGTTATCGGGCAGGGTGAGCGCGTTGCTGGCTGAATCGAGCACGATCCTCGCGTCGATATTCATGCCGGATCTCAGCTTACCGGGATCGTTTATAGTGATCTCGACGTTGTATGTGGTTATACCGTTCCCTTTTACGTTGCCTTCACCGCCGACGTTGGTTATCTCGCCCATAAACGTCTGTCCCGGCAGAGCCGCCGCGGTTATGACCACAAGCTGTCCCTGTTCTATCTCCCAAATATCCATTTCGTCTATCTCGACGCTGAATTTCATTCTGCTCATGTCCGCGATCACCATCATCGGTTCTCCGCTGTCGGCCGAGGCGACGTCGCCTACTTTGGCGTTCTTCACAAGAATGGTTCCGTCTACCGGCGACGCTATCCTGTATTTTGCAAGCTCCTGCTGGGCGGCCTCGAGCGCGATTTGAGCGCCCTGCTCGTCAAGCTCCAGCTCTTCTCTCGACGGACCGGTCGAATCGGTCGTCACGGTCGCGATAAGCTGACCGCTCGTGACCCTAGAGCCTTCGCGCACGCTCACCGACGATACCGTTCCGGTTATATTAGGAGTGAGCGCGACCTCGTTGCCGTCCGCCTGCGTGATCGTCGCTATTTGTCCGCCGCTTAGTCTGCTTCCGGACTGGATATTCAAATTACTTATTGTACCGGTCGCGTTGGCGTATATCCTGACTGAATCCGACGAGCTTGAAGACGCCGACTGAGTCGCCGCTTGGGCCCGTTCTACCGCGTTTTCCGCTTGCTGGACCGCAAGCTGAGCGTTTGTGTCGTCCACTTTATACACAAGTTCCCCGGCTCTGACTGTGTCGCCGGCGTTAAGCGGCGATTCCGTAATAGAACCCGAGACGGTGGATTTTATCTCATATCTTGCAAACGGCTCCACCGAACCTGTGCAGGACATCGTCTTTATCACATTTCCGTTAGTTACGGTTATCTGGGTGTATCCTCTCAGCGGATCTGCTCTATAGGATATATACGAGACGCTGCACACGACGATCGCGACTACCAATACCGCCGCGCCCGCGCCTATCATCCACTTTTTATACTTCTTGAAGAAATTCTTAAACCTTGACTTCTTCGGAGGTTTTTCTTCCTTTCCAAAGCTGTCTAAATCATAATACGAGGTTTCTACGCGGTCGACTTTAACGCTTTTAGGAGCGTACGCCGCGTATATGTCGTCGTTTGTATCGTCTTCCGCTTCAGCACCGTCCGTATCGTATTCGTCGTATACGCCGCCTGAACCGTCGCTCCAAACGTCTTCCGATAAGCCGCCGTCCGGACGATCGTCTTCCGCGCCGTCGCTTTCGTTAAATTCGGTTTGATATCCGTCGAGCAGGCTGTCGGCTTCGCTCTCGCGTATTCTCTCAAGTCTGCGGTTTATGTTCTCGGAGTCCATATCCTCGGTGTCGCCGGAATCATACACGCCTCCTGTTTCGCCGCCGTCCGCGTTGTTCGCAGAAGCGTATTCGGCGTACTCGTCCGAGTCCTGAGAGCTCGTTTTTGCATTATAATGTGCATTGTCGTTAGCGGCGTATTCAAAATCGCCAAAATAGCCGGTCTCGTCAGCGCCCGGCTCAATATCTCCAAATTTGTCGGCCGCGTCGATCTCGTACCCTCGTCCGTACGCGTCGGAGTCGACTTCGTATTCCATGTCGGCGGCGGATCCCGCGTTAGAGTAGCCGTCGTAAGCCGAACTATCCTCGTGTTCGTAAGCTCCGCCCGCTGAAAACGGCTCAGTTTCTTCGAGTGGATCGAAGCTTCCGTCCGTCTCGCCGCTCATAGGATCGTTATCCGAATTTAGACGTTCGTCGCTCTCGCCGGGTTCGCGACCTTCATTAGGTTCGTAACCCTCGCCGGGCTCGTAGTCCCGAGAGTTTGAAAACGCGTATTCGTCCGCAAAATTATCGGAGTTTTCATCCTCGTCTAATACTCCGTCGCCCATGCTTCCATAGGCCTTGTCCAAATAATCGGGGTCAGCAGTAAAACTCGTGTTGTTTTCATCTGAAAACTTATCCTTTTTCTTTCTGCCGAAAAAGCTCATGGCTTACCCTCCTTACTTGCGGTTTTTATTATTAAAACGCTATGATTCCATATCATAACCTAAAATTCCACTCCTGTAAAGCAGTATATGTTATTTATCTATTATTCCTTATTACATAGGAAATATATACAAATTCGATCTCTAACTTTATATCCGGCCTTTGGATTCGGCGCGCGCTAAAACGCCGTCCGTCCGCACGAGCATATACCGCCCCAATATTAACCATTACATTTTAGCAGAAAATAATTGTTGAAATGTTAACGGTTTATTAATTTTGTATTACTATGTCAAAAAAATTTGTAAATAAAATAGACAAAATATGTGGAAATTTAACCAAAAATTTTTCCGGCGCAGCGATACAAATACTTTTTAACGACTCAAGCGGACTTTTATTTAAGCGATTTAGCGCGAGATAAGCTTTTACTATCCGCGTTATAACGGGTAAAATAATGTCGAACGGCTCTAAGACGCATAGAGCTTCTATCAAAACTGTAGTTTTAACGACCGAACTCTTCGTCCAATAGCCGAAGCGCGATCTCCGCCATCTCTTCCGGGCTTTCCGCCCAGGCGTCGTCGATCCAGGTCTTGATTATGTAGAGTATTCCTCCGACTTTGTAGATTATCCCGTATTTATCGCCGGTTTCGCGACGGCTGTTTTCGGCGAGCGCGGTTATCATTAGCTTATTATACCCTTCAAATACATTGAACAGCAGGTCGAAGCGTTCAGCGTTTATCATATTCGAGATCAGACCTTTGTTTTCGCCGAACAGCGTAAACAAAAGCGTAAAAAAGGTCTTAGCGTTCTTAGCGGACGCAGACTTTGCCGATTCTAAAAATCCGCTCCATTCATCTTCAAAGTATTTTATCAGGATATCGTCCTTTGAATTGTAATTTCTGTAATACGTCATTCGCGATATCCCGGCTTCTCTTGTTATATCGGTCACGGTTATTTTGTCGTAATCGTTTTTCTCCATCAAAGATAGAAGGGCTTCGGTAACACGCCTTTCGATAGGTTCGCCGCGTTCCGTGCGCTTTATGCCGGACGGTTGTTTCATACGTCCTTTTTCGATTTCGCTCGCCCGCGCATTCATTTTTGTTTTATTAAACGCTTTGTCCGCGCTGAGATTTTTACCGCTCAAATCAAAAACGCCTCCCGT
Source organism: Candidatus Roslinia caecavium (assembly GCA_904419955.1). Classification (GTDB taxonomy): domain Bacteria; phylum Bacillota; class Clostridia; order Monoglobales; family Monoglobaceae; genus Roslinia; species Roslinia caecavium. The sequence goes on along the minus strand of CAJFTO010000012.1, from coordinate 27,924 downwards.
AAACGCGATTCTTTTGCACGTTATTTACAAATTTGAATAATTTGTAACATTTCTTTATATGCTATTGATATTTACTTACTTTTATTATAATATATAATTACGGATGTTACAAGTGTAACATTATTAAATTTTAAAAATACATAAAGATTTAAGGAGAAGAGACTGATGAAAAAGGAAAAACGACCTCAGCGATCTATTTTATTGGGCTATCTTGCAGTCATAGCGGTATTGATCGCGCTTAATATGTTTTTTATGCCGTCGATCTTGGAATCGCAGGTCGAAGAGGTGGACTACAGTACGTTTATGCAGATGACGGAGGACAAGGAGATCGGTTCTGTGGAAATAACCAGTACGCAGATAACGTTCACGAATAAGGATAATACAAAGATATATAAGACCGGTCCTATATCCGACCCTGAGCTCGTCGATCGACTGTATGATTCGGGCGCGGAGTTTAAGACGGAGATAGTAAAGCAAATGAATCCGATATTGTATCTGTTGTTGACCTTCCTGCTGCCGGTCGTTTTATTCGCAGTCTTAGGCTACTTTATGAACAAAAAACTCCGCGATAAGATGGGCGGAGGATCGTCGATGATGTTTGGTATGGGCAAGAGCAACGCCAAGGTATACGTAAAATCCACGTCGGGGATAAAGTTCTCGGACGTGGCCGGGGAGGACGAGGCGAAGGATCTGCTCAGAGAGATAGTAGATTTTTTGCATAACCCCGAAAAATACAGAGAGATCGGCGCGACGCTGCCCAAGGGAGCGCTGCTCGTCGGACCTCCGGGAACGGGTAAGACTTTGCTTGCCAAGGCCGTCGCGGGCGAGGCGAACGTACCGTTTTTCTCAATATCCGGTTCCGAATTCGTCGAGATGTTCGTAGGAAACGGCGCGGCTAAGGTGAGAGACCTGTTTAAACAGGCGAACGAAAAGGCGCCTTGTATAGTGTTTATAGACGAGATCGACGCGATAGGCAAGAAGCGCGACGCGAGTTTGAGTACAAACGACGAACGAGAACAGACGCTCAACCAATTGCTCACCGAGATGGACGGTTTCGAGGGATCTAAAGGCGTAGTCATACTCGCGGCGACCAACCGACCCGAATCCTTAGATCCCGCGCTTTTGCGCCCGGGCAGATTCGACCGCAGGATACCGGTAGAGCTGCCGGATCTTAAGGGGCGCGAGGAGATACTCAAGGTTCACGCCAAGAAGATAAAAATAGCGGATAACGTCGATTTTGGAGCGATAGCGAGAGCCGCGTCGGGCGCGTCGGGCGCAGAGCTTGCAAATATCGTAAACGAGGCGGCGCTCAGAGCCGTAAGAGACGGCAGAAAGTTCGCGACGCAGAGCGACCTCGAGGAGAGCGTAGAGGTGGTAATCGCTGGATATCAGAAGAAGAACCGTATGCTTTCGACCAAGGAGAAACTGATCGTCGCGTATCACGAGACGGGTCACGCGCTGGTCGCGGCTAAGCAAACCGATTCGGCGCCCGTGCATAAGATAACGATAATCCCGAGGACTTCGGGCGCGCTCGGCTATACTATGCAGGTCGAGGAGAACGAACATTTCCTGATGAACAAGACCGAGCTCGAGAATAAGATAGCGACGCTTACCGGCGGCAGAGCGGCAGAGGAGCTCATATTCCATGAGATAACTACCGGAGCGTCGAACGACATAGAGCAGGCGACCAAGCTGGCTCGGCAGATGATAACCAAGTTCGGTATGAGCAGTTTCGGCATGGTGGCTATGGAGACCGGCGGAAACACATATTTGGGCGGCGATTCGACGCTGACCTGCTCCGCGGAGACACAGACCGAGATCGACAGAATGGTCATCGATCTGGTTGAGAAGGAGTATAAGAAGGCTTCGAAAATATTGGAGGAGAATATCGATAAACTTCACGAGCTGTCGAAATACTTATATGAGCACGAGACCATAACCGGCGAAGAGTTTATGAAGATACTGGGCGAATAAGCGGGCGCCGCGGCAAACGATAAAGAGATTAAGACGCGCGGTTTGAAATAAGCGCGGAGAGGAACGTATTTATGAATGTTATGTTTACTCTTGACAGAAATTATTTAGATATACTAAAGACGTGTATAAGATCGTTTACGCGTTTTAGGGCGCCGGACGGCTACGACGTATATATACTTCATTCGGATTTTACCGACGCCGATATCGAAGGATTAAACGCGGCCGTCGGCGCCGGCGCGCGGCTCCATTATGTATACGTAGAGCCGTCGCTGTTCGATAAGTTCCCGGACAGCATGAGGTATCCGAAGACTATCTACTACCGTATTTTTGCGGCCAAATTTCTGCCGGATACGATGGACAGAGTCTTGTATCTCGATCCGGACACAGTGGTTATAAACCCGCTGGACGAATTATATAATATGGAATTTAACGGGAATTATTATATTGCGTGCAGTCATACGAAAGACTTGCTCAACCAGTTAAATAGCTTGAGGCTGGGCGTCTTGGAGAACCGTCCGTATATAAATACCGGCGTCATGATGATGAACCTTGAAAAGCTTAGAGCAGAGCAGTCGGAGGAGGACGTATTGGAGTATATATCCAAGAAGGAGAGGATATTTTTTCTTCCCGATCAGGATATAATAACCGCGCTTTACGGCGACAAAACGATAATAGTAGACGAGATGAAATATAATCTCAGCGACAGGATACTGGCGCTGAGGAATACCATACCAGGAGACGACCCGATCGATCTCGAATGGATAGAAGAAAACACGGTAATAATCCACTACTGCGGCAGAAATAAGCCTTGGAACAAGGATTACCACGGCGCGCTCGACTATTTTTATAAGGAGCTAAGCGATTAGCGAATGGCGAATATGGGTGAAACGGGTCAATTTAGCGCTTGAAGGCTATATTTGCGGAAATGATACTATGTTTTCATAAACGGCTGCGGAAGCCGTTTTTTTATTTACAGAAACGTTTTGGACTGCCTAATCCCTAATCTATATGTTGATTTCTCAGTCCGCGTATGTTATACTTATGTCTATAATGGAGATTCGCCGCGCGCAATATAATGTTCGATCGCGGCGTTTTGACGAATGAGAAAATGAAAGTAGGAGCGGCGGCGTATGAAGGCTATAGTTTTAAGCGACTCTCACGGCGGTTTTTCGGGGATAATGGATATAATCCTGCGCGAGAGGGAACTCGGAAATATCGATCTGATCGTCCACGCCGGGGATATCCAGGCGGACGTGGACAGTATATTATTCTCCTTTCCCGATATCAAATGCGAATACGTGCTCGGCAACAACGACTGGAGGATAACCGACGTTCCTTTTCAGCGGCTCTTTACGTTCGGCGGCAAGAAGATATTTTTGACTCACGGCCATAAATACGGGGTCAAATCCACGCTGTATAACCTGAGAAGCAAGGCGCGGGACGTCGGCGCGGATATCTGCATATTCGGACATACGCATATCCCGCATCTTCAGACCGAGGACGGGATACTTATGTTCAATCCCGGGAGCTCCTACAGGACTTACGGCGTCTTGAAGATAGACGATAACGGTAATATCGACGCGGAGATCAAGCAACGTAGAGATTAGCGATTAGCAAATAGCGAATAGGAAGCCTAATACGTTTCTGTAACGTTGAAAACGGCAACTGTAGCCGTTTGGGAAAACAGAGTATTCCATTTTTGCAAGCAAAGGCGTCGGGCGTTACAGCGGCGGATTTTACCGCCTAATCGCTATTCGCTAATCTCTAATCGCTACGAAGGGGGAGATATATAAATGATTTTAGCGATTGACGTAGGAAACACAAATATAGTGGTCGCCTTATACGGCGAGACGGAGCGCATAAGAAGCTGGAGGATGGCGACCGACAAGAGCAAGGCTTCGGACGAGCTGGGTATGCTCATACTCCAGTTTCTGCATCACGAGGGCGTGGCGCCGTCCGAGATTGACGACGTTATCATAGCTTCGGTCGTGCCGCCGGTCATGCACTCGCTTAATAACGCGGTGAGAAGGTATTTAGAGTGCGAGCCGATCATAGTCGGACCCGGGATAAAGACCGGGATGAATATCAAGATGGACAACCCGAAGGAGCTGGGCGCGGACAGGATAGTCAACGCGGTCGCGGCGCTTAATAGATACGGCGCGCCGGTCATAATAGTAGACTTCGGAACGGCCACGACGTTCTGCGCGATAGACCGGGACGGGAACTATGCGGGAGGCGTGATAACGGCCGGGATCAAGATATCGATGGACGCGCTGTTCGAGCGGGCTTCAAAACTGCCAAAGGTCGAGATAATCCGACCCGCGGGCGTACTCGGCAAAAACACCGTCGCGTCTATGCAAAGCGGGGCGATATTCGGTCAGGCGGGTCAGGTCGACGGCATAGTCCGCCGCCTTAAGAAAGAGATAGGCGAGGAGGCCAAGGTCGTGGCGACCGGCGGCCTGGCTAAGATGATCGCGCCCGAGAGCGAGGAGATAGAGATAGTCGACAGAATGCTCACCCTCGACGGGCTTAAGTTGCTTTACGATAAAAATAAATCGGAATAACCGAGAATGATAAGGAGACAGAGATATGGATTACAACAAGATGGCGATAGAGCTGCATAAGAAGCTGAGAGGCAAGATAGAGGTGAGCGCGCGCGCGGCGACGAGCAACAAGGACGAGCTGTCTACGGCGTACACGCCGGGCGTGGCCGAGCCCTGCCGCGAGATAGCCAAGGATATACGCAAGGTCTACGACTACACGCGCAAGGGGAATCTGGTCGCGGTCGTGACCGACGGCAGCGCGGTGCTCGGACTCGGAAATATCGGCCCCGAAGCGGGAATGCCGGTCATGGAAGGCAAGTGCGTGCTGTTTAAGAATTTCGCGGGGATAGACGCGTTCCCGATCTGCCTCGATACGAACGACGTGGACGAGATAGTAAACACGGTCAAGAACATCGCGCCCACATTCGGCGGGATCAATTTAGAGGATATATCCGCGCCGCGCTGTTTTGAGATAGAAAAGCGGCTCCAGGACGAGCTGGACATACCTGTGTTCCACGACGATCAGCACGGAACGGCCATAGTCGTATCGGCGGGGATACTCAACGCGCTGAGGGTGGTCGGCAAGGATATAAAGAGCGTTAAGATAGTGATAAACGGAGCGGGCAGCGCGGGGATAGCGATCTGCAAAATGCTGATGAATATCGGCGCGGAGGACGTGACGCTGGTCGATAGAGTCGGGGTTATCTGCGAGGGTATGCAGGGACTCAACAGCGAACAGATCAAGATGTCCAGGGTCACCAACCGCAGAAAGGCGACCGGCAGGCTCGAGGACGTGATGAGAGGGGCGGACGTATTTATCGGCGTTTCGGCGCCCAACGTGGTCTCTCAGGAGATGGTCGAGAGCATGAACGCGGACGCTATCGTCTTCGCAATGGCCAACCCGGTTCCCGAGATCATGCCCGAACTCGCCAAAGCGGCGGGGGCGCGGGTCGTCGGCACGGGGCGTTCGGACTTCCCGAACCAGATAAACAACGTGCTGGCTTTCCCGGGGATATTCCGCGGCGCGCTCGACGCGATGGCGGGGAGCATAACCGAGGAGATGAAGGTCGCGGCCTGCAAAGCCTTAGCCGATCTGATAAGCGACGACGAGCTGAGCGAGGAGAATATAATCCCCAAGGCGTTCGACGAGAGGGTGAGCCCCGCGGTCGCCAAAGCGGTCGCAGAGGCGTGGAAAAGGGGATAACGTTTTAATATAAATATAGGGAGGTATCTTTGTTATGAAAAAATTTTTGACTGCATTTATGCTTGCGGCGCTGACGATAGTATCGATATCCGCGGCGGCGGCCGAGTCCGAGCTCGCGGGTTCGTGGGAAGGCTGGTACTATGCGGCTCAGGGGCAGACCGGGCTGACGCTTACGATAAACGAGGACAATACCGGGGCGTTTGAGTTCTATAATATGCCCGGCAGATCGAACGCTAAAAGCGGCTCGTACGAGGTAAGCGTAAGCGAAAGCGGCGGAGTCGTTACCGTGACCGCCGGAGAGTGGATAGAGGAAGCGCCGGGATATTTGACGGTCGATCTTACGGGAACGGTCGAGAACGGACGCTTTACGGGTACGGTAGACGGAAACGACTGGCAGTTTGAGTTATATAAAAACAACGAGAGCTATCAGCAGGTCGCGGACAGCGTCTATGAGAATCATAAATACGAAGTGATAACGAACGGCCTGACCTGGGAGCAGGCGAAGGAGAAATGCGAGGAGATGGGCGGTCATCTTGTCGCGATAAACTCGGCGGGGGAACAAAGGTTTATAGAAAAACTTTTGGCGGACTCGGTCCTGGGAGAGTCGGACGACGTTTGGATAGGACTCTCCGGAGACCTCGACGAGTTCTCGACCTGGGTTACGGGCGAGCCGGTCGAATATTCCAACTGGGGCTATCCCCAGCCGGATAATCTCGGCGGGTCTCAGAATTACGCGGTCATAGTAAACGGAGACCGAGGCTCGGAGCGGGGGAGCTATTATATAGAACGGTACGAGTGGGACGACAATCGCGACGCCCGTAGACCGTATATCTGCGAATGGGAGACCTGGACGGAGGCGGCGGAGTGGTCTACGCCCGAGCTTCAGGAGGCCGCGGAATACGATCTTATCCCGGACGTTTTGGTGGGCAAGGACATGACTCAGCCCATAACCCGCGGCGAATTCGCGGCCGTATCGGTCAAGCTGTTCGAGGCGATGACCGGCGGCAGAGCGGTGATGTCGTCCGAGTGCGGTTTTACCGATATAATGGATAACGAAAACAGGAACTATATCCTCAAGGCGTATAATATAGGCGCGGTCAACGGCGTCAGCGATACCGAGTACGCGCCGGACGAGCTTTTGCAGAGGGAACAGCTCGCGGCGATGCTCTGCAGGGTGTATAAAAAGAGCGAGTGGCCGGATTGGACTCTTGAGACGGACGAGAATTATACGATAAACTATTCGGGCGTTCAGAAGTTCGCGGACGACGAGCTGATATCGGATTACGCGAAGCCGAGCGTTTACTTCATGGTCAAGTACGGGGTCTTGAGCGGGGTCGGCGGTAATAAATTCGCGCCCAAGAATTCCACTCCGGCGGAAGAGGCGGAGGGTTACGCGAACGCGACCCGCGAACAGGCTATAGCCATGTCGCTGAGGAGCTTTGAGAATTTGCAGTGATCGTATCTAAGAACGCTATTTTGTATTGAACTTTAAATTTACGTATAATTACATAACGCGAGAATTAAAAATATAAAAACGCAATAAACGGCTTGGCGCAAGCGGAAATACCCCGCGCGCCGGGCTTTTTTACGCCTATTTTTTGGTCTTTAGGTATTTGATGTAATCGATGGCGTCCTGCTGTTTATCCTTGTCGAGAGATGAGAAGTCGCTGTTTATCGCCGCGACGATATCGCTCCGCCTGACCTCGGTCAGCCCGAAGAGATAGTCCAGCGACACGTCGAAGAACTTCGCGAGCGAAATTATCATATCGGCGTCGCGCGGGAAATGCTTGTCGGATTCGTAGTAGCTCAACATACGCAAAGAGACGTGTATATGTTCAGCGACGTCCTGCTGTCTCAGTTCTCTTTCCTCGCGTAAATATCTCAGTCTTTCTCCAAAAGTCATAGGTCAGTTTCACATCCTTGTAGTATTAGCTTTATTATATGGCATTATTTCATTCTGATAATAAAATTGAAATAAAACTTCAAGCAACCCTTGACTTTGAAAATATATTTCAGTATAATTACATAAAAGAAATAATATTTCAAAAACAATAAAAATATATATCATTAAACGGAGGGAACTTTATTATGAAAAGACTGATAAGCATATTTTTAGTCCTTGCGACGGTTCTGACGTTGACGGCGGCGCCCGCGCAGGCGGAAGAAGAAGCGGCGGAGCTTGCCGAAACGTACGGGGTTTTGACTTATGAGATAAATGATGATAATACGATAACTATAACCGACTGCGATAGATCGGCGACCGAGGTTACGATACCCGCTGAGATTGACGGGAGAAGCGTGACGAGTATAGGAGATAGCGCGTTTTCATTTTGTAGCATAACAAGCGTAACTATACCTGACGGTGTTACAAGAATAGGGGATAGCGCGTTTTCATTTTGTGATAGCTTAGTAACCGTGACTATACCGAACAGCGTGACGAGTATTGGAGAGAGAGCGTTTCAAAGTTGCAGTAATTTAGCGAATATATCTATACCTAACGGTGTGACAGAGATTGGACTTATGTCGTTTTTGAAATGTAGGAGTTTAACAAGCGTAATAATACCGGACAGCGTAACAAGTATAGGAAATCTCGCGTTCGCATATTGCGATAACTTAACAAGCATAACGATACCGAATAGCTTGATAAGTATAGGAGAGGGCGCATTCACGTACTGTATCAGTCTGCCAAGCATAGAAATACCTGATAGTGTAACTAATATTTGGAGCGGAGCGTTTTCAGAATGTGGTAAGCTTAATATAAATGTTGATTCCAATAATGAAAATTACTCTTCAATTGACGGAGTGTTATTCAACAAAGATGCGACAGGGTTAATTGCATATCCAAAGGATGTAATATCACCGAGTTATACTATACCAATCGGGGTAAAAAGCATAGGAGACAGTGCGTTTTCGCTCTGTAGAAACTTGATAAGCGTAACGATACCAAACAGTGTGACATATATTGGATATAATGCGTTTGAATGTTGCAGCAGTTTAGCAAGTATAACAATACCGAATGGAATTACAATAATTGAAGAAGCAACGTTCTACAATTGCAGCAACTTAACAAGCGTAACGATACCAAACAGTGTGACAAGCATTGGAGACAGCTCATTCACTGGTTGTATTAGTTTAACAAGCGTAACAATACCGAACAGCGTCACAAGCATTGAATCAGGCGCTTTTCAATATTGTTCTAACCTATCAAACGTAATAATACCGGATAGCGTGACGAGTATAGGGGATAGCGCGTTTTTTAGGTGTGCAAGTCTAACAAGCATAACAATACCTGACAGCGTGGCCAATATTGGAGAGGGTGCGTTTTCGGGTTGTATAAACCTAACCGACGTATACTACGCCGGTACGGAATCGCAGTGGAACCAAATCGCCATTGACTCATACAACGAACCGCTCCTCTCCGCCAATATCCACTTCGCAAACGACGACGCGGACGTCAAGATCGGCGGCGCGGTCGAGGATAAAACAGCCCGCAAAATATCGGCCGACTTTCAAAACGCGTCCGGCGCGGCTAAGACGTTCGACGCGATCTGCGCGGTCTACGACGAGCGCGGCGCGCTTATTACCTACGATGACGTAACCGTGACCGTCGCTTCGGGCGAGATGCGGAAGATAGAGTTCTTCCTAAACGAAAGCGGTTGGGATTCGTATAAGCTCTTCGCCTGGGACGAGCTGGGGTCGATGCGCCCGCTTGCCTTTGCCGAGTCGTAAAATAAAATTTCTTCCCAATTACATCAAAGCATGACGAACGCCGCGGCTCGCACGAGCTCGCGGCGTATTATTTTAGTTAGTTTTCAGCGGGCGGGTATTATTCGCTCTCCGCCGCCGCGACCGCGGTCTTTACGACGAACTTGCCGTCTTCGCAGTCTACGGTTATCGAGGCTCCGTCTTTGACGTCGCCCTCCAGCATCTTCTCGGCTACAAGATCCTCGATCTGCGACTGGATCGCGCGTCTTAGCGGTCTTGCGCCGTAGGTTATATCAAAGCCCTCGTCGGCGATCTTCTCGACCGCCGCGTCGGTGAATTCGGCAGCGACGCCGTTTTCGCTGAGTCTGTATTTCAGCGTTCCGAGCATACGCTTTGCGATCTCCTTGATATTATCTTTCGAGAGCTGGTGGAATACGATTATCTCGTCGATCCTGTTAAGGAACTCGGGCCTGAACGCCTGCTTGAGCTCGCCCATGACGTCGTCCTTGATCTTTTGATAATCCTTTTCCTCGTCGCCTTCGTCGAGCGCCGAAAATCCAAGCGTCTTGGCTCCGCCGCCCGAGATAAGTCTCGCGCCGAGGTTAGAGGTCATGATTATGACCGTGTTTCTAAAGTCCACCCGTCTGCCCTGGGAGTCGGTCAGGATACCGTCGTCCAGGATCTGGAGCAGGATGTTGAATACGTCCGGGTGAGCCTTTTCGATCTCGTCGAACAGTATTACCGAGTACGGCTTTCTGCGGACTTTTTCGGTGAGCTGTCCGCCCTCCTCATGACCTACGTAGCCCGGAGGCGAACCGACCATTCTCGATACCGAGTGCTTCTCCATGTACTCCGACATGTCGATCCTTATCATCGCGTCCTCGTCGCCGAACATCGCCTCCGCCAGCGCCTTTGAAAGCTCTGTCTTACCGACGCCGGTAGGACCTAAGAAGATGAACGATCCGATAGGACGTTTCGGGTCTTTAAGTCCGACTCTGCCGCGTCTTATGGCCTTAGCTACGGCCGACACAGCTTCGTCCTGACCGACTACGCGCTCGTGCAGTATGCTCTCGAGTTTGAGCAGACGCTCGCTTTCGCTCTCGGCGAGGGATTTGACCGGGATACCCGTCCACAACGCTACGATCTCGGCTATTTCGTCCGGTGTGACTGCCGCGTCTACCGAGCTGTTGTTCTTCTCCCAGTTTTCCTTAGTCGAATTGAGCTGTTCTTTCAGAGCTTTTTCCTCGTCCCTGAGTTTGGCGGCCGATTCAAAGTCCTGAGTCGTGATCGCGCTTTCCATCTCGGTCTTGATATTCTCTATCTTCTGTTCGATATCCCTTACGTCCGGAGGAGCGGTCATCGATTTGAGTTTTAACCTCGACGCCGCCTCGTCGATAAGGTCTATCGCCTTATCCGGCAGGAATCTGTCCGGGATATATCTTATGGAAAGGTTTACCGCCGCTTCAAGCGCTTCGTCGGTAATTTTTACTCTGTGATGAGCTTCGTATTTGTCGCGGATACCCTTGAGTATCTGTATGCTCTCTTCGGCCGTAGGCTCGTCGAGGTTGATCGGCTGGAACCTACGTTCGAGCGCGGCGTCCTTTTCGATATGCTTTCTGTATTCTTCGATAGTAGTCGCGCCTATTACCTGCAGTTCGCCTCTGGCGAGCGCCGGTTTTAGGATATTTGCCGCGTCGATCGCGCCCTCCGCGGCGCCCGCGCCGACTATGGTGTGAAGTTCGTCTATGAAGAGGATGATGTTGCCCGCGCGGTTGATCTCCTCCATGACTTTCTTGAGTCTGTCCTCAAACTCGCCTCTGTACTTTGCGCCGGCTATCATCGAGGATATATCCAAAGAAATAACTCTCTTATTCTTCAGTATTTCCGGGACCTTGCCCGACGCTATCTGCTGCGCCAGACCTTCGGCTACGGCCGTTTTACCAACGCCCGGTTCGCCGGTCAGACACGGGTTGTTCTTGGTTCTGCGGCTGAGGATCTGGATCACTCTCTGGATCTCCTTGTCTCTGCCGATGATAGGATCGAGCGCGCCGTCCTTCGCCATCTGGGTCAGGTCGCGGCCGTATTTCATAAGGGTCGGGCAGTCGGTCTTTTTGCCGTGAGCGCCCGGTTTATGTCCGCTCTGCGGCGCGGAACCGTAGCCGCCCATCTCCATGCCGCCCATGTCCGACTCGCCGCTGCTCAGCGTGTTGACTATATCGTTGAACAATCCCTGAGCCGACGCGCCAAGTTCGCTCAGTATCCTTACGGCGACGCTGTCCCGCTCTCTGAGTATGGAGATGAGGATGTGCTCGGTGCCTATATAGTTGTGTCCGAACCGTCTCGATTCGTTATAGCTGTGTTCGAGCACGTACTTCGTCCTCGGCGTGAAGCCCGCGGGCTGTATGTTGGTGGGTTCGCCCGTTCCGATCAACTCGTCGATCTTTTCCGTAACGTTATTTTCGTTTATATTATTCGCCTCGAGTATTTTAGCCGCGACGCCTTCGCCCTCTTTGATGAGTCCGAGCAGAAGATGTTCTGTTCCGACATAGTTGTGGCCGAGCTCCATAGCCGACTCGGCGGCTAAGTTTATCGCGGTCTGAGCGCGTTCGGTGAATTTATTTTCAAACATAAGTATCATTCCTTTCTTAGCTTAATTAAATTAGCCTGATTGCGTTGATATCGATATCTATCCGTTTAGGATCCAAGTTTTTCCTTTATGATCTCCGCCCGCTTCAGATCCCTTTCGGTCTCGTCGAAAAGGTTATAGTTTTTGGCTATATTGGCGGGCAGCACGGAGTAGGTCAGCTCGTTCAGCGTCTCGTAGGATATTGAATCGTCGAGGATGTTAAGGTCTTTTGCAAACCTTATATCCGAAAGACGCTTCATCGCTTCGTTAGAAGTCATCAGAACCGAGTTCGTAAGTATGCCGTATGAACGCATCAGCTTGTCTTCAAGATTATACTTCTGCGTCTTATGCAGTTTATCGCGAAGGACTCTCTCGTTTTCGATTACTTCGGCGATTATCTGCTTGAACTGCTCGATCGTGTCCTCCTCGTTTACGCCCAGCGTGACCTGGTTGGAGATCTGGAATATGTTTCCGATCGCCTTGGAGCCTTCTCCGTATATGCCTCTTACCGCAAGGCCGAGCTGCGCCAGCGAGTTGGCCAGCTTGCTGAAAGTCCCGCTCGCGACGAGCGCCGGGAGGTGGACCATTACGGACGCTCTGAGCCCCGTGCCGACGTTTGTCGGACAGCAGGTCAGGTATCCGAAATCCTTGTCGAACGCGTAGTCGATCTTTTCCTCGATCATGTCGTCCAGCTTATCGGCTTCGTTATAACACGAATCCAGATCGAATCCGGCCGACATACACTGTATCCGCATGTGGTCTTCTTCATTCACCATTATACAGATCTTGTTGTCGTCGCTGAGCAGTATCCCGCGTTCTATGCTGTCGTCTATCATATTCGGACTTATCAGATGAAGTTCGGCTATAGCCTGCTTCTGGTAAGGCTCCATCTTATTTAAGTCTATATATTTTACGCTGTCTTTATACGCCGAATCTTCGCCTATCACCGCGTTTTTGCAGGTCTCGATTATTTGACGCTGGCGCTCCTTGCTCGCCCTGTACGGAAACGGCGCGCCCTTGACGTTTCTTGCGAGTCTTATTCTTGACGAGAGTACTACGTCTCCGTCTTTGCCGTATTCGTTATACCACATAATTACGCCTCCCCTTTAAGCTGCTTGATCTCGTCTCTGAGTTTTGCCGCTTTCTCAAACTCCTGTTTCATTACCGCGGCGTTGAGCTCGGTCTCAAGCTTTTTGATCTTTCTGTCGTTTTTGATCTGTCCGCCTTCTCTTACCGGAACCTTGCCGATATGCTCGCAGGCGCCGTGTATCTGTTTTAAAGGCCTGATGAGTCTGCCTCTGAACGCGTCGTAACATTCGCTGCAGCCAAGCTTGCCGGTCTCGACGAATTCGTTGTATCTCATGCCGCAGAGCGGACATACGTCCGGAGCTTTGAGTATCTCCGGTTCGGAATACGCGCCGGGCTTATTTCCGAAAAATGTTGAGAATATATTTCCCAGCCCAAAATCCTGCGACGCTGCGAACGAATTATTATGTCTGAATTCCTTAGCGCATTCGCTGCAAAGATGATATTCCGATTTAACTCCGTTTATTTCCCTTCTTATATGAGTAGTGGCTTCGTTAACCTTACATTTTTCGCACTTCATATATCATCGCTCCTTTATCTTTAAGATGTTGTTCGTTTCTTACCTCGGTTCTATGAACCGGCTATGCTTATCAGGACGTTCTTGAGTATCTTGGCTCTGAGTCTGTCCTGTTCGGGCTGCTTTACCGCGAGAGATTTCTCGCTCAAGGCGTTTATTATTATTGTCGCTTCGCGCTTGGTTACGACGTCGTATTCGTAAAGCTTTTTGATCATCGCGCTCGTAGCGCTAAACGTTATGCTGTCGCCTATCGATCTTATGTCGTCGAGCAGTCCGTTGTCGGCCGAGGGCGTAACGCGTATTATCTTGATGTATCCGCCGCCGCCCCGCCTGCTCTCAACAATATACCCTCTCTCCGGCGAGAACCTTGTCGAGATCACATAGTTGATCTGAGAGGGAACGCAGCTGAACTTGTCGGCGAGCGCGTTCCTCTTAAGCTCGATCTCGCCGCCCTCCGCCTCTGAGAGCATCTGGTTGATAAAATCTTCTATTATATTACTAAGTTTCATTTTTTAACCACTTCCTTATCCGCCGCCTTAAATGCAGGGTCTGATAGTCCGCGTTTGAGCTGTTCTTCATTTCGATCGTCTCCAATTCTGATCATGTTTTCGCCCTTCGCGAACCGTTCGAGCTTACCGACCGCTTATAACGCCGGTCTTAAAACGCTTCCAAACTCGCCCGCATTTAAGGCCGCCAAAGAATAATCGGAGGTTTTTGACTTTGACTTTCTTTGACTTTTAACTATATTATAGCGCCTTTTTTTGATTTGTCAATAGTTTTTTGAAAAAAGTCAAAAAAATTTTTATATGGTTATGAATTAAATATAAACGCTGTAAAAACGTTATTTATTGGCGTGAAACTATCTATATCTTCGCGCGTTTTTCAAGAAAATTTTTATAAAGGTCAGAAAAATATAGAGGAAGAGGCAGGGGATAAAGGTCAGAAAAAGTACGGCTGAGGAGGGCGATTTGGAGATCATGCTCAGAGGGGAGGCGGCGGTAAGTTCGGCGGATCGAATTATCAAGCGGCTCAAAACGAAAATAGTTCTCCCGAAGATATGCGCCGGAGGAGAAGCGGTCAACAGCGAGAGGAGGGAGTCGATCAGCCAGCCCGCGCAGCCGAGGAGAAAGATCAGCGTCGAGCACGGGACGGCGAGTATGTTAAAAAGACTTGCCGGGAGCGTGAAGCGGCCGAACATTTTGGCGACCGGGTAAGCCGCGAAAGCGGAGCCGAAGAGAGGGAGAAGGAGGAGCGCGGTCGCCGCCGTCCGGTTGAAACCTGAAAAATACAGCGCTAATTTATACTTGGGCGAATGCAGAGCGGTTTTGAGCGCGAGGCGAAAATCGCGCGCTTTTATGAAGAGAAGCGCCGTTCCCGCGTCGAACGCCGCGAGAGGTTTTTGAGAGCGGGATGCGAGTATCTTGTTGGCCTTAGCGATAAGTTCGACTTTTTCGGCCTCTTTTTGGAACGATATGAGGTAGCGTTTGGTCTCTTTCGATTTGAATCTGCCGCTCAGCGATTTTGTGGTATCGACGAACATACCGACGAAGACAATTATCCCGAGTACCGAGCAGTAGGAGAGGACGAAGCTTGCGGAGAGCATAGTATAAGGATTATACGCCGTAATGATCAGCGCCGAATACGCCAGCGAGGTCAGGGAATCGTTAGAACGTCCGAAGTATGAGAGAAGCAGCAGTATAGACGAGGTTATGACGGAGCGGACTATGGACGGAGTGAATCCGGAGGCGGCGGCGAACAGGATCAATATCGGCGGAAGAAGCAGCTTTATCTTATTTCTCTTTAATCTAAACATAGATAGGATCGCGCCGACGAACAATATCAGATACGACGTATGCATACCGGATACCGCGACGATATGGGTTATGCCCGAGTCTGAGAGCGCGGTCTCGAGTTCGTCCGAAAAGTCGGCGCGGGCGCCTATCAAAATCCCGGATACGAGCGCCGACTCGTCGGAAGCGGCGCCGGGAATTACTTCGCTTGCGTAGCTCGCTATATCGTTTCGGACGGCGATACCTATGCGCGTCAGATAGCTGTAGAAAGATTTACCGCACGCGTAAGGAAGTTTTTCGTATTCGTATGAAAACGAAGTCAGAACGGTCTTGTCCGAGAGAAGATACCGCCTGTATTCAAAATCCTCTAATTTTTCGGCAGGCAGGCTGAACGAGCCGGTAAGCCTCAGCGAATCGCCGTTTGATATGCCGCCTCGGTAGCCGATCGCGGAATTGTATACGTATACGAGCGCCCTGCAAAGGGGCTTGTTCGACATTTGCGGATCTTCTCCGATTCCGTATATGTCGAATTTGAACGAAGTCCATTCCTTGTTTGAAGACTGAGCGGGATCGCTTACGACTGTTCCGTATACAGTCTCAGACTTTTCGTTAAGCCGCCCCGTATTTTGATATACGCTTATATTGAAAGCGGCGGGGCGCAGCGCTCCGGCGATGAAGAAAACTGCGGATATAACGATAAGCAGGTATTTTTGACGAATACCGATTAAATATTTAAAACTTTCTTTTCTTATCGGCAATGTAAATATATATGGAAGCGCGATCGATATCAAAAATAATACGGAAAATTTCAGAGCCTTATTAAACGAGCCGAGTATAGAGTCGATATTATAGATACCGAGATATAGACCGCACATAAACAATACGACCCAAAATACTTGTATACGCAGATTCAGTATACCGTTTAAAGTCTGAGCCGGGATGGACGCCGGGATTTTAAACTTAGTATTTTGGGCCTTTGACATTTTTATTACCTCCGTGAAGCGCAGAGGAGCGTTAGTTTTTCGTGTTGTTGGCGGATTGGCCGGATTCGGAGTCCGAGGCGGCGCCGTCCGACCTTTTGCCGATCCCGTCCATAGCGACGAGGGTCTCTTTGCGTTCCATAAGTTCGAGGATAATACTTCTTATCAGGGCTATTATCGGCACCGCGAAGAAGATCCCGACCATTCCGAACAGCCCGCCGCCAACCGTTATTCCAAGTATTACGTACAGCGGTTTGACCTGTAGCGAGTCGGCGAAGAGCCGCGGCTGGATCAGGTTTGCGTCAAGCTGCTGGATAACTATTAAGGTTATTACCGTTATTATTCCCTGAGTAAACGAACCGGTAAAGACGGTGATAACTCCCGTAACTACCGTCGCGACGATCGCGCCGAAGTATGGGATCAGGTTAAACAGCCCTACGATCAGCGCGAACAAAGGCGCGTAGCTGACCCCTATGATGGACATCGCTATAAACGAGAGTATAAATATCACGACCGCGTCTATAAGCATGCAGTAAATATATTTATTTACGAATTCGTTTATGCGGTGAAGGTATTTTGCTATCAGCGTGTAATGTTTCTCTTTCAGGATCAGCCTTGACGCGCGTTTAATGAAGTTTAGTATATTGCTGCGGTCGAGGAGGATGTATACGGAGATGATTATACCGATAAATATCTGGAAGATCCCGTTTCCGAAACTTATAACGCCCTGCGCGTATCTTCCGACGTTGCTGAAGTCGAAGTTGGTGATCAATTCGCTGATCGACAGTACGTTTTCCAGTATGAAGTTTTTGATGTTGTCCTCTTGGATCTGATATATTTCTAAGGAGGTAAGCCAGTTATACAGGTTGCCAACGATCGTCGGGAACTGTTCTATAAAGTCCATTATGCTGCGGTATATCGCCGGGATGACCGTCCCGAAGAGCAGGACCAGAAGTATAATAAAGACGACGTATATCGCGGCGACGGCTATACCTCTGCGTTTTACGCGTACAAATCCGTGTTTTGCCTTCATCAAAAGTTGTTCGATCTTTCTGCACGGAAGGTAGAGTATATACGCTATGACCGAACCTATAGTCAGCGGCGTAAGCAGCGAGATTACGGTCCGGACGTATGACGAGATAACGTCGAAGCTGTCGAACGTCTTGTAGACGGCTATAAGAACTATGCCGACTATCAGGATGCCGATATAACTTTTTACATATTTGTGTATTTTCAAGCGATCACCTCTTTTTTATGACGCTTAATTATATCACATATATCGGCGATAGTAAATAGGAATAAAAATATTTTAAAATTAATGATTGCGCCCCCGTATGCGCGGACTGAGAGCTTGAGCGGATAAAATGCTTGTATAATTTACAAACGAACGTTGGAAAACGAGGTGCTCGCTGTATGTTTAGGAAAATAAAAAAGACATTTTTACAGTATTTAAAAATAAATTCAAATTATTTTGCATTTTTGTATAAAAACATTTGAATTTGTAAGAGTGTTATGCTATAATCAATTTGTCTGATGATATACCTTTTTGAGAGGGAGGGGTATTCATTATCGTTTCTGTATCAAAAAGCCGTTTTATCAGAGTAAACCAATATTTATATTGCGCGATCTTCTATAATAATCTTTATGAGATAAACTGGAGCGGCGCGCGCAATATCGAGGTTTAGAAAAAAATTAATTTTTAGATATTATATGACACAAAAACAGGAGGTAAACTTAAAATGGCAAAACATTTTAAAACCATGGACGGTAACTGCGCCGCTGCGCATTGCGCGTATGCGTTTACTGAAGTAGCGGCGATCTATCCGATCACGCCTTCTTCACCAATGGCTGAGTACGTTGATGAATGGAGCGCTAAGGGCCAGAAGAATATTTTTGGCGAGACTGTAGAACTTATAGAAATGCAATCCGAGGCAGGCGCGGCGGGCGCCGTACACGGTTCGCTTCAGGCGGGAGCGCTTACTACTACGTTCACCGCTTCGCAGGGTCTTTTGCTTATGATACCGAATATGTATAAGATTGCCGGAGAGCTGCTCCCGACGGTATTCCACGTAAGCGCGAGAGCTTTGGCGGCTCACGCCCTCAACATCTTCGGCGACCATCAGGACGTTATGGCTTGTCGTCAGACAGGTTTCGCTATGCTGGCTTCCAACAGCGTCCAGGAGGTTATGGACCTGGGCAGCGTGGCGCATCTCGCGTCTATCAAGTCGAGAGTTCCGTTCCTGCATTTCTTCGACGGATTCAGAACTTCTCACGAGATCCAGAAGATAGAGGTTATGGATTACGACGATCTCAGAGGTTTGGTTGATTGGGACGCTCTTAAAGCGTTTAAGGATAACGCTCTTAACCCTGAGCACCCTGTTATCAGAGGTACGGCTCAAAACGGCGATATCTACTTCCAGGGCAGAGAGGCCGCGAACAAGTTCTACGACGCGGTTCCGGATATCGTAAACGAATACATGGGCAAGATCTCGGAGCTTACGGGCAGAGAGTACAAGCCGTTTAACTACTACGGCGCGCCCGACGCTACAAAGATAATCGTAGCTATGGGCAGCGTTTGCGAAGCCGCTGAAGAGACTGTAGATTACCTCAACGCAAGAGGCGCTAAGACCGGCGTTTTGG
Organism: Candidatus Roslinia caecavium; assembly: GCA_904419955.1. Lineage (GTDB taxonomy): Bacteria > Bacillota > Clostridia > Monoglobales > Monoglobaceae > Roslinia > Roslinia caecavium. The sequence goes on along the minus strand of CAJFTO010000012.1, from coordinate 8,859 downwards.
AGGTTCACCTCTACAGACCGTTCTCGGCTAAATACTTCTTCGACGTACTGCCTAAGACGGTTGAGAAGATCGCGGTCCTTGACAGAACGAAGGAACCCGGTTCGCTCGGCGAGCCGCTTTATCTCGATATCTGCAACGTATTCAGAGATTCGGATATGAATCCTATGATCATAGGCGGACGTTACGGCCTCGGTTCTAAAGATACGACTCCGACTCAGCTGGTTGCGGTATTCGATAATCTCGACGCTGAGAAGCCGATAGAAGGATTTACCATAGGTATAGTCGACGACGTAACCAACCTTTCGCTGCCTTTGGGCGAGAGAATCAACGCGTCTTCGGAAGGCACGACCCGTTGTAAGTTCTGGGGGTTCGGAAGCGACGGTACTGTCGGAGCTAATAAGGACGCAATAAAGATCATCGGCGACAATACGGATCTTTACGCTCAGGCGTACTTTGACTATGACTCAAAGAAATCGGGCGGCGTTACGATGTCTCACCTCAGATTCGGTAAGAGCCCGATCAAATCGACATATTTATTGGATGAAGCTGATTACATCGCATGCCATAAACCGGCGTACGTACATCAGTACGATATCCTCGAAGGCCTCAGAAAAGGCGGTACATTCCTGCTCAACTGCGTTTGGTCGGACGAAGAGCTCGACGAGAAGCTCCCGGCGAACGTTAAGAGATATATTGCCGAGAACGACATCAACTTCTACACGATTAACGCGGTAGACGTCGCGGTCAAAGTCGGCCTCGGTCCCACAAGAATAAACATGGTAACCCAGGGCGCGTTCTTCAAGCTCGCTAACGTTATTCCGTTCGACGAAGCCGTTGGATATATCAAAGCGGCTATCAAGAAGACCTACGGCAGAAAGGGCGACGATATCGTCAACATGAACTGCAACGCCGTCGACGGCGCTATAGAGGCTCTGCATAAGGTTAACGTTCCGGATTACTGGAAAGACGCCGTAGACGAAGAAACAGACAATTCGGACAAGCCCGAATTTATCACAAAGGTCGTCGAGCCGGTCAACGCTCAGCGCGGAAACAAGTTGCCGGTAAGCACGTTTGCCGGAAGAGAAGACGGTACTTTTGAGACCGGTACTTCGCGTTATGAGAAGAGAGGCGTAGCCGTATTGGTTCCGCAGTGGGATCCCACGAAGTGTATCCAGTGTAACCAGTGTAGCGCGGTATGTCCTCACGCGGCTATTCGTCCTATATTATTGAATGATGAGGAAGCCGCAAACGCTCCTGAGTCGTTTGTAACAAAAGACGCTACAGGTCCGGAGCTTAAGGGACTTAAGTTCCGGATCCAGGTTTCGCCGCTCGATTGCTTGGGCTGCGGAGTCTGCGCTCAGGTTTGCCCGGATAAGGTTCAGGCGCTCACGATGAAGCCGATCGACGACGTTACGCCTGCAGAAGCTCCTAACTGGGAGTACGCTATGAGCGTATCGAATAAGGCGGATCTGGTTGACAAGACGAAGTCTATCAAGAACTCGCAGTTCGCTATGCCGTACCTCGAATTCTCGGGCGCGTGCGCAGGCTGCGGAGAGACTCCTTATATCAAGCTCATCACTCAGCTCTTCGGCGACAGAATGATAGTAGCGAACGCTACGGGCTGTACGTCTATCTGGGGCGGTTCGGCTCCTTCGATGCCTTACTGCAAGGATGAGAACGGCCGCGGTCCCGCTTGGGCTAACTCGTTGTTCGAGGATAACGCAGAGTTTGGTCTCGGTATGGTCGCAGCTAACAAGAAGATAAGAGAGACTTTGGTAAGCCGTATGAACAGCGTTATGGACGTTGTAGACGCTCCGCTTAAGGAAGCGTTCCAGGAATGGATCGAGGGCAAGGACAACGCCGACGCATCCAAAGCAGCGGCGGCTAAGATTGAAGCGCTTATTAAAGACGCCGATATGAGCAATCCCGCTATAAAGGAGATCGCCGACAGGACGGACTTCCTCGTAAAGAGATCTCAGTGGGTATTCGGCGGCGACGGCTGGGCTTACGATATAGGTTACGGCGGTCTCGACCACGTTATAGCTTCGGATATGGATATCAATATCCTGGTAGTTGACACAGAGGTTTACTCAAATACCGGCGGACAGGCTTCAAAGGCTACGCCTACGGCGGCCATAGCTAAGTTCGCAGCGGCCGGCAAGAGAGTTAAGAAGAAGGATCTCGGTATGATAGCTACGACCTACGGCTATGTATACGTAGCTCAGATAGCGCTCGGCGCTAACATGCAGCAGGCTCTTAACGCTATCAAAGAGGCTGAGGCATATCCGGGTCCGTCGATCATAATAGCTTACGCTCCGTGTATCAACCATGGTATCAAGAAGGGCATGGCTACGACCATCCTCGAAGAGAAGAAGGCGGTAGAATGCGGTTACTGGCACTTATGGAGATTCAATCCGTCCGTTCCGGAGGGTACGAATCCGTTCACGCTCGATTCAAAGGCTCCTCAGGGCGGTATCCAGGACTTCATGAAGGGCGAGAACAGATACTTGCAGCTGCTTAAGGCGTTCCCGGACGAAGCTCAGGAATTGTTCGACAAGGCTGAAAGAGACCTGACGGAAAGATATAAGACATATGTTCGCAAAGCAAACGAAAGCTATGCTGAATAATTAATATTAATTAATATTGGGCGGACAGGCTTGACCTGTCCGCTTTGAATTTGTTCGATAAAGGCGGCGGTATACCATATTTTGTAGTATAATGCGGCTTGCGATATTGGTTTTTGCTATATACGACGATTTGCGGCGCCGGATCGAATAAAGCGTTTGCGGCTATAGCTTGGCGAGCGTTTCATTTTACTCGCCGGATATACGTATATGCCGAAGCGAAGCGGATTAATATTTTGGCGCCGCCGGTAATATAAGTTGAGCGTTTATGTAGATAAGCTAAACTTAAACGCTCGACTTTAAATTTTGCGTTTAAAAGCGCAAAGCGCGGGCTTGCGGGTCGGTTAGAACGGCCGGCGGCGATATGAATTGGGGATTTTGTATAAATTTCATACGAATTTTATCTGTATTAAAATCATAACAGATAAAAATGAGAAAGATTACTAAAAATACTTTACCTTTTGACAAAAGTATGTTATAATTATAAACGAAGTTAGTTAGAGCTAACTCAAGTGTCATATAAGTATCATTACAATATAGGGGGTAATGCAGTCATGGAATTTAAAGAAGCATGGGCGGGTTTCGCCGGAAGAAAATGGAAAGAAGACGTAGATCTGCGCGACTTTATCCAGAACAACTATGAACCATACGACGGCGACGAATCCTTTTTGGAGGGACCCACGGACGCTACGGATCGGCTCTGGGGCGAATTGCAGAAACTTCAGAAGGAGGAGCGCGCCAAAGGCGGAGTTTTGGATATGGAGACCAAAGTGGTCTCGGGCTTAACGGCTTATCCTGCGGGATATATAAACGAAGAACTTAAGGATCTTGAAAAGGTCGTAGGACTTCAGACCGACAAGCCTTTAAAGAGAGCGTTTATGCCCTACGGCGGTATAAAGATGGCCGAGCAGTCGTGCACGGTTTACGGATATCAGCCGTCGGAAAAACTGCATGAGATCTTCACTAAATATCATAAGACTCACAACCAGGCGGTATTCGACGCGTATACGCCTGAGATGAAGAAGGCGCGTCACAATAAGATAATCACCGGCCTGCCGGATACATACGGCCGCGGACGTATCGTCGGCGATTACAGAAGGGTCGCGCTGTACGGAATAGATTTTCTTATAGAGAAGAAGCAGGAAGATTTCGATTACTGCGGCGACGGAACGATGACCGACGACGTTATCCGTCTCAGAGAAGAGATAGCGGAGCAGATCAAGGCGCTTAAGCAGATGAAAGAGATGGCCGAGATCTACGGCTTTGACATCTCGGGCCCTGCAAAGAATGCGAAGGAAGCGGTTCAGTGGCTCTACTTCGGTTACCTTGCGGCTATCAAGACCCAGAACGGCGCGGCTATGAGCGTAGGAAGAGTATCAACTTTCCTCGATATATATATCAGCAGAGATCTTAAGAACGGAGTTCTTACCGAGAAAGAGGCGCAGGAGCTTATCGATCACTTCGTTATGAAGTGCCGTATGGTAAAATTCGCAAGAATACCTTCATACAACCAGCTGTTCTCGGGCGACCCGGTATGGGCGACGCTGGAGGTAGCGGGACTCGGTATGGACGGAAGATCGATGGTCACAAAGAACGATTTCCGTTTCCTGCATACGCTTGAAAATATGGGACCGGCTCCGGAGCCGAACTTGACGGTGTTGTATTCGTCGAGACTTCCCAAGGCGTTTAAAGAATACGCCGCGGCGATCTCCGTCAGAACGAGTTCGGTACAGTATGAGAACGACGACGTAATGCGTCCGGTATGGGGCGACGATTATTCGATCTGCTGCTGCGTATCGGCTACTCAGACGGGTAAGGAAATGCAGTTCTTCGGAGCGCGCGCAAACTTGGCTAAGTGCTTGCTCTACGCTATGAACGGCGGACGCGATATGAAGACCAAGGAGCAGGTAGGCCCCGAGCTTCGTCCTATCGAAAGCGAATACTTAGATTACGACGAAGTTATGCATAAGTATGATATAATGATGGACTGGCTTGCGGGACTTTATGTCAACACGCTTAACCTGATCCAGTACATGCATGATAAATACTACTACGAGGCGGCTGAGATGGCGCTTATAGACACCGACGTAAGACGTACGTTTGCGACGGGTATTGCGGGATTCTCGCATGTCGTAGATTCGCTCAGCGCGATCAAGTACGCTAAGGTAAAAGCTATCCGCGACGAGGACGGCATGATAATGGACTTTGAGACGACCGGCGATTTCCCGAGATATGGAAACGACGACGATAGAGCGGACGAGATAGCCGTATGGTTGCTTAAGACCTTCCTTAAGAAGATAAAGAAGAGACATACTTACCGCGACAGCGAACCGACGACCTCTATACTTACGATCACCTCGAACGTGGTCTACGGAAAGGCTACGGGCAATATGCCGGATGGCAGAAGAGCGGGCGAGCCGCTTTCGCCTGGAGCTAATCCGAGCTACGGAGCGGAGCAGAACGGACTTTTGGCGTCGCTTAACTCTGTCGCTAAGCTGCCGTACGAGTACGCGTTAGACGGCATATCGAATACGCAGACGATCAATCCGGGAGCTTTGGGACATAACGAAGACGAGCAGAAGAAGAATCTTGTCAGCGTTATGGACGGATATTTTGATAAGGGCGCTCACCACTTAAACGTAAACGTGTTCGGCCGCGAAAAGCTGATCGACGCTATGGAGCATCCTGAGAAAGAGGAGTACGCAAACTTTACGATCCGCGTTTCGGGCTATGCGGTCAAGTTTATCGACTTGACTAAGGAACAGCAGTTGGACGTTATCTCGAGAACCTGCCACGAAAGAATGTAATGAACGAGGATAGAAATATTAAAGGAAACGTACATTCTCTTGAGAGTTTCGGCTCGGTTGACGGCCCGGGGGTCAGATATGTGATATTTATGCAGGGCTGCGGACTTCGCTGCAAGTTCTGCCATAATCCCGACACCTGGAGCCGAGATATAAACAAAGAGTATACTTCGGACGAGCTCATCGAGACCGTTTTAAGGTACAAGGGCTACTGGGGCGAAGAAGGCGGAATAACTGTGAGCGGCGGGGAACCGCTGCTCCAGATCGATTTTCTCTTAGAACTGTTTTCAAAAGCCAAGGAGCACGGCGTACACACCGTTATCGATACTGCCGGACAGCCTTTTACAAGAGAAGAACCGTTTTTCGGTAAGTTTAACGAGCTGATGAAATATACCGACTTGATTCTTTTGGACATAAAGGAGATCGACGAGGAAAAACATAAGAAGCTTACGGGATTTACCAATAAAAACATTTTGGATATGGCGAAGTATCTGTCCGAGATAGAAAAGCCGGTCTGGATACGCCATGTGCTGGTTCCTGAGTACAGCGATTTCGACGAGGATTTAGTGAAGCTCAATACTTTTATCGAGTCTTTGACTAACGTTGAGAAAGTCGAAGTACTTCCATATCATACGATGGGCGTCTTTAAGTGGGAGGAGCTTGGATTCGATTATCCGCTTAAAGGGATCGACCCTCCGACAAAGGAACGGATCGAAAACGCCAATAAACTGCTCTGCACGAGTAAATACCGCTAAGCAAGCGCTTCGGCGGAATGATTTGCGATCAGAATTTTAAAGCAGCCGCCGCGGACGTAAAATATCCGCGGCGGTTTTTTATGCGTTTTTTTCTTTCTTATTCGCGCTGCTATTCGACTGCGCTCATTGTTTTGTGCGACCGCGCGGGCGTTAAATAATATATTGCCTAAATAAGTTTGTTTTGATTGACAAATGTTGATTTTACTATTAAAATAATAATGTCGGATTGTCGGAAAAGTTCGGCAATTTTTAGGCGTACTATCACAGATGAAATTTTTATGTGATATAAATCTGATATATTTATTCATAAAATATAAACCGATCATTATCCAAAACATTGGGCGTCATCGGAAAAGGAGTATTGATATGAGCATAAAACGACTTTTTGTTGAGAAGAAGAAGGGCTACGATATCGAAGCGAAAGCGCTATGCCGCGATCTTATCGACAACCTCGGGCTTAAGGAACTTAAGGAGGTAAGAGTGATAAACCGGTACGATATCGACGGCGTGACCGACGAGGAGCTGGATAGAGTTCTGCCTTGCGTATACGCCGAGCCGCAGGTGGACGAGGTGTACAGAGAAGAGCTTGAAATAGAAGAGGGTAAATATTTCGCATCCGAATACCTGCCGGGTCAGTTCGATCAGAGAGCCGACAGCGCGGCGCAGTGTACCCAGATAATGACCGGCGGCGCGAAGCCTAAGGTGAGGACCGCCAAGGTGATCGTTTTGATCGGCGATATCACGGACGAACAGCTTAAGGCGGTTGAGGACTACTATATAAATCCTGTGGAATCGAGAGCCGCGTCTATGGAAAAACCCGATACTTTGGATGATAATCTTGAGGAGCCCTCCGACGTCAAGACGGTCGAAGGCTTTATCGATTTGGACGAAGAAGGCCTGAGCGGCATGATCGCCGATATGGGTCTCGCTATGGATCTGGACGACATTAAATTCTGTCAGAATTATTTTAAGAATACCGAGAATAGAGACCCGTCGGTCACCGAGATAAGAATGATAGACACCTACTGGTCGGATCACTGCCGTCATACGACGTTCGCGACCAAGCTGAATAACGTGACAATCGAGAACGCGTTTATACAGGCGGTATACGGCGAGTATCTGAATTCGAGAGAATACGTCTACGAGGGTCGCGATAAGAGCGTATGTCTTATGGACGTCGCTACGATCGCGACTAAGGAGCTTAAGAAAAAAGGCGTTTTAAAGGCGCTCGACGAGTCGGAAGAGATCAACGCCTGCTCGATAAACGTGGACGTTAAGATGGACGACGGTTCGGTAGAGGAGTGGCTGGTGATGTTTAAGAACGAGACGCACAACCACCCGACCGAGATAGAGCCGTTCGGCGGCGCGGCTACCTGTCTGGGCGGCGCGATAAGAGACCCGCTTTCGGGGCGTTCTTACGTATACCAGGCTATGCGCGTGACCGGAGCGGGAGACCCGAGAAAGGGTCTGAAGGACACTCTGCCGGGAAAACTGCCGCAACGCAAGATCGTTATAGGCGCCGCGGAGGGTTACAGCTCGTACGGAAACCAGATAGGACTCGCGACCGGCGTAGTAAACGAGATATACGACGAGGGATATATAGCTAAGCGTATGGAGATAGGCGCGGTTATCGCGGCGGCTCCGAAGAAAAACGTTATCCGTGAAAGACCGGAGCCGGGCGACGTGGTTATTCTGCTCGGCGGCATGACGGGACGCGACGGCTGCGGCGGCGCTACGGGTTCGTCCAAGGCGCACGATTCGTCATCGCTCGAGACCTGCGGAGCAGAGGTCCAGAAGGGTAATCCCCCTGTCGAGCGCAAGCTTCAGAGACTGTTCAGGAAGAACGAAGTCACCACGCTGATAAGACGTTGCAACGACTTCGGCGCCGGCGGCGTTTCGGTCGCTATAGGCGAGCTTGCCGACGGTCTAAATATCGATCTGGACAAAGTTCCCAAGAAGTACGAGGGACTTGACGGAACCGAGCTCGCGATCTCCGAGTCGCAGGAGAGAATGGCGGTCGTAGTACGCGCGAAAGACGCGGATAAATTTATAGCCGAGGCCGACAAGGAGAACCTCGACGCGGTCGTAGTGGCCGAGGTCACCGAAAGCCCAAGGCTGGTCATGAACTGGCGCGGCAAAACTATATGCGACATATCAAGAGAATTTTTGAATACTAACGGCGCTGAGAAGAACGCCGACGTTATCGTTACTGAGAACGATTTCAGCGGCAAGGCGCTCGAGTTTGAGGTAAGCGGCGATTCGATCAAGGAAAAGACCCTCAATATGATGGGCGATCTTAATATAGCGTCGCAGAAAGGGCTGGTCGAGCGTTTCGACAGCACTATAGGCGGAAACTCGGTGTTCATGCCTTACGGCGGTAAATATCAGCTTACGCCGCAGCAGAACATGGTGGCAAAACTGCCGGTAAACGGCGAGGAATACGCGAAGGAGACCGAGACGGCTACGGTAATGGCGTATGGATATAATCCCAAGATATCCAAGGCCAATCCGTTTGCGGGCGCTGCGTACGCGGTCGTCGAGTCGGTGACAAAGGCGGTCTGCGCCGGAGCCGATTACAGAGATATTTATCTCACGTTCCAGGAATACTTTGAGAGACTGGGAGAGGATCCCAAACGCTGGGGCAAAACGCTCGCGTCGCTGCTCGGCGGATACTAC
>CAJFTO010000011.1 GCA_904419955.1 Candidatus Roslinia caecavium | reverse complement strand
CGTCTCTCGGCCAATAATCCAACCCGCTTTTGGGCGGCTTAGCCAAAACCATCGCCTCCTAACGTCTAATCAGTATACTTATATTATATACCTGCAAAAATGACTTGCGGGGACAAAAACGTAGGGATTAGTGAATAGGAAGTCCAAAACGGAGTTACAGCGTAAAAACGGCCTCTGAACCGTTTGGAAAAATAGCGTATCTATTTTCGCATACATTTCCGTTCGGCGTTAAAACTGCGAATTTCCGCCCCTAACGCCTACGTTGATCAGGGGCGCGGACTGTTAATGAGAAAACCAAGCAAGAAAATAAGCAAAAAATCTGTAATTACTTCGAAAAAAGCGTTTGATAAAATATACCTCGCGGGGTCGGCATGGGGTCAAATTCAAAATTCGATCAAATCCCAAACAAAACGAAAGCCCCGTGAACTAACGTTTTCACGGGGTTAAAACTGGTGAGGCACATTTGTACAAAGGCGAACTCGTGTGGGGCGATGGGTACTACGGCGTGGTGGTGCGGATATTATAGCCATACAATAGAGAGCGCGGTTACAGATAACAATTATTTGAACCGCGCCTCTCTATTTCTGCCTAGGATATAACATATGTTTTGGCCAACCTTTAATCAGAATATCGAGATATATGCCCTTTAGCGCCTCTGATCGGAATGTTTTTGTTCTGATCAGGGATGCTAAAAGTTCTGTATATATTACCATCTTTTATTTATTTTCTGCATCATCACGAGTAATCTGATAATAAGATATGACATCGCATATTTCTATATCATCACATTGAAAATCACCATCTTTAAACTTATTTAGTGCTATAATCTCTTTTGCATGTTCCCTTTTCTTAGGTGATAAGGCTTCAAACTTTTCCCACCATTCATTAGCCAAATCGCAATCGTTCTCTGTCACTGTAGTATAACGGTCAGCAAGTCTATTACGCAAATCTGCATCGTAAATTCTTCTGTATATTATAAAAGTTTCCGGCATCCAAAGAATTTTCATAAATTCATCAACATCTCTGCCGAATGCCTCTTCAAAAAAATCAACTCCTCTACCTATTTTACCTTTAGTTGAATTCAAAACTGCTTGTACCGCACGAATGAATTTTCTATTCCAGTATTTTCCGATATAGTCTCGATTTTTAAAATATTGTTTGTCATTTATTGGGTGGTATTTCATTGGGAAAGAATATATGCTTGCATCAAGCTTTTCGCACAAATCCACATTCAATCTCAATCGCAAATAAAGCTCTTCCGGTTTATCTTCAAAATTATAAAGAAGGTAGTTCGAAAGATTTTTAATTCCACTTCTAACAGCCGTACGAACAGATTTTTCATACACATCTTTTAGGCTCCAATGGTCAAACGCTATTCGTAAAGGTTGAATATTTATCTCTGCTAATTTTCTCATATTCGCTTCTGTTATTAACCGAGAATCTATTCCCTGATTAAAGTCCACAATACGCTTTCTTTTGGATGATCTATGTGTTTTATCGTACAATGGCCGTACATATTCATCCAAGGTCAGGATGGCCTCTTTTGATGCTGTATAGTGATAAATACAATGAGCTTTTTCTAATTTCAAATAAAACTCTGTTTTTTCGGCATCATCCTTTAATTTATTTATTATTTCTTTATAGAGTGAGACAGCTTTTCGAATATATGCTCGATCATTATACGAGTCTCTAAGGTTTCTAATCATTACTTCATACTCATTTGGTGGTGTATATGTTGCGCCGACTCCAAATCCACACTCTCTAATCTCATCGATAATTTGATTATAACACTTTGACGCTAAGACATTGTTATCAAGCAGAAGTAAATCTTTCCTTGCTCCAAAACGTTCATTAGTATGCTGAATACGTTTCCTAAGATTGATATAATCACAATATTGTGGCTCAAGTTTAGGCACAGCGCAAAATTTGCATTTATTTACACATCCTCTCGTCATATATGCAAAATAAGCATTGTTTGCTGGATAAACATAGTCTATCTCTTCGAGAATAGAGTAATCTAGCGGGAGTTCATCAATAATTATATCGTTTCCAGCATCAATATCACCAGGATGATTAAGCAATCCAATAAAAGGTTTAATTCCGGTGGCCTCATAAACTTCATTCGGCAGAAGTGATGACATAATACCTCCAACCATAACATCTTTTTGATTCTTGCAAAGTTGTTTTGCAAAATTGATAGTATCTATTGTAATATCCCAGTGGAAGGTAAATAGTGTAGTGATACCAACTTTATCAAACCTCGGGTTTGAGAAATATTCTTTATCCTTATATTTCTTTCGATATTCTTTCACAGCATCTAGCACCGCTTCGTTCTCAAATATGGCATTGCTTTCAAGAATAGCATATTTCCCTATCTTTATAAAACGGAAGAGCATAGGATAATAGTCTTTCCAAAAGATATCTGGGAAAACAATTGACAAATGGTTTATTAAATCCTCACATATCAATTCTACTGCTAAAGAACGCATATCACCTTTGTAAAAGCGAACATCGTCACCAACCATACGATAATATGTTGCCAATTTCATCAAACCCATTGGTGGGTATTTATTTTTGTAATTAGGTTCAACAAGTAAAACTTTTCTATTCATAAGCTATTATCTCATCTCTTCCTTGATCTTATCTATAATCTGCTCTGCAATATCTTTCGGAGCAATATCGGTAATAATGGACAAAATCTTTCTAACCAATTTACGTTCACTTCTTGACAGTTTAGACATACCGCTCGTAATAAATATTTTCTTATTATCACCTACAGCAACTGTGGTTGTTTCAACTTTTTTCTTTAATTTATCAGACTCAAATTTCTGTCCTATTCTTTTTCTAACCTCTGAAAGAGGCGAATTACTATCGCTCTTATCGAGCTTGTCCAGTCGTTTACGAGCATTTTCAGCATTTTTCTTAGCTTTATCAATATCAAATTGAAGTTTCTGACGTTCTTCTTCGTTGACAAAACCGAGGCCTTTCTCTTTCTTTTGATATTCTGCCACCTTATTAAGATATTCTTGTTGTTTCTTATAATCGTTTTTGACGCGATTTGCCTCATAATAAAGCCTGTGTAACACATCATAAAAGTACTCTCGTAATAAGTCCTCAAATAAAACACGGGTTTCATTTTCGTTAAAATAGTTACGCTGCGAGTTGGGGATAAGATTGCTACTTACAGCAAAAACCTCTCCAACAAAATAATAATTACCACGAGTTTCTTTGAAAAATGGTTGCAAAACATTATCATTTCCTATCTGTATATTTGCATTTCTTAAACGCAAACCACGCATATGATTTACACTCGGAATTTGTTTTTCAAAACGCGATAAACCAACCCACATCCAAGCAATCAAATTGCCATAAGAATCTCGAAAATCTTTAAATTCCAAACGTGAAATTTCATCGTAATTCTTCAAAGAAACGCCGCTTTGTTCTTTTAGCTTTGTGGTATACTCTTTGAAAACCTGTGAGCCATTCACCCTTACACAGTATTCGTCAATATGATAGCCAATCGAGTCAGCATAATCATAAATCTGCTTACGAAGAATAAAAGTATTTTTATATGGAACAGGCGCAACAAAGCTAAGATATTCACGAATTTTAGTGTCATCCAATAGCTCTGTATTTTCTCTGTTAATATCAAACATCTCAACTTCAAAGTAATGCTTACTTTCCGTTTCTGGTTCAGTAGAATATGTTATGATTGTATCCCAGATTTCATCAAGGGTATATTTTTTGTTTTCAACAAGCATTGTTCGCATCTTTTTAGCGTCGCAAATCATAATTGATTTTATGTTTTCACCAAGATAACTCGTCGAAAATTTCAATATTTTACAATATGCTAAGCCACAAAGGCGACCGATTCCTCGAAAACCTTTATTTCTGCCAATTTCTTTATTACTGTTCGCAATATCTCCAACATCCTCAATGAAATTTTCTGCTTTAACTCCAGTAGCATTATCTTTAATACTTATGTATCGTTTTTTGGTATCTATAAAAATATCAATATATCCTTCTCCGTCAGAAAGAACACTTAATTTTATAGCAGCATCAATTTGATCACACGCATTTTGTATATACTCTCTGTAGATAACCTTAGAGTCGGAGTACATACCCGTTGTAAGATTATCCAGTATATTTTTACCTACTGTAGCCATAATAATCTCCTTACTTAAATTGCTTATAAATCGGTTTCGGAAACTTGATATTAAGCAATGAACGAAAAACCGGATTTTGAATAATATATTCTCCCTGTTTCAAACGGGTCATCATCGTCTTGTAAACAGACGGAATACTCTTATAATCACTCTTTGTAATCTCTATGGAATTTGTTCGACCATAGGCATGAGTAGAACAATTCCCCGTAACTCTGTCGTGAATAGCACTTCTGAACTGCTCCGCTGCAAAAAGGACAACACCAAGTGAACGCCCTCTTTCAGCTACATCAATAACCTGTTTTAGAATAGGCGAATTCTTAGGTATTTCTTTAGAAGCATACTTGTTCAACTCATCAATAAAGATCACAATTCGTGACGGAGGATTTACGCCTTCTTCGCCAGAATACTGACCCAACTGTAAATCATAAATTGTTCGTATTGCATCACCAAATACATACGCCTGCTTATCTTCGGAAAGTTTTGCAATATCAATAACATGAACTTCATTTTTCTTAATATGTTTGAGTGCATCCCCGATACGTGTTTCCCCCGCTTCTTCACGAACGTCTCTAGCAAAAATCTTGTTATCCGTAATGCTCTTATTAATAATTCTATAGAATTTTCGCCAGCTCGCCACGGGTATTTCCTTGTTTTTACCAGAATTGTCGGTGGAGCACTTTTCCTTTACAGTATTAAGAAATTCTTGCCAATCACTAATTTGATTAAACTTACCTTGTCCAGACATTATATAGCTTATAATAGATTCCATTGTTTGGGTAGAATCATCAATATTTGCAAACATAAGGTCCAAATTTTCCTTATCATATTTATAAATGTATTTAAACTTTTTTGCTTTTTTCTTTTTTATATTATCCTCAACCTCTTCGTAGGTCATATATGTATTCCAATGGCGGGTTCTCGGAATAGAATAAGGATAGTAATAATGAACATTCTTGAATGGTTCGGCAGACAAACCTAGCTTCTCGTATTTAGCCAATGTATCTTTACGATCAAGTTCAGGGTCACGCTCATCAGCAAAGTCATTTAATTGATCAATCGCAAGGAGATCTTTACCTTTTACATTAAACAATACAAATGCCACACTATCTTCATCATCGTTTATTGGTTCCTTCTTCATATAACTATCTTGTATAGCTTTAAGAAGAAACATCGCATATGAAGTTTTCGAAGCAAGACCCGAAATACCAGAAATATTTAAGTGAGCGCCTTCTGGACCGATAATAAACTTAGAATTAAGCTTTACAGGGCGCATAACTTTTTTACAGCCCTTAGTTCCCTCATACATTTCAAGATACCCACAAACAAGTGGATTACGAATATCATTCAAGCCAAGAGCATAATCAATTTCCTCTGCAGTTGCCAACATAACTTTTGCATTATTCTGAAGAGGTATATAAATATTTTTGTTATTACAAATTACTTTAGCGGTAACATAATTCATCCCTACACGCAAAGTGTTTTCTTCAGCGGCTACATCTCCAAAATCGCTTGAGATAAAATTTGTCAGAAAACTTGAAGCATCAGTAATATGAGCAATATCTTCAATAACGCCATAAGAAAATGAATTATTTACATGCTGAACCTTCACAATATCAAATGGATTTAAGATGAGTTCAGGATCAGTCCAAAAAGTAAAATTGTCAATAGTTGTTGGATGTTTTTCCGTCGCTAACACACGACCTATAATAGTATTAGTCATTTTGCTTATTCTCCTTAAAATAGATTTAAGAACATTTCTGCGCTAATATATTTGCTTTTCACATAAGACTCTGTCAAAAAGACAGGATATAAGTGATTTGCCCAGCGGCGGTCTGCACCATAGCAGGTGGGATTACGTTCATTGATAATATTTGCAGAAATTAGATCTATAATATCACTGTCAATTCCATTTTTGATTTCTTCGTCCATCATTATTTTTTCAACCTTTACAACACCGTCAAAAGGAGTTTGAGTTCTGTGTTTATCCCGCAAACGTATATACCAAACACCAAACTGAACATCCCCTATAAACTCGCTATTTTCATATCGCGCCACTGGAGTTCTATGGAATAATGGTAAATCAGCAATATAATTTGAATTGGGTTTGCCTGTATGGTCAAGGCAACTTTCAGGATTAAAAGATTTAGAGACACCAATCACCCAATTGTAATTATACTTAATTTTTTGCAAAGTTCTCAAATCTTCTCGACCAGATTTCATGATTTTGTATTGAATAGAACCATCTTTTAGCAAGTACGCATCTTGACCTAATAGCTTGTTCTTAACTAATTCAGCAACCATTCGTTTTTCTGCTTCGATCATATAATCCTGTATCTTACCGACAGCTAAACTCTCGAGTTTTACATCTGATGAACCTGCCTTTGATGTGGAATAAGGAATGATCGCGGTGAATTGGAGTCCTAAACGCCTCAACTCTTCACTCTCATTCAATTTTTTAACTTTTGCCGCAAAGTATGCCGTATCATCCCAACCATCAGCATTTGCTTTGTCAGGAAGTGTAAGAATTAGTTCACGATAAAACCGCTCTTTCTGCATCTGTTTATTTTTACGTTTGCAACAACCAATCCCTATTTGGCCTGCCACAACAGGAAAAACGCGTCTGCTATATGCAATATCATCCACCTTATATACATGACGAGATCCATCGAGAAAATATTTAAGTAACGGTTTTTCATGGAGTTCTTTTAACCGATCAGCTAATGGCTTTAAGTTTATCGACTTTTTAGGAGCACTCGTTTCACCAGACTCTTTCCATTTAATTATTTTATCAGAATCATCATCATAATCAATAGAAGGTAAACCAACCGTATCATAACTGTATTTATAAGTGTGATAACTTTTCCCTTTTGTTTCTCTTTCAATAATCTCCATTATTTTCGGCATATGTTCTCCTCTGTTCCCATTTCGCATCAATCTATATTCTGCCCAATCTATTTATAATCATTATAGCATATTTGATAAACATATTCAACATTTTTCATGCTAAAATTAAATATGTATAATACTTTTTATCGCCCCACAAACATCATCAAAAGTAATATCTTTTGCATATCCGAATTGTTTTTGATAATTGCTCCACGTATTTCTCAAATCACCACTCTTCAAAATAATCTCCATTATTTCATCAAAATAATTTATCTGCTCCTGCATCCCTCTGTGATTTATTGTTTTCTTTATTACTTCGAAAAAAGCGTTTGATAAAATATACCTCGCGGGGTCAGCATGGGGTCAAATTCAAAATCCAAGCAAATCCCAAACAAAACGAAACCCCCGTGAACTAACGTTTTCACGGGGGTTTAATTGGTGACCCATCGGAGATTCGAACTCCGGACACCTTGATTAAAAGTCAAGTGCTCTGCCAACTGAGCTAATGGGTCATTTATGGAAAATGTATTGGCTGGGCTGGCAGGATTCGAACCTACGAATGCAGCAGTCAAAGTGCTGTGTCTTACCGCTTGACGACAGCCCAGTATCTAAAAGTGGGGTGGGTAAAGGGAATTGAACCCTTGGCCTCCAGAGCCACAATCTGGCGCTCTAGCCAACTGAGCTATACCCACCATAATTGAGCTGGCGCGCCTGAAGGGACTTGAACCCCTGGCCCACTGCTTAGAAGGCAGTTGCTCTATCCAGCTGAGCTACAGGCGCATTTCTCTAATTAACAAAACATATTATTTCTAATATGTAATGGAGCGGGTGATGGGAATCGAACCCACGCAATCAGCTTGGAAGGCTGAGATTCTACCATTGAACTACACCCGCACTTACTTGCAATATTAAATTGTTTCTAAACGGCTTATCCGCCCCAACTTTTATCCGCTGCATCATACCGGTACTCTGCCGTATTATTTATACAGCCTACCGCTGTGCGACTTTGTTATTATAACAATTTATGGAGCGTTTGTCAATACTTTTTCTGCATTATTTTTAATTTGACAAATTCCACATGATTATTTATATTTAGATGAATGCAAATATAAATATTGCACAAACATCTATATTAGCTATATTCAGATGATACCACTCTATTCTCTACTCTTTCATATAAACTGCCCTATACAACGGCTACAAACCCTTTTGGCGGCTTATAGGATTTATAGCCGTTTTCATCCAAAACGCTTATCGATTAATTCAATTTTCAGTTTTATATTCTTACCGATCAACTCGCATGAAGTCCTACCCACTTATTTAAAATATTAACGAACATCTCGAGCACGTTCATCTTATCGACCGCCTCGGCTGCGACAATATCGCAGACGTGCGCCGTCTCGCCGTCTATTTTGAATACGGCTTTCCCGACCGTCTGTCCCGCTTCGACCGGCGCGGCGATCTCCTCCGGGAGTTCGTACTCGACCTTTACTTTATCCTTGTTCTCCTTTTTGACGATGAACCCGCTTTCGTCCTCGCCGAGTTTCAGCGCGACGCTTTCCGCTTCGCCGCCTCTTACTCTGACGCTTCCGGGTTCGCTTCCGCCCTCGGCCGTCTCGGCGTCGGCTCTCCAATAATTTGCAAATCCGTAATCGAGCAGCTTAGACGCGCTTGAGAATCTATCCGCGGTACTCGGAGCTCCAAGCACGACCGCTATAAGTCTCATCCCGTCCCGCTCCGCCGCCGCGGACAAACAATACAGCGCCTTGCTGGTAGAACCCGTTTTTATCCCTATAGCGCCGTTGTAGCTTCTTATCAGCTTGTTCGTATTCGACAAGCCAAAACTTCCGTCTCTTAAAGTATCCATCCAGATAGTCGTATATTTCAATATATCTTCATGCTTCAAAAGCTCGGCCGAGATCTTCGCTATATCTCTGGCGCTGCTGTAGTGATCGTCCGGCTCGTCCAAACCGTTGCAGTTGCAAAAATGCGTGTTCTCGCAGCCGAGCTCCGCCGCTTTCTTATTCATCTGCTCCACAAACGCTTCCGTACTTCCGGATATATGCTCGGCCATGGCAACCGCGGCGTCGTTGCCGGACGCCACCGCTATCGCCTTTAGCATATCTTCTACGCTCATCTGCTCCCCGGTCTCCAAATATACCTGCGAGCCGCCCATCGACGCGGCGTTTTCGCTCACCGTGACCATATCGCTCAAATTTATTTTTCCATTATCCAAAGCCTCCATGATAAGCAGCATCGTCATCACTTTCGTCACGCTCGCGATCTGCAGCCGCTCGTCCGGATTATACTCGTACAAGACCTCGCCCGTCTCAGGCTCGATAAGTATCCCCGACTTCGCTTCGACCAAAGACGCTTTGACGTCCGTATCCACCTGCGTGGAACCGCCGCCGTCCGTATCGTCAGCCTCTCCGTTTCCGCCGCCGTTTTCGGCGCCGCTTTCCTCGTCGCTCGTATCTTCCCCGCTCTCGTCCGCTCCGGCCGCGAAACTGTCGCTGTAGCCGCCTGGCTTTTCGCCGTCGCCCGCTTCGCCTTGCGCGTTAGATCCTTCGCTTTTATTATCCGGGGAAACCGCGACCTCTTCGGCAAAAACCGACGCCGGTATAAACGCGCTAAACATAATCGTAAGAGTTAGGCAAACCGCCGTTATTTTGGAAATCGATCCCTTTCTGAAACCTTTACGCATAATTGACCTCCTGGTATTAAATCATTTTCAAAATTATCTTAAGATTGAAATTTATGTTATCTTTAATTTACGCTCTTTTACAGATTTTATACCAACGCAAGTATCAATTTATATATGAGTTAAAAATTTCCATTTAATTTAAATATACTCTTTTTTATAATAAACCCAAATAAAACAAAGTCCATGACTTAAGCGCCATGGACAAAACTATATCAAATTATCTCGTTCTCGCTGACCTTAAGCGTGATCATGATCCCCAAAGCCTGAACCGCGATCCCTGCGGCGGCCATTACAATTACCAGAATATGAGTCGCATACGGGAGCGCATATACGATCGGAACCGTCATCGCCGCCATAACTATGACCAGGACGACAAATATCCTCTGCTTATCCGGAAACTTGATCATCAGCGGATAGAGAAGCGCCATCACAAACGACATCGTCAAAAACGAACCCGCCGTCATTGTCGCAAGCTCCGCCGCCACTGTCCGCCAAACGGCCTCGCCCGCAAAATACGCGTCGGTCGCCCTAAGAAGCACGCTCAGCGCCATCGTTATTATAAACAATATATCGCCGCATAGAAATTCGGATAAAACGACCGATTTTCTTCTAAGCGGCAGCGTTGAGAAAAACTCGCTGTTCTTCTTCACCGGCATAAACATATATCCGCAGAAAATCGCGACCATCGGTTCTATTATAACGGTCGTAAACGCCGTAAATATCAATGTGTAAATTATCAGAAATATCACGCCGAATCTCGCGCGGTATATATTAAAATCGATCAGCCATCTCATTTCTTTAGCCATTACAAATATCCCCTTTCATCTTAATTAAACCTCTCGGCTCGGACCTTTAAAGTCTATTCGCCCCGATCGAGCTTCCATTTCGCAAGCATGATCTCCTCGACGTTCGGACGCTCTATAACATATCCCCGATCGCCGCGGGGTATATCCGCGGCTTTGATAAGACCTTTGAATCCGTAGCCGCTCTCCTCGTATCTGAGCGTTTTATCTTTAAGTTCGGGCGTCAGGGCGCTCATACCTCCTTTTATCACTCTATATTCCTCGATAAGCTCGTCTTTTTCGGAGTTGAACACTATCCTGCCGCTTTCGATCAACACGATATAATCGGCTATCTTATCCAGATCGGAGGTTATATGCGTCGAGAAAAACACCGTCTTATCCTCGTCTCGGATTATTTCCCTGAGCAGATCCAGTATCTCGTCTCTTACAACCGGATCCAGTCCCGCCGTCGGCTCGTCGAATATGTACAGCTCCGCGCCGTGCGAGAGCGCTATGCATATAGCAAGCTTCATTTTTGTTCCGGTCGAGAACTCGGATATCTTCTTATCCAAATCTACCCCGAACCTCGACGTATACTCTTTAAACAGCCTATCGTCCCATTTATCATAGAGCTTCTCAAGTTTCTTCGCAAGTTTCCCGGCCTTCATATCCCCGAGCAGACCGCTCTCGCCGATAACTATCCCAAGCCGGCTCTTGATCTCGGCCTCGTGTTTCTCCGCGTCAAGCCCGAAAACCTCGACCTTCCCCGAATCCGGCTTCAGCATATTAAGTATCGCCTTTATGGTCGTCGTCTTGCCCGCTCCGTTTCGGCCTATGAACCCGGTTATGTAACCCTTGGGTATCGCAAGATCGATATTGTTCAAACTGAACCCGCCCAGCTTTTTATTCAGGCCTTCTATCTTTATAACGGCCTCGTCCGTATTCTCCATTATCCATTCGCTCATTTTTTAAACCTCCTAAGCGCTAATATTAAATCATGCGTAAAACGCGTCAATTATCGTATAACAGCCTGAGTATTTCTAAAACTTCATCCTCGGTTATCCCGTATATAACGGCAGTATCCACGGCTTTTGAAAGCTGTTCCTCAACTTGCCGAAGCCCGGCCTCCTTTATCATGCCGCTCCCCTGCTTGGCCACGAAACAACCTTTGCCGGCGACGCTGTTTATAAACCCGTCCTTTTCAAGTTCTTCGTAAGCCTTCTTGGTGGTTATCACGCTTACCCGAAGATCCCGCGCCAAATTCCTTATCGACGGCAGCGCGTCGTTCTCCTTAAGCCCGCCTTTTAATATCTCCTCCTTGATCTGCTCGGATATCTGGCGGTATATCGGCGCCTCGGATGAATTCGATATTATTATATCCACTACCTCGCCTCCGATCCTTTATATAAAAACAACTGTATATATTTAATATATACAGTATATACGCAATTTACAGTTTTGTCAATAGGCAAACAAGAAATAATTAAAAATATTTTAATAGCTCAAGAAAAATAAAAAGTCTCTTACAAGCGAAGGCTCGCAAAAGACTATATATCAAAAACGCAAATATTATATTAAAGCTCACATACGGCCGCCGACTATTTTATTCACGGCGGGGATCATGATGACCGAAGCCGCCATGCTCATCAGCCACTGCGCCGGAGACGATATAAAAGAAACGGCCGCGGCCTCGACTCCAAACATTGGGATCTCCGCTATAAAATATCCTACGGTCACTATTAAAAGGCACGCTACACCCGAAAGGACGAAGTTCTTCTTATTCAAGCGCCCGTACATGATCTTGCCGGCGGCAAAACCCGCCAAACCTTTAATGATAAAAGTCGGAAGCGCGAAGATCGCATGTCCCGATATAATATCGGCGACGGAATGCCCGACCGCTCCGACGGCCGCGCCCCACAGCGGCCCCATAAGCGCGGACGCAAGATATATTATACAGTCGCCGAAATGCACGTATCCGCCCGTCGGCGTAGGTATCTGTGGAAACATCGTAAGCACGCAGGCCAAAGCCGCGAGCATAGACGCTCTGATAAAACTCCGCGTGTCTACGATCCCATAACGATTACTTTTGTTGTTCATATAAATCAACTCCGCCCCAAAAAATAATTATAGCCGCGCGCCAATAAACAAAACGCGCTTGATTTTTTATATACTCTACCACTTAGCGCTCGCCATGTCAAGTTGCGTTATCAACAATCTTCTTGTTTTAGCGGTCTGAGTCTAAACGTTTTCCTCAATAAAATGTTTCGGACGCGTATTCCAATATCCCATGTATACCCAATCCGGCTCGGCGTTTAAATTGAGCTGATACATTCTAAACGTTACCGGATACCCCTTAGGCTCCCAAAGTTCCTCGTACGAATACATATATTTCATACCGATCTTTTGCATCACCCTGCCGCTCGCCGGGTTATTTATATCATGCGTCGCAGTTATATAGCCGACGCCCTCGCTTCTAAACAATTCGATCGCCGCAGTCGCCGCCTCGGTTATTATTCCCTTATTCCAGAACTCTTTTTTAAGTCCGTAACCCAGATCGCGGCTTTCTCCTCCGCTTAAATTCAAATAGCCGATCGGCGCCGAGCTTTCAATATCGCACACCGCGTATTTATATCCCTCCTCGGATTTAGCGTAAAAACTCAGGTATTCCCTTTCCAAAAACTCTTCGGCCTCGCTTAGCGAACGCAGAGGGAACCAGGGCAGAAATCTGTTTACCTCTAAGTCGCTGAGGATCTCGAACAGAGCCTCTTTGTCTTCGGCTGTGAATTTCCTCAAAATAAGTCGTTTCGTCTTAATTTCAGACGCAAAACTCATATAAAAGCGCTCCCCTTTCCTAATAATCTCCATTACGCCGCCCTGCGTCGGCGCAAATAGGTATGAAAGCTCTCTTATCCGCAGGGCAAGGAATGATAAGAGATCATTACGCCCATGCGCGTTTCCGAGCATACCATGTGAGGAAAATTTCGCGCGGGCGCTTTGATCCTGCCGGAGGCTAACGTAAAAGGAACTTTCACGTTATAATCTGTATACGCCGCATATAAACAAAACAGGCGTATAGGCGCGGACGGCCGCCGACAAGACCGCTTTATTCGATTCTGATCATTATCCTAAGCAGATAATCCTCAGACCTGGACGCGGTAAACTCGTTGAGCGGATAGTCCTCGTACGCGTCTCCGGCTATGGTCAGCTTATTATCTTCGATATAATCCAAAAGCCTGTTATAGAGCGGCGCGGGGTTTATATAGTCGCCGAGCATATATCCGCAGACGTACCGCCCCGCCGGTCTCGTCGCGTTGCCAAGTCCCGGCGTCAGCAGATAAAACCTCTTTCTTTGCTCCACCCGTCTTTTTAGCAGATCTTCCATATCCATGACCGCCCCGAACGGCGCGTTGAGATTGATCCCGCGCTCCGACGCGTTTTCGTAAAACTCGGCAGAGGCCTCGACGTAGTCGCTATAATCGCCCAAATAAAAGAAATCGCCCAGGAATACCGGCTGTTCCCGTTCGCTCCTTATATAAATACGCTCCGTGTCGCAGTTTTCGACCTCTTCAACCATATCCATATACAGCCGCATAGTATCCCTGATCTCGCTGAGCTGACGTATCTGTTTTTCTATCTCTTCTTTCTTGGCGCTGAACAGATTCAGCATATTCTCAGGCCGGCGCTTATCGGCGTAGCCTTTGATCTCGTCGATCGAAACGCCTATATACCTAAGCCCGGATACGAACGCCGCCGTTCCGATCTGATGATGCGAATAATATCTGTAGCCGTTCTCCGCTCTAAACTCCGGCTTTATCAAACCTATCCTGTCGTAAAATATCAGGTTGTCCCGCTTTATTCCCGTCAATTTTGAG
Organism: Candidatus Roslinia caecavium; assembly: GCA_904419955.1. GTDB lineage: Bacteria > Bacillota > Clostridia > Monoglobales > Monoglobaceae > Roslinia > Roslinia caecavium. Next base: position 57,769 of record CAJFTO010000011.1, on the reverse strand, counting down.
AACTCGCTTATCCTTAAATATCTGTTGTTATCCATCAGACTCGTTCCTTTATATATTTTAAAAAAGCTCTTGACTGTGTAGTTACTTCATAGTTTATTATAGTTGATGTTTGGCTAAAAGTAAATAATAACCTAAAACAAATTTGGAGGATATCAAATGAGACAGCTAAGCTTATTTTTAAAGAAAAACAAAGCGCTTTGGGCGGCGCTTCTGCTGGCGCTTTTGCTTGAATCCATAGGAACGCTGGCGATACCGATGCTGACCGCGTCTATGATAGACAACGGGATCATGACGTCGGATATGGACGCGATAATAAACATAGGCGCTAAGATGCTGATAATATCTTTAGTTACCGTTATGATCTCGCTCTCGGGAAGTTATCTCGCTTCAGAGTTCGCGGCGAGGTTTGGGCTGGGGCTTAGGAACTCGCTTATAAGAAAGACGAAGGATCTCTCGCTCGCCGACTTTGAAGAATTTTCGACCGCGTCGCTGCTGACCAGGACGACGATGGACGTCGCGGTGATACAGAGGACGCTCATGAGCGTTTTGCAGTTGGTGATCCCCACCCCGATGATGCTGTTCGTATCCATTGTTCTTATCGCGAGGACGAGCGTAACGCTTATGTGGATAGTCCTGATATTTATTCTGATATTTTTCGGGATCTCCGTGATCGTATTTAAAAAATCGTCCGAGATATCTAAATATATACAGGCGGGAATGGATAAGATAAACGCCGTTATAAAGGAATCGGTCGCGGGGATAAGGGTGATACGCGCGTTTAACCGCTCCGGATACGAAAACAAACGCTGCGACGACGCGTGCCGCTCTTACGCCGACAGGATGATCTCGCTCAACAAGCTATTCGCGGTCTTGAACCCGGTAGTCTGGCTGATAATGGGACTGGTAGAGATAGCGGTCATTTTCTTCGGCGGCCGAGAGATACTAATAGGCTCGATGAACGTCGGGGATATAGTCTCGGTCACCGAATACGCCATAATGGCGCTCGCGTACATGATAACCGCGGCGATGATGGTCGTAACCGTTCCTAAGATGCAGGTATGCCTTCAGCGTATACAGGAGGTCCTCGACAAGCGCCCGTCGATCGCAGACGGCGAAGCGGATCGTTCCGCGGCCTCGCAGGATAAACCCTCGGTCGTATTCGACGACGTGAGTTTTTCTTATCCGGGCGCCGAGGAGAAGGTCTTGAGCCATATTTCATTTAAGTGCGAAGCCGGAAAGACGACCGCCTTCATCGGCAGCACCGGCTCGGGAAAGAGCACTATAGCGAAATTGATACTCAGGCTCTACGACATAGATTCGGGGCGTATCCTCGTAAACGGCAGAGACGTCCGCGACTATCCGCAGAGCGAGCTGAGGGATAAGATAGGCTATATACCCCAAAAGAGTTTTCTGTTCAGCGGCTCTATAGCGGACAATCTGAATATAGGTAAACCGGACGCGACGAAAGAGGATATGCTTAGAGCTATAAAGCTCGCGCAGGCGGACGAGTTTGTGAAAAAGCTTCCCCAAAAGCTCGACGCTCCGTCGTCGCAGGGCGGGAAGAACTTCTCGGGCGGACAGCGTCAGCGGCTCGCCATCGCGAGAGCCCTGATAAAGGAGCCGGACGTATATGTCTTCGACGACAGCTTTTCGGCCTTGGACTACAAAACCGACGCTCTGCTCAGAAAGACGCTGAAAGAGGAGATCAAAGACTCGGTATTTATCATAATAGCCCAGCGGATCAGCACGATAATGGACGCGGATCAGATAGTCGTGCTGGACGAGGGCGATATAGCCGGGATAGGGACCCATGAAAGACTTATGGATACCTGCTCGGTCTACCGTGAAATAGCGCAAAGCCAATTGGATATGGAGGATAACTTATAATGAAAGGCGCTCTTATAAGACTTTTAAAGATATTCGCTAAGCAGAAAGCAAAGCTGATAATAATTTGCATATCGGCGGTTTTGAGCTGCGCCACGTACGCCTTTATGCCGATATTTTCCGGCAGGGCGATCGACGGAGTTATAAACGCGCTGCAAAATTTAGATTCGTTCAGCGGCGTATTCGACGCGCTGATAAGCTCCGCGGGAACGTCGCTGCTGATATTGTTCTTACTCGGACTTGCGAGCTGCGGGCTCGCCTATCTCCAGCAATATATCGCGGCGAGCGCCGGAGAGGAGCTGACTTACGAGCTAAGAAAACGGGTAAACGCCAAGCTGACCAGACTGCCTCTCAGGTATTTCGACTCGCACTCGACCGGCGACATAATGAGCCACGTCACAAACGACCTCGAAAAGGTGTCGGAGGTCATGCAGACCGGTCTTATGCAGTTCGTGACCTCGATCATGAACGTCGGCATGATGATAATCATGATGCTCATACTAAATCCGCTCCTGACGCTGATCGCTCTGACGGCCATCGTTATAGCGGCGATAGCCACAAACGTCGTGTCCAAAAAGAGCCGCCGCTACTTCGCTGAGAACCAGAAGATACTCGGCGAGCTATCCGCCAAGACCGAGGAATTTTATTCCGGCGCCTCCGTGCTCAAGGTATTCAACTACCAGGACGAGGCGATAGACGATATGCTCGAGGTCAGCAAGGAACAGTACAAAACCGTCAGAAAAGCCGAATTTTTCAACTATTCGATATATCCGTTTATCCGCTTCCTTAACAGGCTCGGTCTGATAGCCACGGCCGCTGTCGGAAGTATAATGGCTATAAACGGAGTCGTGACGATCGGAACGGTCAGCGCGTTTATGCAGTACGTAAACCAGATCGCCGAGCCGATAGCGATGTTTTCATACGTGATAAATTCATTACAAGGCGCGCTCGCCGGAGCCGAAAGGGTATTTAACCTTCTTGACGAAGAGGAAGAGATCCCCGACTCGACCGAGCCTCTGCCCGATGGGATCAGCCGGGGGTGCGTGCGCTTCGAACACGTTGAGTTTGGATACAGCCCCGACCGGCCGCTTATGAAAGATATAAGCTTCGAAGTCAAGCCCAACCAGACCGCCGCTATAGTAGGTCCCACCGGCGGCGGCAAGACCACGCTCGTAAATTTGCTGATGCGCTTTTATGAGATAAACGGCGGCAGGATCTCGATCGACGGAGTCGATATAAAGCGTCTTTCGCGGCGGGATCTGCGCGGCATGATAGGAATGGTCCTGCAGGACGCCTGGCTGTTCGGCGGAACAGTGGCTGAGAACATTGCGTACGGCAAACCGGACGCTACTATGGAGCAGATAATCGCCGCCGCAAAAGCCGCGCGCTGTCACCATTTCATCAAGACCCTGCCCAAGGGCTACGAGACCGTTATATCAAGCGATAATCCCCAAATATCGCAGGGACAGATGCAGCTTCTCACCATAGCGCGCGCCATGCTGGCCGACCCGCTCATCATGATATTGGACGAGGCGACCTCGAGCGTAGACACAAGGACCGAGGCGGAGATACAAAAGGCGATGTACGCAGCTATGAAAGACAAGACCAGTTTCGTTATAGCCCACCGGCTCTCGACCATCAAAAACGCCGACCTGATCTTAGTCGTCAAAAACGGCGATATAATCGAGACCGGAAACCACAAATCGCTGCTGGCGCAAAACGGCTTCTACGCTTCGCTGTATAACAGCCAGTTCGTATAACAGCGGCCTAAAGAAGTTCGATAAAAACGGTATACTGCAGCGACTCGATACACGCTTAACGCGCATGCGTCCGACGCCGCGCAGAAAATACCGGTTATCAAATAACAACTCTTAAAAACAGAAATGACAAAGCCGCATATCCGCAGACTTTGTCATTTTTTATTAGTTTAAATTTTTAATTTACAGACTTGATCTAAGCTTGGTTTTGAAGCGCGTATACCTCGATCATACCGTCGTCCTCCGAAACGGTCACGGTATAGTTTCCTCTGATGTATATCGAATCCTCGTAATCGTCGTACATGTCGTCGTAGTCGAAGTCGTAATCGTTATCGAAATCGTCTTCGTCATATCTCGTAAACCCAAGCGATTCCATCAGGTCGCCGTAGGATTTGAGAATAGTACGCCTGTTTCCGACCGCCGAATACATGTACATGTAGCCGCTGTATCCTCTCGCGTTATACTCTCTCGCATTTATCAGAGTCGCGCCGGTTACCGATCCGAAGTCGGGACACCAAGAAGCCTCGGCGTACATGGTATAATTTGAATTTATTGTCGGCGCCGCGGTCGCCTGCGCCGGAGCCGTAGTTGCCTGAGCTACAGGCGCGGATGTCGGAGCCGCGGGCGCCGTCGTGGACGCCGCCGTCGATGTATTTCCGCTCGGAGCGCTCTCTATATAAGCGGTGTTCGTCGCCTCGTCGTAGCGCACCGTCTTATCTAACGCCTCGGCCACGGCGCGAATCTGTAAGTATGTGCGGTCGTTATACAAGAAATTGCTCTCGTTCAGCGTTTCTCCGTCGACAACTACGGTGATGTCGTTTTCCAGTACGTCTATCGTTTTCCATTGCCCCGCGGCGAAAGCAAAACCGCCCGCGACCAGCGTGGTCGCAACAACGCCGCATACAAACCCTTTGATCTCTTTCTTCATAATTATCGCCTCCTAAACAGATTTTTGCGTCTCCGCATTTTTATTCATTCGATATCGTCTTATATCTTTATTCTATCATAGATCCTTTGTTATAACAATAATAAAACCTACTAAAGCGCTAATATTTTCTCACAAAAATTAATAAACATTTTTGTAGAACCTGTCCATAAATCAACGAAACCCCTGCCTAAGCCGTATTCGCCGGTTTGAGCGTTGCCCGCGGTTGTAAAAATTATTCCGTTTTATTAAGCAAATTAAAACGCGCCGCCACTTAAGCCGTGACGGCGCGCCTAATATACGTTATATATTATCTATCAGTCTTTATTTAGCGTTTACAACCGCCTGCGCAGCCGCAAGTCTTGCGATCGGAACGCGGAACGGCGAGCATGAAACGTAGTTGAGACCTACGTTGTAGCAGAACTCTACCGTAGACGGATCGCCGCCGTGCTCTCCGCAGATACCGAGCTTGATGTCCGGTCTGGTAGCTCTTCCGAGTTCGGCGCCCATCTTGACCAGCTTTCCTACGCCGACCTGATCCAGCTTAGCGAACGGATCGGACTCGAATATCTTCTTCTCATAGTAGTCGTTTAAGAACTTACCTGCGTCGTCGCGCGAGAAGCCGAACGTCATCTGCGTCAGGTCGTTGGTACCGAACGAGAAGAACTCAGCCTCTTTGGCGATCTCGTCCGCCGTCAGAGCGGCTCTCGGTATCTCTATCATCGTACCGATCTTATAGTCGAACTTCATGTTGTTCTCTTCGAGAACCTTCTCAGCCGTATCGACTATGAATTTCTTGACATATTTAAGCTCCTTGACCTCTCCGACAAGCGGAACCATGATCTCAGGAACCACGTTCATTCCGTCTTTGTTACAAGCGACGGCCGCTTCCATTATAGCGCGCGCCTGCATCTCCGCGATCTCGGGGAAGGTAACAGCCAAACGGCAGCCGCGGTGTCCGAGCATCGGGTTGAACTCCTCTAAGCCGTCTACCGTAGCCTTAAGCTCCTCGAACGTAAGACCCATCTCGTCGGCAAGCGCCTTGATGTCCTCGTCCGTGTGAGGTACGAATTCGTGGAGCGGCGGGTCCAGAAGACGAATGGTTACCGGGAGGCCGTCCATAGCCCTGAATATTGCCTCGAAGTCGCCTCTCTGCATCGGGAGTATCTTAGCGAGCGCGTTCTTTCTCTGCTCAGCCGTCTTCGATACTATCATCTCGCGGATAGCGGGTATTCTATCCTCCGCAAAGAACATGTGCTCTGTACGGCAGAGACCAATACCCTCCGCGCCGAACTCCTTAGCCTGCTTAGCGTCGCGCGGCGTATCGGCGTTCGTTCTTACCTGCATCGTTCTTATCTCGTCTACCCAGCTCATAAACGTGCCGAAGTCGCCGGCCATTTTAGCCGATTCGGTCTCTATCTGGCCGAGGTAAACGTTACCCGTAGAACCGTCTATCGAAATATAATCGCCCTGCTTTACAACCGTATCGCCTACGCTGAAGCAAGCGTTATCGTAATCCACTTTTATATCTCCGCAGCCCGCTACGCAGCACGTACCCATACCGCGCGCGACGACCGCCGCATGAGAGGTCATACCGCCTCTTGCTGTGAGCACGCCCTCGGCGGCCTCCATGCCCTCGATATCCTCGGGCGAGGTCTCGAGACGAACGAGCACAGTCTTCTCACCGTTTTCAGCAGCGGCTACGCAGTCTTCTGCGGTGAAGTATACCTTACCGCAAGCGGCGCCCGGAGACGCGGCGAGCCCCTTCGTGAACACTTCTGCGTTCTTAAGCGCGGAAGCTACGAACGTCGGGTGGAGCAGAGAATCGAGCTGCTTGGGATCGACCTTCATTATAGCCTCTTCCTTGGTTATCATACCTTCGGAAACCAGATCAACCGCGATCTTTATAGCGGCCGCGGCCGTTCTCTTACCGTTACGCGTCTGGAGCATATAGAGTTTACCGTTTTCGATGGTATACTCCATATCCTGCATATCTTTATAGTGCTTTTCAAGCTTATTAGCAATATCTACGAACTGAGCGTAAACCTCGGGCATATCTTCCTCGAGCTTAGCTATCGGCTTAGGCGTTCTTACGCCCGCGACGACGTCCTCGCCCTGAGCGTTTATAAGGTATTCGCCGAACAGCTTCTTCTCGCCGGTTGCGGGATCGCGAGTGAACGCGACGCCGGTACCGGACGTGTCGCCCATATTACCGAATACCATAGCCTGTACGTTTACCGCCGTACCCCACGAATAAGGGATATCGTTCATTCTTCTGTATACGTTGGCACGAGGATTATCCCACGATCTGAATACGGCCTTTACCGACTCCAGCATCTGAGTCTTAGGATCCTGCGGGAAATCTTCACCCTTTTCAGCCTTATAGAAATCTTTGAACTTAACAACCATCTCTTTCAGATCTTCGGTTGTAAATTCGGTATCGAGAGTTATTCCTCTCTCCTCTTTCATCTCGTCGATGATCTCCTCGAAACGCTTCTTGGAAAGTTCCATAACAACGTCCGAGAACATCTGAATGAAACGACGATACGAATCGTAAGCGAATCTCGGGTTATTCGTCAGCTTAGCCAGACCTTCTACAACCTCGTCGTTAAGACCGAGATTTAATATCGTGTCCATCATACCCGGCATGGAAGCTCTCGCGCCGCTTCTTACCGATACCAGGAACGGGTTGTCCACGTCGCCGAACTTTTTGCCTACTATCTCCTCGGTCTTCGCCAGAGCCGCGTATATCTCAGCCTCTATCTCGGGAGCGATCGTTTTGCCGTCCTCATAGTATCTGGTACAAGCCTCGGTGCTTACCGTAAATCCCTGCGGAACAGGGAAACCGAGTTTCGTCATCTCGGCCAGGTTCGCGCCCTTACCGCCGAGCAGGTTTCTCATTGTAGCGTCGCCTTCACTGAAAAGGTATACATACTTTTGCGCCATTTTTCTAATCCTCCAATTTTAGATTGTAAGTTAAGTAGTGCATGTCTATTGATCGTCTCGCCGACCGCGCCGTCTTTATCATGGCCCGATCGGCGATAAACAATAAACAATGGAATTTATATTAGTTTTTAATTTTAACTTTGTTTTTATTTTAACAATGTTGTATCGGGATCATCTATAAGCATATTAAAGCGACCCGATCTTCTTTAACCGTTTAGACCGCCGCGGATCTTTTGAAAAAATTCGGAAATAAGTTTTAGACATTCGTCTTCCATTATACCGCAGTATATCTCAGCTCTGTGCCGAATATCCCCATTAGATACCATATAACCGTATTCTTTGTCATACGCTCCAAAATATACGCGTCTTATACGCGCTTCGCGGATCGCTCCGCAGCACATCAGGCACGGCTCGAGCGTAACGTACAGATCGCAATCGTCAAGCCGCCAATTTCCTCTGACCGCTCCGGCCGTGGAAATAGCCAGTATCTCAGCGTGCGCCGCCGCGTCGTTATCGGCTTCGCGGCGGTTATGAGCCGCGGCTATTACTTTGTTATTTTGAACGATAACCGCGCCGACCGGCACGTCTCCGCAATCATACGCTTTGACCGCCTCTTTTACGGCTTCGTTCATAAAACTATTAAACATGATTTATAGAATCTTTTAAAGCCTGCAATTATATCAACATCAAATATTGTAATATTAATCTCTCGCAATATTGCAATAAAATCCCTACATTGAAATAAAATGCAGGGATTAAGTTTGCTTAGACAATATAAGGCTTTATCTCGTCAACAAAAGCGTCGCAGTCGTCCGAGTGTATTTCAACGTCTATCGGCTGAGTAAGATCCAAACTGAAAATACCCATTATCGATTTTGCGTCAACAACATATCTGCCGGAAATCAAATCTACGTCGTAATCGTATTTTGTAACGATGTTAACAAAATTCTTAACGTCGTTAATCGAACCCAACAGAACCTTAAACTTTTTCATTTCAAACTCCTCCTAACAATTAGTAGTTTATCAAAGGCAAGCTCCGTTAAAATATTCCCGCTCCAAGCTCATATATACAAAGGTATCAAGCGGCGCTTAGCGCCTATGCGCCGAGCGCAATAAGGTTAGAGTAGCCTTATATAGATTATATATTTTTATCGCTCATTAGTCAATTAAAATTGATATAATTGTTGCATAATTTTGGATTGAATTTTTTATGCAAATTAGCTATTTATTTAGTAATATACTGCATATATATTATACTTTAACGAGAAAAATGTCTATTTATAAACCTCGTTTAAGCCTCTTTTTCCGACTCTCTCATTCCCGGACGCTACTTTGCGTATTGTATCAGATCGACAAGCCGAACGAACTCGTGCTTTAAGCCGAATTCATCCTCGCCCATACCGGACCGGGCGCGCTCGATCACATCCTTTGTCGTAGACGTTCCCTTATATTCCGAATCGTTTAATATCATTCCAAATTCGGCGACCGCGGACGCAAACCTGAAATTATCGCTTGCCTCTTCAACGACCTCTGCTCCTATGGGGACCTCGATAAGCTTGCTCTCATAAGGCCGCGCAGAACGGATCATGATAATATAAGCCTGATTTCAAGCCCAATATATTAGGTAATATTTTGCTTGCATAAGTCCTATTCAAGCGCTATAATCGTTATATGCTTTTAAGAGGATGTGGGTAATATTACTGTTAAGTTCATTACATTAGGATGCAAAACCAATATATACGAAAGCGAGGCCATGGCTCAGCTGTTTGAAGCGGCGGGATATGCGGTCGTCCGCGACGAGAACGCTCCGGCCGACGTCTGCGTTATCAACACCTGCACCGTCACCGGAACGGGCGCTAAAAAATCGAGACAGCAGATACGCAGAGCCGTGAGACTGAACCCCGGCGCGGTCATAGCCGTAACCGGCTGCTTTGCGCAAACCGAACCCGAGCGCGTCCGCTCGATAGAGGGCGTGGACGTTATAATCGGAAACAAGGGCAGGAGCGAGATCGTGAAAATGGTCGAGGACGCTTTGGCCGGCAAAAAGACCGATTCGGTTATCGACATACTGCGCGAAAAGAAATTTGAAGAGATCGCCGTTTCTACAGGACAGTCGCGTATCAGGGCGAACGTCAAGATAGAAGACGGCTGCGATAATTTCTGTTCCTACTGCATAATACCGTTCGCGAGGGGCCCGGTCCGCTCGAGGAGTCTCGACAATATCATAAAAGAAGCCGAGGCGCTGGCCCAAAACGGCTACAGCGAAATAGTCCTGACCGGAATACATATCGGTTCTTACGGCAAAGATATTAATGACGGCCGCCGGCTCATAGACGTAATAGAAGCGCTGGATAGGATCGACGGGATACGCAGAATACGCCTTGGCTCGATAGAACCGGGTATAGTGGACGAAGAGTTCGCCTCAAGAGCCGCGAAGCTTAATAAGCTGTGTCCGCAGTTTCATCTTTCCCTGCAAAGCGGATCTGACGCTACTCTGAAGAGGATGAAGCGCAGATATTCGGCCGAGCAGTACAGAGGCGCGGCGGCTCTGCTCAGGAAATGTTTCAAGGACGCGGCGATAACCACAGATCTGATGGTCGGATTCGTAGGAGAGACGGATGAAGAATTTGAGGAATCCTATAACTTCTGCAAGGAGATAGGCTTTTCGCAGATGCATATCTTTAAGTATTCGGTGCGCCGCGGCACGGCCGCCGAAAAAATGCCGGGCAGGGTGGACGAGCGCGTCAAGGAAGAACGGAGTCATAGAATGCTCTCCCTCGCCTCCGATATGAAAAAGGACTTCTACAGCAAGCATATCGGACGCGTCATGCCCGTACTGATCGAACAGGAGAGACAAAACGGAGTTTATCATGCGACGACCGCTAACTACATGGACGTTCTCATATCTTACAACGGCAAAGACGCCTGCGGCAGGATAGCAGACGCGCGGATAACCGGCTACGACCAAGCGGAGGAAGCGCTGACGGCCGAAGTATGCGAAACGGTTTCTCTATAAATATTTTACAAAATTAAATTTTCAGAAATAAAACAAAATTTATAAAGCGATAACTCAAGCGTTCCCGCTCAGCCCGCCAAAGGGAACGCTTAATCTATAAAAAGGCGGGCGGAAAGCGTAGTGTAATCATAGTGAAAGACGGATTTATCAAAGTTGCCGCGGCGACGCCCAAGATCAAGGTCGCGGACATAGAATTCAACTCGAAAAGTATCGCAGAGCAGATCGAAAAAGGATACGAAGCGGGCGCCAAGCTGATAGTTCTGCCCGAATTGTGCCTTACAGGCTATACCTGTCAGGATCTGTTCCTGCTGAGCGATACCGCGCCCGCGGCCTTGGACGGACTTATGCGTATCGCGGAAGCGACCCGTGAATACGACATTGTCTCGGCCGTGGGGCTGCCGATACTGTTCAACAATAAACTCTATAACGCCGCCGCCGTGATCAAAGGCGGGGAGATCCTCGGGATCGTACCGAAGCAAAACCTTCCGAACTACTCCGAATTTTACGAACTGCGGCATTTTAATCCCTTCAGCGGGAATACGGAGATACGGATCGACGGCAAAGACGTTCCGTTCGGAACCAAGCTCTTGTTCTCGTGCGCGGACGATCCTGATTTCACCTTCGGCGTCGAGCTGTGCGAGGATCTGTGGGTTCCGAAGCCGCCGAGCGTCTCCCACGCGATAAACGGGGCGTCCATCATCCTCAATCTTTCGGCGAGCGACGAGGTAATATCCAAGGCGGAGTTTCGGCGCAGTCTCATAAAGTCGCAGTCGTCCAAACTGCTGTGCGGCTACGTCTACGCCGACGCCGGGGAAGGCGAATCCACGACCGATATGGTCTTCGCCGGGCATAACATAATCGGCGAATGCGGCTCTATATTAAATGAGACTAAGCTGTTTGAAAACGATCTTATCGTTTCAGAGATAGACGTAAACAGAATAAGTCTGGACAGGCGTAAGATGAATACGTTTACCGCCGAATTCGACGACGAATACAGGCGCATATATTTTGACGCAAAGCTCGAAGAAACCGAACTTACCCGCCGGGTCAATCCCCGTCCGTTCGTTCCGTCGAGCAAGAGCAAACTCTTCGAGCGCTGCGAGACGATATTCGCAATGCAGTACATGGGCCTTAAGAAGCGGCTCGAACATATTGGCTGCAAGAACGTGACGCTCGGGATCTCGGGCGGACTCGACAGCGCTCTCGCTCTGCTCGTCACGGCGAGGGCGTTCGACAGGCTCGGCCTCGACCGCAGTGGGATAAAGGCGATAACCATGCCATGCTTCGGCACCACCGACAGGACGTACAACAACGCGGTCAGACTGATAGAAGAACTCGGCGCCGAGTTTATCGAGGTCGATATAAAAGAATCGGTGACGCTTCATATGCGGGATATCGGCGCGGACATAGAGAAACACGACGTTACCTACGAAAATTCCCAGGCGAGAGAGCGGACGCAGGTCTTGATGGACTACGCCAACAAGGTAGGCGGCATAGTTATCGGCACCGGCGACCTCAGCGAGCTCGCGCTCGGCTGGGCGACCTATAACGGCGATCATATGTCGATGTACGGGGTCAACTGCTCCGTGCCCAAGACCCTGGTAAAATATCTCGTCAGATACGTCGCCGAAAACAGCGATGACAAGCTTAAGTCCGTCCTGTTAGATATCCTCGACACCCCGGTCAGCCCGGAGCTGCTCCCGCCCAAGGACGGAGTAATATCGCAGGAGACCGAGGATATAGTCGGGCCTTACGAACTGCACGATTTCTTCCTGTATAACTATGTAAGACGCGGCTTTAACCGAGACAAGATATTCAGGCTCGCCAAATACGCGTTTTCCGGAGAATACGACGACGCGGTAATAGAGAAATGGCTGGACGCGTTCATGCGCAGATTCAAACAGAATCAGTTCAAACGCTCCTGCATCCCCGACGGTCCGAAAGTCGGAACGGTTACCCTCTCGCCGCGAGGCGACTGGCGTATGCCCAGCGACCAGGCCTGAGCCGGGTCAGCAATGAGAAATATTTCGGCATGATTAATTTTAATATAAAAAGCAAGCGGATATGATTCGAGTCCGCTTGCTTGATTTTTTATTATATACTGCTTTGATCCGCGATTTTTCGCGGCTAAGGAGCCGATCGCGGACGCCCAAGCGCGATAAACTTTTGGCGCTCGCCTTCGGTCTGAGGCTCGACCTCGACGAGACGCAGCGGATGTTAAAGATCGGCGGCGCGGCGCTCTGTATCCAAGGATAAAACGAGACAGCGTAATAATATTCGCGATAAAAGAAAGGCTGAGCCTCATCGACTGCAACGAACTTTTGTACGAACTCAAAGAGAATGCGATAGAATAAAATACCGGACTTGTTATTATATGCTCAAAGATAAACCATCGCGCGCAACATCTATGCAAACAAAAACGCTTCGGACAAACAAAGTCCGAAGCGTTCGAGTATCATCGCATTAAAATCTAAAATCGCGCTTTCCGCCTTCGATCTCGGATATATATTCTCTCGCGATATTCCTTACCTTCTCGGCGGGGATCTTCTCCAGCTCCTCGGCGATCACCCTCTCGCCGTTTTTCCGTGTCTCGTCCGACGCGTAGTCTACCAGATACTCCTTAAGCGTCATCAGCGCGTTGGGCTGACAGCAGTTGGCTATCGCGCCCGTCTTGGCGAGCGACATAAACCTATCTCCCGTCCTGCCCTCTCTGTAGCAGGCGGTGCAGAAACTCGGGATATATCCAAGTTCCAGGAGCCAATTCACGACCTCGTCGAGGGTTCGCGTATCGCTTCTGTCAAACTGCGCGGTGTTCTCCTCCTCCGGCTCTTTCTCAACGTAACCGCCGACGCTTGTGCTCGAGGCGCCGCTTATCTGGCTCACTCCCAGCTCGAGCGCGGCCTTTCTGCTCGCCTCGCTCTCTCGCGTCGAGACTATCATACCGGTATACGGTACGGCTATCCTGATCACGGCAACGATCTTTTTAAAGATGTCGTCGGATATCGCGTTGGAGAAATCGCCCACGTCTATATCGTCGGCCGGACAGATCCTCGGCACGCTTATCGTGTGAGGTCCTACTCCGAAAACGGCCTCAAGGTGCTCGGCGTGCATCAAAAGCCCGACAAAATCGTATCTGTATAAGTTCAGTCCGTACAAAACGCCCAAACCTACGTCGTCTATACCGCCCTGCATAGCTCTGTCCATAGCCTCGGTATGGTAAGCATAGTTATGCTTAGGACCCGTCGGATGGAGCTGTTCGTAATTCTCCTTGTGATACGTCTCCTGGAACAGGATATACGTACCGATCCCGGCGTCCTTCAATCTCTTATAGTTCTCCACCGTAGTCGCGGCTATATTTACGTTGACGCGGCGTATAGCGCCGTTCTTATGCTTGATTGAATATATCGTATCGATACATTCAAGTATGTATTCTATAGGATTGTTGACCGGATCCTCGCCGGCCTCGAGCGCGAGCCGCTTATGTCCCATATCCTGAAGCGCGATAGTCTCTTCTCTGACCTGCTCCTGAGTCAGCTTTTTGCGGCAGATATGCTTATTTTTAGCGTGATACGGACAGTAGACGCAGCCGTTTACGCAGTAGTTCGAAAGATACAGCGGCGCGAACATAACTATCCTGTTTCCGTATATCTTCTGTTTGATCTCCTTGGCCAGCTTGAACATCTCTTGATTGAGCTCGTCGATATCGCACTCGAGCAACACCGCAGCTTCCCTGTGGCTGAGCCCCTTACATAGACGCGCCTTCTCTATCAGCGAGGCGATAAGTTCCTTGTTATGCTTATTCTTCTCCGCGTACTTAAGCGTGTCGAGTATTTCCTCATGGTTAATAAATTCTTCCGCCTTCATTGATTTTGGATCGTACATCTTATAACATCTCCTTACATAAATATTCTATATTCAACCAAAGTCTCTACGATCTGTTTTTAGATTTTGAGCCGGAGGCAAACCCGGTCGCCGGTAAAAGTTCGAAGAAGTTTTACCGGTTTGCCCTTTACCGCGCAGTCAAACAATGCTACGCTGTCCTATCCGGCGGCGAGATCTACGATCTGTTTTTGAGTTTCTCACCGTCGGCGGAGCCGTATAAGCATTGTTTGTCAAGTTGTCAAGGGCGGCCGCGTAAACGCGCTATCTGCACGAATTTGTCTTTGAAATGTAAACCGCTTATAGTATCGGCTCAAAAAACGCAAATACGGCTATTAGCCTACGCCTTTGTATACTGCACTTTAGACGACGCCCCTTCTATCATCCCGAGCTTTCCGGACAACGCCGAGATCACGTCGTTGGGCGCGTCTATCACGACGCTTATTATCGCGACTCCCCTATTCTTATACGGTATCCCCATACGACCTATTATGTAGTCGGAATATTCGTGAAGTAATTCGTTTATCTTATCGGTTATATCGAAGTCGTTCACAACGATACCTATCAAAGCTATCCTGCTCTCCATTCTTTCGCCTCCTTATTTTAACTGCTGTATATCTCTATGCGCCTCCGCTTCGGTTTAAGCTCAAAAAAAGCCAAAGAAAAATCCCGTCGGCGTCGCTCCGGCGGGAATACTTATTCGGCAAAATGCCGCGCGAATATACGCGCAGCTTTTATACTCTGTCCGAATTCCGCCTTCCCGTCCGGCGGAATATTCTCCGCCTCGCCGTCAGCGCATCTTTCGTAAAAGTCTATTTAATTTATAAAACGCATCGTCGAGTGTAATTATACATCAACGACTCACCTGAGTCAACAGTGATTTTACTGTTCTTCCTCTGACTCGTCCCATATAAACAGTTCCTTGGTATAAGGCAGACTCATTATCCAATCGCAGTAGACATGCCATTCGTCCAGCTTATGATTCCTGCGCGCATAATACATATTCACAAGATTCTCATAATTCATACTTACCGTCCTCGTCTGATTATAACTGCTCGGGAGCAGCTGTATCATATCGTACCAGTCGGCCTTATTCTTTGTTTCAATAAAACTCTTCCTCTTAGTCTCGAGTACCGAGATCAGGCCCTTAAGCGCCTCGAGCGCGTCCTCGCTCATCTTGTCGCAGGAAAAATCCTCAAGCCCGAACTCCTTAGAGTGGATACGGTGCATCGTGCTTGTCGAATTCGCGACCGTCCCCACCTTATAGGTGTCGAACTCCTTCCACCAATACATCGGCGCGGTTATATCCACGCTCACGAAGATCTGGCGTATAAACTTCCTATGATCGCTGCCCGATTTGCACAGCCGCTTCGCCAACCCCAAATCGTTCGGACCCAGTACATACTCGCCGTTTTCGTCGTAATAGCTGTCTATCCTGCTCCAGCTGTTCAGCGGATTTCTCGCTCCTCTTATGGCGCCCTCTAAATTCATGACCTTGCCGTTTTTTATCTCTATCATCTATATATCCTCTATTGTATATCCTCTATCCGTCAGTAATATTCCTCTAAAGCTTTGGATCAAGACGCCGGATCAAATATCCAGATTGACTACGTTCGCTCCTTCTTCTTCTATGAATTTTCTTCTCGGCTCGACCTTATCGCCCATCAGTATCGTAAACGTCTCGTCGGCTTGCTGCGCGTCGTCCAGATCGACTCTGAGCATAACCCTCGTCTCGGGATTCATCGTCGTCTCCCAAAGCTGTTCCTTATCCATCTCGCCCAGACCTTTGAACCTCTGTACCGTGGGCGGTTTCCCCTCGCCCATTTCGGCCAGGATGGCGTTTTTCTCTTCGTCGGTGTACGCGTATCTAACCTTTTTGCCCTTTTCGATCTTATACAGCGGCGGCTGAGCTATAAACACATGCCCGTCCTCTATGAGCGGGCGCATAAATCTGAAGAAAAACGTTAAAAGCAACGTTCTGATATGCGCGCCGTCTACGTCGGCGTCGGCCATGATGACGACTTTTCCGTATCTCAGCTTGCTCAGGTCGAACTCGTCGCCTATGCCCGCGCCGAGAGCCGTTATGACCGGCATCAGCTTATCGTTTCCGTATACCTTGTCTATCCTCGCCTTTTCAACGTTCAGCATCTTTCCCCAGAGCGGAAGTATCGCTTGGAATCTGCGGTCTCTGCCGCCCTTTGCCGAACCTCCCGCGGAGTCTCCCTCTACGATATATATCTCTGTGTATTCGTTGTTTCTCTCCGAACAATCGGCGAGCTTACCCGGCAGAGAACTGCTCTCCAAAGCCGACTTCCTGCGCGTGTTCTCTCTCGCGCGCTTAGCGGCCTCTCTCGCCCTCGACGCGGTCATCGCCTTATCGACGACTATTTTAGCCACGTTCGGATTTTCCTCGAAGAACTCTCCCAGCTTCTCGTTTACCATCTTCTCGACGATAGATCTCATCTCGCTGTTGCCGAGCTTAGTCTTGGTCTGACCCTCGAACTGCGCCTCGGTGACCTTTACGCTTATAACGCACGAAAGTCCTTCGCGGACGTCCTCGCCCTTTAGATTGTCGTCGCTTTCCTTCAAGAAACCGTATTTCCTCGCATAATCGTTAATGACCTTGGTCAGCGCGGACTTAAAGCCGGTCTCGTGCGTTCCGCCCTCGGTCGTGTTGATGTTGTTCGCGAAGCTCACTATCATCTCGCTGTATCCGTCGTTATACTGCATAGCGACCTCGGCCTCGGAGTTTTCTCGCACGGCGTTTACATATATCACTTCCTGATGCAGCGGTTCTTTATTCCTATTTAGGAACTCTACAAACTCTTTGATACCGCCGTCGTATTTCAGTTCGACTTTCCGTTTATCCTCAGCCACGCCTTCGCGCTTATCCTCAAGCGCTATTCTTATTCCCGCATTCAAAAACGCCTGTTCGCGCAGACGTCTTCTGAGCACGTCGAAGTCGTAGACCGTATCCTCGAATATCTCCGCGTCCGGCTTAAAATGCACCTTCGTGCCTCTCAGCTCGGTCTTTCCCTTCTTGGCGAGCGGAGCGCAAGCGACGCCTCTCTCGTATCTCTGATAATAAACTTCTCCCTCGTGATATATCTCGACTTCAAGGTATTCGCTGAGCGCGTTGACTACGGACGCGCCGACGCCGTGAAGTCCTCCCGACACCTTATATCCGCCGCCGCCGAACTTACCGCCTGCATGCAGCACCGTAAACACGACTTCGACCGCCGGCAGACCGGTTTTCTCCTGTATCCCTACCGGGATACCGCGCCCGTTATCCAGCACAGTGATCGAATTATCCTCTTCGATCGTAACGTTTATATCGGTGCAATATCCAGCCAGCGCCTCGTCGATCGAATTGTCTACTATCTCGTAGACCAAGTGATGCAGACCCCTCGAAGTAGTAGAACCTATATACATACCGGGTCTCATACGCACCGCTTCAAGTCCCTCGAGCACCTGTATATTGCTCGCGTCATATTCGCCGTCTACGGGAGCGCTCGTAATATGCCCTTCCGTCAAACTTATATGACCCTCGTGATCATGCGCGTCCATATCCTGCGCCGCCGCGTTTTTCAACTCATCGTTATTACTAACACTCATCAATTATCAACTCCACTTCAGTGTAATAGACCCCGGCGCGTTTTTTAACTCACCGGGTATGCGGAGCGTTTCCGTCCCCGCATAATATAAATCAGCGTTCGTTTCTCCAAACAAACCGCATTAACGTCTTATATCGCTCCGCCGCGTCCCGCTCGGCCCGCGGCCATCAATATTCCATCTGCAGATCCTGGACCCTTCGCTGTCTTCCGGCCAAAGCTTTGGAAGATATATTCGAAATATATACGACCGACTGCCCGCCGATCTCGCAGACGATCACGGATTTGGGGATCTCGGTCGATACGTTTCTAACGAATCCCTCTTCCTCGACGATCCTCAAAAACTCTCTCGAATGTTTTGAAATAGAAATACTCTCAAGGTCGAGTATCACAATAACGTCCTCTTCGCGAACCATCGTGTTTCCGCCCAAATGCAGATACATTCCAAGACCTCCTGTAAAAGCTTTATTTTCAATTCGCCGCAGTCTCCGGCTCATTGTAATTATTATATCCGTTCGCCGATATAACGGCGTTTTCCACATAGATCCGGTTAAAATTATCCAGATTTCCAAACTCTTCGATGTCCGTGCAGGTTATTATTATCTGCATCCCTTTTATGTTGCTCAAAATAAACGCCTGTCGTTTTTTATCCAGCTCGCTCATGATATCGTCCAGCAGTAAGACCGGACTCTCGCCTATCTCCCGGCTTATAAGTTCCACCTCGGCGAGCTTCTCCACCAGCACGATCGTCTTCTGCTGTCCCTGAGAGGCGTAAGCCTTAGCTTCCTTGCCGTTGATCTCGTAAATAATATCGTCTCTGTGAGGGCTTATAAGCGTCTCCATCCGCGTCTTCTCGCGCTCTGAATTCTTCTCTATCTTCTCGGCCATCCTCCGCTTTATCTCGGCCTCGTCGAGTCCGTCGGCCGCGCCTATGCACGAGACGTATCTGACCGTTAAAGTCTCCTTATCGCCCGAGATCTTTTTTTGGATCTCGGCGGCTATTTCGCCGATCTCCTTTATATACCTGCTCCGGTACTTTATCAAGACCGCCGATATATTGATAAGCTTCTCGTTCATTATTCCCAGCATAGTCGCGTTGGGATTCTGCATCTTTAAAATAGCGTTCTTGCTTTCCACTATCTTTCTCAGATCGCTGAGCGCCGAGAAATACGCCGGCTTGAGCTGGCTGATAAGCACGTCTAAGTTTCTGCGTCTCTTTCCCGGTCCCTCTTTTACCATGCCCAAATACTCGGGTCCGAAATACACCACGTTAAACCTGCCTATCAATTCGCTGTTTCGCCGGACGGGTATATCGTTCACTTTTATCGATTTGCCCTTGTTTCTCACAATCTCAACTACCGCCTCAAACTCGCGGCCGCCGCCTTCAAATTCCAGTTCTATCTTGGCGCTCGTCTCGCCGTGGCGTATAAGCTCCGAATCGCGATGAGTGCGGTTCGACTTTCCAAGCGAAAACATATGCACCGCTTCCAAAATATTCGTCTTGCCCTGCGCGTTATCCCCGAATATGACGTTTATCCCGGGCGAAAACTCAACGCTCTGCTCCTCGTAATTTCTGAAATTTGAAAGGTATAATCTGTTCGCGCGCATTACTCTGAAGCCTTCAGTCTCAGCGGCAGGATCAGATATAAATAATCGTCGCCTTCGACCGGCGTTATTATAAGCGGCATTTCGGATTTATTGAATTTCAGCTTGATAACGTCGTCGTGGATAACGTTTAGAGCCTCGTTTAAGTATCTGTTATAGAAACCTATTTCAAGATATTTATCGCCTACGTCGACCGGTATATTATCGTCGACCGAACCCGCCGTCGTCGCGCACGTAACGTTTATATTTCCTTCGCTTATCTTAAACTTGATCGGGCTTTTCACAAGATCGTTGACTATGATAAGCGACGCCCTCTTTACGGTCTCGGCAAGCTGGTTTTTGGAACACTCTATCTCTATGCCGAACTCCTTGGGTATTACGTTCTTATAATTGATATAAGATCCCTCGATAAGTCTTGTGACCATCTTTGCGTTTCCGCATATAAAGATAGCGTGCGAATCGGTCGCGGTTATCTCAACCTCGTCCTCGTCGTTCTCTATCATCTTAGAAAGCTCGCTCAGCGACTTCTCTGGTATTATAAGCTCCCTTTCTTCAAACTCGTTTGGAAGAGAGACGTTTCTGATAGCCATTCTAAAGCCGTCGAGCGCGACCATAGACAGCCCCTCCTTGGTTATCTTGAGCAGACAGCCCGTTAAAACCGGATTGTCGTCAAGCTTCGACACAGAAAAGCTTGTCTTCTCTATCATATCCTTTAAAATACTTCCCGGCAGCTTGACCGAATATCCGTCTCTTACCTCGGGGAGACCGGGGAACTCGTGCGCCGAAAGTCCGGTTATCTCAAACTTAGCGCGGCCTGAGCTTATTCTCGTAAGATTATTCTCGAGCGTTTCGATCTTGACTTCTTCTTCATCGAGCGTCCTCACAATATTCCCGAACATCTTCGCGCCCAATACGATCTCGCCTTCCTCCGCGACGTTCGTTTCAATAGACGTCTCGATCCCTATCTCAAGGTCGTTTCCTATCAAAACCGTTCTGCCGTCCAAATACGCCTTGATATATATTCCTTCCAAGACCTTTAAAGAAGAACGCGGAGAAACGGCGCGCGATACAGTCTGTACCGCGGCGCTGAGCAAATCCCTGTTGCATGTCAATTTCATATCTAAATCCATAGCCTTTCCGCCCGCAGTATTATAAATATCCATATCTCCGCAGCGGGCGTACGGACAAGGATGTAAACCGTTCTTATCGTATGACTGCAAAACCTCGGCGCTATCTGTATTTTGCCTGCGCGCGGACTCAAGGCGCCGCGCCGGCCATAAACGCGTTCCGTCAAACCGAAAGCGCATTTTGCAGTCCTAATCAGGTCGGAGCGAAAAACGCCGTTTTCAAGCTCCTCATATCCAATTAATTATACCATAAAAAAGTCTAAAATACAAATGTTTTTTACAGCTACGCGGTTATTTTTAAGCAAAAAAATTGAATATTTTAGCCCGTTTTAATTGAAAAAATCGCATTATATGTTATAATTGATTATTGACAAAAAACTTTAAAAAATTATCCGTTTTAAACCGCGGCCTCACGCGCGCGGCGAAGTCGTATCCGACCTATAAAACGGGCTTAAGATAAGCGGAGGCATAGGCTCTGATGGAAAACAGATATATGACGGTAAAGGACAGAGGGATCGCCGAGATCGTCGAGAAACGCTCGCGTTTTATCGCAACGGTCATCCCTATCGAAAACGAGGCGCAGGCGCTCGAATTTTTGGACTCGATGCGCCGCAAATACTGGGACGCTACGCATAACGTATACGCCTATATAACAAGAGAAAACAATATCGAACGCTACAGCGACGACGGAGAGCCCTCCGGGACCGCCGGCGTTCCCGTCTTGGATATGCTAAAGAAAGAGGGACTTACAAATATAGCGGTCGTCGTAACAAGGTATTTCGGCGGAACCCTGCTCGGTACCGGCGGTCTGGTGCACGCCTATTCAAAATCCGCCAAAGCCGGAGTCGAAGCCGCGGGACGCCTTGAGATGATACTCTGCGACGAGCTTAACATAGAATGCGACTACGCTCTGCTCGGAAGGATCCAGAACGAACTGCATAAATGGGAGACGATAGACGGATATACCGACTACAGCGACAAAGTAAAGCTATCGCTGTATACACCCTGCGGGGACACGGATCGAATCGTCGCCGGACTTATAGACGCGACGAATTCAAATATCAAGACCTCCGTTGGGATAAGAGACTATTTCCCGAACCCAGTATAGACCCGCATAGATCTTACTATGGCGGATAAATTATTATAAATAAACTCGGAATTATTACGAAGAAACGGGGAGGTGATTAACGCATGAAAAAAAGAGCTTGGCGCCTACTGGTCGTCGTTTTGCTGGCGCTCAACCTCGCGGTCAGCGGCGGCATAATCGTCTACCTGACCGGCGATCGCGGCGAAACGCCGGCCGCGTCGGCGCTGCCTTTCGAGACGGCGCCGCAGGGAAAGTACGCGCTCTATATCGGTACGAACGACAAAGACGCCTACGCGCAACAGATCCCGACTGACGAGGCGAAACGGATCGTCGACGAGATCTGCAGTAAATACGTGGACGGCTACACTGTACAGCGGGCTGAAGGCGGCTGGGTGGACGAAAGCGGCGTTCTCACCGAAGAGCAGACGCTCGTCTACAGTTTCGACGCCGTGAGCGAGGACGATCTTATCGCCATAATGGACGAAGCGCTGGCGCGGCTAAACCAGGCCTCCATTCTTGTGGAGCGGCAGGATCTGACGTATTGCTATTACAGCGGCGGAAAGTAACTGCGTATAAGCAAAGCGGATACCTTCGTTCCGCTATTTGGGCGGCGCGCGTCCAATGCGCGCCCCGTACTCCACTAAGCGGCGATACTCATTCCGCCGCCGATAATTCTATAAAACTCTGTTCGGCGCGCGACGATCCCGACTGCGCGCCGCTCTTCATGTAAATGCGATCATAACGATAACGATCGGTTATACTTATGACGATCGCCTTTTAGCTCAGTAAAATTTTACCGTGATCTTTCCAAATACGACAATAAGAGCAGTTCGATCGGCAAAAATCGCTCCTACTAATCTCGCCTTGTTTTAAGTTCAACTTATCTTAGAAAATAAAAAACGCCGAAAACCTTAAAAGGTTTCGACGGAGTTTTTGGCGTCCCCGGCGCGATTCGAACGCGCGGCCTTTCGCTTAGGAGGCGAACGCTCTATCCTACTGAGCTACGGAGACGTATATAAAATTCTTGTCATTCCTATGCCTAAAACGGCTCTTCTGCCGCTCGTCTGCGTCAAACCATGAACCTTTTCTCTTGTTCGGCTCAGACCGACTTATTTATTATACAAAATATAACTCCAAAAGTCAAGCGGTCAAGCACAGTTTATAAAATTTTTGCATAACATAAACGAGGAGCGTGGTATTTATGAATAGATTTTATATCAATTTTGAACCCAAACAAACCGGGGGCGGCGGCTCCGGGATAAAACAAACAGATTCCAATCCGCTTTATATGAGACAAGTACAACTAAGCGACTCTCATGACAGCGCGCAAAAAGACAGCTACAGCGCAAATAATTCAAAAGAGACTCGCGGCGCGTCTCAAAACGCTGAATCAGACGAGAATAACACCGAAAACGACCCGGGCGGCTACGGCTTATATGGCGACAGTTATACGGAAGCGGACGGCGGCAATTATCCCGGCGCGCAAAACAATTCCGGAACGCTCAAGGAACCCGATACATATTCCGGCGGATCTATGACGTTCGGCGGAAAATATCAAAAGCCGGATAATATAATCGTCTCAGACAGGGATCCG
Source organism: Candidatus Roslinia caecavium (assembly GCA_904419955.1). Taxonomy (GTDB): domain Bacteria; phylum Bacillota; class Clostridia; order Monoglobales; family Monoglobaceae; genus Roslinia; species Roslinia caecavium. Next base: position 34,338 of record CAJFTO010000011.1, on the reverse strand, counting down.
GTATACGAGCCGCCTCAGAAGGATATGGGTAACAAAAATAATATCGAACAAACCAAAAATAACGATACGAATTTAACCGAAGACGGACGCGGCTCGACCGGAAGCGCAAACGGCGCCGGGCCCAACGGCGACGACGACTCTGGAGCCAATCCCGGGTTAAATCCGCCCTTCGATCTGTACAACTTTCCCGGGATCGGCATAAAAGAGAATACAAACGCGCGTTCTTCGGCAAGCGGCGAGAATATGGGCGCGGGGAGTATGATAGTCCAAGTGTTTTTGGCAAAACAAGCTATTCCCTTAGAGGGGGCTAAGGTATTGATCGAGTCCTCAAGCGACAACCCGGACAATATCCCGCCGGAACGCTACGAGCTTTATACCGACGGCAGCGGACGCACGCCCGAGGTCATGCTTTGGGCTCCTTCGGCGCTCATATCTCAATCCTCAGGCTCGACCGCGGTCCCTTACGCTTTATACGATATCAGCGTTTCCAAAGAAGGGTATTATAACGTGTACTTTAAAAACGCGACGGTATTCGACGGGATAGTCTCTATACAGAACGTCGAGGCGCTCCCGTTAGGCGAAAACGGCTCGCATAACGCTATGGTCGAAGAAGACAACGTATTCGACGAGACCAACGAAGACATACTGTAAATGATCCCGGACTATGCGGATACATACCGGCTGCGATATTTTTGAAACGCCGGGATAACAAACGGCATATATTTGTATCGCGCGAAGTTCGGCAATATCGATCGATCTGATTTTATGAAAGGCGGTGTAGAAATGGCGCTTGAATTTAATATACCCGACAGCATTACGGTACATTTGGGAGTTCCTACCGACACGACCGCTCAAAATGTAACAGTACCGTTTACAAACTATATAAAGAATGTCGCCTCGTCGGAGATATACCCGACTTGGCCGGAAAACGCTTTGATTGCGAATATATACGCGCAGATAACCTTTGCGCTCAACAGGATATATACGGCTTTTTACCGCAGTCAGGGGTACCCGTTCGACATTACCAATACGACCCAATACGATCAGAAATTTATAAACGGCAGAGATTTTTTTGAAAACGTAAGCAGAATAGTTGACGACGTCTTCAACAGCTATCTTACCCGAGAGGGAGAGCTGCAGCCGATATACGCCAGATACTGCAACGGCACGACTTCGACCTGCCCCGGCGGTTTGTCGCAGTGGGGAAGCGTCGACCTGGCGAATCAGGGTTACCAGCCAATGGATATTATAAGATATTACTACGGCGACGACGTCGTACTACTTACCGACGTTGAAGTTACAGCGGCAAGAGAACAATATCCCGGCGTAGTTCTAAGGGTCGGAGACCTTAGCTCGAACGTTAAGATAATACAGTTAAAACTGAATCGGATATCCAGAAACTATCCCGCGATACCAAAAATAGCGAACCCCGACGGCTACTTCGACGGGATCACAGAGCAGGCGGTCATGGAATTTCAACGGATATTCAACTTAAGTCCGGACGGTTTAGTCGGCCGGAACACATGGTACGAGATCGCAAGGATATATAACGCGGTCGCGAGGCTTTCGGAGCTTGATTCGGAAGGGATCAAAATATCCGATCTGCAAAGACAGTTTTCCGAAACTCTTCAGGTCGGCGACGACGGCCCCGGAGTACTTATAATACAATATTATCTGAGCTTTATAAGCCAATTCAACGATTTCGTTCCCCCGGTCGATCAAACGGGTTACTACGGCGCCGAGACCGAACAATCTGTTCGGGCGTTTCAACAGGCGTATAACCTCCCCGTAACCGGGATAGTAGACGAGGCTACGTGGAACGAATTGTACTCCGCATACTTTTCGATAACTGCCGGCGTCCCCGACGCCTTCACGGGACTTGGCGTCCAGCCGTATCCCGGCGTGATCCTAAGGCTCGGCATGAGCGGCCCGTCGGTCAGGACCCTGCAGGAATACCTTTCCGTCTTAGCGGATACGTACAGTGAGATCCCCAAGGTAACCGTCACGGGAACCTTCGACAGAGACACTCAAAACGCCGTAATACAGTTTCAGACCCTGTTCGGTCTCCCCGTAAGAGGCGTCGTCGGTCCTCTGACCTGGGACGCCATAGCCGAAAACTATGCGTCCGTTTCCGAGGGAAGCGATAGATCCTCCGGTCAGTTTCCGGGGTATGTGATGTCGGAAAACGCCTAAACGCTGGCGTTATATGGCCGCTGCGTTAAACGGATATAAAGGCGAATAAATCCCCCATTGAATAAACGGCTCTCTCCCGATAAAAACAATACGATATGTTAAAGAGGTGATAGTATGAACAACAGAACCGACATGAACGACAACGTTCAAAACGTATTCGAGCTTCAAAATATGCTGAGGCGCATGAGTTTTATCAGCGAAAATATCAGAAGGATCAACCCGGACGGTATTTTCGGAGCAGAGACGACCGAAGCCGTAAAAAGCTTTCAGGCGCTTAAAAATCTCCCGGTCACCGGAGACGTCGATTTCGAGACGTGGACCGAGCTGCATATAAGCTCCGATCGGGGTTAGACACGGATCAAACGTTTATGATCTAAGCGTCGGGGCGTATAACAAAATTACATAATTATAGGGATGACGCCGAAAGTCATCCCTAATCTAAAATAAGCTCTAACGCTGAATATTCAATTTTATCCGAGTTTAAACCCATGCGGAAACAGTTTGGACAGCCCGTATTCTTTATATCTCCGGTCGGGCAGACAGGCGATAATAGTCGCGTCGCTCTCGAAAAATTCCGACATAACTTGCAGACAGGCACCGCACGGAACCGCGTTTTCGGGCTTATCGACGCCGCAGCACACGGCTATCGCGCTAAACGATCGTTTTCCCTCGGATACGGCCTTGAATATAGCCACCCTCTCGGCGCATACCGTCAGACCGTACGAGGCGTTCTCTATATTCGCTCCGGTATAGACCGAGCCGTCGGCGCAAAGGACCGCGGCGCCTACCGGAAAGTTTGAATATTTAGAATACGCTTTACCCCTCGCCTCTATCGCAAGATCGATCAATTTATCCATACTGTTCAACATACGTCCCTCCGCTATTCGCCGATATAACGGCGCGCCTAAATTAAATTTTTATATAACGCTCCATATCGGTAACGCACAATTCAATAAAAGCGCGCTCCGCAGTCGATAAAACGCTCCTACGCCAAACCGGATAAGTCAGATCGCGCGGGTAAGATGTCTTGTAACGTGACAGCTTATATTGACGGCGCACGGCATTCCCGCGATATGGGTCGGGAAAGTTTCGACGTTAACGCCTAGGGCCGTCGTTTTGCCGCCGAAGCCCTGAGGGCCGATATTCAGATCGTTGATCTTATCCAGCAAACGCTCCTCCAATTCGGCATAATATTCGTCCTCGTTTTTGGTATCTATATCTCTGAGCAGCGCCTTTTTCGCCAAATAAGCGGCGTACTCGAAAGTTCCGCCTATACCGACTCCGACGACAAGCGGAGGACATGGGTTTCCGCCCGCGTTTTTCACGGTATCGACAACAAAATCCACTATTCCGTCCAACCCGTCGGACGGTTTGAGCATTTTCACCGCGCTCATATTCTCGCTCCCGAATCCCTTGGGCGCGAGCGTTATCTCCACGCCGTCGCCGCTTACGATCTCCATATGGATTATCGCGGGGGTGTTGTCTCCGGTGTTGCCGCGTCTTACGGGATCTTTTACCACCGATTTTCTAAGATAGCCTTTTTCATATCCCCGTCGAACGCCCTCGTTCACCGCCTCGTACAGATCGCCGCCCGTTAAATGTACGTCCTGCCCAAGCTTTATAAACACTACCGCCATGCCGGTGTCCTGGCATATGGGCATTTCCTCGTACGCGGCGATCTCGGCGTTCTTTATTATATTCCCGAGTATATCCTCGGCGAGCGAATTTTCCTCGTTTTCGCGCCCTTTCTTTAAGGCGCTCATTATATCTCCGTTTAACTTACAATTGGCCTCTATGCACATTTCGGCCAAAGTATCGGTAATCTTTTGAACTTCTATCTCTCTCATTGCTTTACCTCCGATGTTGATCTATATCGACTGATAGGCGTTATTATCTTACATTCCTCGTAATCTTATATCGATAAGCCGTTTCCAAACGGCTTCAAGTTAGTCTTATATTATCCGGTTTGCGCCCGCCAAGACGCGTCATAAGCTTTCAGCCTAAATCCCGGATCCCTTTGAAAAAATCATTACTCCGATCCGGGCGTGGAACTCGGCCGGGGCGAGGAAGACGGAACCGCGGACGCCGACGGACGCGGCGAAGACGTAGGATTAGACGTTCCTTCAGGTTCCGCAGTCGAGCCGGACTCCCGCGCGTTGTTAGAAGAACTTCCGCTCGATCCGTCGCCGTTCGGCGCGGGACTTACCGACGGAGCCGGAGTAGATACGATCCTCGGGCTGTCGTCCGCCGATCTCGCATACAAGTTTTCGCCTCGGAAATCGAGAACCAGTTCCTCGTACGACGACAGATAGTTATTTATCACCGTCGTCAAGAACTGTATTTTATAGTCGAAGTTTTCAAACGAACCTATCAAAACTTCAAGCCTGTCCTCAATGACAAACCTGACGTCCGACATACTTGTGACGTCGATCTTTGTAGTTCGTCTTAACATGCCTTCGTTATTCATGGAATCCATTGCGCCCAGCAAAGTCGTAAGGTTCCTGTCGTCGGGCGTGTTCAGTCTGCTTCCCGGTTCGACTCCGCTCACGGCGATACCGTATATTATCGGAACGTCGTAAATATATACTCCGTTCGCCGTCTTAGCGAGTCCGGGCATCATATCGTCCTCCGCCGCAGTCTCGGTCTCCGGCGCAGTCGTAGGCGCGGGACTCGGGGTAGTATCGTTTACAAAATATCTGTTGCCGTCCTCATCGTATTCATAGTGTCCGCCGTCTACCCGGTAAATCGGGTCTCCGTCGTCGTCGTAACCCCAGATCGGGTCTATCGTCGGGGACGGCTCGGGAGACGACGACGGAGAAGGCTCGGGAGACGCCGAACCGGAGGGATCGGCCGTCGCAGCCGGTTCCGGTTCGCCGCCGCGTCTGTCGGCCTCGTTTTTGATCTTAGAACTTACTATCTCCAAAACGTCCGTTTCGTTGTCGATTTGCTCCAAAACCGTTCCCGCGTCGTCTATGACCGTCAAAGTATTTCCGTTATTTATATATCCGGCGGGATTCTTCTCATCGATTACGATCCTGATCCTGTTGGGAAAATCTCTCTGTATTTTACAGTCCTCGATATAGGGGATCGATTCCACATTTTTCTTGGCTTGCGACAAGCCGGTCAAAAATATGTTTCCGCCGGTCTCGATATTTGCCGTACTCACTACTGTATCAGCGTTTAATCTAATATTTCCCTCGCAGTATACCGCCGATACGTTAAACGGCGGCGCCAAAAGCAGAACGGCTATCGCGGCGGCGCAGACGGACATAAAGATCAAGACCGCCAGGGCTCTCGTCTTACGTCTCTTTCTCTTCTGCCTTATAGCCGCCATTACGTCGTTCGAGCCGCCGCGTCCGTTATTTTGGCTTGCTCTGTATCTGTTATCCCGCATAATCATACCTCGTTTGTATCTTAATATTAAATATTTTCCTATCCGAACATTCTGAGCATCTGTCCGTCGACTCCCGGATACGGCTCGGGCATAGGTTTTATGGCCTTAAGTAATTCGCGCATTTTATCCGCCGGGACTTCCGGCTCGATCACAACGCTGTCCTCGCTTACGCTGAGCACGCAGCCCAAACCCTTAAGCAGCGCCAAACCCACCTTCATATGCTCCGGCTCGACAAACTTGAGCGCCGCCTTTTTACCGCTAAGCAGGTTGTCTATGGCTGCGGAAAAAGCCCTGTTTCGATCCGGTATCAGGCTGTGCTCGCATCCGTGCAGCGAATCCACGCCTTCGATCTTGATCGTATCTGTTCCCGCGCCCTTTATCTTAGCCCCCATCTTATTCAGGCAATTCTGTAGATCCACAATCTCCGGCTCCCTTGAGCAATTATAAAGCGCCAGCTTCTTGTTCGACTTTGCCGCGCCGATCGCCAATCCCGCGGTTATATCCGGCTCGTTGTTTATCTGGACTATGCTCGAATACCGTCCTCCGCCGCTTACGCCGCTCGAATAGACGACGCTTGAAAAATATCCTTTTTGCGAATGCAGCTCCTCTTCAGTCCCGCCGAGCGTTTCGCCTATAATATTATATACCGCGCTAAACGACGGCGGCGCGGACGCGAACGTATCCCAAAAATCCTTCGGCTTCGGATTCTTAAGCCCGGATACCTCTATATACGCGCCGTCCTCGTCCTCCGCGAAACTAAAACTGTAGCCGTGTTCGGTCATCAGCTCTATCAGACGGCTAATATCGGCGTCCGAAGCTTTTACGCCGCCGCAATGCGCGCTCTTAGACAAGAGCGGAAAATTTGCGATCCTGGTAACGCCGCCGCAGAGCGAAGCCGCGGCCAATATGTACCCCGCCGACTTGACCGAACCCGAAATCAGTATCGGCTCGGCGTCTGAAAATTTATATCTCAAAATATTTCACCTCCATAATTATCGGTAGATATGCGATCATGAAACATGATATTTTTCTCCGTTATTATTTTATGAAATATTTTGTTTTATGTGCCGGGCGCCGGGCGCTAAATACCGCTATTTACCGAGCAGTCTTTTCATCTCGTTATAAATATCCTCCGTGGCTCTCGTAGTACCGCACGCCTTCGACGCGGCGCGCATCTTCCTGAGTTTATCCTTATCCCCGGTCAGCTCCGAGACCGTCTTCTCTAGCGTCTCGGGGCTAAGCTCGCTTTCCAGTATCACCCGCGCTCCGCCCTTGGACTCGACCGCCCGGGCGTTATGCTCCTGATGGTTCGCCGTAACGTAAGGCGACGGAACCAATACGGCGGGCTTGCCGAGCGCCGTAAGCTCGCTCAGCGTCGAAGCCCCGGCTCTTGAGATCACAAGATCCGCCGCGCTCATCACGACGTCCATATCGTATATATATTCGCTGACCGTAAGTCCGTCGATCTTGCTTATATCCGCGCCGCCGGCCTTGAACCTTTCAAGCACCGTATCGTATTGATGAAACTTCCCGGTCCCCATCATTATCTGGTATCTTCCGTCGCTTGCGTACTTGCATATCCAATCCACTATATTCTTGTTAAAATCCCGCGCGCCCATACTGCCGCCGAATATGACGATAAACGGTCTGTTATCCAATCCGAGACGCCTTCTCGCCTCGAACTCGCTCACCGAAAGTATCGACGGACGCACGGGATTGCCCGTGTAAACTATCCGCTTGGCGTTTCCCAAATACTCTTTCGCATTCTCGGCGCCAAGAGCCACGGTATCGACATATCTTGAAAGTATTTTTGTAGTTATACCCGGGTAGGCGTTCGACTCGTGTATAAGCGTCGGGATCTTCAGCTTGGCCGCCGCGTACAGGACCGGTCCCGCCACATATCCGCCGGTGCCGACCACTATATCCGGCTTAAAATCCTTTATTATCTTTTTAGAGTCGTTTATACTCTTAGGCAGTTCAAGCAGGTTTTTTATGTTCGACGGCTTCAGACTTCTTTCAAAGCCGTGAACTTTGATCTTGTACAGCTTATAACCAAGTCTGGGGATAAGCTCCGACTCTAAGCCTTCATCCGTGCCGACGAACGCCGCTTCGCAGTCCTCTTTCTCGGATACCGCTCTGGCGATCGCTACCGCCGGGTTTATATGTCCGGCCGTGCCTCCGCCGGAAAATAATATTTTCATTATAAAACGCCCTCCTATATACGTTCTCGCCGCGTCGAGCGCTATGCCCGCGGTCAGTTAAGCTCGGTTGCAACAAATTTACTTAAAATCCTCAGCGCTAAACCGGCTCGCTATAAAAAATTCCGCAGCCTTATAACTTAGCGGGACTCTCACGTCAAATTCCCCGCCGGATAAAACTACGGAAACCAAAGTCAATATAATTTATAATTCCATATCAGCTCCGGCATGATATGTCAAATCAGCCTTCGCTGCCGCGAAACGTTAAGGACTATCCCTATCTCCGCAAGCGTCATCGTAAGCGCCGTACTGCCGTAACTGAAGAACGGGAGCGGCATACCGGTCGCCGGGAGCGTGGACGTCACGACGGCTATATTGATCATCGCCTGGAATCCTATTATCCCGACTATTCCAGCCACCAAAAGAGTTCCGAACTTATCGGGAGCTTTCGACGCTATGCTTATCCCGCGTATTATCAGGAAAGCGAAGAGTCCGATCACCACGATCACTCCGAGAAGTCCCAGTTCCTCCGCCAGAACCGAAAAGATAAAGTCGTTATGCGGCTCCGGCAGCGACATATACTTTTGCCGGCTCTGTCCGAGTCCGACGCCGAAAAAGCCTCCCGAACCTATCGCGTACAGCGACTGAACGACCTGCCAGCCTTCGTCGCGTATATATTTAAAAGGATTCGTAAACGACATTAGTCTCTGCATCCTGTACGGTTCCGCGACTATCATAATTATACCGCCCACAAGACTTGGAACTCCCACGATAAAGAAGTGTTTCCACTTTGCTCCTCCGACAAACAAGAGTAATATCGTAGTCAAAAATACGAGTATTATACAGCTAAAATGCGGCTCCAGCGCGAGGAGAATTATATATATCCCCGCTAAGATCAAGCATGGACAGAAACCCTTAAAAAACAGATGCAGTCTGTCCTGATAAACGTACAGAAACGCTGAACAGGTTATTATGATCGCAAACTTGGCTATCTCCGACGGCTGGAATCCAAACAGCCATCTTGTAGCTCCGTTTGTCGTCGTACCAAAAATCAACACCAATCCAAGCAGCGCTCCCGCAAAAATGTATATTGCCACACTGAACTTAAGATACACATGGTAATCCAACCTCGAAGTTATAAACATCGCTATCAGTCCGAGTATCAGACCCTTTACCTGACCCTTCATGTAATATAGGCTGTCGTTGTACTGCATGTACGCGCGGGAACTGCTCGCGCTGTACAGCATTATTATGCCGAACGCGACAAGTATCAAAGTGACCGCAAGAAACTGGTAGTCTATCTTGCCGTAAACGTTTCTCAGCAGTTTCCGACCGCCGCTTACAATACCTCCTCCGGCTTTGCTCGCGCCCGCGCTTCTATTTGGATAAACCGCGCTTTCGTCCGTCTGGAATCTGCCCGTCTTTAAATCATAGCTGGGAGAATACAGGTTGCGGCTCGGATAACTCGACCCGTTTAATCCGGTTCCTGAGCTGAATTTACTGTAATCGTTTTTATTTTGTCTATATAAATATTGATTGGACGAAGAATGTCCGTTTGTATTATTGACGTAATTCTTTCCATTATTCGCTCCGCCATAGCCGCTCGAAGCGTTTCGGTTCTCGTAAAAACGGTATGTTCCGGACGCGCCGCCGCTTCCTAAACCGCCCGACTGCGAACCGGAGCGACTGTTTCCTCCACGTCTATTGCCGCCGGATCTGCTTGAGCGTCCGTATTCGTGTGAATCGTCCTTCCTTCTCCTGCCCATGACCAAACCTCCTTTTCTTTAACAGACGAACTGCTTTTTTATCTATATCGATTAAAGTCTCAAAAATTCTACAGCGCCAAATACATAAGCGCGCATAATATGACCGTGACCGCGGTGAACACAGTCACCACCTTGACTTCGCTCCAGCCGCACATCTCGAAATGATGGTGTATCGGCGACATCTTAAACACGCGTTTCCCGGTGAGCTTATAGGACGCGACCTGGATTATGACCGACAGCGTCTCCATAACGTATACGAATCCCACAATGAGCAGGGTTATCGGCTGTTTTAACAAAATAGCCATTCCGCATACGGCGCCGCCCAGAAACAGCGAGCCGGTATCGCCCATAAAAACCTTAGCCGGCTTCCAGTTATAGCACAGGAATCCGACGAGCGAACCGATCAGCGCCGCGCCGAAGAACGCGACTGTGCAGTTCTCGGTCTTAACCGAAAGTATTGTGTAGAACAAGGCCACTACGATCGTCACCGACGACGCCAGTCCGTCGAGTCCGTCGGTCAGGTTAACGCTGTTGACCGAAGCCAGCATTACGAACATAGTAAACGGTATATAGAACCAGCTGAGATCGACGCATCTGTTTATAAACGGTATCGCTATCTGAGTTCCAGTGTCCGTACCCAACGCAACCCACATCGAAAACAGCAGCGACACGATAAACTGTAGGCTGAATTTCTGTATAGCCGTAAGTCCCAGATTACGCTTTAATATGACTTTTATATAATCGTCTATAAATCCTATTACGCCGAACGCCAACGCAAGCGAAAACAGCATTATCATCTCATACGCCGCGCCGAAGTTAATATCAAAAATCAATCCTACTATCGCGTATATTATATAAACCAAAAGCATGGAAAATATAAATATCATTCCGCCCATAGTCGGAGTTCCCGACTTAGCCGCATGCCACTTAGGCCCCTCTTCGCGGATCTCCTGTCCAAACTTAAGCTTATGTAATACCGGTATAAAGATCTTCCCGGCTATCAATGCGACTACGAACGTCGCGACAGCTAATATAATACATGTCGTTACTATATCCATAATCTTCCTCCCTCTTATGTATCGCCTTGCCGTAATAAAATAAATTCTTCGTTCGTCTAAATTTTTATATTATACCATTCAGGCTAAATCCTTCAAACTTCAAAATACGCCGGCGTTTTCTTCTACAGGTCCTCTAAATAATTAGCGATCTCCTCGAGTCGCATGCCCCTTGAACCCTTGATCAGAATTATGTCGCCGTCTCTGACGATATTTTCAAGCTCGGCTTTAGCTTTATCATTATTTTCAAAGTAATATATATTCCCCGGGTCGAATCCGTTATCGACCGCTCCCTCGGCAATATACTTCGCGTCGTTTCCTATGACTATCAAACAGTCGACCTTGGAATCGGCGACCACGTGTCCTACCTGTCTGTGCGACTGCTTCGATATATTGCCAAGCTCAAGCATATCCGCAAGGCACGCGACCTTTCTCGATCCCTCGCCCCGCTCGGTAATGCTTAAAACGTTTAACCCGGACTGCATCGAATCCGGACTCGCGTTATAATAATCCTCGATTATCGTGAATTTGTCCGTCTCAACGATCACCTGTCTGTGTCCGGACGGCTCGAAACTCTTGATTCCGGCGACGATATTCTCAACGCTCATATTATATTTGATACCGACCAACACGGCCGCCAACGCGTTGTATATATGGTGAACTCCGGGGGCGTTTATCTCAAACCTATACTCTTCCCCGTCGATCCTGAGCGTAAATTCGCTGCTGTCAGAAAAAGTCTTTATATCTTTGGCCACTATATCGCAGGCCTTGTTTTCGATCCCATAATAGAGCGTCTCGTAATCGATGTCGCCGTTCGCGCTCCAGAGATACGGATCGTCTCCGTTTAAGATCACTGTGCCGTCTACGGAAAGCCCTTCGAAGATCTCGAACTTCGCCTTGCGTATCCCCTCTCTGCTTCCCAGGTTCTCGATATGCGAAACGCCGATATTAGTTATGACAGCCGTGTCGGGTTTTACCGCGTTTGTAAGTCTGGATATTTCTCCGAAATTGCTCATCCCCATCTCTATCACGGAAATATCGTCGTCTTTAGACAATCTGAGCAGCGTCAGCGGAACTCCGACTTCGTTATTATAATTCCCTTCCGTTTTATGCGTCTTAAACTCTTCTCCCAAAACGCACGCAATCATTTCTTTCGTCGAAGTCTTTCCTACGCTTCCGGTTATGCCGACGATCGGGATATCGAACTGCATTCTGTAATAGGACGCGATATCCATCAAAGCCTTGAACGTATCGTCCACCTTGATAACCGGCAGCTTCCCAAAGTCGCCCTCGTCTCTGTTGACGACGCAGCATATGGCGCCGTTTTCTATCGCCGTGGGGACAAACTTGTGTCCATTGTTATTCTCGCCGTTAAGCGCCAGAAAGACGACTCCTTCTTCGACCTCTCTGCTGTCTCTTACGACGTCCTTAACTATTTCGTCAGGATTACAATTACAAATTTCTCCGCCTGTCGCTTCCGCTATCTGAGCGATATTTAATATCCATTCCATAAACTTCACCCCATACGATATGCATACGGTATAATAACCAATTATGCATATGTCATATTATCAAACTCGTATTTTTAAAGCGCCCGTCAAATAAACGCGATCCCGGCCGCGGTACGGCTAAAAATACCGGCGCTTGCCGGCGGGATCGTACGACCCGAATATCCTGGCGATAAATGAATATAATTATGCGTATGCAGATCTACACCTCAGCTTTAGATCCGCTTATCAATATATGCCGAATATCCGAGCTTTATGACCCGTTTAATCTGACAAAAGCTTCTTAACTATCTCCCTTTCATCAAAATGAATGGTAGTATTTCCCAAGATCTGGTACGTTTCATGGCCTTTTCCGGCAAGTAGTATTATATCATCTTTTTCGGCAAGGTCAAGAGCGTATTCGATCGCCTCGAACCTGTTCACTATCTTAACGTATTTACAGCCGGTCTCCTTGACGCCCGCCTCGACCTCGTTTACTATCTTTACGGGATCCTCCGTCCTTGGATTATCGCTGGTTACGACGCATATATCGGAAAGCTCTCCGGCGATCTTGCCCATCTTCGGGCGCTTCAGCGCGTCTCTGTCGCCGCCGCAGCCGAACACTGTTATTATCCTGCCCTTAGCGAAATCCTTAATCGCGTTTAAAACGTTCAAAAGTCCGTCCGGCGTATGCGCGTAATCGATTATGACCGTAAAATCAGTATTGGTCGGAACCACCTCGATACGGCCTTTGACTCCGCCTGCGGTATGCAGGCCTTCGACCGCTTTATCGAGCGGAACGTTGAGCGCCAGTATGCAGCCCAGCGCGGTAAGCGCGTTGTATACCGAGAACCTGCCCGGTATTTTTAAATCGACGTCCTCTTCGGCGCCGCCGTATGAAACGTGAAACTTCACGCCGTCCGAATTTAAATGGATATCGCTCGCTTTAAGGTCGCAGTCGCTTTCTATGCCGTAAGTTATCATACTCTCGGTATTGGCCTTATCTACAAGATATCCGCCTTTCGGATCGTCTAAATTTACCACTCCCACGCGGGATATATCGAACAAAATACTTTTAGCGTCCAAATAATTCTCCATCGTCTTGTGAAAATCCAGATGATCCTGGGTTATGTTAGTAAACGCGCCCACGTCGAATTCACACGACGTCACGCGGTCGAGCGCCAGCGCGTGCGACGAGACCTCCATGACCACATAATCCGCCTTCGCCTCCGCTATCATCGCGAAAAGCTGCATAAGTTCGAGCGAATCCGGCGTGGTCCGCTCGGAAGGCAAAACCTTATCGCCGATCATGTTCTGGTTCGTGCCGATAAGCCCCACTTTCTTTCCAAGACTTTCCAATATCGCTTTGACAAGATAAGTCGTCGTAGTCTTTCCGTTAGTTCCCGTTATGCCGATCAACTTAAATTTTCTAAACGGATAATCATAGTATTTAGCCGCCATCCTCGACATAGCTATCCTGCTGTTTTCCACTATAACGTAAGGAATATTCACGTCGTCAAGCTCGCGCTCGGCGACTATAGCGGCCGCTCCGCTCTCGGCCGCCGACCTCGCATACTGGTGTCCGTCCGTCTGATATCCGGAAATACATACAAATACGTCGCCCGGCTTAACCTCTCTTGAATCGTAAGCCAGCCCTGTTATATCGATGTTGCAGTCCCCGTGCGTTTCCTTGATATCAACGTCCGCCATTAATTCCACAAGATTCATAATACTTCCCCCTGTTTTAAACGTCTCTATAAACGCTTTATCAATATCGCTCAAATTTATCCCGCCGCGCCGCCGAAACAACGCCTATAAATATACAATATAAATATTATATCACAACGCTATGGAATTTACAATATTTATAACGCCAAAGCTGTCGATATAAATCTCACGCATTTTATAACATACGCCTGTATAATCAAGCTCGAACGCGCCGTTAGTCGTTAACGGTCTCGCTGTCGGAATATCTGAAATCGACCGTGATCACCGTTCCCGGTTCGACCATAGTTCCGGCTACGGGCGATTGTTCTACGCAAACGGCGGATCCGCCGCTCTTAGACACGCCCTTTATTTTTGCGTTCAGCCCGTTATTTACAATAATGGAATTAACGGACGAAACGCTCTCGCCGATCAGATCCGGCACTTCGACCGTTCGCGTCGCCTTCTCGCCCTCCGTATACGCCACTATAGCGGCTCCGACGGTCGCTTTTGTGTTAGCCTTAGGTATCTGATCCGTTATTATATTATCGGAAGAACCTTCGACCCTTATCTCAAGCTCCTGCTCGGCGAGCGCGCTTTCCGCCTCTTCTACCGTCATTCCGGTTATGTCCGGAACGTCCACGTCTACATAAGCCTCTTCGTCCTCGTTGTATCTCGGTTCGACGTCCAAATATTGCAGCGTCTCTTCAAGGATATCCCTGACTACCGGCGCCGCGATAGCGCCGCCGTAATATGAATCGCCCTGCGGCTCGTCGAGCAGTACGAGACATACTACCTGCGGATCGTCCGCCGGCGCGAAGCCGATAAACGACGCCACATACTTGTTCTGATTACGCGGATATTTCTCCGACGTACCGGTTTTTCCCGCTATCCTATATCCGGCGAGGTAAGCGTTCTTGCCGCCGCCTTCGCTTACGACCGATTCGAGTATCTCGCACATCTGATCGCTGGTCTCCTCGGATATCACCTGTCTTACGACCTCGGTCTCAACATTCTCAACGATCCCCATGTCCGAATTGACGATCTGTTTTACCAGATGCGGCTTGAGCAGCCTGCCGCCGTTCGCTATCGCGCTGACCGCCGTGACCATTTGAAGCGGCGTGACCGTGATCGACTGTCCGAACGAAGACGTAGCCAGATCGACGTCGGTAAAATTATCCAACGAAAATCCTACGCCCGTATTCTCGCCGGGCAGCTCGATACCCGTTTTAGAGAAGAAACCGAACGCCTCCGCGCCCTCTAAGAATTTCTCTTTGCCTATCTTCTGCCCGATCTGAATAAACGCCGGGTTACACGAATTCTTCACGGCCTCGGCAAACGTCTGAGTCCCGTGTCCGCTCGTGTTCGCGCATCTTATCGATCTATCCTGAACGGTATAAGAGCCGCCGCAGGTAAACTGATCCTCGAGCGAGCAAGCGCTGCTTTCGAGCGCTATCGACGCGGTGACCGACTTGAACGTAGAACCGGGCTCGTAGGAATCCACGACCGCCTTGTTTCTGCGCACGGTCTGTATCACTTCGTTAAAGCGTTCGCTGTAGGCTTCGCCTTCGAGACCTTTAAGCTCCTCGGTAACGCCGGGATACTTTTCTTCTATCGCGTCCGTTATTACGAACGGCTCGTTTAGATCATAATCCGGTTTTGTACACATCGCGAGTATTTCCGCGGTGTTCACGTCCATCACTATAGCCGCCGCGCCTTCCTTGAGCTTGTTCTCGACTCTGGCGTTTTCCAGATGCTTTTCAACGAATCCCTGGATCGTCTCGTCTATCGTAAGCACGACCGAATTGCCGTCCTGAGCCTCTATGTAACTCTCATAGTTGCCGCCGGATTCGAGTCCTGTGGACTGCTGAGTCGATACGACGCGTCCGGGAACTCCGCTCAAGACGTCGTCGTACGCGCTCTCGATCCCGTCGAGCCCCTGATTATCGCTTCCGCAAAAGCCTATGACCTGAGACGCGAAGTTATTGTACGGATAATATCTTTTAACGTCCTCGACGAAATTTATCCCGCTCAACCCCGTATTGCTCACATACGTCCTCAGTTCGTCGGCCGTAGTCTTATCTATCCTCTTTTTCAAATACTCGAAACTGCTCTGCTTGTTTATCTTATCCTTAACGCTCCCCGTATCCTCGGCTAATATCTCGCCTATCCTGCCCGCTACGTCTTCCACGCTCAGGCTCTTCGAGGATATGGATTCTCTGAGGATCGCGGGCTCGATACTAACGGTCTCGACCGTCATATTGGTCGCCAAAACCGTATAATTTCTATCATAGATGTTTCCGCGCTTTGCGCTCACCGTATTATCCGTCGTTTGCTGTATAAGCGCGTCGCGCTTATACTCGTCGCCTTTTACTATCTGTATCCAGGCCGAACGGCCGAGCAATATCGCAAAAGCCAAACAAAACAGCGTCACGACCTGAATTATCCTGTTACTCTTAAAAGCGGCGAAAAAACCCGAGCCGCCCTTTTTAGGAGTACGTTTCGCCATTATATACCTCCGTTCTCTCGATTACGCGCGCGACCCAAACCGCCGCGCCGACATTTTCAAACTCTTCCATTAATATCTATTATATAATAACCGCGTCTATTCAACCTCTGTTTATAAATTTCAAAATCATAGCCTTTTAAGCTTATGACCGCTTCAAGTTTGTATACTGACTCAATTCTATTATAATATATATTTATTTCTTTAATATTAAATTTTGATTACAAATCAAACTCCAAACGCCCGCTTAGGTCTATCCCCGTTTTGTTATTATATCCGTCGTTTTAAAACAATAGGCGGCCAAAAATAGCCGCCCCAAACTCTCTTTACATATCTCCCTAAAATTGCGCGTTTTGTAAACATAAGCGTCTCTGCGAAATTCTATTCGCGTTATTCCTACTATATGTATATTGACCGCGATTTATAACCGCGCCGCGGCTTTAAGCCGCATCCGGCGTCAAAAATATTATCGCCGCGCAAAAACTCTCCTCCGCGCCGGTCAAGCTCGTCCGCGATATTATTCCGAACCGCTGTCCGCCGCCTGCGAAGCGTCCGACGCGTCCGACGCCTGCGAGGTATCCGACGAAGCTTCCTCGCTCGTCCCGCCCGAATTCGCACTTGCGGCGTCCGCGTTTGTTCCGCCGCCCGTCTGCGACTGCTGCGCGTCGCTTCTCGACGTCACGGTCCTATCCGTCATATTCATATCCACGTAAAAGATCTGAGACGAATCCGGCTTAACCATTCCCAGATTGTTAATTGCGTAATCCTCTAAATTTCCAAGTTCGATCATCTGATCTATATTGGACTGTATAGCCTCGTTTTCAGTATTTATGTCCGCATACTGCGACTGCAGATCGCCTATCTCCTGATTAATCTCAAGCAGACTGGTATGTCTGTACACCAATATGCAAGCTAATACAAAAACAAAAAAGACCTTTCCCATAAATACGGCTCTGCTCTTTCTCGTCTTTTTGGCCGTCGCTTTTTCCCTCTTGTACTCCGCCAGCGTCTTAGACGGTCTCGCGCTACGATCGACAGCCTCCCGCGTCGCCGCGCCCGACGAAGTCAAGGCTCTTGTTCTCGAACTTCCGACGGCTCTGCTTGAGCGGCTCGTAGACCTGCGCCGTGAATTTCTCGGCGTCGAATCCGTACCGGCGCCGTATCCCGAATTTTCCGAACCGTATCTGTTTCTCGAATAATACCCGTCTATATAATAATCGTTCGCGTCGAACGTATATTCCTGCTGCGTATATACGTCTCTTTGTCTGTTTGCGGTTCTGCCGGAACTTTGCGCTCTGTAATCAGCGGCCCTTCTTCTCCCGCTCGTATAGCGCGAGTTATCGCGGCGCGTACCGCGGTTTTCCGCATTATAATTCCGGCGTCTTCCGGACGCCGCAGCAGCGTTTCTCCGGTTTCGTCTCTCAGTCTGAACCTGCAACGTTCTCATCCTTTCTCAAAAATCAGTCCGCACAAATCTTAAAAAACGTAATATAAAGCGAACCTCTCTCACGCTATTTCAAACTTACGTCAATAGTCTAATTATACCTGTATCTCTCCGTCAATAATAAAATCGACTGAAATAATTCTATAATCCAAAATCACATCAAACAACAAATATAAAAATCGCCTCAAAGTTTTTCAATAACTCTCAGTTTGGCGCTATGCGCCCTGTTGTTATTTTTAAGTTCTTCGCCGCCCGCCGTTATCGGTTTTTTGTTAATCATTCGTATCTTCGGCTTATTGCCGCAAACGCAGACCGGAAACTCTTTGGGACAAGTGCAGCCCCTCGCAAGATCCGCGAAAACATTCTTCACAATCCTATCCTCAAGCGAATGGAACGTAATTACCGAAAGCCTTCCGCCAGTCTTTAATACGTCTGCAAAATCGGATACCGCCTCGCCGAGACCGTCCAGCTCTCCGTTGACCTCTATACGTATCGCCTGAAAACTTCGCTTCGCCGGATGCTTGTCCGCGTATCTCTTCGCCGGAGGAAACGACTTCTTTATTATCTCGCTCAGTTCAAAGGTAGTTCTTATAGGTTTTACTTCTCTCGCCTTTACGATATTGCGCGCTATTTTCGCCGCGTTTTTTTCCTCTCCGTAATCGCGTAGTATTCGCCTGAGCCTGTCCTCTTCGTACTCGTTTACCACATTATAGGCGTCTAAGTCCGCGCTCCGATCCATTCGCATATCCAGATCGGCGTCCATATTATAGCTAAACCCGCGCTCCGACGTATCGAGCTGGTACGAGGACACCCCAAGATCCAATATAGCTCCGTCTATCTCCGGTATATCCAAATCTTTCAATATCCTCTTTATATTAAAGAAATTATCGTGAACTATCTCTTTGATGCAGCTATATCCTTCAAGTCTCTCTCCAGCGGCGTTTATCGCGTCCATATCTCTGTCGATACCGATCAGACGCCCGTCGCTTGACAGCTTGGAACATATAAGCGAAGCGTGTCCGCCTCCGCCGAGCGTGCCGTCTACGTACGTTCCGCTTGGATCCACTTTAAGCATGTCCACGCTCTCGTTTAGCAGGACCGAAATATGTTTAAAGTCCATTATAAGCCGTACTCCTCCATCGCCTTCTCGATCTCTCCGGCCTCAAATTCCGGATCGTCCATATACTCGCTCCATTTCTGTCTGTCCCAGATCTCGGCGTACGTATACGAACCTATAACGGCGATCTCCTTGCCGATCCCCGCGTATTCTCGATACTGAGCCGGTATCAGCACTCTGCCCTGAGAGTCCACCTCGCACTCCTGCGAGCCGCTCGAAAAAAACCTCAACAGCTTTTTTCTCTTGGTGGGATTCTCGGATATAATATTATCCAAAAACTTCTTCCACTCGTCCTTAGGATATAGAGAGACGCAGTTAAGTCCCTTAGAAACGACAAAAACCTGACCCAGATCGTCGCGAAACTTAGCCGGCACGTTAACCCTGCCTTTAGCGTCTACGGTCTGCATATACTCGCCAAGCAACATTTTTGTCGTCTCCTTTCGATAACTTTATATTGTGAATCAGAATCGTTTTACAGATAATCCTAACGCGGCGTTCAATCCATTTAAGCCGTATTCCGGTTCATCCACTTCGATTCTTTTTCCTCCACTTTGATTATTTTACTATACCGTTTTAGGTTTTGCAATACCTTTTTTCAATTTTTATATTATTTATCCGAAAAAGAGTAATATAGGATTTAAAATCATGACCGTCCGGCTCGACCGACTAAATATCGCCGATTTTATCATTTTTGAGATGGTCTAATCCCACCTCGCGCCGCTCCGGCGTCTCGATTGCTTAAATGTAGGTTAAACCAATATTACAATTCGGGTAAAAATATAAACAAAAATAAAAATTGTGTTATAATATTCAATGCGCCTCTATCCGTTTGACGCGGGAATATTAAAATACGAGGCGGTTCATAATATATAGTAAGGCAAAAACGCCCGCTTAGGCAAAAGACGTTCCATGCCAAAAGCCAAAGAACGTTCCTACGCGGAAGAGAAAGGAAAAGTATATGAAGCATATTAATATACGCAAAGGCGTAGACCTTAGAATAATAGACGAACCAAAATTTAAAACGAACCAGATATCAGTATTCTTTAACCTGCCTATGACGCGCGAAAACGTCACTAAGCAGGCGCTGTTGCCCGCCGTCCTAAAGCGCGGGACCGAAAAATATCCGACTCTCACGCTGATCTCGAGACAGCTCGACAACATGTACGGAGCAGGATTCAAGACCGGAGTGCGCCGCAAAGGCGACGGAGAAGCCATGTATTTTACGATAACATACGTAAGAGACCGGTTTACCGGTACTAATCTGACGTCCGAGGTACTCGACTTCCTGCGCGAATTTATATTCAACCCGCTGATCTCAGACGGCGGCTTTAAGCTGGAATATTTAGACAACGAGAAAGAAAACCTGAAGCAGGCCATAGAAGGGCTGATCAACGATAAACGTGAATATGTGGACGTAAAATGCCGGGAGAGCATGTTTAAAGATCAGCCGTACGGCATGTACGAAGCCGGATACGTCGAGGACTTAGACGGTATAACCGCGAAGAATCTGTATGAATTTTATCAAAAGACTCTATCGGATTCCAAAACCGACATATTCGCGACCGGCGATTTTGACGACGAAACTCTTAAGCTTATCGAAGCGTTCGCGGAAGAATTTTCCGAAAGGGACGCCGAATACGTCAAAACAGAACCGGCGGCGGCAGATCCCGAAAAGACGGAACCCGATATAATAACCGAAGAGTTCCCGGTCACGCAGAGCAAATTTACGATAGGGCTGCGCTGCGGGGTGGATCCAGTATCAAACGAATACTATTCGCTGATGCTCGCGTCCTGCATTTTCGGCGGAAGTCCGTTTTCAAAGCTGTTCAACAACGTCCGCGAAAAGCTGAGTCTCGCGTATTACTGCATATCGCGTGTAGAACGTTTTAAAAGCGTGATGTTTATCAGCTCCGGCATAGAGACGAAGAACTTCAAGGCGGCGTACGACGAGACTATGGTTCAGTTTAATAAGATGAAGAACGGGGAGATAGACGACGCCGAGTTTGAAAACTCAAAACGTTACTTGATAAGCAGCATAAATTCCATGAAGGACGGACTGAGCGCTATGGAGGATTATTATCTGAGCCAAGCCATCCTCGGCAAAAACGGCGTTCTCGACGACCTGATAGCTGCGATCGAAAAAGTGACCAAGGAAGAAGTTTCCGCAGTTTTTAATAAGATCTCTGTGGATACCGTATACTTATTAAAAGGCGCTACAAACGAGGAGGCTTAGCGAATGAATTCAAATATAATAGAGACCAAAACGATCGATATAAACGGAGTCGAAGCTCAGCTCAGCATTAACGGATACCTCGACGAGAAGATGTATTCCTTCACCCATAAGAGCGGGCTTAAGGTACGAATATTCCCCAAAAAAGGTTTCAGTAAATACTATGCGATCTACGGCACGGAGTACGGATCGATCGACCGTCAATTCGTCGTACCCGGCGAGAGCGAACTCACGACCGTTCCGGACGGGATCGCCCACTACTTGGAACACAAAATGTTCGAGCAGAAGGACGGCAAAAACGCGTTCGATATGTTCGCCCTTACCGGAGCAAGCGCAAACGCTTTTACAAGTTTCGATATGACGGCGTATCTGTTTAGCTGCACCGATAAATTCTACGACAGCCTCGATATCTTGATAAGCTTTGTGAACGAGCCCTATTTTACCGAGGAAAACGTACAAAAGGAACAGGGAATAATAGGCCAGGAGATAAAAATGTACGAGGACGACCCGAACTGGAGAGTCTTTTTCAACGCTCTTACCGCCCTCTATCACAACAATCCGGTAAAGATCGATATCGCTGGAACAGTCGAGAGCATCTCGCATATAACTCCCGAGATACTGTATAAGTGCTATAACACGTTCTATAACCCATCCAACATGACTTTGGTCTTGGTCGGAGATATCGAACCGGAAAAGGTCTTGGATTGTCTCGACAAGCACATAAGCCCGGAGAGAAATCTGGGAGAGATAGAACGCCCGCGCCTGACGGAGCCGGACGAGTTCTTTAAAAGCCGGGTCGAACAGGAACTTATGGTATCCCAGCCGCTGTTTCAGATAGGCTTTAAGGACAATACGCTGTATACCGACGGCGAAGAGCTTCTAAAACGCGAGATAATGACCGACGTTATCCTTGAAGTTATCTTTGGAAAGAGCAACGATTTCTATATGTCGCTCTACGAACAGGGACTTATAAACCAGAGCTTCGGTTCGGAATCCGAACTTGAAAAACGCTTCGGCTTTACGCTTATCGGCGGAGAATCAAAGGATCCCGACAAAGTGTTCGAGCTTGTTAAAGCGGAAATTAACAAGACTATCGAATCCGGTCTGGACAAAGAAAGCCTTGAAAGAGCTAAGAAAACCACTCAGGCCTCGCTCATCAAACTGTTTAACAGCATCGAGGGCATGGGCAACGCTTTCATACGCCAGATAATGTGCGGAATAAACCCGCTCGCTTTAGCTAACATCATCGACGAGATCGCTGAAGAAGAATATAACGAAAGACTGAAAAAATATTTCAACACGGATAACTGCGTTTTATCTGTAGTAAGACCCGTATCCGCGCAAAAAGGTGGCGACTCAAATTGACAAATACGATAACCTTCCCGAACTTAGGTCTGACGTTTGACATAAACCGCGCCGCGTTTTCAATATTCGGGTTGGACGTCTACTGGTACGGCATAATAATCGCCTGCGGACTTATCCTCGCCCTGATATACGCATTCCGCGAATCGAAGCGCACCGGGCTCGACCAGGACGACCTTTTAAATATGTTTCTGATAGCGATCCCGGTCTCGATCATATGCGCGCGGCTGTATTACGTGGTATTCAGCTTCGACCTATACAAGGACGACTTACTCGCCATATTCGACATAAGAAACGGCGGTCTCGCCATATACGGCGGTCTGATAGGCGCGATCTTAACGGTTCTCGTCTATTGCCGCGTAAAGAAGATCAACATCGGATTGGTACTCGATATCTTGGCCGTCGGCTTCCTAATAGGACAGGCAGTCGGCAGATGGGGCAATTTCGTAAACGGCGAGGCCTTCGGCTCGTACACGACGCTTCCTTGGGCCATGTCGATAACGTCAGACGGCTCGACCATAGCCTCGCACGCGCATCCAACGTTTTTATACGAATCCCTGTGGGACGTTCTGGGAGTAGTTCTCCTGCTTATCTACAGAAAACATAAACGCTTCAGCGGCGAGGTTTTCTGCGCGTACATAGCGTGGTACGGCCTGGGAAGATTCTGGATCGAGGGGCTGAGAACCGATTCGCTCTACTTAGGTCCGGTCAGGATATCGCAGTTCCTTGCGCTTATCTCATTATTGGCGGCCGTGATATTTATAATCCTATACAGGCGGTTTATAAAAAATAATCCCGCTCCGGCTCCGGTCGTATCGGGCGGCTCCGCGCAAAAGAAGGACGCTGAAGAAAAAAGCGAGCAAAACGCCGGCGCAATCGACGCCGATTTAGAAGCAGCAAACGCCGGCGATAAAACCGACGACGAAGTTTCCGAGACAAGTTCATTGGCTGAGAAGCCGACAAAACCGGATTTATCCGAAACAGAGACGGCCATAAACAGCGACGATCGAAACGATTAATATTTAAGGTTAAAAATATAGTTTGAAAAAAATTAAGCATGATTTAATATAACAAAAAATTATAACGGAATCGAGGTGAAAGGATTGGAGCAGGATATTCAGGTATTAAAGGAACGGATGGCCGAATTGCTAACGCATGATACGATAAATTATAAGGACATATATAAGATCAAGATCGAAATGGATGAACTGATCGACAAATATTACTTTGAGCAAATGTAGCCCTATTCGGCGAAAAAAATTTAATACCTTGAATTAGCGAAGCGACCCGCGAATATGCGGGCCGCTTTTTTATGTTATTTAACCCGTAGTCAATATATGCAACTTCATGACAAAACATTTTCAACCATACAATCCTCGCGCGTTAAACTTAAATCAATCGAATTATTCCAATAGCTTTTATAAATAAAATAATACGTAAGATATAAAACATTTGCGTCGTTTATTGATTTTACGTTCGCGATATGATATAATTATATTAATAGAATAAATTCAATGTTGGGGTGTTAATATAAATAACCGATATACGAACATCGGATAGAAAGGAAAGTTTCATATGAAAAGATTCGTATTGTTTATTTGCTTAACACTGATCTTAACCGCGTATACGGCGGCGGCGCAGGAGAGTTACGATCTGGAAGTCGTAGAGCTACCCGACTGCGTATCGTCCGTATCTAAATTTGAAAACGGCTATTGCCAATTCACAGATAATAATGGAAAACATGGATTTTTAAACAGCGATTATGAAGTCGCCGTCGAACCTGAATACGATAGTATTGAACAGAATTTTTTTATACAAGGAATTGCTGTCGCCACGAAGGGCGATACTGTATTTCTGATAGACGAAGATGGTTCCGTGATTTTTTCTCGTGAAAATTCTTCTATAAACGGCGGCTTTGCTTACCATGAGTTTAACGACGCGGGTTACGCCGTCATATACGACAAATCTACGCGAAAATACGCCTTTATCGACGTAGACGGGAACATTCGCACCGACTTTAAATACACGGACGCCCGCACGTTCAGCGACGGTCTCGCCCGCGTAGAAACCGGAAGCGGCGTCTATAATTACGTAAACGAAAACTTTGATGAGATAATACCGGATATTTACGACTATGTCAGTTCAGTCAATTCGGAAGGACGGATAGCGGTCGGCAAAGACGGAAAATACGGTTATGTCGATTACAATGGAAATCTGGCGATCCCGCTGCAATTCGACAACATAAATCCCAATAGCGACGATTTTAACAACGGGATAGCCGTAGCCTATAAAAACGGCAAACTCGGCCTTATCGATATAAATGGAAATGAAATAACTCCGTTTATTTATGACAGCATACAATCATTTGGTGATTACGAATACGCTAAAGCCGAAATAGACGGTAAAATAAACGTTATTAACCGCAAAGGCGAAACCGTCTACGAGGATATTGGAGGCAGTACCGGTACGGACGCGGTTTATACCGGCATACTAATACATAGAGGCGACGAAACGCTGAGCCTCGATAGGACCACGGGCAAGCTTTCTACTCTGGCTGCGACCGCCAAATACAGCTATACCGACGGAGCGAGACTTGAGCTGCACGGAGATCTAAAAGCGTATAGTCTGATAGACGAAAATGAAAATATAATTCGCGACGACATTCCTACATGTACGATAATGGGCTATAGAAGTCACGACGACCCCGTACCCAAACTCTGCAGTTACACAATATCCGAAGGCATGATAGCGGTTTGTATAAACGATAAATGGGGATATATGAACGTAAACGGGGAGACTGTGATAGAGCCGATGTTCAATAAGCAAAACGGTCTCGACACGCCTGGCGCTGAGCCGTTTAATCATGGATACGCCCGCGTATCGCTTAATGGAGAATGGAAAACGATAGATAAGCAAGGAAATTTATACGACGACATAGAGATAGTAGATCCGAGCGACGACTACAGTAATTCATATATAATGAACAAGGATATCTATGATAATTTTTATATATTCTATGGCAACGAATATATGGCGCTTCGAAACAACGACGACGAGCTTTTTATAGAAGCGCGGGGGAATACGGTATACGACGATAAAGGCGACGTCATTATTGAAAATTGTCTACTGAAACCGTCGGAGTCCGGCAATAGCTCGTATCCGGATATAAAATTCTATGTCGACGGCGTCATTGTTGCAACTGAATCGGGAAAATATTTAATAAATCCGATCAGGCGGAGCGAAATACTCAGTACCGATATTATAGCCTATATTGACGGCGCGCCGATAAGGTCGTATAATATCGATGGATATACCGGCGTTATCGTCGAGGATCTTAGAGATTACGGCTTTGAGGTCAACTGGAACGAGGATACGCGGACATTATCCGTTTCATACAACCAAACCGGAAATACGGCTGCGGCAGCGTACATTCCAGAGGAAAACGCAGCTCCAGCCGGTTCCCATATAGCTTACGCGCATAAAACCGATATCAAGACGTATGTAAGCGGGGACGAAGTCGCGGCGTATAATATCGGCGGCGAAACGATAATACTTATCGACGAACTGAGCCGTTTCGGCGAAATAACTTGGGATGAAGAGAGCAGGAGCGTGCGTTTTACAAACCGGCCGGCTTCTCGTTAAATTTATCTAAGCGGCCCGTATCTTAAGCGAGCCGCTTTTTTAACGCATATCGAATTACTCTCTCGGAAGATAAGCGTCGTTTAACGACACCCCTGTAATTTCTTCAACGTCTATAACGTTTTCAAAAGCCGCGGTATTGGTTCGCCTCGTTTTGTCTCATTATTTTATAAGCTTTTTATAATATCGGCGTCTTGGACGTCAAAAAGGACAGGCGCTAAAACCTGTCCTTTTAAAACCTGTTGAATTTATAAATATTAATGGTGGAAAAGTCTTATTCCGGTAAACGCCATGGCGAGACCGTATTTGTCGCAGGTCTCTATTACCTGATCGTCTCTTATCGAGCCGCCGGGCTGGGCGATGACCTTAACTCCCGACTTATACGCTCTGTCTATGTTGTCGCCGAACGGGAAGAACGCGTCCGAACCCAGCGCGACGTCGGTGTTCTTAGCTATCCAAGCCTTTTTCTCTTCCTTTGTGAATACGGGCGGCTTCGTCTTAAACTTCGTCTCCCAGACTCCGTCGGCCAAAACGTCCATATATTCGTCCGAGATATAAACGTCTATAGCGTTGTCTCTGTCCGCGCGTTTTATACCGTCCACAAACTCAAGAGCGAGGACCTGCGGCGCCTGTCTCAGCCACCAAACGTCCGCTTTGTTTCCGGCGAGCCTTGTACAGTGGATACGCGACTGCTGCCCCGCGCCGATACCTATCGCCTGTCCGTCCTTAACGTAACATACGCTGTTGGACTGGGTATATTTAAGCGTTATGAGCGAAATAATAAGGTCGCGGATCTCCGCTTCGGTCATTTCCTTGTTCTGCGTCACGACGTTTGAAAGCAGTTCTTTATTTATCTTAAGCTCGTTTCTGCCCTGCTCGAACGTGACTCCGAACACCTGCTTGCGCTCTATGGGCGCCGGAACGTAATCGGGGTCGATCTGGATTATGTTGTAAGCCCCCTTCTTCTTGCGCTTTAATATCTCGAGCGCCTCGTCGGTATAACCGGGAGCGATTATTCCGTCCGACACCTCTTTAGCTATCAGCTGCGCGGTCGGCTTGTCGCACTCGTCAGACAGAGCGATGAAATCTCCGAACGACGACATTCTGTCCGCGCCTCTTGCTCTTGCGTACGCGTTTGCAAGCGGCGAAAGCTCTATACTGTCGTCTACAAAGTATATCTTCTTCAGCGTTTCGCTGAGCTCGAGTCCTACCGCCGCTCCGGCCGGGCTGACATGCTTAAACGAGGTCGCCGCCGGAAGACCGGTCGCCTCTTTCAGCTCGCGCACAAGCTGCCAGCCGTTTAAAGCGTCGAGTAAGTTTATATACCCCGGCTTTCCGCACAGAACGGTTATCGGCAGTTCGCCCTCTTCCATAAATATACGAGACGGCTTTTGATTCGGATTACATCCGTACTTCAGTTGCATTTCTTTCATATTATTTCATAACCTTTCCGCCCATATTGATTTAATATAACTAAAACCGTAATACGACGCGCGCTTCGATACGCCCGCGCCTGAAAAGCCCGTTTTGTTTTAAGCGCCGAGCCCTGTCTTTACGATTCTTATATCATATACGCCTATTGTATGGGCATACATAAGACGCGTTTTTTCCACAGGTCGATCTATTTATTTTTATTTACTATCCTGTCTTCGGTCTCGCCGGAGGCGATATCTATATATCTGACAAACAGGGACACCTTATTATCCTCGTTCAAGCTTTCCCAAAGCATATCGGTAAAGCCGTCTATATCGTCCATGATCTCTATCTTTTTAGGCTCGCCCTCAAAGCTCGGCAGCGGATCGCCGTCGCCCATATAGGTGTGAATAAAATGCCCGACTCCGGCGACAGGATTCGGATATGTAAACGTAAATCTCTGACACGAGCTTGGATCGCCGTCCGCGCTCTTTAAGATGGACATTGCGTAATTGAACTCGCCGTCGCCTATCTTAAGTATTCCCGAGATCCTGGGCGTGTAATTCGGCGCGTCCGGTTCAAACTCGCGGGTCCTGAGCGCCTGTTCGAATGTCATCTGCTTATTCATCAGGTCGTATATCGTGTCCGTCTGATCGCCGTTCGTCACTATGGTCTTATTCCCTAAAACTCTGACCGGCGAATAGATTATCAAAGACGGATCCTCCAGTTTAGACTCGTCGTAGGCCTGCGTCTTGATCCCGCAGCCGTCTTTAACAAACACTCTGTTTCTGCTGTTTGAACTTCTGCCCATTATGAAATAAGCCGTAACCGCCTTTTTCCCGTCCGAAGTCTTTCCGATCACGATCCCTCGTCCCGGATACGAGTTGCCTTTTAATTCGTCGGCAAGATTGATAGTCTGCATAATAAAGCCCCTTTCTTTTTAATTTATATACTTTAAATAATTATCCTAAATTTTTATTTCGCCGTTTGCTATCATGTCTATAGCCTTGGGAAGTATTATCCACTCGGCCTCTTCCATGACTCTCTTTTGCAAAGTCTCGGGCGTATCACCGTCCTTAACGTCGACCGCCTTTTGGATTATTATCGGACCGCCGTCGGGTATCTCGTTGACGAAATGCACCGTCGCGCCGGTTATCTTCACTCCGCGCTCGAGCGCCGCCTCGTGCACCCTGAGCCCATAATATCCCTTTCCGCAGAACGACGGTATCAGCGACGGATGTATATTGATTATCCTGCCCTCGTACTCGTTCAATAGATTTTCGCCTATGATGCTCAGAAAACCCGCCATCACTATCAGTTCGACTCCGCAGCTTTTCATATGCTCGCATATAGCCAAGTCGAATTTCTCAAGCGAATCGAAATCCTTTCTTGAGATCGCAACCGAAGGTATCCCGTGCTTCTCGGCGCGTTTGAGCGCATACGCGTCCGGATTGGACGCCGCCACCGTAACTATCTCCGCGTTGCGTATAGTCCCGTTTTCTATAGAATCTATTATCGCTTGGAGGTTAGTTCCTCCGCCCGATACCAAAACGCCTATCTTAAGTTTGTTTAGCATATGTCCACTCCTTTTTCGCCCTCGACTATCTCGCCTACGACGTACGCCGTCTCGCCGCATTCCTCGATCGCCGAGACCGCCCGCTCCGCCTGGTCTGCGGGAACCGCGAACATCATTCCGACGCCCATGTTATACGTGTTGAACATATCGTGCTCCGAAATATCTCCGAGCTTTTGTATCTTATTAAATATTGGCAGAACCTTAAAGCTCGACTTATCTATCCTCGCTCTTGTCCCGTCCTTGAGCATTCTCGGAATATTCTCGTAAAATCCGCCGCCGGTGATATGCGACACCGCCTTAACGTCGACCTTTGAAATAGCGTTTAGCATAGGCTTTACGTATATCTTGGTCGGCTCGAGCAGCGCCTCTCCGACCGAACTACCCAGCTCCTCGTCGTATTCTTTGAGCCGACTTGCGCACTCTTCGCTGTCGTCTATCTTAAATATTTTTCTCACCAAAGAATAGCCGTTGCTGTGGACTCCCGACGAAGCTATTCCTATTATCTTATCGCCCACTTCGAGCTTGGAGCCGTCTATTATTTTGCTTTTATCCACTATCCCGACCGAGAATCCCGCGAGGTCGTACTCTTCGGGATCGTAGAAGCCGGGCATCTCCGCGGTCTCGCCGCCTATTAAAGCGCAGCCCGCGGCAACGCAGCCGTCCGCCACTCCTTTAACTATATCGGCCACGCGCTCGGGAACGTTTTTGCCGACCGCGATATAATCCAGGAAGAACAACGGCTTAGCTCCGCCGCATACGATATCGTTAACGCACATAGCCACGCAGTCCTGACCTACCGTATCGTGTTTATCCATGATAAACGCCAGTTTAAGCTTTGTGCCGACTCCGTCGGTCCCGGAAACCAAAACCGGCTCCTCGTATCCGCCGCCGATCTCAAACAATCCGCCGAATCCGCCCAGACCCGAAAGTACTCCGGGAATATTGGTCCTCTTAACATGTTCCTTCATTAGCTCGACGGCTTTATATCCCGCCTCAACGTCGACGCCCGCATTCTTATAAGCCTTACTCATCATTATTCCTCCTGTAGGTTTATTTCATTTTTATATTGATCGCGTATCGATCGTTCGGCTCGTCCGATCTGCAAGTCGGAGCCCAGCCGCATATATATACTCGCCCGCTTATATCTGAGCGTTCAGCTCCTGCTGGAGTTTCTTATCCTTCTCGGCCACCGCCTCGGCCATCTCTGTTTTAAACGCTTCCAGCTTCTCGGCCAGCTTCTCGTCCGAGAGCGCGAGCATCTGGACCGCCAATATTCCGGCGTTGTCGGCTCCGTCAACCGCGACCGTCGCGACCGGGATACCGCTCGGCATCTGCACCATAGAGAGCAGCGAATCCAAACCGTCCATAAGCGACGACTTTATCGGGAGCGCTATTACCGGCAACGTAGTATACGCCGCTATGACTCCTCCCAGATGCGCGGCCTTTCCCGCCGCGGCTATTATGACCTTGACCCCGCTCGCCTTCGCGTTCTTCGCGAACTCCTCCGCGCGGTACGGCGTTCTGTGCGCCGATATAACATGCGCCTCAAAATCGACGCCGAATTTATTGAGCTGATTGATCGCGCCTTTAACTACCGGCAGATCCGAATTACTTCCCATTACTATTGCAACCTGTGCCATTCTAAGTTCCTCCTATTTATAATACAATTTTATTCTTACACGTCGAACTTGCTTCCCTTTTTCCTGTAAACTATCTTGCCGCCCACTATCGTCATAGCGACGTCGCCGCCGTTTGCGGAATAGACGAGATTGGCTATAACGTCGTTGTTCGGCGTAAGATGAGGCCGGTTGAAATCGAGTATTATCATATCGGCCAAATAGCCTTCCTTCAGCGCTCCCAGATCGTCGAAACCGAGCGCCTTGGCGCCGTTGACCGTCGCCATCTTAAGCGCCTGATACGCAGGAACCGCCGTCGGCTGTCTTAAGATCCCCTTTTGAAGAAGCGCGGCGAGTTTCATCTCCTCGAACATATCGAGATTGTTATTGCTGGACGCGCCGTCCGTGCCCAAGCATACGTTGATGCCCTTGTCGATCATCTTTTGCACCTCGGCGACGCCCGACGCGAGTTTTAAGTTGCTCGTCGGATTATGCGAGACCGAAACGTTATGCTTAAGCAGGATATCCATATCCTCGTCCGAGAGCCAGACGCAGTGAGCCGTAACGCTTCTCACGCCGAAAAGCCCGCAGTTTTCCATATGCTTCGCGGGGCTTGCGCCGTAATCTCTCACGCAGTCGATATTCTCAACCTCGGTCTCGGACAGGTGGGTGTGTATATCTAAACCCGCGCTTTTCGCGTATTCCGCGCACTTCTTAAGCGTCTCGGGACTGCATGTGTATACCGAATGAGGCGCTATGTTGACCGAGATCATTCTGCTCTCGTCGCAGAAGTCGGAGATAAGTTTCTCCGTCTTTTTGACCTTATCTTCAAAGTTGCCGTCCGTCACGCAGTCGTTGAGCACGGCTCTTATGCCTATCTCCTTCGCCGCCATCGCGGTGTCTTCCTGGAAGAAGTACATATCGTTGAAACAGGTCGTCCCGCTCTCGAGCATCTCTCTTAAGCCTATCTGACTGCCCCTGTATACGTCGGCGGGCGTCATCTTGTCCTCGTACGGAAATATCTTGTCGTTTAGCCAGTCCTGAAGATTCATATCGTCCGCGTAGCTCCGCATCAGCGTCATGGCCGCGTGCGTATGCGTATTTATAAGTCCCGGCGCTACTACCATGCCCTCGCCGTCGATTATCTCGTCGTATTCGTTTATATCGTCCGGAACCGATTCCGTTATTTTAAATATCCTTCCGGACTTCACCGCCACGCTCGCGGTCTCTATCACCGGTCTTTTATCGTCCATCGTGACCGCGGTTATGTTTTTTATCAATATACTCAAATCAATTTCCAGCCTTTCGCTTGTATCGGCCATTAGCCGTATTGTCAAAGTTAAATATCTAAAGCTTCTCTATAACGCCTCTCAAAACGCCGCTCAAATTCTGAGCCGCGCTCTTTTCGGCCTTACCTATTATCTCTTTATTATGTCCGCCGTTTTCCATACCCGCGGCCATATTTGTAACGCACGACAAGCCCAGCGTCTCCATGCCGCAGTGAGCCGCGCATATGACCTCGGGAACCGTGGACATGCCCACCAGATCCGCGCCTAAGATACGCAGCGCCCTTATCTCGGCTGGCGTCTCGAACTGCGGACCGCCCATATACGCATATACGCCGTCTTTCAGCTCGATCCCGCTCTTCTCGGCGGCCTGATGCGCGAGCGCGCCCAGTCTTTCGGAATACGCCGAACACATATCGAAGAACCTCTCGCCCAGATCAGGATCGTTCGGACCCCTAAGCGGGCTGTCCAGATCGAACTTAATGTGGTCGGTTATATTGACTATTCCTCCCGGACAGAAATCCGGATTAATGCCGCCGCTCGCGTTTGTGACGATCAGGATCTCGACGCCGAGCGCCTTGAACGTCTGGACTGGCGCTGCGAGCTCGCTCATACTCCTGCCTTCGTAGAAATGGACCCTGCCCTGCATTATCACGCTCTCCGTTCCCGCTATCCGGCCTAAGATCAGCTTACCGGCGTGTCCTTCCACCGTAGAGACCGGAAAGCGCGGGATATCCTTATAGTCGATTACCGTCTCCGGCTCGATTATCTCCGCCGCCGCGCCCATTCCGGTACCCAATATTATACCTATCACGGGTCTGATATTTGAAACGCTCTTTATATATTCGGCGGCCTCCCGGTATGCTTTCATCGTTTTCACAGCCTTTCATTTATAGATGCGTATAATCTTAGCTGAAGTATTTTACTCCGCTTTCGAATATCTTGGAATCAAAGTCGCCGGGTATGTTCTTATACACGTTCTTGCCCACGCGCTCGGAGTGTCCCATCTTACCGAAAACTCTTCCGTCCGGACTGGTTATTCCCTCTATAGCGTAGTATGAGCCGTTGGGGTTATACGGCCTCTGATAGGTAGGATCTCCGTTTATGTCCACGTACTGCGTAGCTATCTGGCCGTTCTTCTCCATCTCGGCTATTACCTCGGCCGAGGCTACGAATCTTCCCTCGCCGTGTGACACCGCCACGTTATGCAGATCGCCCAGCTTAACTCCTGACAGCCACGGCGACTTGACGGACGAGATCCTGGTTGTAACTATCTGAGATACGTGCCGACCTATTGTGTTGAACGTAAGCGTCGGGCAGGTATCGTCCACTTCCCTTATCTCGCCGTACGGAACGAGTCCGAGCTTTACGAGCGCCTGGAAGCCGTTGCATATTCCAAGGATAAGTCCGTCTCTCTTATTCAGAAGCTCCATGACCGTCTCTTTGAGCTTTTCGTTCTCGAACGCGGCCTTTATGAATTTACCCGAACCGTCCGGCTCGTCGCCGCCGCTGAATCCGCCCGGGATCATTATTATCTGCGCTTTCCTCACCGACTCGGTGAATCTGTCGATCGAATCCTCTATATGTTCCTGCTTCAGGTTCTTAAATATTTGGATATCGGCTACAGCGCCGAATCTCTCAAACGCTCTCGCGGAATCGTATTCGCAGTTCGTGCCCGGGAACGCTGGTATAAACACTCTCGGCTTCGCGGTCTTTATCGCAGGCGCCTTCTCGCCGCGCAGCGAGTATGCGAAAGTCTTCATGCCGACGTTGTCGTACTTCGCGGTCGTCGGGTACACGCCCTCCAGCGGTTTTGTCCACGCGTCCAGTATCTCGTCTATCTTTATTACTTCGCCGCGATAAGTGTTATCTTCTGTTGTTACATTAAAGGTAACAATTTTTCCAGTTATAACATTTACTTCGAATGATATATTCATATTAGAAAGAGTATTGCTATCTTGCCAATCCTCTCCGTTGTTATTTTTCATATATGCCGATAAAAGAGGATCTTCTGCCACTAAAGAGTTTAATTTGGTATTTATATTCTCTTTGTTACTATCATTTATAACATACTCATATAAAACAGTTAACCCTTTATTGGTTGTAGTTATTTCCGATTCTTTTAAAGCTGTAGCAATATAATTTATATATTTAGTAGCAATATCAAAGTATGATTGGTAATTCATAACAATTCCAGCATAATCTTTAGAATTTTGCATATCTAAAAATGGATCTTCTTCCATTGTAGAATAAATTGCTGATGGATAAATTGAAGGTATATTAAAATATCCAATTGTTTTATCAATGTATATTTCGCCATTAAATAGCGAAGTTTCATTATTTAATATATCT